>NZ_JBVIFR010000012.1:217995-321796 GCF_055571235.1 Streptomyces sp. NPDC030991
TGGGAGAAGAACCCTCCCGGGTGTGAGGCCCCCCCCCCCCTCCCCCCCTCCCCCCCCCCCCCCCCCCCCCCCCCCCGCCCCTCCCCCCTGCGCCCCTTTCCTGGAGACCTCATGCACAGACCCCGCTTGCCCCTGGCAGGCGTACTCGCGCTCGTGGCCGCCCTGTTGACGACCGGCGCGGCCACGGCCGCCGGGCCGCCGGCCGAGCCGCGGGCCTCCGTCGCCGCCGACACGTACGCCTGGAAGAACGCCCGTATCGACGGCGGCGGCTTCGTCCCCGGCATCGTCTTCAACCGCGCCGAGAAGAACCTCGCCTACGCCCGCACCGACATCGGCGGCGCCTACCGCTGGGAGCAGGCGACGAAGTCCTGGACGCCGCTGCTCGACTCGGTCGGCTGGGACGACTGGGGCCACACCGGCGTCGCCTCCCTCGCCTCGGACTCCGTGGACCCGGACAAGGTGTACGCGGCCGTCGGCACGTACACCAACGACTGGGACCCCGGCAACGGCGCGGTCCTGCGCTCCGCCGACCGCGGCGCGACCTGGAAGAAGACGGACCTCCCCTTCAAGCTCGGCGGGAACATGCCCGGCCGCGGCATGGGCGAACGCCTCGCCGTCGACCCGCACGACAACAAGGTCCTGTACCTGGGCGCGCCCAGCGGCAAGGGTCTGTGGCGCTCGACGGACGCGGGCGTGACGTGGGCGCAGGTCACGGCCTTCCCGAACCCCGGCACCTACCGGCAGGACCCGTCCGACACGTCGGGCTACGCCTCCGATCTCCAGGGCGTCGTGTGGGTGACGTTCGACGAGTCGACGGGCTCGGGCACGTCCCGCACGCGGACGATCTACGCGGGCGTGGCGGACAAGGACAACGCGGTGTACCGCTCGACGGACGCGGGCGCGACCTGGCAGCGCGTGGCAGGGCAACCCACCGGCTACCTCGCGCACAAGGGGGTCCTCGACGCGGAGAACGGCTATCTCTACCTCGCGTACAGCGACACCGGCGGCCCCTACGACGGCGGCAAGGGCCAGGTCTGGCGGTACGCGACGCGGACCGGGGAGTGGAAGAACGTCAGCCCGGCCGCGGAGGCGGACACGTACTACGGCTTCAGCGGGCTGACGGTCGACCGGCAGCATCCGGGCACGGTCATGGTGTCCGGCTACAGCTCCTGGTACCCGGACACGATGATCTTCCGCTCCACGGACAGCGGCGGTACGTGGACGAAGGCGTGGGACTACTCCTCGTACCCGGACCGAACGAACCGCTACACCATGGACGTCTCCTCCGCACCCTGGCTGACCTGGGGCGCGAACCCGGCGCCGCCGGAGCAGTCACCCAAACTGGGCTGGATGACGGAGGCGCTGGAGATCGACCCGTTCGACTCGGACCGGATGATGTACGGGACGGGCGCGACGATCTACGGGACCGAGAACCTCGGGAAGTGGGACACCGGCGGCACCTTCTCCATCACCCCGATGGTGCGGGGCCTGGAGGAGACGGCCGTCAACGACCTGGCCTCCCCGCCCTCGGGCGCGCCCCTGCTGAGCGCGCTCGGCGACATCGGCGGCTTCCGCCACACGGACCTGACGAAGGTTCCGCCGATGATGTTCACGAACCCGAACTTCACCACCACGACGAGCCTGGACTTCGCCGAGTCGAAGCCGGACACGGTGGTGCGCGCCGGCAACGCCGACTCGGGCGCGCACCTCGCCTTCTCGGCCGACAACGGCGCCACCTGGGCTCCGGGCAGCGACCCTTCGGGGGTGACGGGCGGCGGCACGGTCGCGGTGTCGGCGGACGGTGGGCGGTACGTGTGGAGCCCGGAGGGCGCGGGCGTGCAGACGGGCTCGGGCTCGTCGTGGACGGCGTCGAGCGGGGTGCCGGCGGGCGCGGTCGTCGAGTCGGACCGCAAGGATGCGAACACCTTCTACGCCTTCAAGGCCGGGACGTTCTACGTCAGTTCGGACGGCGGGGCGACGTTCACGGCGAAGGCGTCGAGCGGGCTCCCGGCGGACGGGCCAGTACGGTTCAAGGCGGTGCCGGGCGTGCGGGGTGACATCTGGCTGGCGGGCGGTTCGACGAAGGGCGCGTACGGGCTGTGGCACTCGACGGACGGTGGCGCCACGTTCACCGAACTCGCGAACGTCGACGAGGCGGACACGATCGGGTTCGGCCGGGCGGCGCCGGGCGCGACCTACCAGACCTTGTTCGCCAGTGCGAAGATCGGCGGCGTCCGGGGCATCTTCCGCTCCACGGACGCGGGCGCCTCCTGGACCCGGATCAACGACGACGCCCACCAGTGGGGCTGGACGGGCGCGGCGATCACGGGCGACCCGCGGGTCTACGGCCGGGTGTACGTGTCGACGAACGGGCGGGGCGTCGTCTACGGGGACACGGCGGACACCCCGCCCCCGGGCGACGGCGGCTCGGGGTCGTCCGCCTGCGCGGTCACGTACAAGGTCACCAACGAGTGGCCGGGCGGCTTCCAGGCGGACGTGACCCTGACGAACAAGGGCACGACGGCGTGGGACGGCTGGTCCCTGTCCTGGACCTTCCCGGACGGCCAGAAGCTGACCCAGGCGTGGAACGCGGCGGCGACCCAGTCGGGTCCGGCGGTGACCGCGCGGAACGTCGGCTGGAACGCCAAGGTGGCGGCGGGTAGTTCGGTCGCCTTCGGCTTCACGGGGAGCCGGCCTGCGGCGAACGGGGCGCCTTCGGCGTTCACGGCCGGCGGGAAGGAGTGCGCGGTCGGCTGACGGCCGCTACCGCAGCACCCGGCCGGGCACCCCGGCGCGGCCATGACGACGGCGAGCGGCTCGGCGATCACGTGCCGGGCCGGCTCGAACGCCTGGTGGTGGACGTACAGCTGACGCCGGGGCGTGCAGGCGCCCGGCGTCAGCGGTGTGCGGCAGAGGGCCGAGGGACTCCCCGCCACACTTGTTCCTTCATCCCCGCGCCCCGGAACGGATGCACTCCCCCGGCCGGAACTTCCGCGGGGACGGCGGCTGCCCCGCACCGGAGCAGCCGCCGCGAGCTCTCTCAGGGTGTGATGACCGTCGGCCGCGGCGCCGTAGCCATTCCCGCGCCGATGTGGAAGCTCGGGTGCGGCGGCTGGTTGTAGGCCGTGTTCTGCCATGACAGGGCCGTGCGGTACTGGGTGTCGTGGAGGAGTGTGGTGATGCGGGTGGAGGTTTCCAGCGGGGTCGAGTAGATGCGCAGAGCCGTGTTGTTCGTTGTGGGCCAGACGACTTCCTCGCGCCAGTCGCCGAGGATGTCGCCCGACAGGGCCGGTGTCGCCTTGGTGCTGTTGTTGGAGTGGACGCCCGAGCCCGTGAGGAGGCGGGTGTCGGAGGCGGTGCCGTACTTGTCGATGTGCGTGCCGTCGAGGAGTTCGCGGGTGGTGTCGCCGTCCCACCAGGAGAGGAAGTTGGCGGAGGACGGCTTGCGGGAGTTGACGACCGTGCCCTTGGGGTTGCGGATGCCGGACTCGGACGACGACCAGGACTCGGCGCCCGCGCTGCCGGACCAGATGTCGTCGGAGACGCCGCGGCCGTTGTCGCCGTTGGAGGGTGTCGACCAGATGACGGCGCCGGTCCGCGCGTCGGCCAGCCAGGACGACGGCTTGGAGCTGTCCTCGTCGACCTTGAACTCCTCCAGGCCCGCCCGGGACGGGTCGAGGTCGCCGACGTGCATGGCGTCGCCGTGGCCGTTCTTCGTGGTCCACAGGGCGGAGCCGTTGTCGTCGACGGCCATCGCGCCGTAGACGATCTCGTCCTTGCCGTCGCCGTCGACGTCCGCGACGGAGAGCTGGTGGTTGCCCTGCCCGTCGTACCCCTTGCCGCTGTTGGTCGAGGAGCTGGTGTCGAACGTCCAGCGGCGGGTGAACTTCCCGTCGCGCCAGTCCCAGGCCGCGATCACGGACCGCGTGTAGTAGCCGCGCGCCATGATCAGGGAGGGGCGGGCGCCGTCCAGGTAGGCGGTGCCCGCGAGGAAGCGGTCCACGCGGTTGCCGTACGCGTCGCCCCACGAGGAGACCGTGCCGCGTGCGGGGACGTAGTCGACGGTGCCCATCGCCGCGCCCGTCCGCCCGTCGAACATCGTCAGGTACTCGGGGCCGGACAGGACGTAGCCGCTGGAGTTGCGGTGGTCCGCCGAGGCGCTGCCGATCACCTTGCCCTGGCCGTCGGTCGTGCCGTCGGCCGTCTTCATGGCGACCTCCGCCCTGCCGTCGCCGTCGTAGTCGTACACCTGGAACTGGGTGTAGTGGGCGCCGGAGCGGATGTTCTTGCCCAGGTCAGCGCTCCACAGGCGGGTGCCGTCGAGCTTGACCGCGTCGACGATGGTATTGCCGGTGTAACCGGACTGCGAGTTGTCCTTGGCGTTGGTGGGCTGCCATTTGAGGACGAATTCGAGGACGCCGTCGCCGTCCAGGTCACCTACGGAGGCGTCGTTGGCCTCGTAGGTGTAGGCGACGCCGTCGGGGGTGGTGCCGCCCGCGGGCGGGGTGATCGGTACGTCCTTGTAGCCGGTGCGGAACTGGATCGCGTGCGCCGAGTCGGCCTGTTCGGCGCCACCGACGATCGCGCGGACCGTGTAGTCGGCGGAGCTCGGGGCGCCGGAGTGGAAGTAGTTCGTGGAGCCGGTGATCGGCGTCGGATTGACCTTCGTACCGGCGCGATAGACGTTGAAGGAAACGTTGTCGGGGTCCGTGCCGAGCCAGCGCCAGGTGATCAGGTTCCCGGCGTCGGTGTGCACGCTGACCAGGCCGCGGTCGAGCTTCTCGGCCTGCCGGGCGGTGGCCGCGGACGCGTGGTCGCTGGGCAGCAGGGTGAGGCCCGCGGCGGCGAGCGCGGCGGCGGTGGTCATGGCGAGCAGCGGTCGGCGGGGTCTGCGGTGGGGGTGCGGTCGGCGCATGCGAGGGCTCCTGGGGGTAGGGCCGTGCGGGCGGGTCACGCTCCGTCAGTTGCCGCTGGGGCCCGGTTGGTTGCCGCTCGCGGGCGATTTCGCCGATAGCGCCGCGCACGCCGCGATCCGCGCCCGCGGCTCGACGGGGTTGAGGACCGCTTGACTTCGCGTGCGCTTCAACACGTTGACTCCGTCCCACAGCCCGGCCCGCACCCGGCGGCCGGGGCCCGTGAGGGGGAGCTCCGCATGAAGTACCGCACCATCGGTTCGGATCCGGCGACGCGCCGCGAGGTCAGTGTGCTGAGCCTCGGCACGATGCTGTTCGGCACGGTCACCGAGGAGAGGACGGCGTTCGCGATTCTCGACCGGTACGTCGAGGCGGGCGGCACGTTCATCGACACGTCGGACAACTACGCGTTCTGGCAGACCGGCAGCGTCGGCGGTGAGAGCGAGACGGTCCTCGGAAACTGGCGGCGCAGCCGCGGGATCGGCGACGAGATCGTCATCGCCACCAAGCTGGGCGCGGCGCCCCTCGCCCCCGGCACCGGTTACGTCGACAACGCCGAGGGGCTCTCCCCGGCGGCGATCCGGTCGGCCGTGGCGGGCAGCACGGCCCGGCTCGGCATGGAGCGGCTGGATCTGCTGTACGCGCACATCCCCGACCCCGAGGTCGAACTCGCCGATACGGTACGGGGGTTCGGGGCGCTGGTGAACGAGGGCACGGTCGGGCTGCTCGGGGTGTCCAACCACTGGGCGTGGCAGGTGGAGCGGGCCAGGGCCATCGCGCGGGCCGAGGGGCTGCCGGGGTACGAGGTGCTTCAGTACCAGCACAGCTATCTGCGGCACCGGATCGATACGCCGAGCCAACTGTCCCTGGACGGGGAGCTCGGCACGGCCGACGGGAATCTGCTCAGCATGGTGCGGGCCGAGCGGGATCTCACGCTCGTCGCGTACTCGCCGCTGCTCGGCGGGGCGTACGTCCGGGACGACAAGCCGCTGAGCGCGGGCCACGATCACGGCAGTACGCAGCCCAGGCTCGCGGCGCTGCGGGAGGTGGCGAAGTCGGCGGGGGCCACCGTCAACCAGGTGGTGCTGGCCTGGATGATCGGGGCCCAGGTGCCGGCGGTCCCGCTCGTCGGGGCGTCGTCGGTGGCGCAGATCGAGGAGAGCCTGGCCGCGGTGGACCTGGAGCTGACGCAGGACGAGCGGGCCCGGCTGGACGCCGTCTGATCCGGCCCGGCCCCCGCCCCGCACCTGGTGCGGGGCGGGGGCCGGGGCGGGTCAGTGCGCGCCGTGGGCCGGGGCCAGCGCCTCGACCCTGTGGGCGAGTTCGAAGTCCTTCACCGTCACGGCGCCGCCCGTGTCGTGCGTGTGCACCGCGAGGGTTACCGTGTTGTAGCCGAGGGTGAGGTCGGAGTGGTGGTCCAGCTCCTCCTGGGTCTGCGCGATGTGCACGACGAGGGCGGTCGCCGCGAAGTGCGTGCCCAGGCGGTAGGTGCGGGTGATACGGTCACCCTCGAGCGACCAGCCGGGGAGCTCGGCGAGGCGGTCCTCGATCTCTTTCAGGGAGAGCGGTTCTGTTGGCATGACCCCAGCGTGCCACCCGCACCGCGTTACGGTCTCCCGATGACGACTGCGACGCGCAAGAACACGTCCGAAGTGGGCCGTCTGCTGCGGAGCTGGCGCGAGCAGCGGCGGGTCAGCCAGCTGGAGCTCGCGCTGCGCGCGGACTCGTCCGCACGGCACATCAGTTTCGTGGAGACGGGTCGGTCACGGCCGAGCGAGGAGTTGATCCTGCGGCTCGCGGAGCATCTGGACGTACCGATGCGGGAGCGCAACGCCCTGCTGCTGGCGGCGGGTTACGCACCGCGCTTCACCCGGACCCCGCTCGACGATCCGTCGATGGGCGCGCTGCGCGACGGTCTGGAGCGGCTGCTGCGCGGCTACGAGCCGTATCCGGCGCTGATCGTCGACGCGACGTACGACGTGGTGGCGACCAACCGCGGCCTCGCGGCGCTGATGTCCTCCCTGCCCGAGGAGCTGCTCGCGCGGCAGCCACTGAACGCGATGCGGCTCACCCTGCACCCGCAGGGGCTCGCGCCCCGGATCAGGAACCTGCGCGAGTGGCGCGGGCACCTGCTCGCGCAGATGGAGCGGCAGATCGCGCTGGCGCGCTCGGACGCGCTGCGGGAGCTGTACGAAGAAGTGGCGGCGTATCCGGTGCCGGAGGAGGCGCGCGGCTCCGGGCCGACCGAGCCGGTGCCGTACTTCGCGTTGCCGATGGTGATCGAGCACGACGGACACGTGCTGTCGTTCGTCTCGTCAATCTCCACGTTCAACACGCCGATGGACGTGACGGTCGCCGAGCTGGCCATCGAGACGCTGCTCCCGGCCGACCCGGCGACGGCCAAGTACCTTCAGTCCGAACTGGGTTGAGTCCGCGCGGCGCGCAGGGCCGTGTGCTGGAGCGCGGCGAAGGCGGCCACAGCCACGGCTTGGAGCACCACCCACACCGCGCCCGCCGTGGTCGGCGTGAGCCAGGCGAACAGGGCGACGAGGCTGAGCGTGGACCAGAGGAGGTTGGTCTCGATGACGACGCGGACGCCGAGGACCGGCGGGCCACTACGGGCCGCCAGGGCGGCGACGCCGAGACCGTAGGCGAGGAGGAGGGCGCCGAGGCCGAGGAGCAGGCCGCGGTCGATGCCGAGGAAGCGGCCGAGCGGCCCGGACGCGGCGACGTAGGCGAGGCCGTTCCCGGCGGTGACGGCGGCGTCCAGGGCGAGGAAGCGGCGTAGCCAGGCGCGGCCCCGCGCCGCTGTGCCCGGGTCGGTGGTCGTGGTGGTGGCGGCCATGCGGTTCACCCTCTGTCGGCTCGGCGGTCCCTGTCGTTCGGGTGACACCGAGCTTGCCCGCGCCCGCCGGGCCGGTCGATTACCTGCCAGGTCATGATCGCGCGGGGGCCATGCGGGTGACGCCCGTACGGCCCCGGCCGACATGTGCCCTCGCTGTTTCGCCCCTAGCGTGCGAAGGACGGCGACGCGAGGGAGCACACACGGTGACAGACACGACGCATCCCCCGACCGAGCCGGATGCCGCGCTGTTGCGGGCCGGGCGGTTCTTCCGGCGGGGCACGGCCTCCGACGACCTGCACAGTGTGCGGATCGAGGGCGGGCGCGACGGGGACGTCTTCTACCGGGACCGGTGGAGCCACGACAAGGTCGTGAACTCCACGCACGGGGTGAACTGCACGGGGTCGTGCCGGTGGAAGGTGTACGTCAAGGACGGCATCATCACGTGGGAGACGCAGCAGACGGACTATCCCACGGTGGGCCCCGACCGGCCGGAGTACGAGCCGCGCGGCTGCCCCAGGGGGGCGGCGTTCTCCTGGTACACGTACTCGCCGACGCGGGTGCGCTACCCGTACATCCGGGGTGTGCTCCTGGAGATGTACCGGGAGGCAAAGGCGCGGCTGACCGACCCGGTGCTGGCGTGGGCCGACATCCAGCAGGATCCCGACCGCCGCCGGAAGTACCAACTGGCCCGCGGCAAGGGCGGGTTGGTGCGGGCCACGTGGGACGAGGCCGTGGAGATCGTGGCGGCCGCGCACGTCCACACCATCCGTACGTACGGGCCGGACCGGGTCGCGGGGTTCTCGCCGATCCCCGCGATGTCGATGGTGTCGCACGCGGCCGGGACCCGGTTCATGTCGCTGATCGGCGCGCCGATGCTGTCGTTCTACGACTGGTACGCGGATCTGCCGGTGGCGTCGCCGCAGGTCTTCGGCGACCAGACGGACGTACCGGAGTCGGGTGACTGGTGGGACGCCGCGTATCTGATGATGTGGGGCTCGAACGTGCCCGTGACGCGGACGCCCGACGCGCACTGGATGGCCGAGGCGCGCTACCGCGGGCAGAAGGTCGTGGTTGTCGCCCCCGACTACGCGGACAACGCGAAGTTCGCCGACGAGTGGCTGCACCCGCACCCCGGTACGGACGGGGCGCTGGCGCTGGCCATGGGGCACGTCATCCTGAAGGAGTTCTTCGTCGACCGGCAGACGCCGTTCTTCACGGACTACGTCAAGAAGTACACGGATCTGCCGTTCCTGGTGACGCTGGAGGAGAAGGACGGCGGCTTCGTCCCGGCGAAGTTCCTGCGCGCCTCCGACCTCGGGCAGGGCGGGGAGGGGGCCGAGTGGAAGACGGCCGTCCTCGATGAGGCTACGGGGCGGCCCGCCGTGCCGAACGGGTCGCTGGGGTTCCGCTGGGCCGAGTCGGGCAAGGGCAAGTGGAACCTCGAACTGGGCGCTATCCGGCCCCAGTTGAGCTTGCACGGCAGCGAGGTCGCGGCCGGTGTGGAGGTGCTGCTGCCCCGTTTCGACACCGACGGCGGCACGCACGGGCAGGGCCGCGGCGACGTCGTCCGCCGGGGCGTACCGGCGACCCGGCTCGGCGGGCAGGACGGCCCGCTGGTCACCACCGTCTTCGATCTGCTGCTGGCCCAGTACGGGGTGGCCCGCGATGGGCTGCCGGGCGACTGGGCGGCCTCGTACGACGACGCGGACGCGCCGGGGACGCCCGCCTGGCAGGAGATCCACACCTCCGTGCCGGCCGCCAAGTGCGTGAAGATCGCCCGGGAGTTCGCGGACACCGCCGAGAAGTCGCAGGGCCGCTGCATGATCCTGATGGGGGCCGGCACCAACCACTGGTTCCACTCCGAGACCATCTACCGCAGCTTCCTCGCCCTGCTCCAGCTCACCGGCTGCCAGGGCAGGAACGGCGGCGGCTGGGCGCACTACGTGGGCCAGGAGAAGTGCCGTCCGGTGACGGGCTGGGCCTCGCTCGCCTCCGCGAACGACTGGTCGCGGCCGCCGCGCCAGATGATCGGCACGGCGTACTGGTTCACCAACACCGACCAGTGGCGTTACGACAAGTTCGGCGCGGACGTGCTCGCCTCACCGCTCGGCAAGGGCGCCTTCGAGGGGATGACGGGCGCCGACTGCCTTGCGCTGTCGGCGCGTTCGGGGTGGATGCCGTCGTACCCGACGTTCGACCGCAGCTCGCTGGAGCTGGGGGCGGGCGACGACCCGGTGAACGACACGGTCGCCGAACTCAAGGCGGGCACCCTGAAGTTCGCCTGCGAGGACCCCGACGCGCCCGAGAACTGGCCGCGGGTGCTGACCCTGTGGCGGGCGAACCTGCTCGGCTCGTCCGCGAAGGGCGCCGAGTACTTCACCAAGCACCTGCTCGGTACGCACTCCTCGCTGCGGGCCGAGGAGGCGGCGCCCGGCGAGCGGCCCACGACGGTGACGTGGCGCGACGAGGCGCCCGAGGGCAAGCTCGACCTGCTCCTCTCGCTCGACTTCCGGCAGACGTCGTCCACCCTCCTGTCCGACGTGGTGCTGCCCGCCGCGACCTGGTACGAGAAGCACGACCTGTCCTCGACGGACATGCACCCGTACGTGCACTCGTTCACGCCGGCCGTGGACCCGCCGTGGCAGGCCCGCACCGACTTCGACGCGTTCAAGGCGCTCGCGGAGAAGCTCAGCGAACTGGCCGTCGGCCACCTCGGTGTGCGCAAGGACCTGGTGGCGGCGCCGCTCCAGCACGACACACCGGGCGAGATCGCCCAGCCCGGCGGTGTCGTCCTGGACTGGCGCAAGGGCGAGTGCGAGCCGGTGCCCGGGAAGACGATGCCGAACCTCGTCGTCGTCGAACGCGACTACACGGCGATCGGCGCGAAGTTCGGTGCGCTCGGCCCGCTGGTCGAGCAACTGGGCCTGCCCGCCAAGGGCATCACGCTCAAACCCGACCAGGAAGTGGCGGAGTTGCGCGAGCGCAACGGTGTCGCGCACGGCGGGCCCGCCGACGGCCGCCCCCGCCTCGACACGGCGGTCAAGGCGGCGAACACGATCCTCGCCCTGTCCGGGACGACCAACGGCCGCCTCGCCACCCAGGGCTTCCACACCCTTGAAGCCCGGACCGGGCAGGAGATGGCGCACCTCGCCGCCGAGCACGAGGGCAAACGCGTCACGTACGCGGACACGCAGGCCGCGCCCGTCCCGGTGATCACGTCACCGGAGTGGTCGGGCAGCGAGTCGGGCGGCCGCCGGTACACGGCCTTCACGCTCAACACCGAGCACCTCAAGCCCTGGCACACGCTCACCGGACGCCAGCACTTCTTCATCGACCACGACTGGATGCACGAGCTGGGTGAGGCGCTGCCCGTCTACCGGCCGCCGCTCGACATGAACCGGCTGTTCGGCGAGCCACGCCTCGGACCGGACGGTGAACGGGAGGTGACGGTCCGTTACCTCACACCGCACAACAAATGGTCCATCCACTCCGAGTACCAGGACAACCTGTTCATGCTGGCGCTCTCCCGCGGCGGCCAGTCGATCTGGATGGCACCGCAGGACGCGGAGGCCATCGGCGTCGAGGACAACGACTGGATCGAGGCGGTGAACCGCAACGGTGTCGTCGTCGCCCGGGCGATCGTCTCCCACCGCATGCCGGCCGGCACGGTCTACATGCACCACGCGCAGGAACGCACGGTCGGCGTGCCCAAGGCGGAGACCACCGGCAGGCGCGGCGGCATCCACAACTCGCTGACCCGGCTCATCCTCAAGCCGTCCCATCTCATCGGCGGCTACGCCCAGTTGTCGTGGGCGTTCAACTACCTCGGCCCGACGGGCAACCAGCGCGACGAGGTGACGGTCATCCGGCGCCGCTCGCAGAAGGTGGAGTACTGAACGCATGCCCCGTGACGAAGTCACCATCGGACGCTGTATGGCTCAGATCGCGATGGTCATGAACCTCGACAAGTGCATCGGCTGCCACACCTGCTCGGTCACCTGCAAACAGGCGTGGACCAACCGCAGCGGTATGGAGTACGTCTGGTTCAACAACGTCGAGACCCGCCCCGGACAGGGGTATCCGCGCCGCTACGAGGACCAGGAGAAGTGGCGCGGCGGCTGGGAGCTCAACAAGCGGGGTGCCTTGAAGCTGAAGAACGGGGGCCGCTTCAAGAAGCTCGCGGGCATCTTCTCCAACCCCAAGCTGCCGGAGATGAAGGACTACTACGAGCCCTGGACGTACGACTACAAGAACCTGACCGAGGCGCCGCTCGGCGACGACTACCCGGTGGCGGAGCCCCGCTCCCAGATCACCGGCAAGCCGATGAAGATCGAGTGGTCCTCGAACTGGGACGACAACCTCGGCGGCGCGCCGCAGTACGGCGACCTCGACCCGATGGTGCAGAAGACCCGCCAACAGGCGGCGGACAAGGTGAAGTTCGCGTTCGAGCAGACTTTCATGTTCTATCTGCCGCGCATCTGCGAGCACTGCCTGAACCCGTCGTGCGTGGCGTCCTGCCCGTCCGGCGCGATGTACAAGCGCGCGGAGGACGGGATCGTCCTGGTCGACCAGGACCAGTGCCGCGGCTGGCGGATGTGCGTGACGGGATGCCCGTACAAGAAGGTCTACTTCAACCACCGCACCGGCAAGGCCGAGAAGTGCACGATGTGCTATCCGCGCATCGAGGTGGGCCTGCCCACGGTCTGCTCGGAGACGTGTGTGGGGCGGCTGCGCTATCTCGGCGTGATCCTCTACGACGCCGACAAGGTGACGGCCGCGGCGCAGACGCAGGACGACACGGGCCTGTACGAGGCGCAGTTGGGGGTCTTCCTCGATCCGGAGGACGCCGGGGTGCGGCGGGCCGCGGAGGAGGCCGGGATCCCGTTCGACTGGGTGGAGGCGGCGCGCCGCTCCCCGGTCCACGCGCTCATCAGCAAGTACAAGGTGGCGCTTCCGCTGCATCCGGAGTACCGGACGATGCCGATGGTCTGGTACATCCCGCCGCTCTCCCCCGTCGTCGACGCGCTCAACGAGACGGGCCACGACGGCGAGGACCACGCCAACCTCTTCGGCGCGATCGACACGCTGCGCATCCCGCTGGAGTACCTGGCGGAGATCTTCACGGCCGGTGACGTGGGACCCGTCCGCGCGTCCCTGGAGAAGCTGGCGGCGATGCGCTCGCACATGCGGGCCATCAACCTCGGCGGGCCGCCCGACGACGCGATCGCCGCGTCGGTCGGCATGACGGCCGAGCGGATCGAGGAGATGTACCGGCTGCTCGCCATCGCCAAGTACGAGGACCGGTACGTGATCCCGACGGCGGCGCTCGGCGACGCGCAGCGCCTGGAGGAGACGGCGATCCCCGACTCGTGCAGCCTCGACCACGCCGACGGCCCCGGCATGGGCGGCGAGGGCCCCTTCGGCGGCGACTCGGGGAACACCATGGCGGGCGGGCGCAAGCTGTTGCCCGTCGTCTCGTTCGAGAACTTCCACCTCACCAAACGCCGCCAGAGCGCCGACGACCCGAAGGAGAGCCCGTGACCGGCCCCTCAGCCCTCCTCCACCAGGCGGCGGCGCTCTGCCTCACCTACCCCGACGAGGAGTTCTACGAGCGGTTGCCGCTCGTACGGGCCGCCGCGCCGGGGCTGGCCCCCTTCGTCGACCACGCCGAGGCCACGCCCCCGGCGGAGCTGGCCGCCCACTACGTGCAGGTCTTCGACTTCAAGAACCGGCACAGCCTGTACCTGACGTGGTGGCGCGACGGTGACACCCGGCGGCGCGGCATGTCGCTGGTGCGTATGAAGGAGGTCTACCGGGAGCACGGCCTGGAGTTCACCGGGGAGGAGCTTCCCGACTTCCTCCCCGCGGTCCTGGAGTTCTCGGCGCAGGCCGGCCCGTTCCTCCTGACCGAGCACCGCAGCGGCCTCGAACTGCTGCGCCTGGCCCTCACCGAGCACGGCACGCCCTACGCGCACGTCCTCGACGCCGTCTGCGCCTCGCTGCCGGGCCCCTCCCCCAAGGACCGGGCCGAGGCGCTGGCGCTGGCCCGCTCGGGGCCGCCGCGCGAAGAGGTCGGCCTGGAGCCCTTCGGCGACCTCGGTCTGCGTGAACCCCTGCCGCTGTTCGTGAAGGAGCACGCCCCGTGACCACGCTGATCTGGGGCGCGCTGCCCTACATCGCCTTCGTCCTGCTGATCGCGGGCACGATCTGGCGCTTTCGCTACGACAAGTTCGGCTGGACGACGCGCTCCTCGCAGATCTACGAGTCGAAGCTGCTCAACATCGCCTCGCCCGTCTTCCACTACGGCATCCTGTTCGTGCTCGTCGGCCACCTCGTCGGGCTGTTCGTCCCGATGTCGTGGACGGAGAAGGCGCACGTCAGCGAGCACACGTACCACCTGTTCTCGCTGTACGGCGGCACGTTCGCCGGTGTGCTGGCCGTCTGCGGCATCTTCCTGCTGGTGTACCGGCGCCGCACGAAGGCGCCCGTCTTCCGCGCGACGACCCGCAACGACAAGCTCATGTACGTGGTGCTGCTCGGCTCCCTCGTGCTCGGCATGGTCGCCAAGCTGACGCACTCCTCGGGTGACGGCTACAACTACCGCGAGACCATCGGCCCGTGGGCGCGCAGCCTGTTCACGCTCGGCCCGGACACCTGGCGGATGGAGGGCGTGCCGGTGCTGTACCAGATCCATGCGGTAGTGGGCATGTCACTGATCGCGCTGGTACCGTTCACCCGGCTCGTGCATATGTTCAGCGCGCCGGTGCAGTACCTGTTCCGCCCGTACGTGGTCTATCGCAGTCGCGACCCGCGGCAGCTGGCCGCGCGACCGGATCGACGGGGGTGGGAGCGCACCGGCTCGTAGCCGCTGCTCGTCGCAGTCCGGCACGTGGGGAGACGTGACGTGAGTGAAAGACGGCCCGCTCCCACCGTGGGCCAGGTCGTGCTCGGCCGGCGCCTGCGCGATCTGCGGGAGGCCGCCGGGCTCAAGCGGGACGAGGCCGCCCGCTCGCTGCGGGTCACCGGGGCGACGATCCGCAGGATGGAGACGGCGGAGGTCGCGCTCAAGATCCCCTACGTCCAGATGCTCCTGGAGCTGTACGCGGTCCCCGAGCGGGAGATCGAGGCGTTCGTCGCGCTCGCCGAGGAGGCGAACCTGCCCGGCTGGTGGCAGCGGTTCCACGACGTGCTGCCGGACTGGTTCAGCCTGTACGTGAGCCTGGAGGGCGCGGCCGAGATGATCCGCGCCTACGAACCGCACTTCGTGCCCGGCCTGCTCCAGACCGAGGAGTACGCGCGGGCCGTCTTCGACGCCGGCACCGTGGGCCGCTCCAAGCCCGACGACATAGACCGGCACGTGTCGCTGCGGCTGGCCCGCCAGTCGCTGCTGACCCGGGAGGACGCGCCGCACCTGTGGGTCGTCATGGACGAGACGGTGCTGCTGCGTCCGCCCGGCGGGAGCGCGGTGCTGCGCGGGCAGCTCGACCGCCTCATCGAGGTGGCCGCGCTGCCCCATGTGACCTTGCAGATAGCGGAGTTCGCGAGCGGGCCGCACCCCGGCACGTTCGGCCCGTTCACCCTGTTCCGCTTCCCGGTGCGGGAGCTGCCGGACATGGTGTACAGCGAGTACGTCACCGGGGCCCTCTATCTCGACTCGCGTGACGAGGTCGGCACGCATCTGGAGGTCCTGGACCACCTGGTGGCCCAGGCGGCGGGTGCGGAGCGGACGCTGGAGATCATGCAGAAGTGGCGCGCCCGCCTGTGAGCCCTGCGAGCCCCGCGGGGCTCGCGCCTACGAGGCCGTCCCCTTCTCGTCGTCGACGATCTCGGCGTCCACCACGTCGTCCTTCGCCGTCTCGTCCTTCGCCGTCTCGTCCCGCGGTGCGTCGCCCGACGGGCCGTCCGCGGGCCGCTCGTACATGGCCTGCCCCACCTTCTGGCTCACGGTGGCCAGTTTCCGCACCCCTTCGCGCAGGGCGTTCGTGTCCGGCGGGTCGGCGGCCAGGGCGGTGTTCAACTCCGCGGCGGCGGCCTCCACCTCGGTGCGGATCCCGGCCGGCACCCGCTCCTCGTTCTCCCGCAGGAACTGCTCCGTCCGGTACACGAGCTGCTCGGCCTCGTTGCGCACCTCGGCGGTCTCGCGCCGCCCCCGGTCCTCCTCGGCGTGCGCCTCGGCCTCCCGCATCATCCGGTCGATCTCGTCCTTGGGCAGCGCCGAGCCGCCGGTCACCGTCATCTTCTGCTCACGGCCGGTGGCGAGGTCCTTCGCCGACACGTGCATGATCCCGTCGGCGTCGATGTCGAAGGTGACCTCGATCTGCGGGACACCGCGCGGCGCGGGCGGCAGACCCGTCAGGTCGAAAACGCCGAGCTTCTTGTTGTAGGCGGCGATGTCCCGTTCGCCCTGGAAGACCTGGATGCCGACGGACGGCTGGTTGTCGGCGGCGGTGGTGAAGATCTCCGAACGCCGGGTCGGAATGGTCGTGTTGCGTTCGATGAGCTTCGTCATGACGCCACCCTTGGTCTCGATGCCGAGAGAGAGCGGCGTCACGTCGAGCAGCAGCACGTCCTTGACGTCGCCGCGGATGACACCGGCCTGGAGGGCCGCGCCCATGGCGACGACCTCATCCGGGTTGACGCCCTTGTGCGGGTCCTTGCCCGTCAGCTCCCGTACCAGGTCGGAGACCGCGGGCATGCGCGTCGAGCCGCCGACGAGGATGACGTGGTCGACGGCCGACAGCTCCACGCCGGCGTCCTTCACGGCCTGGTGGAACGGCTTCTTGCACCGGTCGAGCAAGTCACCGGTCAGCTCCTGGAACTGAGCGCGCGTCAGCTTCTCGTCCAGGTGCAGCGGGCCCGCGGCCGAGGCGGTGATGTACGGCAGGTTCACAGTCGTCTCGCTCGCCGACGACAGCTCGATCTTCGCCTTCTCGGCGGCCTCGCGCAGCCGCTGCACGGCCATCTTGTCGCTGCCGAGGTCGATGCCGTGCCCGTTCCTGAACTTCGCGACGAGGTGGTCGACGACCCGCTGGTCCCAGTCGTCGCCGCCCAGCTGGGTGTCCCCGTTGGTGGCCTTGACCTCGATGACGCCGTCACCCATCTCCAGGAGGGAGACGTCGAAGGTGCCGCCGCCCAGGTCGAAGACGAGGACCGTCTGTTCGTCGCCCTTGTCGAGGCCGTAGGCGAGCGCCGCGGCCGTCGGCTCGTTGATGATGCGCAGCACCTTCAGGCCCGCGATCTCGCCCGCCTCCTTGGTGGCCTGGCGCTGCGCGTCGTCGAAGTACGCGGGCACGGTGACGACGGCGTCGGTGACGTCCTCGCCGAGATACGCCTCGGCGTCCCGTTTGAGTTTCTGCAGGACGCGCGCGGCGAGTTCCTGGGCGCTGTAGCGGGCGCCGTCGATGGTGCCGCTCTGCGGGAACTGCCAGTCCCCGTCGCCCATATGGCGTTTGACGGAGCGCGCGGTGCGCTCCACATTGGTGACGGCCTGCCGCTTGGCCACCTCACCGACCAGGACCTCGGCGTTCGATGTCCTGGCGAAGGCCACCACGGAGGGGGTGGTGCGCGCGCCCTCCGCGTTGGCGACGACGGTGGGTTCACCGCCCTCCAGTACAGCCACCACAGAGTTCGTCGTACCGAGATCGATTCCGACCGCACGCGCCATGACGCGTCCCCTCTCACATCGCACAGAAGTGGGCCCGCTCGAGTCGCGGCGGACACCGGGTGGTCCGGGTATCCAGCACAAATCTTGAGCGGGCCCACGTCAAGGGGACAACGGGCGCGCGGTCAGGCCAGCTTGGCCGTCAGCGTGATCGTCGTACCCGTGAGCGCCTGGCTGACCGGGCAGTTCTTCTTGGCGTCCTCGGCGGCCGCGGTGAAGCCCTGCTCGTCGAGGCCCTCCACGGTGCCCTCGACGGTGAGGTGGATGCCGGTGATGCCGGTCCCGGGCTGGAACGTGACGTCCGCGGAGGTCACCAGCTTGGTGGGCGGAGTGCCCGCACCGGTCAGGCCGTTCGAGAGCGCCATGGAGAAGCAGGACGAGTGCGCCGCCGCGATCAGCTCCTCGGGGCTGGTCTTCCCGTTGGCCTGCTCGGCGCGCGAGGGCCACGACACCGGCTGCTCGCCGATGCCGGAGGAGTCGAAGGTGACGACGCCGTTGCCCTCGAACAGGTTGCCTTCCCACACGGTGTGTGCGGAGCGCGTGGTTGCCACGATGGTTCCCTTCCGTACGGCCCCCTGCGGCGGGGCCGTTTCCGATTGCCTTCGAACACCATCCGACCACATGTGACTCCCGTGCACCCGCAAGACCCGGCGGCCATCCCGCATCCCGGGCACCATGGCCGGAATCCGCGCTGGGCAAGACCGCACGGCGGTGACACTTTGAGCCTCCGACCACGGGGGTTCCGCACGGAGTTTCGCAGGGGGTTTGGCCATGCGCATGATCTATTCGGACCGCGGTCCGTCGCCACTGGAGACAGGGAAGCCCGGCGCCGCCGACCGCGACTCGACGTTCGGCTGGTGGGGCGCGTTCAGCATCCAGAAGTTCGTCAACCAGAACCCGCTCTCGCACACGCACGAGGACGCCACCGGCTGGCTGGCGTACCTCCAGCAGTTCTACGACCGCAACTTCTGGTTCGCCGACGGCGGCGCGCAGGTGTGGGCGTACGAGGAGACGTACGACAACTGGCAGGACCGGTACGGCATGGACGCCGTCGTCGCCGTGTACCACTCGGGCCACGGCGGCATGGACGGCAACGGCGTCTTCTTCGCGCCGCTGGGCGCCGCGTGGGACAACCGCTCGGACGCGGTCTCCAACCGGATGGCGTTCGGCAACGAGCGGGCCAACTACGTGTTCTGGTCGACGTGCAACTCGCTGCGCGTCCTCGACGGGCACTCCCCCGTCCGCACGTGGGCCGGGCCGAACCTGGGCTCCCGGATGATCTTCGGGTTCGAGACGACGAGCATCGACAGCGGGGACTACGGCAAGAAGTTCTGGGAGAAGTGGCGGGCCGGCCAGACGTACTGCGACGCGTGGCTCAACGCGAGCTGGGACATCTACCACGGCCAGGCGCCATCCGTCGCGGCCACCGGCGCCACGCAGGCCGAGGCGACCAACCGCCTCAACTCCGAGCGAAACTTCTACCGCGAGCACGTCTCCGACGCCTGGTACGCGTGGCGCTGGTACTACGCCCGCGAGGGGCTGCGCGATCCGCTGACGCAGGCGCCGCCGCAGCCGCAGATCGTGCAGCTCGCGCCGCGCGACCCGAGCCGGGAGCTGACCGCGCTCGGACAGCTGGCGCACTTCCCGCAGGCCGCGCTCCAGGAGGTCCAGGTCGAGCGGCAGGGCGTGCTGAGCGCGAACTCGGGCGACCGGTACATCTCGACGGCGCCGGGAGCGGTCCGCTGGGTGAAGCTGGCCGAGGCCAACCACCGCAACACGCGGCAGCTGTCGACCGAACGCGCGGTCGAGCTGGCCCGGCACTTCGTCGAGCAGCACGGCGAGGAGACGGGCGGCGCCGAGCTGGTCGTCGACGGCGTGCACGACCTGATGCAGAACAGCGGCAAGAAGGACGGATCGCAGATCGGCGAGCCGGTGTCGTTGGAGACGCACGTCACGTTCCGCCAGACCTTCGGCGGGGTGCCGGTGATCACGCCGGGGCGCGGCGAGTTCCGGGTGGCGCTCGACAACGACGGCACCGTGGTGCAGGCGACGCTGTCGACCCGGCGGCCCACCGGCGAGGTCCGTACCCCGAGTTCGGCGGTCGCGCCGCCGTCCGGCAAGGGCACGCAGGCCGCGGCGTCGCCCGGCGCGCGTGACCCGCGCCAGGCTCTCGACGAGGCGCAGCAGCGGCGCATCGCGCATCTGACGGCGATGGCGTCGGACAGCGAGCACCCGGCGGCCGACATCGAGGCGCAGCTGGAGGTCAGGGACGTGCCCGGCACGCTGGAGGTCGGTTACGAGATCGAGGGCAACGAGGCCTACCCGGCCGCCCGCAAGCTGATCGAGATCGGCTCGCGGGACAGCATGTTCAAGAAGCTGCGCTGGGTGGTCGCGCCGCTGGCCAGGTGAGCGACGACGATGGGGTCAGTGGGTGGCGGTCCGCTTCTTGCGGGCCGCCATCCACGCGTAGACGAGGACGCCGGCGAAGAGGAAGAGCACGCCCTGGTAGACGGCGGCGTACCCCGCGCCGCCGACCAGCCACATGGAGAAGCCGAACGCGGCGACGGCGAGGACCAGGTCCCGGACCAGCCGCGAGCGCCGCACCCGGTGCCCCTGGCCCGACAGCAGGAAGTAGATCTGCGCGGCGGTGGCCAGCAGGTAAGGGACGGTCGCGGTGAAGGTCGTCACGAGCACGAGCGTCTCGAAGACCCCGCTCGATCCGGCGGTGTAGTTGTAGATCGTCAGGAGTGAGGCGAGGGAGACGGCCACGAGCACCCCGACGGTCGGCACTCCGCGCCGCTTCTTCCCGAAGGCCGGGGGGAACAGACCGTCCTGGGCGGCGGCGTACGGTGTCTGGGCGCTGAGCAGCGTCCATCCGTTGAGCGCGCCGACCATGGAGACGAGCGCGGCGACCGCGACGACGGTGCCGCCCCAGGTGCCGCCGAACATCGCGTTGACGGCGTCGGAGAACGGGGCCGTGGAGGCGACCAGCGTGTCGTGCGCGACCGTGCCGAACACCGACACGGTGCCCAGCAGGTAGAGGAGCGCGGCGAGCCCCGTGCCGAGGACGGTGGCGCGGCCGACGTTGCGCTGCGGGTCGCGGACCTCGCCGGCGCTGACGGACGCCGACTCGACGCCCAGGTAGCTGAAGAGCAGGATCGCGGCGGACGCGGAGACGGCGCCGAGCGCGGAGTCGCCGGTGGCCCGGAACGGGCCCGTGTTGTCCGCGTCGAAGAAGAACAGCCCGCCGACGGCGACGAGCAGCAGCGGCGCGAACTTCAGCACGGTGGAGACCAGTTGGACCGCGCCCACGTAACGGGTGCCCGCGAGGTTGGCGAGCGCGGGCAGCCACTGGCAGGCCAGGGCGGCGACGATCGTCCAGAACGTCGAGCCGCGGATCGGCAGCAGGACGTCGAGGTAGCCGACGGCGGCGACGGCGAGCGCCGCGTTCGAGACCCAGGTGGTGATCCAGTACGACCAGGCGGCCAGGAAACCGGCGAAGTCACCGAACGCCTCACGGGCGTAGACGTAGGGGCCGCCCGTCCGCGGATGCCGGTGGGCGAGGCGGCCGAAGACGAGGGCGAGCGCGATCGCGCCGACCGTCAGGACACCGAAGGCGACGAGGCTGATCGTGCCGTACGGGGCCACGGAGGCGGGGAGCAGGAAGATGCCGCCGCCGATGATGTTGCCCATGACGAGGGCGGTGGCGATGGGGAGACCGAACCTGCGGGCGTGCCTGCTGTCCTGGTCGTCGTCCCTGGCCGGAGCCGTCTGCGTGGCAGGCCCGGTGTCGTGCATGGGGTGGTGCGCCTCTCGGTCGTGCTGCGGAGCCACCCGTCCTCGGACTCCGTGCGTCGAGCGGGCGCCGGGGCGCGGGCGGGGGTTCGCTGTCGGGCTCTTCGGCACGGGATCGCCGGGCGACGCTCCATGGTCGGACGACGCGGCAGCCCGCTCCAAATCAAGCCGTTTTGTCCTGCGCCCCGGGGGGTGCGGCCACAAATGCTGCGACGTCGGGGGTGCGTGGGAGGGAATTCTCCAGTGGGACCTGCGGGCCGTGGCCCTCGCGCAGCCAGCGGCGCAGGACGTGGTGGACCTGTTCGGCGCCGACGAGTTCACCGCCGGCCGGGACCGGCTCGGACAGGGCCGCGGGCGAGAGCAGGAACGGGCGGCCCTGGGCGCCGCCGAGCCCGCCGTGCGAGCCGATCTGCTCCTCGAACGCGAGGACCTCGCCGTCCACCGGGTCGTACCAGGAGTTGACCATGATGTCGGCGGTGTGCGGGAAGGAGTGGGTGCGGCGCACGGCGGCCGCGGCGCCGGGCCCGAAGTCGGCGAGCGGGCCCTGCCCGTCGGCCAGGTCGCAGAGCGCGACCTCGGCGCCCCGCGCGCCGAGCACGACGGCCCCGTGCTCCTCGCTGCGGACCAGGAGGAAGCCGATGCCGGGGTGGTTGGCGAGGGTCGGCAGCAGCGCCGGGTGGCGGGCGTCGATCTCCTCCCGGCTCATCCGGTGCTGCACGTCGGGGAAGGAGACGAGGCCGAGGTTGCCGGAGGCGAGCACGACGGGTTCGTGGTGCTTGCCCTTGGGGGCGGGCTCCTCGACGGGGCGGCGCAGCGCGGCCCGGACGGCGGCGCGGGCCTCGGCTCCGCTGTGGGTGCGCCGCGCCTTGCGCGGCACGGGCAGCCCGCAGCCCGCGCGGACCAGGTCCTGGAGGGTCAGTCCGTAACGGGCGTGGAAGGTCTCGCCCGGGCTCTGGCCGTGGTCGGAGAGGACCACGATGCGGTAGCGGCGCGGGGCGTGCTCGACGACCTTCTCGATCAGCGCGAGCGAGCGGTCGAGCCGTTCGAGGACCTTCTGGGCGTCGCGGCTGAACGGGCCCGAGTGGTGGGCCACCTCGTCGTAGGCGACGAGGTCGGCGTAGACGGCGCTGCGGCCGGCCAGCAGGTCGCCGATGACGGCGGCGACGACGACGTCCCGCTCGACGACGGTCGCGAAGGCGCGGATGAAGGGGTAGAGGCCGCCGCGGCCGATGCGCGGCCGCTGTCTGCGCAGCCGGGCCCGGGTGGACTGGCCGATCTCGCGGCCTGCCTCGGCGAAGAAGGAGAGGGCGGTGCGCACCGCGTTCGCCGGGTCGCAGAAGTAGGCGAAGTAGCCGGCCCGGGAGCGGTTCTCCTTGCCGCGCCGGGCGGCCACGGAGAGGACGAGCGCGACCTCTTCGGCGCCGCCGCTGAAGAGGTTGCCGCGGCTCGCGCCGTCGAAGGTGAGCAGGCCGCCGTCGCCGGTGTGCTCGACGGCGCGGCGCTGCAGCTCGGCGGCGCTGGTGGGCCGGTTGGAGACCTGGATCTCGCCGGTGTCCTTCTCGTACCAGCGGAAGGCGGGGATGTCGTGGTTGGAGCCGTGCAGGATGCCGAGCTGGCTCGCGCCGGTCTGGCTCGACCAGTCGGTGCGCCACGGGGTGAGGCGGTGCCCCCCGTCGCGCAGCCAGCCGCCCACGGTGGGCATCACGTGGTCGCGGGCCGCGCGCAGCAGGACCTCGTGGCCGACGCCGTCGAGCTGGATGAAGACGGTGCCGGGCGCGGGCGGTCCCACGTCGGCCGCCACGTCCTCGACGGCCCTGCGGCGTCTTCGGTCGGCGAGCCGGTACAGGCGCCGCCGGTACGCGTCGTCGTCGCGGACCGCCAGGGCGCCGCCGGTCGCCGACGCCACGGCCGACATCACGGCGGCGACGACGACCGCGGTCTCCGGGCCGGCCTCGCCGCGGCCGTCGGGGACGAGGTGCAGGGCGATCAGGAACAGGGCGCCGTTCAGGAAGAAGACGACAAGGCCGAGGAGGAGGGCCGGCACGAGGAGGAGGGCGCGCACCAGAAGCGGCCAGACCAGCGCCGACAGGAGGGCGAAGGCGCCGGCGCCGAGTGCGGCGGTGGTGGCGACGCGGGTGGCGCTGTCACCGGTGTCGGACTGGAGCTGGAAGTCCGGCAGGAGGCCCGCCAGGACCAGCATCGTCAGGGTGCTCGCCGCCCAGACCGTGAGCGAGCGCCATGCTGTGCTCGCCGCCCGCCGCCACCGGCCTCCGGCCACTTTTCAGGTCTCCTTCGCTTCCGCGCTGCTGCGTCGACTGTCGTCGGCCAGGGTTTCATACGGTTCGGACGGCCGGTCCTGCCCTGTGCCGTCACCGGTGCGCGGGGGCACGGCGGGCCGCGCCCGCGGCTCTCGGAGCGGCGGGGCCGGTCGCGGTTCCCCGCGCCGCCGGGCGGGGTCCGTCAGCAGCCGTCGTAACCGGCGGTCGGCATCGACAGCCGGCGGTGGACCCGCGCCTTCATCTCCGTGTCGTACGACGGCTCGGCGAGGCCCGCCGTCTCCAGGCGGATCCCGCGCCGCGCGCACTCCGCCGAGAACGCGTCGACCGAGCGGAGCGCCGCGTGCAGGACGCGGTCGCAGGGGGCGACGAAGACATCGACCAGGCCCGCGTCGACATCCGCCCACAGGACCTCGTGGTCGGGGCGCACCCCGTGCACGAGAAGCTCCCGGGTGATCACGTAGCCGCGCTCGGCGGCCCAGCGGGCGCACATGGCGTGCTGGCTGCGCGAGTCCACCAGGAAGGGGTCCGCGTCCAGCTCCTCCAGCGGCGTCAGACTGGCGATCGCCGCGACCCGCACGGCGGCGCCGCCCCCGTCCGGTGCGCCCATGGTGTCCCCCTCACCTCACCCTTTGGGCGACGACCCTACTCCTGCACGTACGCTCAAGGCAGTCGCACGTAAGGAGGCACCGGGTGCCGGTGGAGATCACCTGGTGGGGGCATGCCACCTGCACGATCGAGGATTCGGGGACCAGGGTGCTCACGGATCCGCTCTTCGCGCGGCGCCTGGCGCATCTGCGGCGGCGCCGTGGCGCGCCGCCGCCGGCGAGCGCCGCCCGCGCGGATGTGGTTCTCGTCTCACATCTGCACGCCGATCATCTGCATCTGCCGTCGCTGGCCAGGATCGCGCCCGGCACCCGGGTGCTGATGCCGCGCGGCGCCGCCCGCTCCGTGCCGGGGCTCCGCCGGCTGCGGGCCCTTGAGATCACCGAGGTCGAGGCGGGGGCCGTCGTCGAGACCGGCGGGCTCACCGTCAGGGCCGTGCACGCGGCGCACGACGGGCGGCGGCTGCCGGTGGGCCCGCAGCGCTCCCCCGCGCTCGGCTACGTGGTCAGCGGCGAGGCCCGTACGTACTTCGCGGGCGACACCGGGCTGTTCGACGGCATGGCCGAGGCCGTCGGCGAGGTGGACGTCGCGCTGCTGCCGGTCGGCGGGTGGGGGCCGCACCTCGGCCCGCACCACCTCGACGCGGCGCGCGCCGCCGAGGCGCTGGCCAGGATCGCGCCGCGCAGCGCGGTGCCCGTGCACTACGGGACGTACTGGCCGATCGGGCTTGACGCGGTGCGCCCGCACGAGTTCCACACGCCGGGCGAGGAGTTCGTCCGGCAGGCCGCGCTGCGCGCCCCGGACGTGACGGTGCACCACCTCGCCCACGGCGAGAGCGTCCGGCCGGCGGTGACCCGTTGATGCTGGACGCCCTCACCCAGGTGGTGCCGACCGAGTCGACCCAACAGGCCGCCGGCTACCCGACGTTGTTCCTGCTCGTCGCGGTCGGCGCGCTGGTGCCGGTGATCCCGACGGGTGCGCTCGTCAGCTCCGCGGCCGTCGTCGCCTTCCACCAGACCGCGCCGTTCTCGCTGCTGCTCCTGTTCGGTGTGGCTGCGCTCGCCGCGTTCCTCGGGGACATCGCCCTGTACTGGCTCGGGCGGCGCGGCATGCGGTCGAAGAACGGGTCGCGGTGGCTGGAGGCCCTGCGCTCCCGGGCCCCGCAGGAGCGTCTTGAGCAGGCGCAGGAGAAGCTCGCCGACCACGGGGTGATGGTCCTCGTGCTGTCGCGCCTGGTACCCGCCGGGCGGATCCCGGTGATGCTGGCGTGCCTGATGGCGAAGATGCCGCTGCGCCGCTTCGCCCGCGGGGACGTCCCGGCGTGTCTCGCGTGGGCGGTGACGTACCAGATCATCGGGATCCTCGGCGGTTCCCTGTTCAAGGAGCCGTGGGAGGGTGTCGTCGCCGCTGTCGTGCTGACGGTGTTGGTCGGCGCGGCCCCCGCGCTGTGGCGCAAGGTGCGGCGGCTGTCAGGCAGTCAGCACGCGTGACGCGCCGACCGGCAGGTCCCAGAGCGCGGCACGCGGCAGGCCCGCCCGTTCCCAGGCGGCCCGCAGCCGGGTGAGCGGCTCCATGACCGGTTCGGCCGACAGCAGGAACGTGGCCCAGTGCATGGGCGCCATGGCGCGCGCGCCCACGTCCTGCGCGGCCCGCACCGCGTCCTCGGGGTCGCAGTGCACGTCCCGCAGCCACCAGCGCGGCTCGTACGCGCCGATGGGCAGCAGCGCCAGGTCGATGCCGGGGTGGCGGCGGCCGATCTCGGCGAACCAGCGGCCGTAACCGGTGTCGCCCGCGAAGTAGATCCGCTGCCCCTGCCGGTCGGTGAGGACCCAGCCGCCCCACAGGGTGCGGCAGGTGTCCGTGAGCGAGCGCTTCGACCAGTGGTGCGCCGGGACGAAGTCGAAGCGGACACCTTCGAGTTCGGCCGCCTCCCACCAGTCGAGCTCCGTGACCCGGGTGAAGCCGCGCCGGGTGAACCAGCGGCCGAGGCCCGCCGGGACGAAGACCGGGGTGGAGCGCGGGAGCCTTCTGACGGTGGGCCAGTCCAGATGGTCGTAGTGGTTGTGGCTGATGACGACCGCGTCGACGGGCGGCAGCGCGCTCCAGGCGACGCCGACCGGGGTGATCCGGGCCGGGGTGCCGAGGATCTTGCGGGACCACACGGGGTCGGTGAGGACGGTCAGGCCGCCGATGCGGACGATCCAGCTGGCGTGGCCCGCCCAGGTGACGGCGGCCGTACGGGCGTCGACATCGGGCAGCGGGCCCGGTTCGAACGGCAGCCGCGGGATGTCGACGAGGCCCTCGGGGCGCGGCCGCAGCGCGTTCTCGCGGGCGAACCGGGCGAAGGCGCGCAGCCCGGGCAGAGGCGCTGTCAGACGGTCGGCGAAGGACCGCGGCCAGCGGCGCGGCGGTGCCTCGGTGACGCCTGCCCCGCCGAGCGGCCGCGGCTCGACGGGGGGTCTGCCGACCGCGGCGGCATCAGCCCGCTGCGCTGTCGTCGATTCGGACGCCTGGGTCATCGCTCGGACTCCCATCCTTCGCCTGCCGGTCCGTTGCCCGCCGGGCCCGGCGGGCCGGTCCTGCCCGCCGGGTCCGCGCCGTCGCCGAGGTCGTCGAGCACCGCCCCCACCCTTCCCAACAGCCTTGCCACATGCGGCAGTTGCAAAGGTTCCGGCGCGATGAGAGACGCGCCGCGCTCGTCCGGGGTTGATCCGAGGAGCGGACCCGTCGACAGGCGCACCCGCAGCGCCGCGGGATCGTCGCCGAACCGGTGACCGCCGGGGGCCGGCATGCCGAGGCGCTCGGTCAGGAAGTCCTCCAGGTCCTGGGCGTCGCTGACACCGCGGGCGGCGAGCGGCGGGCGCAGCGGGTCCAGGTCGACGTAGAGGTGCCGGCCCGAGCGTGGCGGCCGGGCCAGGCCGCCACCGGCGAGCACGGCGCGGTACGCGGCCGTGGCCACCCGGGCATGCAGGGCGACGGCGGCCGTGCGCCGGGCGGTGACCTCCTCCGGCTCGCCCAGCACGTACGTCGCCGCGGCGGCGAGGGGCGCCGCGAGCACGGCGCCGGTCGCGGTGAGGAAGTCCAGGACGCGGTCGGTGAGGCGGTCGCCGCGCGCGGTCGGCGGGAAACGCGCGCAGGCCGCGGGCAGCGACGGCGGCAGATAGCCGCCGGTCAGCTCGGTGACCACGGTGACCTGGGCGGGGAACATCTCGGCGGGGCTGAACAGCACGGTGTCCGCGTCCGGGTGCAGCGTGTCGCGCCAGGTCTCGTCGCTGACGACGTGCAGGCCCTCTCCCGCGGCGGCCTCCACCGCCTCGTGCAGCACCTCGGGCGGCGGCACGGTCGCCGTCGGGTCGTCGGCGACGGACAGGACGAGCAGCCGGGGGTCGCCGCCCTCGGCCCTGACCCGGCGGACCGTCTCCAGGAGGGCGTAGGGGTCGGGGACGCCGCCGCACTCGGCGGGCGTCGGCACGTGGAAGACGTCGCGGCCCAGGAGGCGGGCCTGCGGCGCCCACCACGCCGGACAGGGGCGCGGCACGAGGACGTCGCCGCCGAGCGCCGCGGTGAGGGCGAGGAGCAGCGGGGCGCCGCCCGGCGCGGCGACGACGCGGGCCCCCTCGGCTGCCAGGCCCCGGCGCTGCCAGTAGCCACGGGCGGCTTCGAGGAGCGCGGGCGATCCGCCGGGCGGCTCGGCGTCCGGGCGTCCGGCGGCCCCGGCGACGACGCCCGCGAGCTCGGGCAGGACCGGCAGCCCCGGCTCGGGCA
Organism: Streptomyces sp. NPDC030991; assembly: GCF_055571235.1. Taxonomy (NCBI): domain Bacteria; kingdom Bacillati; phylum Actinomycetota; class Actinomycetes; order Kitasatosporales; family Streptomycetaceae; genus Streptomyces; species Streptomyces sp. NPDC030991. The sequence continues at coordinate 245,857 of NZ_JBVIFR010000012.1, forward strand.
GCGGCGGCCCGTACCGCACCGGGCCGCGGCCCTCGGGGACGGGCCCGCGGGCCGCGTCCGCGCGGGATGCCCGGGCCGTGGGGTCCGATGGCCGCATGCTGCCTCCGTGCCGTGTGGGGTCGCCGTGCCGCGTGGGTGCGCTGTTCCCAGCGTCACATCCCTGCGGGCACCTGCGCGCGCCGTGCGCCTGCCGGGCGCGTGTCCATGCGCATACCCACGGGACGGACGGACAGGCGAGTGGTCCGGGGCGGGCGCTGCGCCGAACGAGTGAAAGCCGGCCGACACCGGGGCGCCGGGACGGGCGGGTCCGGGGTCAGGGTGTCAGCGCGGCGAACTCCCTCTCGAGACCGCGACCGCGCCGCTCCACGACGGCGCGGGCCACGTCGGCCAGTTTCCGGTTGGTGGTCTGCGAGATACGGCGCAGCACGGTGAACGCCTCGCCCGCGTCACAGCCCAGCACGTGCATGACGATGCCGCACGCCTGGTCGACGACGGGCCGGGTGCGCAGCGCCGCGCCCAGCTGGTCGAGCTCGGTCAGGGCCGCCTGGTAGGAGCGGTCGCGGGCCAGGCACAGGGCGGCCAGCTCGCCGAGGGCACTGACCGGGCCGCGCGGGGCGTCCCGCAGCGTGCCGGCGCGGAAGCTGTAGAGGCTGAGGGTGACGGTGAGGCCGACGCTGCGGAACGGCAACGTCACGCTGGAGCGCACCCCGGAGTCGAGCGCCAGGGCCCGGTACCGCGGCCACCGCCCGTCCTTCAGGAGGTCGGCGCTGTCCACGGGCGTCCCGGCTTCCTCGGCCGCCGGGATCGGGCCCTCGCCGGAGCACAGCTGTTCGCAGGCCAGGGCGGCGAGGTCGGGATGGGTCGCCGCGCAGGCGCGGTCGTCGCCGCCGTCGGATGCGGTGGCCACGGCGCCGCAGCAGTCGGGCATGCAGTGGGCCGCGCCCTCGGCGAGTTCGGAGAGGCGACGGCCGGGGGCCCGGACGCCGGTGCCGTGCTCGCCGGCCTGTGCCCGCGTGCCGGAAGGATCGGGCTGTCGCATCGGTCAACGCCTCCTCCTCCAGCGGGTTCCCCGGGCCGTCCCCGGGAAACAGGAGCGCGGGATAGGTTCTCGGCATGCCGCAGATGGACGAATCCGGTGAAGAGCGCGCGGACTTCGTCCGCCGGGTGGCCGAGCTGAAAGCCGCGCGATCCGTCCCGGCCGACGAGCTGCCCGCCGTGCTCGACGCGGCGCTCTTCGAACTCGACCACGCGGTACGGGAGCTGTTGCCGCACCAGGAGGACCGGCGGGCCGCCGACCCCGGTGCGGAGCCCAGCCGGTCGGCGGCGGCGGACCGGCAGGAACAGCAGTTGCTGCGCGCCGTCTTCCAGCGGCTGCCGCTGCCGGTGGCCCTCGTCGACCGGGAGTCGGTCGTACGGCGGCTGAACTTCGCCGCGACGACGTTCACCGGGGTGCGCGCCGGGTACGCGACGGGCCGCTCACTGACCGCCCTGTTCGCCCACGCCGACCGGGCCGCCCTGCGTTCGCAGGTCGCGGCGGTGGCCCGTGGCGAGGGCGACCGGGGTCTGACCCTGCATCTGCAGCAGAGCCCGCAGACCGCGATCCGTACGTCGCTGACGGGGCTGCGCCCCGGCAACGAGCGGCAGCCCACGGTCCTGGTCCTGATGCGGCCCGAGGAGGACGGCTCCCTGCTCGCGCCGGCGGCGGACCTGGCCGCGTCCGTCCCCGACCTCGCGGAGACCACCCGGCACACGGCGCTGATGGATCTGGTGGACCTGATGGCGCGGGAGCTGCTGGGCGCGCCCGCCGGAGATCCGGCCGAGGTGCTGCGGCGGGCCGCGCGGGCGCTGTACGGGCGGTTCGCGGACTGGGTGGTGGCGGACCGGGGGGCCGCGCGGCCGGTCCGTACGGCGGTGCTCGGCGCCGACGCCGGGGCGGTCCGGGACATCGCCGCGCAGGACCCCGCCGCGAGCCCCCTCGTCGTCGAGGCGGCCCGCGGCGGTTCACCGGCGCTGCTGGTCCGCCCCGAGGACGCGGGGGCGCTGGGCGATGACGCGTCGGGCGCCCCGGTCCTGGTGCGGGCGGACGTCACGTCCCTGTTGTGCGTGCCCCTCGTCCCGGCGCCCGGCGAACCGGTCCAGGGTGTGCTCACCCTGTGCCGGTCCGCGGGCCGGCCGGCGTACTCCATGGCGGAGGCCAGGGCGCTGGACGTGATGTCACGTCACATCGCCCTGGCCATGCGCAGGTGAGGGGCGCCGGCGGTCAGGCCGCGTCGGCCAGGACCTCGGCGCGCAGCCGGTGGCAGCACCGGGTGATGAGCCGGGACACGTGCATCTGCGAGATGCCCAGCTGTTCGGCGATGCGGCTCTGCGTCATGTCGCCGAAGAAGCGCATGTAGAGGATCTGCCGCTCGCGCTCCGGCAGGGCCGCGATACGCGGTTTGACGGCCTCCCGGTCGATGACGACGTCGAGCGCGGGGTCGGCGGCGCCGAGCGCGTCGGACAACGAGTAGCCGTCGTCGCTGCCGGGCAGTTCCGCGTCGAGCGAGAGGGCCGTGAAGCTCTCCAGGGCCTCCAGGCCGGTGTGCACCTCGTCCTCCGTCAGATTCGCGTGCTCGGCGATCTCGGTGGTGGTGGGGGCGCGCCCGGTGATGTTCCCCGCCAGTTCGTGCTGGGCGAAGCGGACCCGGTTGCGCAGGTCCTGGACGCGGCGCGGCACGTGCAGGGTCCACATGTGGTCCCGGAAGTGCCGCTTGATCTCACCGGTCACGGTGGGCACGGCGTAGCTCTCGAAGGCGTTGCCGCGCGCCGGATCGTAGCGGTCGACGGCCTTGACCAGGCCCATCGCCGCGACCTGGCGCAGGTCGTCGTAGGACTCACCGCGGTTGCGGAACCGGCCGGCGAGCCGGTCGGCCATCGGCAGCCAGGCCTCCACGACATCGTGGCGCAGCTCGTCACGGGCCGGGCCGTCGGGCATCGCGGACAGTTTGGCGAACGCTTCGGCCGTGTCGGGTGCGTCGTCGTGCGGGTGGCGCCGACGGGGCTTCGCCGGGTTCACGGGCGCGCTGGTGGGCGTACGCATGGATCGCAACTCCCCTGGAGGTGCTTTGGGGTTCGGTGGTCACCGTGGGAGTCGCGCCTCGCTACAGCGTCGGACACACCCGGGGTGGATACCGAGCGGCATCTCTCCCACGGACGTGCCTCCAGTCCGAAGCACTCACCTACGCCTGCCCGCCGACCGGGGGAGCAAACGCATAGCTGTCGAGGAGAGGGGTACTGCGGCCGGGCACCGTGTCCGCGTCCGCCGCGTCCGAGGGAAGAAGGGCCCACGACCATGGCCGTTCTGGTGAGAGAAGTCATGACGCCGGGCGTGGTGACGGTCCGCTCCGACGCGTCGCTCGTCGAGGCCGCGCAGCTGATGCGCGCCCAGGGCATAGGGGACGTCCTGGTGGCGGCGGACGGTCTGGTGGTGGGGGTGCTCACCGACCGGGACATCACGGTGCGCGCCGTCGCCGACGGGGCGGATCCGCTGACCGTCAGCGCGGACGCCGTGTGCACGCCCGTCCTGGTGACCATAGGTCCCGACGAGGCGGTGTCCGCGGCGGTGGCGCTGATGCGGGAACACGCGGTGCGGCGCCTGCCGGTGGTGGAGGACGGCCGCGCGGTGGGCACGGTGACCCTGGGCGACCTGGCACCGTCTCAGGGCCCCCGGGACCACGAGGGGCCCCGGGGGAGGTCCTAAGTCCGGCCGGCTGGAACGGTCGGGCAGGTCGTGGCGAGGCTAGCGCGGGCGCTCCACGCGGCGTTCGTCCCAGACCGGCTCCGAGGTCTCACGGAGCCGGCCGTCCGCGCCGAAGACCAGGTACCGGTCGAAGGCGCGGGCGAACCAGCGGTCGTGGGTGACCGCGAGGACCGTGCCGTCGAAGGACTCCAGGCCCTCCTGGAGCGCCTCGGCCGACTCCAGGTCGAGGTTGTCCGTCGGCTCGTCCAGCAACAAGGCCGTGGCGCCCTCCAGTTCGAGGAGCAGGATCTGGAAGCGGGCCTGCTGGCCGCCCGAGAGGCGCTCGAATTTCTGCTCGGCCTGCGCCGTGAGTTCGTAGCGGCGCAGCAGGGACATCGCGGCGCCCTTGTCCTTGGCGTGGTCGCGCCAGAGGATGTCGAGGAGGGGGCGACCCTGGAGTTCGGGGTGGGCGTGCGTCTGGGCGAAGTGGCCGGGGACCACCCGGGCACCGAGCTTCCACTCGCCGGTGTGCGCCACGGACCCGTCCCCGGCGAGCAGCCGCAGGAAGTGGGACTTGCCCGAGCCGTTCGAACCGAGGACGGCCACCCGCTCGCCGTAGAAGACCTCCAGGTCGAACGGTTTCATCAGGCCCGTCAGTTCGAGGCCCTTGCAGGTGACGGCGCGCACTCCGGTGCGGCCGCCCTTGAGCCGCATCGTGATGTCCTGCTCGCGCGGCGGCTCCGGCGGCGGCCCGGCCTCCTCGAACTTGCGCAGCCGGGTCTGGGCGGCGGAGTACCGGGACGCCATCTCGTGGCTGACCGAGGCCGCCTGGCGCAGGCTCACCACGAGCTTCTTCAGCTGGGCGTGCTTCTCGTCCCAGCGGCGGCGCAGCTCCTCGAACCGGGCGAAGCGCTCGCGCCGGGCCTCGTGGTAGGTGGCGAAGCCGCCGCCGTGCACCCAGGCGTCGGCGCCGCCGGGGGCCGGTTCGACGCTGATGATCTTCTCGGCGGAGCGGGCCAGCAGCTCGCGGTCGTGGGAGACGAACAGCACCGTCTTACGGGTCTCGCGGAGCTTCTCCTCCAGCCAGCGCTTGCCCGGCACGTCGAGGTAGTTGTCCGGCTCGTCCAGGAGCAGGACCTCGTCGCCGCCGCGCAGCAGCGCTTCGAGGACGAGGCGCTTCTGCTCACCGCCGGAGAGGGTGCGCACCTCACGGAATTGCGCCTTGTCGTAGGGCACACCGAGCGCGGCCGTGGTGCACATGTCCCACAGCGTCTCCGCCTCGTACCCCTGTGCCTCGGCCCAGTCGGCGAGGGCCTGTGCGTAGTTCATCTGCGCGGCCTCGTCGTCGACGGTCGTGATCGCGTGCTCGGCCTTGTCGACCGCCTGCGCGGCCTCGCGGATACGCGGCGACGCCACGGAGACGAGCAGGTCGCGCACGGTCGAACCGTCGCGCACCGAGCCCACGAACTGGCGCATCACCCCGAGACCGCCGCTGACCGTGACGGAGCCGCCGTGCGGCTGGAGCTCGCCGGAGATCAGCCGCAGCAGGGTCGTCTTGCCCGCCCCGTTCGGCCCGACCAGGGCGACGACGGCGCCCTCGCCCACCCGGAACGAGACATCACCGAGCAGCGCCCGCCCGTCCGGCAGGTAGTACTCGATGTGCGCGGCTTCCAGATGTCCCATGGTCGCGCATTCTTCACGGCCGTGCGGGTGACGGGCAAACCAATAGGGCGCGCGAACCTGGGTGCGGGGCCCGGGCCGGGGTAGTCGTCGTGGCATGTGTGCCGACTTCGACCTCACCAAGCTGGCGCGGGCCGCGGACGACCCGCCCCGGCCGGGCCCTCCCCTGCGCGACCGGCTGGCCGCTCTCGACCGGCGGCTGTTCGAGTCCGCCGCCGGGGCGCGCTGGCCCGGCGCCGAGCGAATCCTGCCCGGCCTGAGCCGGGCCGCGAACCACGGCGTGCTGTGGTTCGCGGTGGGCGGGGCGCTGGCGGCGACGGGTTCGCCGCGCGCCCGCCGGGCCGCGATGCGCGGGGTGGCCTCGCTTGCGCTGGCCTCCGCCACGATCAACACGCTCGGGAAGCGGTCGGTGCGCCGGACGCGGCCGGCGCTCGACGCGGTGCCGATAGTGCGCCGGCTGAAGCGGCAGCCGTTCACCACGTCGTTCCCTTCGGGCCACGCGGCCTCGGCGGCGGCGTTCGCGACGGGCGTCGCCCTGGAGTCGCGGGGCTGGGGCGCGGCCATCGCCCCGGTGGCGTTCTCGGTGGCGGCCTCCCGCGTGTACACGGGCGCGCACTTCCCCGGTGACGTGATCGCGGGCGCGGCGCTCGGGGTGGGCGCCGCGTTCGCCGTCCGGGGTCTGGTGCCGACCCGCGACCAGATGCCGTCGCCGGGCCGTCCGCTCGTCGACGACGTGCCGGCGCTGCCCGACGGCGAGGGCCTGGTGATGGTGGTCAACACCCAGGCGGGCACCCCGGAGCGGGTGCGTGTCCTCAAGGACGCGCTGCCGCTGGCCGAGTTCGTGGAGTGCGAGGGCCCCGAGATCCCGGACGCCCTGGAGAAGGCGGCGGCCGGTGCCCGCGCGCTCGGCATCTCCGGCGGCGACGGTTCGGTGAACACCGCGGCGCGGGTGGCGCTGCGGCACGGGCTGCCGCTCGCCGTGCTGCCCGGCGGCACGCTGAACCACTTCGCCTACGACCTCGGCATCGAGGACGCGGGCGACCTGGTGCGGGCCGTCATCGGCGGCGACGCGGTCGCGGTCGACGTCGGCCGGTTCCGCTCGGGCAGGGCGTCGGGCATCTTCCTCAACACGTTCAGCCTGGGCGCCTATCCGGAGCTGGTGCGTGAGCGCGAGCGCTGGTCCGGCCGGATCGGCGGACGGCTCGCCGATGTCGTGGGAGCGGTGCACGTGCTGCGCCGCGACCACCCGCTGGAGGTCGAACTGCACGGCGAGAAGAAGCCGTTGTGGCTGCTGTTCGCCGGGAACTGCACCTACCGGCGGATGGGTCTGACGGCGGGCCGGCGCGCGGATCTCGCGGACGGCCTCCTCGACGTGCGCACCGTCAGCGGCGGCCGGCTGCCCGGCGTACGGCTGCTCGCGGCGGCTCTGTCGGGTCCGCTGTCCCGCTCCCCGTTCCACGCCGCGACCCGGCTCACGAAGCTGCACATCGACGGCGTGTCACCGGGGACACCGCTCGCGTACGACGGTGAAGTCATCGAGTGCGAGGGGAAGTTGACGATCGACAAGCAGCACGAGGCGCTGCGCGTGTACCGGCCGCTGAGCATACTGTGACACCCTTCTGGTCCACACTGCGAGACGTATATCTCACGATCCGGCTACCCGACGTACGGTGACGGTCCCGCCCGGCGCTCCTCGTCCGGGCGGGCCGTCGCATCGTGAAGGGGATCGGTCATGCCGCAGGAGACCGCCGTGTACACCCACGGCCACCATGAGTCCGTGCTGCGTTCGCACACCTGGCGCACCGCCGCCAACTCCGCGGCCTACCTTCTCGGCTCGATCAAGCCGCACATGCGGATCCTGGACATCGGCTGCGGCCCGGGCACGATCACCGCGGACCTGGCCGCACTGGTCCCGGACGGCCACGTCGTCGGGGCCGACCACGCCCCGGGAATCCTGGACCACGCCCGGGCCACGGCCGCCGCACGGGGCCTGACCAACGTGGAGTTCACCACCGCCGACGTGCACGCCCTCGACTGGCCCGACGACACCTTCTGCGTCGTGCACGCGCACCAGGTCCTGCAGCACGTCGGCGATCCGGTGCGGGCGCTGCGCGAGATGCGGCGCGTCACCAAGCCGGGCGGGTTGATCGCGGTACGCGACTCGGACTACGCGGCGATGACCTGGTACCCGTCGTCGCCGGGCATGACCGACTGGCTGGACCTGTACCGGCGGGTCGCCCGGGGCAACGGCGGGGAGCCGGACGCCGGACGGCACCTGAAGTCGTGGGCCCTGGAGGCGGGTTTCGCGGCGGCGGACATCACGTCCACGGCCGGTACGTGGTGCTACGCGACGCCGGACGAGATCGCCTGGTGGAGCGGGCTGTGGGCGGACCGCACCGTCGCCTCCGCGTACGCCGACCGCGCGACGGAAGGCGGCCACGCGAGCGCCGAACAGCTGACGGCCGTCTCGGAGGCGTGGCGGGAGTGGGGCGGGCACGAGGACGCGTGGTTCGCGGTCCTGCACGGCGAGCTGCTCTGCCGCAAGCAGGCGGACGCCCCGGCGTCCTGACACCCAGCGGCTCCGCCGGACCTGGCGGAACCACTGGGCCTGCCGGAACTGCCGGACCGGACACCTGTGCCGTCGGGCAGCAACGGGCAGCACTGACGGACGGCTCGTTGCGCGGCAACGAGCCGTCCGTTGTCAGTCGGAACCGGTCGGGCGGTCCCGGTCAGCCGGACCCGCTCTCCGTGCGCGGTTCCTCCAGTTCGGTCAGTCCGGTCAGTCCGGTCAGGCGCCGTCGGCCGGCGGTGGTCATCGACGGGACCGGCCGGCAGCGGCCGGTGCGGGCTCCTCTTCCTCGTCCCGCTCGTCGTACTCCTCCGCGGGCTCCTGCTCGTCGGCGGCGTCCTCGTGCGCCGGCTCGTCCTCCTCCTCGGCCTCGCCTTCGTCCTCGTACTCGTCCTCGTACTCGTCGGCCTCCGCGTCCGCGTCGGCGTCCCGCGGTTCGTACGACTCGTCGTCCTCGTCGTCGGCCTCCGCCTCCTCGGACTCGCTCTCGTACGCGTCGTCCGACGGCTTGGCCTGCGCCTCCTGCTCCTGCTCCTGCTCCTGCTCCTGCTCCTGCTCCAGAGCGTCCTCGTGGCTCAGGACGACCTCGCCGTCCCGGATCTCGCCACGCCAGCCGTCGCTCGCCTCGCCGCGCAACGTCACGAAGCGGGCGAAGTGCTTGAGGTCGAGCCGGGCCCTGCGGCCCTGGGCGCGCCAGATGTTGCCCGTCTTCTCGAACAGGCCCTTGGGGTAGTACTCGATGACGAGCAGGACCCGGGTGAGCCGGTCGGCCAGCGGGTGGAAGGTGATGACGCCCTTCGTCGTGCCCTTGGCGCCCTCGGACGTCCACTGGATCCGCTCGTCCGGCAGCTGCTCGGTGGTGTGCGCCTTCCAGCTCCGGTTGGACCAGAAGATCTTCATCTGCCAGTCGGAGGTGACGTCGTCGGCGCGGTTCGCGTTCTTGACGCCCTTGGCGAAGGTGCTGAACTCCTGGTACTGCGTCCACTGGTCGTACGCGGTCCGCAGGTCGACGCCGATGTCGACGAACTCCATGATCACGGTGGGCTTCTTGCCGGCGCCGCCCTTGCGCTTGCCCTTGCCGCCGAGGCCCTTGAACGCCCCGACGACATTGTCCTTGAGGCGGCCCGCACCCAGCTCGACCGCGGTGCGCACCGGGCCCTTGCCCTCGGCCAGCTTGCGGCCGCCGTCGAGCGCGAGCTTGGCGAAGCCCGGGCTGTTGCCCTCGGCGATGTCGGTCAGCTTGCCGGTCGTCTCGCCCAGTTTGCGGCCCGTGCCGGCGAGGACGCGATGGATCTGGGCCACGGCGTACTCCTGCGCTGCGGCCTTCAGATGCTCGGCGGCCTCGCTCTTGGCTATGCCACTGAGCGCTTTGGTCGGAGAGTCAGCCACGTCCCTGGCCTCCCTTCGCGGCGCGCGTCGCGCTGCCCGCGGTCTTCTTCGCGGCCCTGGGGGCCCTGGTGGCGGACGTCTTGGCGCCACCGGCCGCCCTGCCGTTGCCCGCGCTCTTCGCCGCGGTCTTCCTGGCGGGCGCCTTCTTCGCCGTGTCACCGGACTTGGTCGCGCCGGTCTTGGCGGCGGTGGACTTGGTGGCGGTGGACTTGGTGGTGCCGGTCTTGGCGGCGCTGGACTTGCGGGCCCTGTCGGTGCGCCGGTTCGACGACGACTTCTCGCTCCGTGCGCCGTTCTCGTCGCGGCTCTTGTTCTCGGCGCGGCTGTCGTCCTCGGCGCGGCTGTCGTCGTCGGTGTCGCGGCTGTCCGCGTCGTGCTCGTCCTCGTACGCCTCGTCGTCGGCGTGCGCCGCGTCGTCACCGTCCTGCGCCTCGTCGCGGTCACGGCGCCGGCGCCCCGGGACGAGGCCCGTCACCCGCTCCCCCGCGTCCCGGACGTCGTCGGTGTCGGGCGCGACGCCCGCTATCCGGTCCTGCACGCCCTGCGTCCGCGAGTGCAGCCGGCCGGCGAGACCTTCCAGCTGCCGCTCCACCAGGGCACCCGACGCGGCCGTGCCGACGCCGCGCAGGTCTTGGCGCAGCTGGCCGCCGAGCTCCTTGAACTGCGGGTTCTTCTCCAGTTGCGTGCTGACCAGTTCGGCCAGCGCGCGCGGGCTCAGTTTCAGCCTCTTGCCCGCCACCATCGTGCCGACGGCGAACGCCAGTTTCATCTTCTTGGTACGCCCGAGGACGTACCCGGCCCCTACCGCGAGGCCGAGAGCTACTCGGTTCACTATGCCTCCACCCGGTCGAGGAGCTGGTCCTCGTAACGGTCGAATGTCAACTGCGGTCCGTGCCGATCTGCTGTTGCGCTCGCTCCGTGCTGATCTGTCGCCGCGTTCGCTCCGTACCGACCTGCTGCTTGTGTCACTCCGAGCCGACGGGAGCCGAAGGGCCCGGCTCCACGAAGCTGTACGGCGGGAGCGGTCCGTTGACCTTGAGTTCGAGGTGCGCCTGCTCGCGGCGGGCCGTGTCGACCGCGGCGAGGAAGTGCTCGGCGGCCTTCCGGTCGACCAGGAACGAGAGATTGGCCAGCCAGCCGGTGCTCTCCGGTGCGCTCGAGACCGCCTCGGCCGTCGGCTCCAGGAGCCGGCGCAACGTGGCCGCGTCCTGCGCCTCACGGGCCTGCACCGCGGCCACGACCAGCTCGCCGAGCCGCAGCTTCTCCTCGTGACTGCCGCCGCCCGCCTGCCGGTTGGCCTCGGTGAGGGCGCGGACCTCGGGGCTCTCGGCCATCACCCGGTGCAGTACGGCCTCTTCGTCGTGCTCTGCCTTGACGTTGTACTCGACCTTGCCGTCGAGCGCCCGCAGCCGCTCCAGGTAGTGCTCGGCGCGCTCGGCCAGCACCGTGGCGACGGCCTCGTCGTCGGGAGCGAGGCTGCCGAACCGCATGGGCAGTACCGCCCCGCCGCCGCCCGCCTCGGACAGCACGTTCTGGTGGGCGAGCAGGTCGCGCCGCTTGGGCCGCAGGTCCTCGGGCGCGTCGCTGACGATCGCCGTCAGCGCTCCCGCCTCGACCAGCCTGACCTTGCGCGACGGCTGCCCGATACCCTCCATGCCCTCGGGCAGCGAGGCGTGGTCGGCGCTCGCGATGCCGTAGATGTACGTGCTGCTCATTCCTGCTCCTCCTTACGGCGGCTCGGGGCACGGCGGGCCCGGTGCGGCTCGGACCGGCCCTCCTCGCGCGCCTGGCCGAAGGCGCCCGAGATGGTCTCGGCCGCGCCGGAGAGCGCGCCCTTGGCCTTGCCCTGGGAGCCCGACTCGGTCATGTCACCGACGAGGTCGGGCAGACCGGGGCTCTTGTTGCTGCCGGTCTCCAGATCGAGCCGGTTGCACGCCTCGGCGAAGCGGAGGTAGGTGTCGACGCTGGCGACGACGACCCGGATGTCGATCTTCAGGATCTCGATGCCGACCAGCGAGACACGGACGAACGCGTCGATGACGAGCCCGCGGTCCAGCACGAGTTCGAGAACGTCGTACAGGCCGCTGGTGCCGCCACCGCCGCCGGATTGCTGTGCAGGGACTACGGTCATGGAGAGCTGTCCTCCTCGATCGGGCTCGGTCGGGCTCGGTCCGGGATACGCGGGTACGCGGGTACGAGGCGGCCGGGAACCGACGGGTCCGGCGCCCGGACCCATGTGGCCCGGTCCGCCCGCGCTGTCGGTGATCTCTGCCTGCCTGGCGCGCGTCTCGCGCGCCACCTCCACGGGTCCGCACGCTCGGCACGCCGCCCCCTCAGGGGCTGTGCCGCGATCGGCCGAGCCGGTCGAGCCGCCTACGTCACTCTTCTTGTTGGCCTTGGCAATCTCGACCTTCGAGTCACCGCTCAGTCCATCGGCAAACCTTCAACTCTCCTTATATGTGCGGAGTTTGTGGAGGCGCCGGGGCTCAGGGCGCCCCGGTCGGCGGGGGCCCCGCGGGCATCGGCGGCGCCCCGGGCACCGACGGCCTGCCGGGGCGCGCGGCCCGGCGCAGGGCGTAGGCGGCGACGCCCAGGACCGCCGCGACGACCAGGGCGGCGCCCCAGTCCGGCAGGGCGAGGGCGAGCGCCAGGCCGAGGGCCAGGGCCACCGCGGCGCCCGCGTAGAGCGCGGCCGCCGCCGCACCGGCGTACAGCGTCGCCATGCGCTTTCGCTTGCGGGCGCTCTCCCGCACGGCCCCGGTCAGTTCGGCCCGGAGCGCCTCCCGGACGGCCCGGGTCACCTGGCCGGTCAGTTCGTCGCTCATTCGCTGGTCGATGCGTTCCATGGCGGCCCGGGTACCCGGGGCGCGTCCCGGGTAACGACCCCGCCCCGCGAACCGATCACGCTCCGGCGCCAGGTCAACTAGGCTTTGCCGTATGGAGATCCTGGGCACCACGCTGCGCATCTGCGTCGAGGACCTGGAGTCCTCGGTGACGTTCTACGAGCACCTGACGGGCAGCCGGGCGCTGCGCTTCGAGCGCGGCGGGGTCTCCGTCGCCGCCGTCGGCTGCTTCCTCCTGATGAGCGGTCCCGAGCAGGAGCTGGCGGTACTGCGCAAGGTGTCGGCCACGATCGCGGTGCGCGATGTGGACGAGGCCAACGCGGTCCTGACGGCGTCGGGCGCGAAGGTGCTCGCGGGTCCGGTACCGACACCAGCGGGCCGCAATCTCATCGCGCTCCACCCCGACGGCGCGGTCTTCGAGTACGTGGACCGGCAGGCGTCCGCGGACTCCTGAACTCCGCGCCCCCGGACGGATCCTCAGTCGCCGCGGGGGCTCGAAGACGGGGGCCGCATACGGAAGTCGTAGCGAGGCGGCAGGGGTTCGCCCGGTGCGATCCGCTCCCACACCTCCCCGATGACCTCCGCTCCCTCCCGCAGGTCCGCGACCTCGAACCCCGCCTCGAACACCGCGCGGGCGGACTCCGGTTCGCCTTCCGCGAGCAGCAGTCGGGCCTCCAGGAAGCGGAAAGCACCCCGTGCCCGGGTGCGCGGGTGCAGCCGGTCCCAGACCCGCCGCGCGTCCGCGACCCGCTCCACCGCCAGCAGCGCCGCGATCGCCTCCCGGCCGAGCGCGGCCGTCGCGGCCACCCACGCCTCCCCCTCGTCCCTGCGTTCCGCGCACAGGTCGTCGAAGGCCGCGGCGTGCCGGTCCGCGGCCCGCTCGTGGTGCCCGTCCGTCGCGTCGGCCACCGCCAGGCAGCGCAGGAACGGCCAGTCGGACGCGGCGAGTTCGAGGCCCCGCTCCCAGCTCCGCACGGCCTGTGCCCGGTCCCCGTCGTGCCATTGCGCGACGCCGAGGTGGTACTCGGAGAGCGGCCGGGCCGCCGCCGTCTCCAGCATGTCCCGCCATGCGCGGGAGACCAGGGTGGGGCCCGGGGCGCCGACCCGCCGCGGCTCGGGGAACAGTCCCGTCTCCAGCAGCTCGCGCCAGGGCGCCTGCGCCTCGCCGAGCGTCGACTCGTCGAACGGCGTGCCCGCCGGCTTCCAGCCCGTGCGCAGCACTTCGAGCGCGCCCCACCCGGACCCGACGGCGAGCCGCTGCCCGGGGTCGGCGTCGGCGTGCGGCCGCCACGCCTCGTACGCGGCCTCGACGTCGGCGCGGGGCAGCGCCCGCTCCAGGCGCCCCTCGACCTCGTCAACGGCGGCGCCCCAGTCACCGGCGGAGTGGACGGTATCGGCGGTGGCGGCCAGCGGCCCGTACGCCTCCAGCCAGCTGATCTCCCCCTGCGCCTCCAGACGTACGTGCTCCAGCTGCGTGCGCGCGAGGCCGGCCTGGATCTCGGCGTAGCCGCCGGTGCCGGGTTCGGTCAGCCACTCCTGCCAGCGCCGCCCGCCGGTCCCGGTGCCCCACAGGAACAGCTTCCGGCCGCGCAGCACATCGGTCGAGGTCTGGACGAGCCCGTGCCCGTCCTCGTCCAGCGCGGCGATCCAGCGGCGCCGCCCGTCCTCGACCTCGTAGAAGTAGTCGGCGGGGAACTCGCTGTTCAGCGGGTACGTGCGGTCGGTTCCGCCGGACTCCGGCACGGGGACGCGGCGCAGGTTCCGTTCGTACCCGTAGTGCCAGGCCTCCCGTGCGGGCGCGATCACCCGGCGCTCCTCGGGCACGGCGGTGTTGGACCACCAGTACAGCGGCGCGGCCTTCTCGTGCGGATTGCGGACCCGTACGCCGACGTGGAGGAAGTCGGAGCCGTCCGGCAGCCACAGGTCGACCTGGAAGGGCAGGTCGCGCAGCCGCTCCCACTCCCACAGGCGCAGCATCTCCGAGCCGTCGGGCGCGGTGGCGCGGGCGGCGTGCAGGGGCGCGCAGGACAGGGTGGAGTGGCCGGTGGCGCCGATGTTCCATTCGATGCCACCGGAGAACCAGGCACCGTTGAGCGCGAACGCCGCGGGCTGGAACACCGGGTTGCGGTAGAGGAGTTCACGTCCGGTCGGCTTGTGGAACAGGGACGCGACCCGGCCGCCGAGGCCGGGCAGCACCGTCACCTTGAGCCGGTCGTTCTCCAGCACGATCGCGTCGAGGTCGACGGGCGTCCGGTCCCGCCCGTACCCGTCGCGGATCCGCTCCGGGAGCACGCTGCGCAGCGCCCCGTGGCCGAGCTGGCGGGCCATGTCCAGCGGCAGGCCCTCCTTCGCGCGCTCGTCGAGCGTGTGCACCGCGGTGCGGGGCCGCAGCGGGGGCAGCGGGTTCTCCGGGCCCAGCGCCACGCCCGGCAGGGTGAGTACCTCACGTCGTACGACGGTCATGGCTGCCTCCCGATGCCAGGGAGCGCGGCCCGCCCCCGATGACCATGGAACATCGCCGTCGGGCAGCTGACCAGGGGCCGGTCCGGTCAGGATTGCGCAAAAGCGGCCATCTCGGCGGTGCGGGCCCAGCGCTCGTGGTCGCGCCAAGCCCCGTCGACGAAGAGGAAGTCCGGCGAGAAGCCCTCCCGGCGGAACCCGGCGCGGCGGGCCAGCGCGAGGGAGGCGGCGTTGCCGGGCTGGACGTTGATCTCCAGGCGGTGCAGTCCGAGCGGCCCGAAGGCGTGCCGCACCACGAGGCCGAGCCCTTCGGACATCAGCCCGCGGCCTGCGGCGTGCGCGAAGGCGCCGTAGCCGAGGGCGCCGCAGCGGAAACCGCCCTGGACGACGTTGTTGATGTTGATGAATCCGGCGAGGGCGCCGCTCTCGCGCTCGCACACCAGGAAGCCGTGGCTCGCCGGGTCGTCCACCAGCCGCCCCGCGTACGCGGCGAACGTGTCCGGCCGCAGCGGCGGAAAGAGCCAGGGGTGGTGCAGCTCCTGGCTCTCGCGGGCTCGCGCGGTGAACTCGTCGGCGTCGGTGAGAGCGATGTGCCGGAGCGCGACCCGGGCTCCTTCGGCGAGGTGAGCGGCCATCCGGGCAGCCTACGCAGACCGTTCGGCGACGGTCGCGGCCGGTCTCACTTTCGTCTCCTCGCCACGAAGTAGCCGCCGCAGATGGCACCGATGACGGCGACGGCCGCGAGCGCCATGTAGAGCGGCATGGTGACCTCGGGGACGAGGAGCCGGATGCGCACCTGGCGGGTGTTCTCGAAGATGAAGACCACGACGAGGACGGCCAGGACGAGGACCGCGATCCTGGCCGGGGTGAACGCGCTGGAGCCGCCGCTCTTCGCGGAGCTCGCGGTGTCCTTGGGACTCATCGGTGGACCCTTCCGTCGTTCCCCCGGAGGCCGTCGCCGCCTCCCCGCCCAGCATGTGCGGGGAGGCGGCGATCGCGCAGTGGCCGAGGGCCGTACGGGTGACGGGCTACCGCCCGACGACGGGCAGCTCCACGGTGCCGGTGTCCTCGGGCGCGCTGGTGACGGTGACCGTCTTGATCCCCTTGTTGCCGCCGTAGGCGTCGTCGCTCGCGGCGATCACGAACCGGATGCGGTGGCCCTTCTCGTAGCGGTGCACGATGCCGGGCAGGGTCACGGTGAAGGGGCGGGTGACATCCGGCACCCGGACCGGCGCGACCAGCCGGTGCACCAGCGTCTTCGTGCCGTCCGGCGCGACGTCGTAGAGCTTCGCGAAGAGGACGAGCTTGTCGGCGGCGTCGTCGGAGTGCTGTACGCGCTCGGTCCTCGGCGAGATCACCTTGAGGGTCGCCTTCGGCGCGCCGACGACATCGGTGGTGGTGGTCAGCGGCTCCGTGGTCCAGTCGAGGTAGGTGCCGCGGGTGTCGTGCGGCGCGGGGTCGGGGAGTCCGATGAGGCCGCCGAGGGACGACTCGGAGTGGCTCGTGGGGATGAGCCAGTTGCGGTACTCGCGGCTGCCGCGGGCGACCTTCTTCCGGTTGTCGACGAGTTTGCCGTCGCCGGACAGGTACAGCTTCTCCGACAGGGCGGGGACGCCTGCGGCGGTGGCGTAGGTGCTCTCCGGGTCGGTGATCCAGTCGCGGTAGTAGGCGAAGGCGGGGCCGGTGTCGACGCCCTTCTTGTGGTGCAGGTACCGGTCGAACCAGGCGAGGATCCGCCTGCCGACGTAGCTGGTCTCCAAGTTGCCCTCGGACAGGTTGAGTTCACCGCTCGCCGGGTCGGTCAGGCCGCCGCTGTGCCCCCAGGACTGCCAGATCATCTTGGTGGTGGTGCCCTGGGCCCGCAGGGTGTCGTAGCCGGCCCTGGCCTCGTTCAGGTTGAACAGGCTGTCGGCCTGGCCCTGGACGAACAGCGTCGGCGCCTTCACGTCCTTCAGGTACGAGACCGGGGAGACGCCGCGCGCGTAGTCGAGCAGCGCCTTGGTCCGGTCCGCCGGGTAGCGGCCCGAGTTGAGGGTGCGGATGGTCGCGCAGGCGTCGTCGACGAAGTGCAGACAGCTCAGCTTGTTGACGCGCGACGGGTCGAGCGACGGCACGAGCAGCGGCTGTCCCTCCCCCATCAGGTAGAACCCGTTGGTCCACTGCCATTTGAAGACACCGGGCACGTCCCGGTCGGCGGCGTTCTGCGGATCGAGCGAGTAGGCCAGGTCGTTCCAGGTGATCAGGGGGACCAGCGCGTCCACCCGGTGGTCCACCGCGGCCGTCGCCATCTGGACGGCGCCGCCGTACGAGCCGCCGATCATGCCGACGCGCGGGTCGCCCTTCTTGTCGGCCGCGACATAGTCGATCGTGGTGCCGTCGTCGGCGGCGCGGGTCCCGGCCAGGAAGTCGACCAGCGCGGAGGCCGCCTTGCCGTCGATCCGGGGGTCGTCGAGCGAGATCAGGCACCCGGACTTGCCGAAGCCGAGACCGGAGTAGGCGAGCCCGACGTACCCGCGCTGCGCGAACGCCTTGCCGGTCGCGTCCGTGGACCCGTCCGACTTGCTGCCGCCGAAGCCGTTCGTGGTCAGCACGGCGGGCGCGGTGTGCTGCGCGTCCACGCCTGCGGGCCGGTACAGGTCGGCGTCCACGACGCACCGGCGTCCACCGGCATCGACCGTGAACTTCAGGGCGGTGACGGTGTATTCGCCCAGGGCGGGGGCGTCGGCGGCGCTCGCGGGGGCGGCGAGGGCGAGCGGGGCGGCCAGCGCCGCCGCGACCGTTCCGACGGCGGCGGCGAGCGTGGGACGGGTTCTGCGTATGGCTCGGGACACGTTGGGCCTCCACGCGGGTTGTACCGACCGGTAAGTTTGCGGCGTGGTCATGTTGTGACACGTGTCATATGGGGGTCAATGCTCGTGCGGGGTGTTTCTCGGGGGACCACTCGCCGTGGGGACCCGGAGCGCTCCGGCGGGCCCGGTCGATCCGGCGGACCCGGTCGATCTGGTCGCCCCGGCGGGCGCGCGGCGGCGCTCAGCGCAGCGCAGGCTCATCCAGGGCCAATGTCAGAGCCGCCGCGTCCAGCCGCGCCGCCACCCCGAACGGCACCGTCAGCGCCCCCTCCCCGTGCCCGAACCCGAACTCCTCCACCATCGGGACCCCGAGCCCCCCGAGCCGGTCGACCAGAAGATCCCGGACGGGTCCGCACTCCGCCCAGGAGCCGAGCAGGATCCCCGAGACCCCCTCGAGCCATCCCCCGCGCAGCAGTTGCGTCAGGTACCGGTCGATGTGGTCGGTCCCCTCGCCGACGTCCTCCAGACAGAGCAGCCCGCCCCGGGCCGAACCCCGCGCGTGGCGCGTGCCGAGGTCCGCGGCGAGCAGGGACAGGCAGCCGCCCAGGGTGACGCCGTGCGCGACGCCGGGCACCAGCGCACCGGCCCCTTCGTGCGCGGAGATCACCTGGACCGACTCCGGTTCGAAGAGCGTGGCCCGCAGATGATCCTGCGCGCGGGCGTTCTTCAGGAAGTCCGCCGCGGCGACCATCGGCCCGTGCAGCGTGCTCACGCCGAGCCGGACGGCGAACGCCTCGTGCAGCGCGGTGATGTCGCTGTACCCGACGAACGCCTTGGGCCGCGCGGCCCGCATCGCGGTCCAGTCGAGCAGGTCGACCATGCGCTGCGCGCCGTAGCCGCCACGGGCACAGAGCACGGCGTCGATGCCCGGGTCGCACCAGGCGCGCAGCAGATCGGCGGCGCGGTCGGCGTCCGCGCCGGCCAGGTAGCCGAACTCCGGGTGCGCGTCCAGGACATGGGGGGAGACGACCGGGTCGAGACCCCAGCCGCGCAGGATGTCGAGGCCCGCCCGCAGCCGGTCCTCGGGGACCGGTCCGCTGGGCGCGACGACGGCGACCCGGGCGCCGGGGGCCAGCCTCTCCGGCCGGACCAACGGCTCCGGGGAGGGTGTCACTTGGTGAGCTCCAGAGCGGGGAGGCCAATCGGGTGCAGCCCGAACACCTGGGCGTAGAGGGAGAGTTCGGCCTCCAGGGCGCGGACCATGGTGTCCGCCCTGCGGAAGCCGTGGCCCTCGCCCTCGAAGGCGATGTACGCGTGCGGGACGCGCCGCCCCTCGCTCTCCACCCGGGCGAGGAACCGCTCGCACTGGACGGGCGGGCAGATCACGTCGTCGAGCCCCTGGAGGAGCAGGAAGGGCACGGTGAGCCGGTCGGCGTGCTCGGCCGGGGAGCGCTCGACGTACCGCGCGGGGACCTCGGCGAGCGGCCCGACGAGCGACTCCAGGTACTGCGATTCAAAGTCGTGCGTCTCGCCGCTGCCCCAGGTGGTGAGGTCGAGGACGGGGTAGATGATGGTGCCGCACGCGTAGACGTCGGTGCTGGTCAGGGAGGCCGCGCTGGTCCAGCCGCCGGCGCTGCCGCCGCGGATGGCGAGCCGGCCCCGGTCGGCGGTGCCCTCGGCGGCGAGGGCGAGCGCGACGGCCGCGCAGTCCTCGACGTCGACGACGCCCCACTGCTCGCGCAGCCGGTCGCGGTACTCCCGCCCGTAGCCGGTGGAGCCGCCGTAGTTGACCTCGGCGACGCCGATGCCGCGCGAGGTGAAGTAGGCGATCTCCAGGTCGAGGACGAGCGGGGAGTGGCCGGTCGGGCCGCCGTGCGCCCATACGACGTACGGCGGGAGTTCCTCGTCGGGGGCGGCGTGCGTGGGGCTGTGCGGCGGGTAGATGTGGGCGTGGATGTCGCGTCCTTCGGGCCCTTCGAAGGTGCGGATCTGCGGCTCGGGGTAGTACGCCGGGTCGACGGGGTCGCGGTGTGCGGCGCCGATCACGCGGGCGCGCCCGGTGCAGGTGTCGAGCTCGACGACCTCGGTCGCGGTGCGCGGGCTGGCGGCGACGCCGACGACGCGGGTGCCGTGCACGGCGAGCGAGGCGGACCACTCGGTCCAGGGCCCCGCCGTGTCGACGACCTCGCCGGTCTCCGGGTCGAGGACGCCGAGCGCGGTGGCGCCGACGCCGTGCACGACGGCGATCAACCCGGCCTCCAGCGGCTTGAACCAGCTCAGGCCGATCTTCCACAGCGCCCCGCCGAACTCCTCCTCGCGGGGGCACAGCGGCCGGGCCGGGGCGAAGTCCGTGCTGTCGGCGCCGGGCGCGTCGAGCCGGTACAGGTTCCACCAGCCGCTGTCGTCGCCGGAGTACAGCAGCGCGCCGTCGGGCGCCCACTCGGCCTGGCAGACCGACTCCTCGGGCCCGCCGGCCACGGTGCTCGCGGGGCCGAACGTGCCGTCCTCGGTGACCGGCGCGACCAGCAGCTCCGTGCCGTCCCAGGGCATGCGCGGGTGGTCCCAGGCGATCCACGCGGCCCGGCTGCCGTCGGGCGAGAGGCGGGCGCCGGTGACGAACCGGTGGGCATCGTCGGTGAGTTCACGCACCGCCGCCCTGTCCTGCGCCGCGGAGCCGTCGAGCGGGACGGCCGCGACCACGCGCCGCACGTCGGCCGGTCCGGCGCCGGTGAACTCCTCCAGGACGCACCAGACCTCGCCCCGGTCGAGGTGGAGCTGGGGGTCGGCCCAGCGCAGGCCGTCGCCGACCGCGGAGAGCGGGGTGAGCGGGCGCGGCGCGGTGCCGGACCCCTCGGGCTCGTAGGCGTACAGCCGCTGGTCGGCGAAGTGCACGAAGACCAGCAGAGGGCCCTCGGGGCGGTCCACGCCGGCCCAGGGCCGGCCGCCGTACTCGATGACGCGACTGCGCACGTTCCACGGCGCGGGCAGCACCGACTGCTCCGTGCCGTCGGGCCTGCGCCGCACCAGGGCGCGGCGGCCCGCCTCCGTGGGCCGTGGCTCGGTCCACCAGGGCTCGTCACCGACGAACCCGACGTACTCGGGTCTGCCGTCGTGCGCCGCGGCCAGCGCGGCGTCGATCGGCGACGGCCAGGAGCCGTAGCCCAGCGTGCGCACCATGTCCTCCCCGTCCCCCATTTACTCCGGACCCTCCATGTTCAACGCGTCCTCCACGATTGCCTAGTGCGTCGCGAGTGTGCGGGCCGTGCCTATGCCGAGCGCAAGAACCGGTCGAGTACGCGCACGCCGAAGTGGAGCGCCTCCACCGGGACCCGCTCGTCGACCCCGTGGAACAGGGCCTGGTAGTCGAAACCCTCGGGGAGCTTGAGCGGGGCGAAGCCGTAGCCGGTGATGCCGAGGCGGGAGAACTGCTTGGCGTCCGTGCCGCCCGACATGCAGTAGGGGACGGTGTGTCCCTCCGGGGCGAACTCCTCCACCGCGGCCCGCATCCTCGCGAACGTGGGCGAGTCGACCGGGGCCTGGAGCGCGACCTCGCGGTGGGCGAACTCCCAGTCGACGTCCGGTCCTGTGAGCGTGTCGAGCGCGGCGCGGAACTCGTCCTCGGCGCCCGGCAGGAAGCGGCCGTCGATGTGCGCGCCGGCCTCGCCCGGGATCACGTTGACCTTGTAACCGGCGGAGAGCATCGTCGGGTTGGTGCTGTTGCGCACGGTCGCCTCGACGAGGGAGGCCGCCGGTCCGAGCCGGGTGAGCAGCGCGTCGACGTCGAGGTCCGCGGCGTGCACATCGGTCTCGATGCCGTACAGGGCCGCGAGTTCGAAGAGGGCGGCGCGCACGGTGGGGGTGAGCCGGATGGGCCACTCGTGCTCGCCGATGCGGGTGACGGCGGCGGCGAGGCGGGTGACCGCGTTGGCCGCGTTCACCTTGGAGCCGTGGCCCGCCTTGCCGCGCGCGGTCAGCTTGAGCCAGCCGGTGCCGCGCTCGCCCGCCCCGATCGGGTAGATCTGCTTGCCGCTGCCGTCGTGGAAGGTGAAGGCGCCGGACTCGCTGATGCCCTCGGTGCAGCCCTCGAAGAGGTCGGCGTGCTGGTCGGCGAGGAACCCGGAGCCGTCCTCGGCGCTGGCCTCCTCGTCGGCGGTGAAGGCGATGACGATGTCGCGCCGGGGCCGGAATCCGACGCGGGCCCACTGGCGGACGGTCGCGAGGATCATCGCGTCCATGTTCTTCATGTCGACGGCGCCGCGACCCCACACCACGCCGTCGCGGATCTCGCCGGAGAACGGGTGCACGCTCCAGTCCGCGGCCTCGGCCGGCACCACGTCCAAGTGGCCGTGGACCAGGAGGGCTTCGGCGCCGGGGTCGGTGCCCGCGATGCGCGCCACCACGTTGCCGCGGCCGGGGGTGCGCTCCAGGATCGTCGGCTCCAGGCCGGCCTCGGAGAGCAGGGCCGCCGCGTACTCGGCGGCGGGGCGCTCCTTGCAGTCGCCGCCGCCCCGGTTGGTCGTGTCGATGCGGATCAGCTCGGAGGTGAAGGTGACGACCTCGTCCAGCGCCTGCGCGTCGACGGTGGGAAGGTGCTGCTCAGCCATACTGTTCCTCCACCGCGGCCGAGGCGATCGTGGTGACCGCCTTGAAGGTGCGGATGCCCTCGTACATGGTCCCGTGCGTGTACGCGATCCTACGCTCGCCGGTCCGCTCGACCCCGGGCACGACGGTCGAGGCCATCGCGAGGTGCTCGGCGTCGAACTCGACCTCGACCGTGTACGGTCCGGCCTGCACCGGCTCGTACCGGACGGCGATCGACGCGGCGTCCTTGGCGGCGGCCCGGATGTCGGCGGCGGTCCGCGCGGGGGTGCGGCAGACGGCGGCGTACCGGGAGACGTGGTCCTTGACGGCGACCTTGCGGGCCCCCGGCGCGTAGCCGAGGGCGTCGTCGCAGGCGTGGTCGTCGCCGGTGACGAGGACGACGGGGACGCCGTACTCGGCCACCACGTGCGCGTTCAGCAGACCTTCGCTGGCCCGTACGTCGTTGACCCATACGCCGGTGATCTGGTTGGCCAGATAGGTGTGCGCGAGGACGCCCTCCATGCCGGCGCCCGCGTGGTACCCGACGAACGCGATGCCGTCGACGTCGCCGTGCTGGACACCCTCCACCATCGACAGCGACTTGTGCCGTCCGGTGAGCATCTCCGCGCGGTCGTCGAGCTGCTCAAGGAGCAGGTTGCGCATGGTCCAGTGCGCCTCGTTGACGAGCACCTCGTCGGCGCCGCCGTCGAAGAAGCCGAGCACCGCCGCGTTCACGTCCGAGGTGAACATCGACCGGCAGCGCTCCCACTGCGGCGTGCCGGGGAGGACGTCGGCGGGCCAGGTCACACCCGTGGCGCCCTCCATGTCGGCGCTGATGAGGATCTTCATGTGCAGCACCGTACGCGGATCCGGGCACAGCCCACCAGACCTGTGGATAACTCTCAGGGGTATAGACCAATGTCGTACCCGTTCGCCGACGTTCCCGCTCGTCAGCGCCGTGCGGGCGGCTACGGGGCCAACATGCGCACCAGCGCGTCGAGGAGCGCGCCGTGCCAACAGGCGTAGTCGTGGCCGCCGTTGAACTCGTCGAGCGTGATGCGGTGACCGGCCGGGCGCAGGGCCTCGTACAGCGCGCGGCTGTAGCCGACCATCGGGCCCTCGTGCAGCCCGACGTCGAGGTGCACGGTGAGGTCGCGGGGCGCCGCCTCCGCGTACCGCCGGACGAGCCAGGGCACGCCGACGACCGGCGTCTGGGGCACCCCGCCGTCCGAGGGCAGGCCCGGGTGCCACCACAGGGAGGGCGACTGGGCGAGCACGTTGCCGAACCGCTCGGCCCGGACGAGTCCCGCGTACAGGGCGGTGAGACCGCCGAGGCTCTGTCCGGCGACGACCGTGCGGCGCGGGTCGGTGGTGAGCGGCCAGCGCCCCGCGGCCCAGGGCAGGACGTCGTCCGCGAGGAAGGTGACGTAGGAGTCGCGGGCGCTCATCTCGCGCCAGCGGGTGGGCCCGTCGACGGAGTCGGGGGCGAGGACGATCAGCGGCGGCAGCACGCCGTCGGCGATCAGTACGTCGAGGGAGTCCTGGAGACCCATCCCGCCCAGCCACATGTCACCGTCGCCGAGCACGACGACGGGCAGGTCGCGGTGGCCGTGCCCGGGCGGCAGGTAGACCCAGACGTCGCGGGTGGCGCCGAGGGCGGGGCTGTCGACGCCGTGCCGCTCGACCCGGCCGCGCGGCACCTCGCGCGCGGGGCGGGTCCAGCGCTGGACGGGGGCCTCGGGCAGCGAGAAGACGGAGCAGTCCGGGCCGCCCCAGCGGGTGGGGATGGTGCGGGGGTTGAGCGGGTCGGGGCCCGCGTACCGCTGGAGGGTGCGCAGGAAGTCCTGGAGCAGGCCCGGTTCGGTGGGCGGGGCGCCGGTGGAGACGTCGGCGGCAATCCGGTAGGCGCCGCGGTGGTCGGCGCGCAGCCGCAGGCCGAGGTACCAGATGTCGGTGCCGGGGACGTGGTGCAGCAGGGCGTCGGCGAGCCGCGCGCGGTCGACGAGGCGGTTGCTGAAGAGGAGGACGTGCCGGGTCGCGCGGTGGCCCCGGTACAGGAAGGTGAGGGTGCGGTGGCCGGGCTCCCCCTCGATCGGCTCCACGAGCGGGGCGCCGAGCCGTCGCACGTCGGCCCAGAACGCGGCGGCGATCTCCTCCCGCCGCTCCCCCTCGACCCCAGCCAGGTCGTCGAGCAGCCGCGCCACGCGGGCGCCGACGGCCGGGCGCGGCCGGACGGCCTCCGCCACCCAGGAGAGATCGGACGAGACCAGAGGCGTTGTCATCGCCCACCGCTTCCTGACGCACCGTATCGAACTTAGCTTAGCCTAAGCTAACCTATCACCGTCATTCACCGCTCACCGCTCAACTCTCACCACTCACCACTCACCACTCACCACTCACCGCTTATCGCTCATCGCTTCCGGCTCACCGGAAGGCCGCCCCACCACCAGCCACCGTGACGGCAGCTCGATCAGGGTTCCGTCGGGGGTGAACTCCGTGGTGAGCAGGGGCAGCTCCCCGGCGGCGAACACCGTGAGGCCCGCCCGCGCGACATACCCCGGCACAGCCGCGTCGGAGACCTCGCCGGGAGCGATGCCGTGCGCGAACACCGGGGCGAGTTTCGGCGGCGGCCCGGCCGGATGCCGCGCGAGTTCCCGCAGGACGGGCCGGGCCCGCTCGGACAACTCCACGACGAAGGCCCGCCCCCGCTCCCCGACCAGCGCCGCCACCGCGTCCACGAGCGGCTGCCGGTCGCGGGGTTCACTTTGGTGCAGCACGCCGCGCATATAGACATTGGCGTCACCCAACTCCGCGTGCAGCGCTGCCACTTGGATGGCCGCCGTGGCGTCCAGCTGCCGGTACTCGACCTGTCCGGCGCGGTCCGCGCCGCGAGCCCGGTCGAGGGCGGCGGCGGACAGATCGGCCCCCACCACCTTCGGACAGTGGTCGGCCAGGAAGCGGGTCTGGGTGCCGTTGCCGCACCCGAGATCCACCATCGGGAGCCCCGCCGCCACCAACTCCGGCTCCAGCAGGGCGAGATGAAGCCCCACCGTCAGGGCGGGCTCGGCGTCCCAGAAGACGCTCCCGGGCTCCACGGGGGCGTCCGCCCAGAAGCCCTCCCATGCCGCTTTGTAGCGCTCGGTCACGCTCATGGCCCTCCCCAGGCGCGACGGCGGACTCCGCCGACGCTTCAGGCCGGTCTACCGCGCCGGGGTGCGCCCCACAAGGACAGGGACCACACCTTCACGGGGTGTGCGCCCTTCGGATACGCGCCGTACGCGTCAGATCCGCGCGCGGCGCAGGGCGAGTTCGAACCAGACGGTCTTGCCGGTCGCCGTCCGGGTCGTGCCCCACTCGCGTGCCAGGTACGCGACCACCCGAAGGCCGCGCCCGAACTCGTCGCCCGGCCCGGCACTGCTCAGCGTCGGCAGCGTGTGATCGGCGTCCTCCACCTCGCACAGCAGCGCGCCCGAGCGCACGAGCCGCAGTTGCACCGGGCCGCCCCTGGCGTGCCGCACGGCGTTCGTGACGAGCTCGCCGACCATGAGTTCGGCGGCGTACTCGATGGCCGAAAGTCCCCACCGCGCGAGCTGCCGCCGCACGAGCTCGCGGGCGCGCCCCACCTCGGACGGCTCCTGTTCGAGCTCCCACTGGGCCACGTCGCCGCTCCCGATGCCGCTCATCCGGACCATGAGGAGCGCCACGTCGTCCTTGCGGCCGCCGCGCACCCCGAGGGAGCGGATGATGGTGTCGCAGGCGTCGTCCATGGAGGCGGCCGGATGGGCGGCCGACTCGCAGAGCGTGGCGAGCCCCACGCCGATGTCCTCGCCGCGCACCTCGACGAGCCCGTCGGTGCACATCACGAGGCGGTCGCCGGGCGCGACCGGTATGCGTACGGACTCGAAGGGCACGCCGCCCACCCCGATGGGCGCGCCCGTCGGCAGGGCGAGCAGCTCGCTGCGGCCGTCGGCGGCGCGCACGGTAACCGGCGGGATGTGTCCGGCGTTGGCGAGCTGCAACTCGCCGGCGATCGGGTCGTACACCGCGTACAGACAGGTGGCGAGGTAGTGCTCGCCCAGGCGCTGCGCCAAGTCGTCGAGGTTGCGCAGGAGTTGGGCGGGCGGCAGGTCGAGGGCGGCCATGGTCTGCACGGCGGTCCTCAACTGACCCATCATAGCGGCGGAGTTGAGCCCGTGGCCCATGACGTCGCCTACGACGAGTGCGGTGCGCGCGCCGGGCAGTTTGACGGAGTCGAACCAGTCGCCGCCGACCCGGCCGAGCAGGGTGCCCGGCAGATAGCGGGTGGCGACGTCACAGCCCGGCATGTGCGGTTCGATGTGCGGCAGCATGCTGTCCTGGAGCGTCTCGGCGACGGACTCCTGGTAGGTGTACATGCGCGCGTTGTCGAGCACGAGCCCGGCCCGCGCCGCGAGTTCGGCGCCGGTGACGCGGTCCATGTCGTTGAAGAGGGGCCGCTCCTGGTGGCGGAGGAGGATCATGAAGCCGAGGACCACGTTCCGGGCCTTCAGCGGGACGACGAGCATGGACCGGTGGTTGATCAGCGGGCGGATGTCACGCTTCTCGAACTGCGCCGCGATCCCGTTGCCCATCTCCTCCGAGATGTACGGGACGAGCACCGGATCGCCGGTGGTCATGCACTGGAAGAACGGTGTGTGCACCGGGAACGGCATGGATTCGCCGACCGGCACGACATCGTCCCAGCGGCCCGGCTCGTCGGTGTGCTCGACGGCGACCCGGTGCCACATCGTGGTGGCGTCGGGCGGACCGTCGGGGAACCCCTCGCCCGCGACGACCTGTTCCCGCAGATAGGTGCCGGCCACGTCGGTGAAGCGCGGTACGACGGCGCGGCTGACCTCGAGGATCGTGCGGGAGAGATCGAGCGAGGAACCGATGCGCCCGCTCACCTCGTTGAGGAACTCCAGGCGCTCGCGCACCGCCACGTACTCGAGGTCCTCGGCGTCCTCGGCGTCGTCGAGCGGCGTACGCGGGGACGGCACCCCGGCCGCCGCCGCGCGGGCCGCCGCGGCGCGCCGCTCCTTGCGCTCGGTGCGCCGGGCGATGCCCCAGTCGGCGGTCACGGGGACCCGGTCGTGCTGACTGAACTCCAGTACGGGATAGCCGAGTTCGAGCACCTGCGAGACGATGCGAGCGCTCTCCCGCACGCTCATGCTCGGCAGGATCTCGGGCAGTCCGCGGGCGAGGTCCTCGGCGGCGGAGAAGTCGGTGTGCAGCGCGAAACCGGGGGCTATCCGCTCCCCCGCCGCGCCGTCGGGGCCCGCGTCCTCGCTCAGCCGCCGGGCGTCCGCGGCGAGCACGAGCAGCCGCTCGGGCCCCGGCCCCACCAGGGGGTACGCCCACCACAGGACGTCGATGCGGTCGCGCGGCCCCGCGCTGGTGTCGAGCCGGGCACGGCCCGCGGCCGGGTAGGAGGTGCGGCCGCCCAGCGACTCCTCCAGCGCGTGCCCGATCGCGTCGTAGGTGCCGTACGCGCCGTGGGCCGCCGGGTCGGGCTCCGCGCGGTCCTCGGAGAGGGCGCCGGAGACGGGCAGCAGGTCGGTGGCGGGCCGGCCCACCGCCTGCTCCCGGTCGGGGCCGAAGAGACGACGGGCGCCGGTGCTCCAGTGCGAGACCCGGCCCGCCTGATCGACGACGACGACGGCCAGCGGAACGCGACCCTGCGGGGCTCGACGGGTGCCTGGCATCGTCGCGCTCCTTCCCTCCGGGCACGCCGGGGGGTGCGCACCGCCTTCTGCCACGGTACGCGGGGGCCCTGGCCCCGGGGCGGTTACCGGCGAATCGAGGTGTCCCCCTTGACAGTCGGCCGCCCGGCCACCCGGCCGCCCGGGTCAGTCCTCGTGGCCCAGTTGCAGATCCCGCTCCGTACGGCCGCCGCCCGCGACCTGGAGAACCGTGGCCACCGGCGGGTAGCCGGCCGCGATCACCGTGTACTCGCCCGACGAGAGGTCGACGAAGCGGAACGTCCCGTCCGGCCCGGTCGTCAGCGTGTCCACCACATTGCCCGCGGCGTCGAGCAGCGTGACCCGGGCCTCCTCCACGGCGCGCCCGCCACTGGCCCGCACGGTGCCGCGCAGCACCGCCCCGCCCGCCAGCTCCACGTCCTGGCGGGTCTCGCGGGCGGCCATCACCGTGACGGGCAGGGCCGCCGGGCGGAACGCGGGCGCGCTCGCGGCCAGGGTGTACTCCCCGGCCACCAACTCCGTGATGACGTAGGCGCCTTCGCGTCCGCTGCGGGTGGCCGAGACGACCTCGCCGTGCACGTTGGTCAGCGTGACGATGGCGTCCCGCACCGGGGTGCCGTCGGCGGTGCGGACGGAGCCCGCGAGGCGGCCCGCGCCGCCGAGCACCACGTCGAGCTCCACGGGCCGCTCCCCCACCGTGACCGTCACGGCCTGCGGCTGGTGCCCACCGGCCGCCGCGATCAGTACGTAACTGCCCGCGCCCGGCGTCGACAGCGCGTACCGGCCGTCGTCGCCGCTGGCGCCGCGCCCGATCTGGGTGCCGCCGACGTCGATGAGGGTGAGCGCGGCGCGCGGCACGGCGGTGCCGTCGGAGTGCTGCACCGTTCCGCAGACCGGGACCCCGGCGGCGTACGGGACGCGCTCCTGTGCGGGCACGGCGGGGGTGACGGGGTGCTCGGCGGGGGCTGTGCTGGACAACAGGGGTGTCTCCTTGATGAAGAAGGCGAGGAGCAGGCCCAGGACGAGGACCGGGACCAAGTAGAGGAAGATGCGGGGCATCGCGTCCGCGTACGCCTGGATGTACGGGGTGCGCAGCGCCTCGGGCATCGCGTGCACGAGCTGCGGGGTGATGGACTCGGCGTCGAGCCCCGCGGGCAGTCCGGCGCCGGAGGCGGGGAGCCGGTCGGCGAGGGCGTCGGCGAGCCGGTTCGCGAAGAGCGTGCCGAAGATGGCGGCGCCGACGCTGCCGCCGATCTGCCGGAAGTAGTTGTTGGCGCTGGTGGCGGTGCCGAGGTCGCCGGGGCGCACCGAGTTCTGCACGGCGAGGACGAGGACCGGCATGATCAGGCCGATGCCCGCGCCGAGGACGGCCATGTAGACGCTGTATTCGAGGCGCGGGGTCTCCACCTCCAGGCGCGACAGCAGATACATGCCGAGGGCGGAGAGGGCGCCGCCGAGGATCGGGTAGAGCTTGTAGCGGCCGGTGTGGCTGATGAGCTGGCCGGAGAGGATCGAGGCGCCGACGACGCCGCCCATCATGGGGAGCATGAGCAGTCCGGACTCGGTGGCGGTGGCCCCGTCGACCATCTGCAGGAACGTCGGCAGGTAGCTGGCCGCGCCGAAGAGGGCGACGCCGACGACCATGCCGACGAACCCGCTGAGGTTGAAGACGGAGTCGCGGAACAGCCGCAGCGGGATGAGGGGTTCGGCCGCGTACTTCTCGGCGACGACGAAGAGCGCCGCCGAGAGAACCGCTCCGGCGCCGAGACCGATGATGACCCGGTCGCCCCACGCGTACTGCGTGCCGCCCCAACTGGTCAGCAGCACCAGGCAGGTGGAGGCCGAGGCGAGCAACAGGGCGCCCGGCACGTCGAGTCGGGGCTTCTTGGTGGGCTTGGGGAGCTTGAGGACGACGGCCGTGACGGCGAGCGTGAGCAGGCCGAAGGGGACGTTGAAGTAGAAGCACCAGCGCCACGAGAGGTGGTCGGTGAAGTAGCCGCCGAGCAGCGGCCCCGCGACCGAGGCGAGGCCGAACGCGGCGCCGATCAGCCCCATGTAGCGGCCCCGCTCCCGGGGCGGAACGATGTCGCCGATGATCGCCTGCACGCCGATCATGAGGCCGCCGGCGCCGACGCCCTGGACCGCGCGGAACGCGATGAGCTGGTCCATGCTCTGCGCCCGGCCGGCCAGGGCCGAGCCGATGACGAACACGACGATCGCGAACTGGAAGACGCCCTTGCGGCCGAAGAGATCGCCGAGCTTGCCGTAGATCGGCAGGCCGATGGTGGAGGTCAGCAGGTAGGCGGTGATCGCCCAGGACATCTTGTCGAGGCCGTGCAGCTCACCGACGATCTTCGGGAGCGCGGTGGCGACGATCATCTGCTCCAGCGCGGCGAGCAGCAGCGCCAGCATCAGGCCGACGAAGACCATCCGGACGCGGCGCGGGCCGAGCTCCGCGCCGGGCAACTGCTCTGGTACGGCGGCCTGTTGCGCCGCCGGAGCGGCGTCCGCCGGAGCCGGCCCCCGAACCGCCTCCCGCTCCCCCGCGGGTTCGGCCGCCAGCGTCGTCGTGCCCACCTACTGCTCCCCTCGTCGCCCTTACGCGGCCCATTTCTCGCATTACGCGACAACGGGGGCAAGCGCGACGAGGTGCACATCGGACCGGCTCGACCGGCGTATGCGCCGGTCGGAGCCCCACGGCGTACAACGGAGGCGGAACGAGAACCACTCGAATCGGTGAGCGGCAGATCGGTGTTCGGTTCGCGTCCGAGAGGGTGCGCGCCGCGTCACTTCTCCACTTCGGCGGCGAGCTTGGCGAGTACGGCGTCGTAGATGCGGCCGAGGCCCTTGGGGGCGAAGGTCTTCTCGAAGAATCCGCCGATGCCGCCCGCCCCGTTCCACACGGTCGTCACGACGACGCGCGAGCGGCCCTCGCCGGCGGGGGTGACGCGCCAGGTCGTCACCATCGAGGAGTTGCGGTCCTTCTCCACGAGCTCACCGTCGGTGGGCTCGGTGACGTCGAGCAGGCAGTCGCGGATGCGCTTGCTGGTGGCCTGGAGCTTCCAGTGGACGACCGTGGGCTCGCCGTCGCCGCCCTCGCGCACCTCGTACTCGCTGAAGTGCTCGGTCAGCAGCTTCGCCCGGGTGCCGTTGTAGTCGGCGAGGGCGTCGAACACGTCGTCCGGCTTCGCGGCGACGACACGTTCCGTGGTGGCCTCGACCTGCGCCATGGCTCATCCTCCAGCACTTGGTTCCTGTGGGCGCCGCCAAGCCAACCACCCCGGGTGCGAGCCGCCAAAACCGGGGTACGGAGCGGGCCGCACGATCAAGGGAACATGTGTTCTATTGTGGGGTCAGTGCTACCGAGGAGGCGTCATGCGCTGGGAGAACCTCACGGACGACCGGGCCGAACACGGCCGGGCGCCGGACGCCGCGCTGTTCGGCGCGGAGGCGGTCACGACCCGCATTGTCGACACCCCCGAGTTCCGCGGAGTGACGTTCCACGAGATCCGGGCGCGGTCGATCGTGAACCGGGTGCCGGGGGCGTCCCGGATGCCGTTCGAATGGACGGTCAACCCCTACCGGGGCTGCACGCACGCGTGCGTCTACTGCTTCGCCCGCAACACCCACCGCTATCTGGACCTGGACACCGGGCTCGGCTTCGACAGCCAGATCGTGGTGAAGGTGAACGCGCCGGAGCTGCTGCGCCGCCACCTCGCCTCGCACCGCTGGCAGGGCGACCACATCGCGATGGGCACGAACGTCGACTGCTACCAACGGGCCGAGGGCCGCTACCGGTTGATGCCCGGCATCATCGAGGCACTGCGCGACCACGCGAACCCGTTCTCCGTCCTGACCAAGGGCACGCTGATCCTGCGCGACCTCGATCTGCTGCGCCAGGCGGCCGAGGTGACGGACGTCGGCATCTCGGTGTCGGTCGGCTTCATGGACCAGGAGCTGTGGCGCACCGTCGAGCCGGGCACGCCCGCGCCCGAGCGCCGGCTCGATGTCGTGCGGGCCCTCACCGACGCGGGGATCGGCTGCGGCGTGCTGATGGCGCCGGTGATCCCGTTCCTCGGCGACCGTCCGGAGCAGCTGCGGGCGACGGTGCGGGAGATCGCGCGGGCCGGGGCCACGTCCGTGACACCGCTCGTGCTGCATCTGCGTCCGGGGGCGCGGGAGTGGTTCATGGGCTGGCTCGGCGAGCACCACCCGTATCTGGTGCGGCGTTACGAGCGGCTGTACGCGGAGGGCGCGTACGCCCCGAAGTGGTACCAGCGGCGGCTGACGCGGCAGGTGCACGAGCTGGCCGAGGAGTACGGGATCGGGCCCTCGCGCGCGGGGCTGCCGCGGCGCGTGCGCGTACCGGAGCAGGGCGCGGCGCCCGACACGTCCGCGCCGACGCAGCTCACCCTGTTGTGAGCGGTGCGCCCGGGTGACGCCGCGTCAGCTCATGGGGTGTCGAGCGGGCGGCATCGAGCGCGCGATCGGGTCAAATTCTGACAGAACGGATTCTTTCCCCCACTGTGCACGGGAACATGCCGCCAGGAGCGTGGACCCGCGGTCCTGACCCTCCGTCCTGGGAGGACCCATGAAGAAACGCGCAGTCGTCCTGTCCGCAGCCGCCGTACTGGCCGCCTCCACGGCCGCCACGACCACCGGCGCCGCGGGCGCCGCCGCCGAGTCGGCCCGGCCGGTCCCGCGCGCCGCCGCCGTCAGCTGGAAGAAGTGCGGCACGAAGGAGTACCCGACGCTCCAGTGCGCGTCGTTGCGGGTGCCGCTGGACCACGACCGCGCGCAGGGGCGGCAGATCACCCTCGCTCTGTCGCGGGTCCCGCACACGGCGAAGAAGTCCCAGGGTCCGCTCCTGGTGAACCCGGGCGGGCCCGGTGGCAGCGGGCTCACGCTCGCGGGGTTCGTGGCGTCGAGCCTGCCGAAGAAGGTCGCCGCGCAGTACGACGTCATCGGCTTCGACCCGCGCGGCGTCGGCAGAAGCAGACCCGCCCTGGACTGCAAGCCCGGCTACTTCAAACCCGTGCGCCCGCCGAGTGTGCCGAAGAAGGAGGCGATCGAGCGGGCCAACACCGAGCGCGCCGCCTCGTTCGCGCGGGCCTGCGGCAAGAAGTACGCGGATGTCCTGCCGTTCATCGACACGGTCAGCACCGTCAGGGACATGGACGCGATCCGGGCCGCGCTCGGTGCGCGGCGGATCAACTACTTCGGCTACTCCTACGGCACCTATCTGGGCGCGGTCTACGCGAAGTACTTCCCCGAGCGGGTCCGGCGCCTCGTCCTCGACTCGATCGTGGACCCGGAGGGCGTCTGGTACCAGGACAATCTCCGGCAGGACCGCGCCTTCACCGAGCGGCAGCGGGCGTTCTCGGCGTGGGTCGCCAAGCACGACGCGGCGTACGGACTGGGCAAGGACCCGGCCCGCGTCGAGGCCAAGTGGTACGCGATGCGCGACGCGCTGGCGAAGAAGCCCGCGGGCAAGAAGGTGGGCCCGGCCGAGCTGGAGGACACGTTCCTGCCGGGCGGCTACTACAACGGGTACTGGCCCTATCTGGCCGACGCGTTCTCGGCGTACGTGAAGACCAAGGACGCGGACCCACTGGTCGAGGCGTACGAGAACTTCGCGGAGATCGACGCCTCCGGGGACAACGGCTACAGCGTCTACTCGGCCGTGCAGTGCCGGGACGCCTGGTGGCCGCGGGACTGGAACCAGTGGCGCGACGACAACGCGCGCGTGCACGAGGAGGCCCCGTTCTCCACGTGGAACAACGCCTGGTACAACGCGCCCTGCGCGTTCTGGCCGACGAGGACGCTGCACCCGAGGAGCGTGTCGAACACCTCGCTCCCTCCGGTCCTGCTGTTCCAGGCGACGGACGACGGGGCGACCCCGTACCAGGGCGGTGTCACGATGCATCGCCTGCTGCGCGGATCGAGCCTGGTGGTCGAGGAGGGCGGCGGCAATCACGGCATCACGCTCAGCGGGAGCGCCTGCCTCGATCGTCACCTGGCGACCTACCTCACGTCCGGCGAGGTGCCGCGCGGGGACGGCGACGCCGAGGCCGACGCGGTGTGCAAGAAGCAGCCGGACCCGAAGCCCCTGAGGACGAAGGCGGCGGCATCGTCCCCGCCGCCCGCGTCGCGGGGCGCCGCGCTCCACGGCCTGCTCGGCACGCGGGGCTGACCGGGCCGCTCACGGGGCGGGCCAGGCTGTTCCGCCTCATCTCTGGGGGAGGCGGGCCAGTGCCGCCGCGGCCGCCATGGCCAGGCGCGGGTGGGTGCTCGCCTCCGTGAGGACGTCGCGGGCGCGGGGGTCCGCGAGGCTGCCGAGGCCCTCCACACAGGCGAGGGCCACCTTGCGGTACGGGTCGTGCGGCGCAAGGCGGCGGCGGAGCGTGGTGATCAGGGCCGGGGCCGATTCGGGGGCCCTGAGCTGGGTGAGCAGGCGGATGGGGTGCAGGGCGTAGGCGACGCGCAGCTCGTTGGTGGCGAGGGCCGCCGCGGCGCGGGCCGTGCGCGGGTCGCCCAGCGCCGCCAGCGCCCGGGCCGCCGCCGCGCAGCGTTCCGGATCGCGGTGGTTCAGGAGCAGGACGAGGGCTTCGAAGGCGCGGCTGTCACCGGCGACACCGAGCCGGTAGGCCGCCAACTCCCGAGCCCACAACGGCTGTTGCGGTGCGGTGAGCACCGCGGCCAGCTCATCCATGTCGCGCGTGGCGGCGAGCTGGTCGAAGGCGGGCGTGCCGCCGGATTCCTTCCGGATGCGTTCTGTCACCGTTCGCGACTCTTCGTCCATGAAGTCGAGGGTAGACGCGCCGGGCCTGCGGCGACGTAGATCACAGAGACTGGGCAACGCCGGGGGCTGGCGCGCTCGTTACTCGCCGGTTAATCTCATCTGAGCGGGGCACACTTCCCGCAGCACCACTTCCGCCGGCCTGGTGACGCAGCCGTCGGGGGTGCAGTCGGTTCGGTACGCGCTACCGAAGTTCGAGCAGGACGGCATGGCTCCGGGACAGGGCCTGTCGGCTTTCCGTGCGCGGCCTCTGCCGGCCCGCCACGTTCACCTCTCCGTACGCCACACGCCGCACGCCTCTCCGGCGGCGCTCGCGCGTACGCCCTCGGTCGTCACCCTCACTTCTGGAGTTCCCGGATGGACGCTCCCCTGTCCCGCATCTCGACCGTGGCCGTCGTCGGCCTCGGCACCATGGGCACCGGCATCGCCGAGGTCCTCGCCCGCGCCGGGCGCGAGGTCATCGGCATCGACATCAGCGAGACCGCCACCGCGCAGGCCGTCGTGGCACTGGAGTCCTCGACGGCGCGTGCGGTGCGCCGCGAGCACCTCACCGGCCAGGAGCGCACCGAGCTGCTCGCCCGCTTCCGTACCTTCACGGATCTGCAGGCCGCGGCCGACGCCGACCTCGTGATCGAGGTCGTCCCCGAGTCGTACGAGATCAAGCAGCAGGTCTTCCGGGCGCTGGACGGGATCGTGCGGCCCGAGGCCATCCTCGCCACCGGCACCAACGCCCTGTCCGTGACGCGGCTCGCGGCCGACTCCGCCCGGCCCGAGCGCGTCCTCGGACTGCACTTCTTCAACCCGGCCCCCGCGATGAAGCTCGTCGAGGTGGTCTCCAGCGTGCTCACCGCGCCCGTCGCGATCGCCGCCGTCACCGATCTCGCGCTCGAACTGGGCAAGGAGCCGGTCGCGGTGGGCGACCGACCCGGATTCGTCGCCGACGGCCTGCTGTTCGGCTACCTCAACCAGGCCGCCGCCATGTACGAGGCCAAGTACGCCTCGCGCGAGGACATCGACGCCGCGATGAAGCTGGGCTGCGGGCTGCCCATGGGGCCTCTCGCCCTGCTCGACCTGATCGGCGTGGACACCGCGCGCACCGTGCTCGACGCCATGTACGCGGAGTCGCGGGACCGGCTGCACGCGCCCGCGCCGGTCCTCAAGCAGCTCAGCGAGGCGGGCCTGACCGGCCGCAAGGCGGGCCGCGGCTTCTACACGTACGAGGAGCCGGGCAGCTCCGTCGTGGTGCGCGACGCCCTGACGCCGTCGGCCGGGGACGCGCCGGGCGCCACCCGCCCGGTCCGCTCCGTCGGGGTCGCGGGCTCCGGCACGATGGCCTCCGGTATCGCCGAGGTCTTCGCGAAGGCCGGTTACGACGTCGTCCTCGCCGCCCGCAGCGAGGAGAAGGCCGAGAAGGCCAAGTCCCGTATCAACAAGTCACTTTCGCGCTCTGTCGACAAGGGCCGGATGACGGCGGAGGCCGCCGCGCAGACGCTCGGGCGGATCACGCCCGCCGGCTCCTACGACGCGTTCGCCGACGTCGATCTCGCGCTGGAGGCGGTCGCCGAGGACCTGGAGATCAAGCGGCAGCTGTTCGCGACGTTCGACAAGGTCTGCAAGCCCGGCGCGATCCTGGCCACCACGACCTCGTCGCTGCCGGTCGTCGCGCTCGCCCGGGCCACCTCGCGCCCGCAGGACGTGATCGGCATGCACTTCTTCAACCCGGCCCCGGCGATGAAGCTCGTCGAGGTGGTGCGGACCGTGCTGACCACGGACGACGTGCACACCACCGTCCGCGCTCTGACCCTCGACATCCGCAAGCACCCGGTGGACTGCGGCGACCGGGCCGGGTTCATCGTGAACGCTTTGCTGTTCCCGTACCTGAACAACGCGATCAAGATGGTGCAGGAGCACTACGCCACGCTCGACGACATCGACGCCGCGATGAAGCTCGGCGGCGGCTACCCGATGGGCCCGTTCGAACTGCTGGACGTGGTCGGCCTCGACGTCTCCCTCGCCATCGAGAAGGTGCTGCACCGCGAGTTCCGCGACCCGGGCCTCGCCCCCGCTCCGCTGCTCGAACACCTGGTGGCCGCGGGCTGCCTCGGCCGCAAGACAGGTCGTGGCTTCCGCGAATATGCCCGGCGCTGAGCCGGACGGGGAGAGCGGGGCCGGCTGGGGCGGGCTGCTCGGAGCACCGGGCAGCCCGCTCACCGGGGAGCGTCCGGGAACGTACATGCAGTACGTTCGGGGCATGACGCCCGCTCATAAGGCCGCCCAGCCCTCCCGCACCCCCGCTACGCCCGACGCTCCGGAGAGCGCCGCCGGCAACCGGGCGGCCGCCCAGCGGCTCAAGATGCGCCGTGAGCTGGCCGCCGCGGCGATGGAACTCTTCGCCACGAAGGGGTACGAGGCGACGACGGTCGACGAGATCGCCGCACAGGCCGGCGTCGCGCGCCGCACCTTCTTCCGCCACTTCCGTTCGAAGGAAGAGGCGATCTTCCCGGACCACGACGACACCCTGGTCCGCGCCGAGGCCGTCCTGAACGCGGCACCACCGCTCGAACACCCGCTCGACACCGTGTGCCGCGGCATCAAGGAAGTCATGAAGATGTACGCCGCGTCCCCCGCCGTGGCCGTGGAGCGCTACCGGCTGACCCGCGAGGTGCCCACGCTGCGCGAGCGCGAGATCTCCTCGGTCGCCCGCTACGAGCGCCTCTTCACCCGCTATCTGCTCGGCCACTTCGACGAGCAGGCGCACCACGACGGCAACGACGACCCGCTGCTCGCCGAGGTCGCCGCCTCCGCCGTCGTCACCGCCCACAACCACGTGCTGCGCCGCTGGCTCCGGGCCGGCGGCCAGGGCGACGTGGAGGCCCAGCTCGACCGCGCCTTCGCGATCGTGCGCCGCACCTTCGGCAGCGGCATCGGAGCCGGCCGCACGGCCACCGCCCAGCCGCCGGCCCAGGTCTCGCACTCAGGCGAGGTACTGGTGGCGGTGGCCCGCACGGACGCGCCGCTCCCCGAGGTCATGCGCACCATCGAGGAAGCCCTCCGCAACCACTAGATCCTGCCGTCCCGGAACTCCGGCCCCTCACCTGGCACTGCGTGCCAGGTGAGGGGCTTTCTTTATGCGCCGGACAGTCCCCCGGACCCGCCTTGATCGATCATCGATCCCTTGCAGTGCGGTCCCACACGCCTCTGACCTCCAATGATCGATCATCGCTCACCTGTCGCGTAAATATTTCACCTGAGCGAAATTGATGGCACGCAGTGCCTTGCGGCCTGTCACCGTGTGCCATACGTTGAAGGAGTCCGGGCGGCCGGCGTACAGAGAACTTCCGTACGCCGGCTGTCCCCGCAAGCCGCGACCGACCGTGGCCCGCGCGCCCGGACGCCTGCGTCACAGGCAACCTTCCGCGCCACACCAAGCGCTGCCACCGCACCACCCCGCCGAACCGACGGCACGCTCCACCCACCCGCAGCCACCCAACCCCGACTCAGCGTTCCCCTCGACGCTCTTCGCCGGAGGCACCATCGTGAAGGAAATCCTGGACGCGATTCAGTCGCAGACCGCCACGTCTGCCGACTTCGCCGCCCTGCCGCTGCCCGACTCGTACCGCGCGATCACCGTGCACAAGGACGAGACGGAGATGTTCGCCGGGCTGGAGTCCCGCGAGAAGGACCCGCGCAAGTCGATCCACCTGGACGACGTGCCGGTGCCCGAACTCGGCCCGGGCGAGGCCCTGGTGGCCGTGATGGCCTCCTCGGTCAACTACAACTCCGTGTGGACCTCGATCTTCGAACCGGTCTCCACCTTCAGCTTCCTGGAGCGGTACGGCCGCCTCAGCGAGCTGACCAAGCGCCACGACCTGCCGTACCACATCATCGGCTCCGACCTGGCGGGCGTCGTGCTGCGCACCGGTCCCGGCGTCAACGCCTGGAACCCCGGTGACGAGGTCGTCGCGCACTGCCTGAGCGTCGAACTGGAGTCGTCGGACGGCCACAACGACACAATGCTCGACCCCGAGCAGCGCATCTGGGGCTTCGAGACCAACTTCGGCGGCCTGGCGGAGATCGCCCTCGTCAAGTCCAACCAGCTGATGCCCAAGCCCGACCACCTCAGCTGGGAGGAGGCGGCGGCTCCCGGCCTCGTCAACTCCACCGCGTACCGCCAGCTGGTCTCGCGCAACGGCGCCGGCATGAAGCAGGGCGACAACGTGCTGATCTGGGGCGCGAGCGGCGGCCTCGGCAGCTACGCCACCCAGTTCGCGCTGGCCGGCGGCGCCAACCCGATCTGCGTCGTGAGCAGCGAGCAGAAGGCGGAGATCTGCCGGAAGATGGGCGCCGAGGCGATCATCGACCGCAACGCCGAGGGCTACAAGTTCTGGAAGGACGAGCACACCCAGGACCCCAAGGAGTGGAAGCGCTTCGGCAAGCGCATCCGCGAGTTCACCGGCGGCGAGGACATCGACATCGTCTTCGAGCACCCGGGCCGCGAGACGTTCGGCGCCTCCGTCTACGTCACGCGCAAGGGCGGCACCATCACCACCTGCGCCTCCACCTCCGGCTACATGCACGAGTACGACAACCGCTACCTGTGGATGTCGCTGAAGCGGATCATCGGCTCGCACTTCGCCAACTACCGCGAGGCGTGGGAGGCGAACCGCCTGATCGCCAAGGGCAAGATCCACCCGACGCTCTCGAAGACGTACGCCCTCGAAGACACCGGCCAGGCCGCGTACGACGTGCACCGCAACCTCCACCAGGGCAAGGTCGGCGTCCTCGCCCTCGCGCCGAAGGAGGGCCTCGGCGTGCGCGACCACGACAAGCGCGCCCAGCACATCGACGCCATCAACCGCTTCCGGAACGTCTGAACCCCCAGGGGAGCAACCGCTGATGACTGAGCGTCAGAAGGACCGGCCGTGGTTGATGCGCACCTACGCCGGTCACTCCACGGCCGAGGCGTCCAACGAGCTGTACCGGCGCAACCTCGCCAAGGGCCAGACGGGTCTTTCGGTCGCCTTCGACCTGCCGACCCAGACGGGCTACGACCCGGACCACGTCCTCGCCCGCGGCGAGGTCGGCCGGGTCGGCGTGCCGGTCTCGCACCTCGGTGACATGCGGCGCCTGTTCCAGGACATCCCCCTGGACCAGATGAACACCTCGATGACCATCAACGCCACCGCCATGTGGCTTCTGGCGCTCTACCAGGTCGTCGCCGAGGAGCAGGGCCTCGACATCGCGGCGCTCCAGGGCACGACGCAGAACGACATCGTCAAGGAGTACCTGTCCCGCGGGACGCACGTCTTCCCGCCGGGCCCCTCCCTCCGCCTGACGACCGACATGATCGCCTACACGGTCTCCCACATCCCCAAGTGGAACCCGATCAACATCTGCTCGTACCACCTCCAGGAGGCGGGGGCCACACCGGTCCAGGAGATCGCCTACGCGATGTCCACCGCCGTCGCCGTTCTCGATGCCGTACGCGACTCGGGGCAGGTCCCCGCCGAGAAGTTCGGGGACGTCGTGGCCCGCATCTCCTTCTTCGTGAACGCGGGCGTCCGCTTCATCGAGGAGATGTGCAAGATGCGGGCGTTCGGGCGGATCTGGGACCAGATCACGCGCGAGCGGTACGGCATCGAGAACGCGAAGCAGCGCCGCTTCCGGTACGGCGTGCAGGTCAACTCGCTCGGCCTGACCGAGGCGCAGCCGGAGAACAACGTCCAGCGGATCGTGCTGGAGATGCTGGCTGTCACGCTCTCCAAGGACGCCCGCGCCCGCGCCGTCCAACTCCCCGCCTGGAACGAGGCGTTGGGCCTGCCCCGGCCCTGGGACCAGCAGTGGTCGCTGCGCATCCAGCAGGTCCTCGCCCACGAGAGCGACCTGCTGGAGTACGAGGACATCTTCGCGGGCTCGCACGTGGTCGAGAAGAAGGTCGACGCGCTGGTCACCGAGTCCCTCGCCGAGATCGAGCGGATCCAGGAGATGGGCGGCGCGATGGCCGCCGTCGAGTCCGGCTACCTCAAGTCGCAGCTCGTCTCCTCGCACGCCGAGCGCCGGGCCCGGATCGAGGGCGGCGAGGAGAAGATCGTCGGCGTCAACATCTACGAGTCGACCGAGCCGAACCCGCTCACCGCCGACCTGGACGCCGCGATCATGACGGTCGACCACCAGGTGGAGGCGCGGGTCGTGCGGGCCATCGGCGAGTGGCGCACCACGCGTCAGGAGTCGAGCGACCGGCAGGGCCTGGGCGACCCGTTCCACTACCCGACCACCGGGCAGGCCCTGGAGCGCCTGAAGGAGGCGGCCGCCGGCACCGAGAACCTCATGGAGGCCACCCTCGAATGCGCCCGCGCCGGCGTCACGACCGGCGAGTGGTCCGAGGCACTGCGCGAGGTGTTCGGCGAGTTCCGGGCGCCCACCGGGGTCTCCTCCGCGCCGGTCGCGGTGACCGCCGAGGAGGGCACACCGCTGGCGCTGGTCCGCGAGAAGGTCCGGCGCACCGGGGACGAGCTCGGCGGCAAGCTGCGCCTGCTCGTCGGCAAGCCCGGCCTCGACGGCCACTCCAACGGCGCCGAGCAGATCGCCGTACGGGCCCGCGACGCCGGGTTCGAGGTGGTCTACCAGGGCATCCGGCTCACCCCCGAACAGATCGTCTCCGCCGCACTGGCCGAGGACGTGCACTGCGTCGGCCTGTCGATCCTCTCCGGGTCGCACGCCGAGCTGGTGCCGGACGTCCTCACCCGCCTGCGTGAGGCGGGCGCCCCCGACATCCCCGTGATCGTCGGCGGCATCATCCCGGGCGCCGACGCCGAGGAGCTGAAGCGGGCGGGTGTCGCCGCCGTCTTCACCCCCAAGGACTTCGGCATCACGGAGATCATCGGCCGTATCGTCGACGAGATCCGGCTAGCGAACAAGCTCGACCCACTGGAGGTCCCCGCATGACTCAGGTCAACCGCCTTCGCCCGCGCCGCTCGTGTCTGGCCGTGCCCGGCTCGAACCCGCGCTTCCTGGAGAAGGCCCAGGGCCTCGCGGCCGACCAGGTCTTCCTCGACCTGGAGGACGCCTGCGCGCCGCTCGCGAAGCCGGACGCCCGGCACACCATCGTCAAGTTCCTCAACGAGGGCGACTGGACGGGCAAGACACGGGTCGTGCGCGTCAACGACTGGACGACCGAGTGGACGTACCGGGACGTCGTGACGGTCGTCGAGGGCGCGGGCCAGAACCTGGACTGCATCATGCTGCCGAAGGTGCAGAGTGCCGACCAGGTCGTCGCCCTCGATCTGCTGCTCACGCAGATCGAGAAGACGATGGGCTTCGAGGTCGGCAAGATCGGCATCGAGGCGCAGATCGAGAACGCGCAAGGCCTGAACAACGTGAACGCGATCGCGCAGGCGTCCCCGCGCATCGAGACGATCATCTTCGGCCCGGCCGACTTCATGGCCTCCATCAACATGAAGTCCCTGGTCGTCGGCGAGCAGCCGCCCGGCTACGGCGCCGACGCGTACCACTACATCCTGATGAAGATCCTGATGGCGGCCCGCGCCAACGACCTCCAGGCGATCGACGGCCCCTACCTCCAGATCAAGAACGTGGACGGCTTCCGCGAGGTCGCGGGCCGCGCCGCCGCCCTCGGCTTCGACGGCAAGTGGGTGCTGCACCCCGGCCAGGTCGAGGCGGCCAACGAGGTCTTCTCGCCCTCGCAGGAGGACTACGACCACGCCGAGCTGATCCTGGACGCGTACGAGTACTGCACGTCCGAGGCGGGCGGCAAGAAGGGCTCGGCGATGCTCGGCGACGAGATGATCGACGAGGCGAGCCGGAAGATGGCGCTCGTCATCTCCGGTAAGGGCCGCGCGGCCGGCATGCGCCGCACGTCCACGTTCGAGGCCCCGGAGGCGTAGGACCATGCAATTCGGCCGCACTTACGAAGAGTTCACCGTCGGGGACGTCTACAAGCACTGGCCGGGGAAGACGGTCACCGAGTACGACGACCACCTCTTCTGTCTGCTGACGATGAACCACCACCCGCTCCACATGGACAGCAACTACGCGGAGAGGACGACCGACTTCGGCAAGAACGTCGTCGTCGGCAACTACATCTACTCCCTGCTGCTGGGCATGTCGGTGCCGGACGTCTCCGGCAAGGCGATCGCCAACCTGGAGGTCGAGTCGCTCAAGCACGTGGCACCGACCTTCCACGGCGACACCATCTACGGCGAGACGACGGTCCTCGACAAGACACCGTCCAGGTCCAAGTCGGACCGCGGCATCGTCCACGTGGAGACCAAGGGCTACAAGCAGGACGGCACGCTCGTCTGCGTCTTCCGCCGCAAGGTGATGGTGCCGACCGAGACCTACATCAAGGAGCGCGGCGGCGAGCAGCCCGGCCGCCCCCAGCTCAAGGAGCAGGAGAAGTAGCCATGGCGCGACTCGCCCGGACCGCCGGTCTCACCGACGTCCAGCAGGAAATCCTGTCCACGGTACGGGACTTCGTCGACAAGGAGATCATCCCGGTCGCCACCGAGCTCGAGCACCGCGACGAGTATCCGCAGGAGATCGTCGACGGGCTCAAGGAGTTGGGCCTGTTCGGGCTCATGATCCCCGAGGAGTACGGGGGTCTTGGCGAGTCGCTGCTCACGTACGCGCTGTGCGTGGAGGAGATCGCGCGGGGCTGGATGTCGGTCTCCGGCATCATCAACACCCACTTCATCGTGGCGTACATGCTCAAGCAGCACGG
This sequence comes from Streptomyces sp. NPDC030991, assembly GCF_055571235.1. Lineage (NCBI taxonomy): Bacteria > Bacillati > Actinomycetota > Actinomycetes > Kitasatosporales > Streptomycetaceae > Streptomyces > Streptomyces sp. NPDC030991. The sequence continues at coordinate 289,145 of NZ_JBVIFR010000012.1, forward strand.
CACCCAGGAGCAGCGGGACCACTTCCTGCCGCGGATGGCGCTGGGTGAGGTGCGCGGCGCGTTCTCGATGTCGGAGCCCGCGCTCGGCTCGGACGTGTCGGCGATCTCGTCGAAGGCGGTCAAGGACGGCGACAAGTACGTCCTGAACGGTCAGAAGATGTGGCTGACCAACGGCGGCACGTCAACACTTGTGGCGGTTCTCACGCGCAGTGATGAAGGTCATCCCGAGGGCACGGCCCCGCACAAGTCGATGACGACCTTCCTGGTGGAGAAGGAGCCCGGTTTCGGCGAGGTCCGACCTGGCCTCACCATTCCCGGGAAGATCGACAAGATGGGTTACAAGGGGGTCGACACCACCGAATTGATCATGGATGGCCTGCGCATTCCGGCCAATTGTGTACTAGGCGGGCAGACCGGCCGAGGGTTTTACCAAATGATGGACGGCGTGGAGGTCGGCCGGGTCAATGTGGCGGCGCGTGGCTGCGGTGTCGCGCAGCGTGCTTTCGAACTCGGCGTCTCCTATGCCCAGCAACGTCACACTTTCGGCAAGCCCATCGCCCAGCACCAGGCGATCCAGTTCAAGCTGGCGGAGATGGCCACCAAGGTCGAGGCCGCGCATGCGATGATGGTGAACGCGGCACGCAAAAAGGACTCGGGGGAACGAAACGACCTCGAAGCGGGAATGGCCAAGTACCTGGCCTCCGAATACTGCAAAGAAGTCGTGGAGGACGCGTTCCGGATCCACGGTGGATACGGGTTCTCCAAGGAGTACGAGATCGAGCGCCTGTACCGTGAGGCGCCCATGCTGTTGATCGGTGAAGGTACCGCCGAAATCCAGAAAATGATCATTGGTCGTCGACTGCTCGAAGAGTATCGATTCCAGGGCTGAGCCTGGCGAGATGTCCTATTTCGGGGTGTTTTCTTCGCATGGAAGATCACACCCCGTCAACACTCTTCGGCCGCCGACTCGGCTTCCTGGCTTGCCCAGTTGCGGCTCGCAACCGATAGCATTCCTCGGAAAAGCCGCCGTCCCCCCGTAACCAGCGCGGCCTCATCCGCTACGAAGGTCATCCATGCCCCACAGCCAAACCTCTGCACCTCGCGACGGCTTCCTCGGTGGTCGCCTTGCGCGCGGAGCATCGCCGTGGCTTCTCCCGACCGTTGCCACGGCTGCCCTGAGCCTGGCCCGATCGCGTCGTTCGAAGAACGCGGCAGCACTCGCCGTCCCGGCCACCGCTCTGGCGGCCGGGATGCTGTGGTTCTTCCGCGACCCCGAGCGCGAGATCGCCCAGGGCCGGGTCATCTCCCCGGCAGACGGTGTGGTGCAGAGCATCATGCCGTGGAAGGACGGCCGCACCCGCGTCGCGATCTTCATGAGCCCGCTGAACGTCCACGTCAACCGCGCCCCCCTGGCCGGCACCGTGACCTCCGTCGAACACATCCCGGGCGGTTACGTCCCGGCGTTCAACAAGGAGAGCGAGAACAACGAGCGCGTCGTCTGGCACTTCGACACCGACCTCGGTGACATCGAGATGATCCAGATCGCCGGCGCCGTCGCCCGCCGCATCGTGCCGTACATCCCCCGGGGCACCAAGGTCGAGCAGGGCGAGCGCATCGGTCTGATCCGCTTCGGTTCGCGCGTCGACATCTACCTCCCGGAGGGCGTGGAGATCGACGTGGAGGTCGGCCAGAAGACGGTGGCAGGGGTGACTCGACTTGACCGTGACTGACCCCGAGACCCAGGCGGGCTGGGCGTCCGTGCCGGACAACGCGGTGACGGACGACGCGGAGGAGATGCCGCTCTCACTGCGCCTGTCGATAGCGGACACCCTGACCCTCGGCAACGCCACGTGCGGCTTCATGGCGGTCTACTTCACGACGACCGGCATCCTGATCCCGCACATCCAGGGCAGCAACGACTCGGGCATGGCCCGCAGCAGCGCCGCCACCGCGGTGATCCTCATGCTCGCCGCCGCGATCTTCGACCTGTTCGACGGTCTGGTCGCCCGCAAGCTGCGCTCCTCGCCCATGGGCGCCGAGCTGGACAACCTCTCGGACCTGATCAGCTTCGGCCTCGCGCCCGCGTACTTCGTGCTCGTCTACGGCATGGTCGCCAATGACGCGCACCAGAGAGTCGCGGCGGTGGGGGCCATCGTGGTGCTGCTGGCGGTGGTGCTGCGGCTTGCGCGGTTCTCGTGCGTCACCGTCAAGGACGGCACCTTCCAGGGCATGCCGTCTCCCTTCGGCGCGCTGACCGTCGTCTCGATCGTGCTGCTCGAGCTGCCGTTCGTGGCGACGCTGCTGGCGATCATCGGCACCGCGTGGCTGATGGTGAGCCGTGTCGAGTACCCGAAGCCGCGGGGGCGCCTCGCGGTCGCGATGCTCTCGTGGATCGTGCTCAGCATGGGTCTGCTGGCCGCCTGGGCGTTCGACGCCCCCGGCGGGCAGCTCCTGCTCCAGACCGGCTGTGCGCTGCAGCTCGTCCTCGGCGCGGTGATCCCCCTGTTCGCGACGGCGCGACGGGTGAACAACTTCCGGGACAACCGGCGTGAGGCGCGGGCCCAGCCGTAGCCGTGGCCCGGCGGAACCTGTGAGGGATGGGCCCGAGCCATTTGGCTCGGGCCCATCCCTTTTGCGCCTTGGCGCCGTGGGGGCGTCTGTCCGCCTGCGGGTGCCGGTTCGTTGTGGCTGGGCGCGCCGTTCCCCGCGCCCCTGGGGCGCCTCGGCGCCGGGGGCATCCGGACTACGGCGGGTGCGCGTTCGTCGTGGCTGGGCGCGCCGTTCCTCGCGCCCCTGGCGGGGCCCAGCCGGCCCGGGAACGGCGGGTCCCGGCCGTCGTGGCGGGGCAGAGCGATGGGCCCGGGCTGGTGGCTCGGGCCCATCGGGGTGGTATCGGTCAGTTGGTCGGGGTGTAGGTCTTCGCCTCCGTCGACTCACCCGGGGCGCGGACCACCTTCAGGCCGCCCACGGCCGTCTTGTCGGGCCGCAGGATCACCGACTTGTGGGAGGACGGGGCCTTGGGGTCGGTGAAGTCCTGGTCGACGCCGAAGCCCATGTCGTAGCCGCTCAGGGAGAGCAGGCCCTTGTCGACGCCCTCACGGGTGAGGTCCTTGTTCTCGCACGCCTTCTTCAGGGCCTCGCCGAAGACACCGGCCGCGGTCCAGCCGGCGACGACGCCGTTGTCGAGGCCGTCCTTCGGGTACGCCTTCTTGTAGTCGGCGACGAGCTTCTTGGCCTCCGGGGTGTCCGCGCCGATGGGCAGCGACGGGGACGCGACGTAGTAGTTGGCGAGCAGGGCCGGGGCCGCCTGGGTGCCGAGGAGCTGCGGGGAGTACGCCGAGTTGTTGCCGATGACCGGCACGTTCAGCTTCGCGGCGGCGGCGACTCCGACCAGCGAGGCCGCCTGGCGCGGTCCCGCACTGATCACGATGCCCTTGACGCCGGCCTTCTTCAGGGCGGCGACCTGGGCCGTCATGTCGTTGTCGGTCGGCTTGATCTTCTGCTCCACGACGGTCAGCCCGGCCTCCTCGGCCATGAACTTCGAGCCCTTGAGCGCGCTCTCGCCGTAGTCGCCCTCGAAGTAGACGTGGCCGAGCTTGTCGCCCTTCTTCAGCCCCTTCTCCTTCAACAGGAAGTCGATCGCGTTGATCGTCTCGATGTCGTACGTCGATCCGATGATCCGCACATAGGGGCTGCCGAGCAGATTCGACGACCATGCCTGCGGCAGGACGAGGGCCTTGTCCTGGTCGGTGATGCGCTTCTCGACGGCGGCGACGAACGGCGACCCGATGAACTGGGTGAACCCCAGCACCTTGGGCGCGAGCTCGGTGTATCCGGCGACGGCCTTCTGCGGGTCGTAGCCGTGGTCGCGGACGGTGAGTTTCAGCTGGTAACCGCAGATCCCGCCGTCGGCGTTGACCTGCTTCACATAGAGCTGCTGAGCCTGCGTGACGCTCTTGCCGAGTGTCGCGTACACGCCGGTCATGTCGGTGAGGACGCCGAGGTCGATCGTCTTGCCCGAGATGCCCTTGCCGGTCTTTATCCCGTCCGCGCTCTGTTTGTCGTCGTCCCCTCCCCCGTCCTCGGCCTTGGAGCTGCACGCGGCGGTCAGCGCGAGCAGCGCGGCCACGGCGGTCACCGTGAGCGTGCGAGTGCGGCCAGTACGGGCGATCATGACTCCTCCTGAGGGTGTTTCCGAACACGCCGGGCGGCAAGCTGCACAAGGCCGCCCGGAAGGAAAAGGACCACCGCCACGACGGCGGCGCCGTAGAGGTAGCGGGATGCCTCGCCGGGTGCGACGCCTCCGGTGCCGGGGGCGGAGACGAGCGGCAGGGCGTCGCTGTAGCGGGTGAGGATCTGGGGCAGCAGCGAGACGAACGCGGCGCCCACGACCGCGCCCGCCACGGACCCGAGCCCGCCGATGACGATCATGGCGAGGTACTCCAGGGAGAGCGTGATGCCGAAGTAGTCGGGCACGGTGCGCTGGAAGACGAGCGCGAGCAGCACGCCCGCGAGGCCCGCGTACATCGACGAGAGGACGAAGACGGCGCCGCGGTAGCGGGCCACGGGCACGCCGAGGACGCCGGCGGCGATGCGGTGGTCGCGGATGGCGTTCATGGCGCGGCCCGGCCGCCCGCGCAGCACCCCGCGGGCGAACAGGCCGCCGCCGAGCGTGAGCAGCAGCCCCAAGTACCAGAGTTTCTCGGCGGAGCCGAACGGCACGCCCGCGACGGTGAGCGCCTGGTCGTCGAAGGTGAGCCCGAACAGGCTCATGGCGGGTACGTCGCGCCCGTTGGCGCCCCCGGTCAGGCCCTCGGCGTTGAACAGGACGTGCTGCCCGATGAAGATGAGGGCGAGCGTCGCGATGCCGAGGTACGCGCCCTGGAGGCGGCCCGCGATGGGGCTGAAGAGGCCGCCCGCGACCCCGGCGACGGCCACCGCGAGGACGGCGGCGAGCCACGGCGGCAGCCCGAGCCCGTTGAGGTCCTCGCCGCGCTCCCCCGCGAAGACGCAGTATCCGTAGGCGCCGACGGCGAGGAAGAAGGCGTGGCCCATGGAGAGCTGCCCGGTGGCGCCGGTGAGGAGGTTGAGTCCGATGGCGCCGATCGCGGCGGCCATGGCGAACAGGCCCGCCTGGAGCCAGAACCGGTCGAGGTAGAACGGCAGGGCGAGCAGCAGCAGCCCGCAGACGGCCGCGGCGTAGGTGCGGCGGCGGGTGAGCAGCGTCCGGGTGGGGGTCCGAGGCGTCGGGGGGTCCGTGGCCTTCGTGGCGGCGAGGGTGTCAGACACGGGCGAGCTCCTTCGTGCCGAAGAGCCCCGAGGGCCGCAGCAGGAGAATCACGGTCATCACGAGGTAGGGCGCGAGGTCGCCGAGCCCCCGGCCCATGAAGGCGAGCTCGCTCTGGTAGCCGGTGGCGAGGGACTCCGTGACACCGACCACGAGGCCGCCGACGAGCGCGCCCGTGGTGGAGTCGAGCCCGCCGAGGATGGCGGCGGGGAACGCCTTCAGCGCGGCGAGGGAGGTGGCCCGTTCCAGGCCGGGCGTCGGGAACACGCAGAGGAAGAGCGCGGCGACGGCGGCGAGCCCGCCGGCCACGGCCCAGGCGCCGAGCGAGACCCTGCCGAGCCGTACGCCCATCAGCGCGGCCGTCTCGCTGCTCTCCGCGGCCGCGCGCATCGCGACGCCCCAGGACGTGAAGCGGAAGACGATCAGGAAGCCGGCGATGAGCAGGGCCGCGGTGACGAACGCGGCGATCCGGGTGTGCGCGACCGAGACCCCGCCGACGGTGAGGACGGAGTCGCCCCACGGGTCGCCCATCGAGAGCACGTCGGTGCCCAGGCGCCGGGTGAGTTCGGTGGTGAGCAGGATGTCGACGCCGATGGTGACGATGGCGAGGACGCTGTGGTCGTGCCCGCGGTAGCGGCGCATCACGAGGAACTCCACGGCGGCGCCGACGACCGCGGCCGCGGCGATGCCGACGCCGAGCGCGGCCCAGAAGCCGATGTCGTCGTGGAGCGAGGCGGTGACGTAGCCGCCGGCGAGCAGCAGGGAGGCGTGGGCGAAGTTGACCACTTCGGTGGCGCGGAAGATGACGACGAAGCCGAGGGCGATGAGCGCGTACACGGAGCCCATCGAGATGCCGTTGAGGAGGAGTTCGAGGAACGTGGTCACGCGGAGGCCTCCCCGTTCGTGTCGCCTTCGGCGGGCGCGCCCAGGTATGCCTGGACGACCGCCGGGTCGTTCTGGACGCGGTCCGGTGGCCCGCCGGCGATCCGGCGGCCGAAGTCGAGGACCGTGACCTCGTCGGCGAGGCGCATGACGACTCCCATGTCGTGTTCGACGAGGACGATGGAGATGCCGAGGCTGTCGCGGACGCCCGCGATGACGGCGGAGGTGCGGCGCCGCTCGTCCGCGGTCATTCCGGCGACGGGTTCGTCGAGCAGCAGGACGCTCGGTTCCATGCACAGGGCGCGGGCGAGTTCGGCGAGTTTCTGCTGGCCGTAGGGCAACGCGCCGGTCGGTGTGTCGAGTTGGTCGCCGATGCCGACGAACTCCGCTATCTCCCGCACCCGTTCGCGGTGCAGCCGCTCCTCATGGACTGCGGAGGGCAGGCGCAGTCCGGCGGCGAGGAAGCCGGTGCGGGTCAGCCGGTGGCGGCCGAGCAGCAGGCTGTCGGCGACCGTGGTGCGCGGCGGCAGGGCGAGGTTCTGGAAGATGCGGGCCACGCCGAGCCCGGCGATCCGGTGCGGGGGCAGCCCGGTGAGCTCCCGTTCACCGAGGTGGACGCTGCCCGAGGTGGCCCGGTAGACGCCGGACAGCACGTTGAAGCAGGTCGACTTGCCCGCGCCGTTGGGCCCGATGACGGCGTGCACCGTGCCGGGTTCGACGGTGAGGCTGATGGCGTCGAGAGCGGTGAGCCCGGCGAACCGTACGGTCAGGTCCCGCACTGTCAGCGGCAGTACGTGGGTGGCGGTCGCGGCGGTCATCGGGCACCTCCCCAGCGGCGCAGCACCGGTGCGTGCGAGGCGCCGCCGGAGGCGTCCTCGGCGGCTGTCTCGTCGACGACGCCCAGGTAGCGGCGGCGCACCTCGTCGGAGTCCGCCAGTTCGTCCGCGGGGCCGTGCAGGGTGATCTCGCCGACCTCCAGGACGTACGCGTACGAGGCGAGACGCAGCGCGAGGGCCGCGTTCTGCTCGACGAGGAGGACGGAGACGCCCTGGGCGTTGATCTCGCGGATCGTGTCGGCGATGCGGGCCGCCATCAGCGGGGCGAGGCCGAGCGAGGGCTCGTCGAGCAGGAGCAGGCGCGGGCCCGCCATCAGGGCGCGGGCGACCGCCAGCATCTGCTGCTCACCGCCGGACAGCAGCCCGGCGCGCTGCCCCGCCCGCTCCGCGAGGACCGGGAACAGCTCGTGGACGCGGCGCAGCGCCGCCGCCTTGTCGGCGCGCGACCCGGTCGAGCCGAGCGCGCCGGCCCGCAGATTGTCGGCGACGGTCATCCGGGCGAACACCCTTCGCCCTTCCGGTACTTGGCAGATCCCCGCGGCCACGACGCGGTCGGCGGAGAGCCCGCTGGTCCGGCGCCCGCCGAACCGCACCTCGCCGGAGGTGACCGTCCCACCGTGAAATCCCAGCGTGCGCGAGACGGCGCGCAGCAGCGTCGTCTTGCCCGCGCCGTTGCCGCCGAGCACGGTGACGACGGCGCCGCGGGGCACCTCGATCGTCACACCGCGCAGGGCGCGTACGGGGCCGTAGCCGACCGACACGTCGTCGACGGCGAGGCCCTCCCCTTGTGCATCGGTCACTCTGTGTCCCTTCCTGGACCGGTGGCGCTCACGACAGCACCGTGCGGGCGGCCCGTCCACGGGCGGCCGCGGAATCGCTGCGTGGGCCCAGCGCCCGCCCGCCTCGGTTGTGCGCGCGCACAAGACCCCGTGTCAGGGGCCTGCCGGGGACGGGCGCGGGATGACATCCTCCGCACAAGCGAAAGAGTCCTTTGCCGTCGCTTTACGGGCTGTTGGGAGGGGCGATGGGTGGACGCAGGCATCGCACCGGGCAGGACTGGAAGCTGCTGAAGGAGGCGTGCACGACGCTGCTGGAGCGGGTGCCCGAGCTGGTCGACGAGCATCTGCGGCAATTGTTCGCCTTCTCCGACGTGTACGCGCGGGTGCTGCCGTACGACGTCCAGTGGCGGGAGGCCGAGGAGGCGATGCGGATCGGCATCGAGACCATCTCGGCACGCCGCGAGTCACCGCGCAGGGATCTGGCGTACGCGGAGGAGGCGGGCCGGCGCCGCGCCGGGCAGGGCCTCCCCCTCGATCTGCTCGTGCACGCCTACCGCAACGCGGGTTACCTCGTGTGGGACGCCCTGATGGAGAGCGCGGGCGGCGAACCCGACCGGCTCTCCGCGCTGATGCGGTCGGCGACGATGGTGTGGGCGGCGGTGGACGCGCAGGCCGAGGCGGCGTCGGAGGCGTACCGGGCGACGGAGCTGGAGCTGCGGCGCCGCACCGACGAGCAGATGCAGGCCCTGCTCGACGCGCTCCTGGAGGGCCGCCCCGCGCCGGGCCTCGCGGCGCGGGCGGCGGCCGGGCTCGATCTGCCGGAGCACGGCCCGTACACGGTCGTGGTGCTGCGGGCGGAGCGGCGGGACGGGCGGGAGGCGTTCCACCGGCGGATCCAGGACCCGGGGTTCCGGTTCGTCTGGCGGATGCGGGCGGACTGCGAGGTGGGCGTGGTCGCGCTCGGCGCGGGCCGGACGCTCGACGAACTGGCGGCGCTGCTCGACGGGCGCTGCCCGGGGCCCGGTGGGCTCAGCCCGGTCGTCACCGGCCTCACCGAGCTGGGGCACGCGCGCCGCCTGGCCGAACTCGCCCTGCGCACCTGCCCGCCGGAGACGACCGGTGTCGTACGCCTCGACCAGCGCATGCCGACGGCGCTCGTGGTCAGCCAGCCGGATCTGGCACAGCGCCTGGTGGCGGGGGTCTTCGGCGAACTGCTCGCCCTGGAACCGGGTGACCGGGCCGTGCTGCTGGAGACGCTGGACGCGTGGCTGGCCTGCGAGGGGTCCGCCGGGCGGGCGGCCGGTCGCCTGTACTGCCACCGCAACACGGTCTTCAACCGGTTGCGGCGGCTGGAACAGCTGACCTCGCGGTCGTTGTCGCGGCCCCGGGACCTGATGGAGATGACGCTGGCGCTGGACGCGTATCGGCTGTCGCCGGGGTGAGGGGTCCCGGCTCGCCGCGGGGGGGGGCTCCGTCCGGCTGCGGGCCGGTGGGGCTTCTCGCGCAGTTCCCCGCGCCCCTGGAGCATGCGGCTTCGCCGCAGCCCCATGAGGGCGCACGCCCGCGCCCTCTGAGATGGCGCACGCAGTGCGCATCTCAGGGGCGCGGGGAACTGCGCGACCAGCCACGACGCGACCCGCACCCGGCGACGACCACCAACCCCAGCGGCGCGAGAACGCACCCGCTCAGGTCAGGAAGTCCACCCCGATCCGCTCCGCCACGTCCTCCAAAATGGGCCCCGCCTCGGCGATGCAGCGGGCCACGTCCGGCTCCACGTCCGTCAGGGCGTACGCACGCCGGATCCCCGCGCGGCCGAGCGCCGCGGGGTCGAGGGCCAGCCGGCCGCAGACCGCGATGACCTCGACGCCCGCGGCGCGCGCGGCGGCGGCGACCCCGGCGGGGGCCTTGCCGTGCAGCGTCTGTTCGTCGAGGGAGCCCTCACCGGTGATCACGAGGGTGGCCCCCTGGAGCGCGGGCCCGAAGCCGAGGACGTCGAGCATGACCTCGATGCCGGGCCGGAAGCTCGCGCCGAGGCCGACCAGGGCCCCGTAGCCGATGCCGCCCGCGGCGCCCGCGCCCGGTGCCGCGGCGTGCTCCAGGGCCTTCGGGCCGACGGACTCGCCGAGGATCTTCGCGAAGTGGGCGAGCGCGGCGTCCAGTTCGGCCACGTCCTCGGGGCTCGCGCCCTTCTGCGGGCCGTAGACGGCGGGCGCGCCCTTGGGCCCGGTGAGCGGGTTGTCGACGTCGCTGGCGAGGACGATCTCGACGTCGGCGAGGCGGGCGTCGAGGCCGGACAGGTCGGCGGAGGCCAGCGCGGCGAGAGCGCCGCCGCCGGGCCCGACGGGTGCGCCCGCCGCGTCGAGGAAGCGGGCGCCGAGCGCGGCCAGCATGCCGGCGCCGCCGTCGGTCGTGGCGCTGCCGCCGACGCCGAAGACGATGGAGCGGGCCCCGGCGTCGAGCGCGGCGGCGATGACCTCACCGGAGCCGTACGTCGTCGAGGTGAGGGGGGCGAAGACGCCCTCGGGCAGGAGCTGGAGGCCCGACGCCTCCGCCATCTCCACGACCGCCGTGCCCTCGCGCAGCGCGTACGCGGCGGTCACCGGTTCGCCGAGCGGCCCGGTCACCCGCACCTCGCGGCGCTCGAAGCCGGCGGCGACCGCCGCGGCGACCGTTCCGTCGCCGCCGTCCGCGACCGGTACGGAGGCGATCTCGACGTCGGGCGCGGCCCGGCGCAGTCCCGCGGTCACCCGCTGGGCGACCTGCACCGCGGTGAGCGACCCCTTGAACTTGTCCGCCGCGATCAACACGTGCCGCGCGGCCTGTGCAGCGTCCGCCACCTTGCTCCCCTTGCTGTTCGGGCCTTGCTCGCGTCAAGGCAGTCGCGCCGCTGCGACCTTAACCGCAGGAGGGGCCCGCTGCCCATGGCTGTCCGCTCCACGGGATGCCGGGCGGCGCCTAGGATCTACCGGAAGGTTCACCTCCGCTTTGGAGGTCCGCACGAGTCGGACCACCGCGAATTGGTCATCTACGCGCGTTGACAACGGGTGGGGCGGCAGGTGAGCTTTCCATGGACAGTTTTTCCAGCCGGAGCGACGGTGCTCCGGAGCGAAGGGGCTCATTCCGTTGGCCAGGAAGATCATTCTCGACTGCGACCCGGGGCACGACGACGCGGTCGCCATGCTTCTCGCGCACGGCAACCCCGACATCGACCTGGTCGCCGTGACCACCGTCGTCGGGAACCAGACCCTGGAGAAGGTGACCCGCAACGCCCTGTCGGTGGCCGCGATCGCCGGCATCACCGGGGTCCCCTTCGCGGCCGGCTGCGCCCGCCCCCTGGTCCGCCCCATCGAGACCGCGGCGGACATCCACGGCGAGACCGGTCTCGACGGGCCCGCGCTGGCCGAGGCGACCACCGAGCTCGACCCGCGGCACGCCGTCGACCTCATCATCGACACGGTGATGGCGCACGAGCCGGGCGAGATCACGATCGTGCCGACGGCCGGCCTGACCAACATCGCCCTGGCCGTGCGCAAGGAGCCCCGGATCGCGGAGCGCGTCCGCGAGGTCGTGCTGATGGGCGGCGGTTTCCACGAGGGCAACTGGAGCCCGGTCGCCGAGTTCAACATCGTCATCGACCCCGAGGCCGCCCACATCGTCTTCAACGAGAAGTGGCCGGTCACGATGGTCGGCCTCGACCTCACCCATCAGGCGCTCGCGACGCCCGAGGTGGAGAAGAAGATCGCGGCCGTCGGCACGAAGCCCGCCGCGTTCGTCCTCGAACTCCTGGAGTTCTTCCGCGAGGCGTACCGCGAGAACCAGGGCTTCGAGCACCCGCCCGTGCACGACCCGTGCGCCGTCGCGTACGTGATCGACCCGGGCGTCATGACCGTACGCAAGGCGCCCGTCGACATCGAGCTGCGCGGCACGCTCACGCTCGGCATGACAGTGACAGACCTGCGCTCCCCCCGCGCCGGCCGACTGCCACACCCAGGTCGCCGTCGACCTGGACCACGGGCGCTTCTGGGACCTCGTCGTAGACGCCCTCGTACGCATCGGAGACCCGGCAGCATGAGCGGAGCCGCCTCCCCCCACGCCCCGGCCGAGGAGTCCCGCACGGGCCGCCCGGTCAGGGTCGGCGCCCTGATGGTCGCGCTCCTCGCGGCCAGCTTCGCCTTCCAGCTCAACGCGTCGATGCTCAGCCCCGCGCTGACCACGATGGCGGCCGAGCTGCACACCACCGCCTCCGCCGTCGGCGTCACCCAGACGGCCTTCTTCACGGCCGCCGCACTGTTCTCGCTGTTCCTGCCGCGCCTCGGCGACCTGATCGGCCGGCGCAAGGTGCTCACCGGGATGATGGTCCTGATGGCCGTCGGCTGTGTGATCTCCGCGCTCGCCGGCTCCGTCGGGACGCTCGCCGTCGGCCGTGTCGTCCAGGGCGCCTCCGGCCCCACCATCCCGCTCGCGCTGATCATGCTGCGCGTCGAGGTCCCGGACCCGAAGCGGTACGGCACACTGCTCGGCCTGGTCACCGCGGTCAACGGCGGCATCGCGGGCGTCGACTCGTTCGCGGGCGGCTCGCTGGCCGAGCACCACGGCTACGCCTCGATCTTCTGGGTCATGACCGGCTTCGCGGCTCTCGCCGCGCTGCTCGTACGGTTCCTGGCGCCCGACTCGCGCGCGGCCGAGCGTCCGCGCATGGACTGGCCGGGCGTCGCACTCCTGGTCGTCTCCGTCGGCGCGCTGCTGATCGCCTTCAACGAGGCGGGCAAGCTGGCCGACGCGAACTGGCCGCTCACCATCGGCCTGCTGGTCGTCGCGGCGCTCGCCTTCTGGGCGTTCTGGCGCATGGAGAACAGGGCCGCGCACCCGCTGGTCACGACGCATCTGCTGAAGCGGCGTGCCACCTGGTCGATCCTGCTGTCGACGATGCTGACGATGACCGGCGTCTTCGCCATCATGAACGGGCTGCTGCCCGGCTTCGCCCAGGACACCGCGGTGGGCCTCGGCCTCGGCGCCGAGGGCGCCACCTGGTGGACGCTGACGCCGTACGCGCTCGCGGGCCTCGCCATGGGCCCCCTCGCGGGGCGGCTCGCGGCGTCCTTCGGTTACGGCCGCGTGCTGCGCATCGGCCTCACCGCCACGGCGGTCGCGACCGTACTCGCCCTGCTGACCCTGCAGACGGACTCCTCGGGCCTGCTCCTCGCGGTCTCGATCCTCCTCGGCGCGACCTACGCGGGCACGGTCAACATCATGCTCAACGGCCTCGGCATCCTGCTCTCCCCCAAGGAGAACCCGGGCTTCCTGCCGGGCCTCAACGCGGGCTGTTTCAACCTGGGCGCGGGGCTCAGCTTCGTCGTCCTCTACGCGGTGATGGACGCGGTCGCCCCCGCCGACGGGTCGTCCGTCGGCGGCTACAGCGCCGGGGTCGTGGCGGGTCTGGTCCTGATCGTGGCGGCCCTCTTCGCCTCGCTGCTCATCCCGAAGCCGGTGGACGCGGAGGACGGCGTCTAGGTGTTTTTTGGGGGGTGACGACGGGGCTTAGAACAGGGCCGTGCCGCGTTCGAGGTCGAGCAGGCGGCGCTTGCGTTCCAGGCCGCCGCCGTACCCGGTGAGGCCGCCGCCCGCGCCGACGACGCGGTGGCAGGGCACGATGACGCCGACGGGGTTCTTGCCGTTGGCGAGGCCCACGGCGCGGGAGGCGGCCGGGTTGCCGAGCGCCGCCGCGAGCTCGCCGTAGGTACGGGTCTCGCCGTACGGGATCCGCTGGAGCTGCTGCCAGACGGCGCGCTGGAAGGGCGTGCCGTGCAGGGCGAGGGGGAGGTCGAACTCCTTCAACTGCCCCTGGAAGTAGGTCTCCAGCTGGTCGATGACGTCACCGAAGGGGCGTTCGTCGCGCGCGCCGAACGTCTCCTCGGCGGGGCGGTGGCGCTGCTCGGTCATGTAGAGGCCGGACAGGGCCCCGCCGGTGGCGACGAGGGTGAGCAGGCCGTACGGGCTGTCGATGACGGTGTGCCGCTTGGGTTCCATGGTCCTACGCCCCTTACGCGGGAAGGAAGTTGATGGGGTGGCTTTCGGTGGCCCACAGGTACTGGACGGCGTAGGCCCGCCAGGGTCGCCAGGCCGCGGCGCGCGCGGTGAGGGCTGCCGGGGTGTGCGGGATCCCCAACCCCCGTGCGGCGCGCCGCATCCCGAGGTCGGTGGGGAGGAAGGCGTCGGGGTCGCCGAGGGCGCGCATCGCGATGGCCTCGATGGTCCAGGGGCCGAAGCCGGGCAGTTCGGCGAGCCGGGCGCGCGCCTCGTCCCAGGCGGTTTCGGGGCCCAACGTCAGTGCTCCGTCGGCGAGTCGGCGTACGAGTGTGGTGAGTGTGGTGCGGCGGCTGCGCGGCAGGGCAAGCGACTCGGGGTCGAGCCGGGCCAGCGCGGCCGGTGACGGGAAGAGGTGGGTGAGGCCGCCTTCGGGGTCGTCGACCTGTTCGCCGTGGGCCCGTACGAGGCGGGCGGCGTGGGTGCGGGCGGCAGCGGTGGAGACCTGCTGCCCGAGCACGGCCCGGACGGCGAACTCGGCCTCGTCGACGGTGCGCGGCACCCGGCGGCCCGGCGCTTTGTCGACGAGGGGCGCGAGCAGCGGGTCGGTGCGGAGCCGGGCGTCCACGGCGACCGGGTCGGCGTCGAGGTCCAGCAGGCGGCGGCAGCGGCTGATGGCGACGGTCAGATCACGCTGGTCGGTGAGGACCAGACGGCAGCCGATGTGCTGGGCGCCGGGCGTCAGGGCCACGACGCCGTGGCCGTAGGGGAGGCGCAGCGTGCGTCGGTACGCGCCGTCGCGCCACTCCTCGACGCCCGGTACGGCGGTCGCCGCGAGGTGCCCGAAGAGGTTGTCGGGGTTGAGGGGCGCGCGGAACGGCAGCCGGAGCGTGATCGCGCCGGGCGCGCTCGGCAGGCCCTCGGGGGCTCGCGCGCGCAGTTCGCCCGGGGCGAGGGCGAAGACCTCGCGGACGGTGTCGTTGAAGGCGCGGATCGAGGCGAACCCGGCGGCGAACGCGATGTCGGCCATGGGGAGCCCGGTGGTCTCGATGAGCAGCCGCGCGGTCTGGGCGCGCTGGGCGCGGGCGAGCGCGAGCGGTCCCGCGCCGAGCTCGGCGAGCAGCTGCCGCTCGATCTGGCGCGCGCTGTAGCCGAGGCGGCGGGCGAGCCCGGGGACGCCTTCGCGGTCCACGGTCCCGTCGGCGATGAGCCGCATGGCGCGGGCGGTGAGGTCGGCGCGCTGGTTCCACTCCGGGGAGCCGGGGCTGGTGTCGGGTCGGCAGCGCTTGCAGGCTCGGAACCCGGCTTGCTGGCAGGCGGCGGCGCTCGGGTAGAACACCATGTTCCGGGGTTTGGGCGGCACGACCGGACAGCCGGGGCGGCAGTAGATGCGGGTCGTCACCACGGCGGTGAAGAAGACCCCGTCGAACCGGGTGTCCTTGGCCTGCATCGCGCGTACGCACCGCTCGGTGTCGGTGTGCATGGCGGCGGTTCCTCGAACCGTCTCGGTGGGTGCCTTGTCGGTGGGCATGGCTCAAGGATCGGCCATGGTGAGCGGGTCGGCTGGCGAGAATCCGACATGGATGTCAGCCGCCCTCGACGTCCCCTTCGGGGGCTTCGGGGGTTCCAGGGGCTTCGGGGGCGGGGCCGGGGCTTCGGGGGCGGCGGGGGTGGGGCTTTGGTGCCGGGGCTTCGGTGGTGCGCAGGGCGGACACGATGCGGGCGGCCACCCACTTCGATCCGGCCGCGCCACCGGGAACGGCCTGTTCACCCGCACCACCCGCACCACCCGCCGCCGAGGTGACGGAACTCCGCCTGAGGCACGGGGCGTTCGTCCACCCCGGGGCGCTCAACCCGTACGGACCCGGCGGTGCGCCGTTCGGTCGGCGCGCGGGCCGCGGCTCGCCACGCGGGGGGGCGCACACCCCTCCGGGTGACACGAGAGGGGCGCGCGGATGGGGTCCGCCCGCCCCCCGCGCACAACGCGCGCCCCTGACCTGCGAGGAATGGGCCAACACAACAAATGAGCCGCGCTGTTGGGACCATATGACTGGTTTCTGGTGGCCTTTCCTGTGCCTACAGTCGTGCTGCTGATTCGTTTCCCCGACGGCCGCACGCGGGCCGCCACCAGGAACAGAGCGAGGTTCGAGTGCCCGTAGCCGACCGACCCGCAGGGGCTTCTTCCGGCCGCACGGCCGCAGTTCTTGAGGGGCTCGCGGGCTGTGTGCCGCCGCGCCGGGTCTCGAACGCCGAGCTTCCGGCCGCCTGGGGCGTCGACGACGCCTGGGTACGGCGCCGTACCGGCATCGCCACCCGCCACTGGGCCGGGGCCGGGGTCAGCACCGGCGACCTGGCGTTCGAGGCCGCCGAACGGGTACTGGGCGCCCTGGACGGCCCCGAGCCGGACACCGTCCTCGTGGCCACCTCGACGCCGGACCGGCCGATGCCCGCGATGGCGCCGCACCTCGCGACCCGGCTCGGCCTCGGACCGGTGGCCGCCTGGGACGTCGCGGCGGCGTGCAGCGGCTTCGGCTACGGCCTGGCCACGGCGGCGGGCGCCCTCGTCGCCGGGCACGCACGGCGGGTGCTGCTGGTCGCCGCCGAGGTCTACTCGACGCTCGTGGACCCCGCGGACCGTTCCGCCGGTGTCGTCTTCGCCGACGGCGCGGGCGCCGTGCTGCTGCGCCGTGGCACGTACGGCGAGCCGGGCAGCCTGCTCGCCTTCGACCTCGGCAGCGACGGCAGCGGGCACGAGTTGATCCAGGTCCCCGGCGGCGGCGCGGCCGAACGCGCCGCCGCCGGACCCGCCGGAACCGGCGAACCCCTTCGCCGCGCCCCGGGCGACCGGCACTTCCGGATGGCCGGCCGTGCCGTGTACCAGCACGCGGTGGTCCGGATGGCCGAGTCGTCGCGGCGGGTGCTCGCCCGCACCGGCTGGACCGGGGACGACGTGGACCGGTTCGTCGCCCACCAGGCCAACGCCCGGATCCTCGACGCGGTCGGCGAGCGGCTGCGACTGCCCGCCGCCCGGCAGGTCAGCAATATCGAGCGGGTCGGCAACACCGGCGCCGCGTCCCTGCCACTGGCTCTCGCCGACGCCGCGTCCCGCGGTGAACTGGCCGTCGGGGAGCGGGTGTTGCTGACCTCCTTCGGCGCGGGCCTGACCTGGGCCTCCGCCACACTGCTCTGGCCGGACCTGCCCGCGGTGACGCCGGTCGACACAACCGCAATGCCGGTCGGCACAGCGGCGGCACCGGTCGACACAGCCGCGACGCCGGTCAACACGACCACGGAACCGGCCGACACAGCCACAACGCCGGTCAACACAACCGCGGCAGCGGCCAATACAGCCACGACGCCGGTCGGCACAACCCCGGCAACGGCCAGCACAGCCACAACGTAGGTCGGCACAACCCCGGCACCGACAGCGCCCGCCACCGCCGGCCTCTGACACCTCAACAGGGCTTCCGCAGCGCAGAGCCCGCCGCGCGGACCCCGTGCCACACCTGGCCCATCCGCGAGCCACACCACCGAGCCACACACCCCGGGACACGCCCTCGGGCCACACCCCCGCCCCACGCTTCCCGGCACACACCCCACTCCGCATCCCTGGCCCGCTCTCCCCTACCCACCCGCCACCCGATACCCCCCAGAACATCCCGGAAAGGCACGTCATGCCCGCAGAGTCCCCCGTGGGGTCCGCCATCACCTCCGTACTCACCGAGAAGTTCGAGATCGACCCGGCCCGCGTCCACCCCGACGCCACGCTGGAGAGCCTCGACCTCGACTCCCTCGCCCTCGCCGAACTCGCCCTCGTCCTCCAGGAGCGCCTGGGCGTACCGGTGACCGAGGCCGAGGCCACGAAGGCGACGACCGTCGCCGGGCTGACCGACACCCTGACCGCCAAGTACACCTCGGCAGCGGCCCGGTGACCGCAGCCGAGCGTTCCGTCGCCGTCACCGGTCTCGGGCTCATCACCCCGGCCGGTGCAGGTCGCCGGGCCACCTGGGACGGGTTGCTGCGCGGCACGTCCGTCGCCGCCCGCGACGTCGAACTCAAGGGCTGCCCCGTCGACTTCTCCTGCCGGGTCCCCGAACTCCCGCCCGCCGTGGGCCGGATCGGCGGCGGCAAGGCGTGGCGGATGGGCCGGTTCACCCGGCTCGCGGTGCTCGCCGCCCGGGAGGCCGTCGGCGACGCCGGGCTGAGCCCCGGGGACGGCTGGGACGGCGCGCGCGTGGCCGTGGTCATCGGCTCGGGGCTCGCGGGCGCCGGGCACCTGGAGGACCAGACGCTCCGCTTCCACCAGGGCGGGCCCGAACTGGTCGCGCCCACCCTCGTACCCATGCTGATCTCCAACATGGCGGCGGGCGAGGTGGCCCTCGACCTCGCCGCGCGCGGCCCGTCGCTGGCCACCCAGTCCGCCTGCGCCTCGGGGGCCGGCGCCCTGGTCGTCGCCCGCGACCTGCTGCTGAGCGGAGCCTGCGACATCGCCGTCGCGGGCGGCTCGGAGGCCGCCGTCACCCCGGTGGTCACCACCGGCTTCCAGCGCATGGGCGCGCTGTCGGCGCGGTGCGGCGAACCCGCCGCCGCGTCACGGCCGTTCGCCGCCGACCGGGACGGCTTCGTCATGGCGGAGGGCGCCGCGATCTGTGTCCTGGAGCGTGCGGCGGACGCCCGGGCCCGCGGCCGGCGCGGTTACGCGCTGCTCGCGGGGGCCGGCCAGTCGACCGACGCCCACCACCCGACGGCGCCCGCGCCGGGCGGCGTCGTCGCGGAGACGGCACTGCGCGCGGCCCTCACGGACGCGGGTCTTTCCCCCGCCGACGTCGACCACGTCGACGCGCACGGCACGTCCACCCCGCTCAACGACCGGACCGAGGCGGAACTCATCGGCCGCGTCCTGCCGCACGGTCCCAGCGTGACCGCGCCGAAGGGCGTACTGGGTCACAGCCTGGGCGCGGCCGGGGCCGTCGAGGCGGCCGTCACCGCGCTGACGATCCACCACGGCACGGTGCCGCCGATCGCCAACCTGGCCCCGGACAACGTCGCCTTCCCCCTCGACTGCGTGACCGGGCAGCCCCGGGCGCAGCGGGTGCGGGCCGCCGTCAGCCACTCCTTCGGATTCGGCGGGCACAACGTCGTGCTCGCGTTCGTCCCGGCATGAGCGCCCCCGTGTCACGCCGTCCGCCGCGCCACGCCGTCGGCCGTGTCACGCCGCCCGCCGTGCCCTCCGTACGAAAGAGCGCATCCACTTGACCGCGTACAGCACCCTCTCCCATGCGGCCGTGCACGTGCCGCCCGGTCGCCAGACCGTCAGCGAGGCGGAGGACCGCTTCCGCTCCCACAGCCCGGACGTCACCCTGGGCCGCGGCGTCCTCCAGCACATGTACGGGTTGCTGGAGCGGACCGTGGCGGACGCCGACGAGCAGCCGTCGGACCTGGCCGCGCACGCCGCCCGGTCGCTCCTCGAACGGTCGGGCGTCGCCGCCCCTGACATCGATCTGCTCATCTTCACGGGGATCCTCGCCGACCTGGAGGAGCCCGCCACCGCGCATGTCGTCGCGGACAAACTCGGCCTGAACTGCCCGGTGTTCGACCTCAAGAATGCCTGCAACGGTGTCCTCAACGCCATCGAGGTCGCCGACGCGTTCATCAAGGCGGGCCAGTACCGGCGCGTCCTGATCACCACGGCGGAGGTCTCGACCCGGGAGAGCCGGTGGTCGGTCGACGCCCAGGACGACGTGCTGACGGCGCTGCCCAGCCTCAGCACCGGTGACATGGGGTCCGCCCTGCTCATGGAGGTGTCCGAGCGGCCCGGTGTGCTCGGCTCGCGCTTCTTCGCCAACTCGTGGGGCTGGCCCGCCGCCACCCTCCCGAACCCGTACGCGCGCCACCGCGCCCTGGGCCACCTGCACATCGACTCGGCCCGGCTCGTCGCGTCCTTCGCGGGGTTGCCGCAGCGGCTGCGGGCCGCCGTGCGCTCCATCGGGGTCTCCATGGCCGACCTGGACCTGGTCTGCATCCACCAGCCGTCCGTCGCGTTCACGAAGGTGGCGTGCGACTGGGTGGGCGTGGACGTGGACCGGATCCAGCCGACGTTCCCGACACACGGCAACGTCGCCACGAACACCATCCCACTCCAGCTGGCCACGGCGCTGGAGTCGGGGCGCCTGCAACGGGGCGACCTGGTCGGCCTGTTCGGGTTCGCGAGCGGGGCGAGCGCCGGGGTGGTGGTGTGCTCGTGGTGACGCCGCGCATCGCCCCGCTGCCCCCGGACGCGTGGCCGCCCGCGCTGCGCGAGCTGTTGCACGTCTCGCGCCGGGACGGCCCGGGCCGCGAGAACCTCTTCGGTACGCTCGCCCACCATCCACCGCTCGCCGGCGCCTGGCTGCACCTCGCCCAGGTCCTCACGCACGAGGGCCTGTTGGAGCCGCGACTGCGCGAGCTGGTGATGCTGCGCACCTCGCACCGGTTGCGCTGCCCCTACGTGCGCGCCCGTCACGAGGGCCACGCACGGGACCTCGGCGTCCCACCGGCCGCCGTCGCCGCGACCGCCGCCCCGCTCCCCGCTCCGGACACGGCCGCGGACCGGGCCGCGTACGACTGGAGCACGCGGGAGGCGGCCGTGCTGCGCGCGGTGGACCTGCTCGCGGTGGCCACCCCGCTGCCGGAGCCGTTGTGGCACGAGCTGTCCGGGCTGTTCACCGCGCCCGAACTGCTCGAACTCCTCGTCCTCGTAGGTCAGTGCGCCATGGCGTGCACGACGCTGAACACGCTGCACACGCCCGCAGGCGGGCCCACCGTGCGCATCGACGCCGCGCGCTGCTGCAGCGCCGGCCAGTGCGTGTCCACCGCCCCCGAGGTGTTCGCGCACGACGAGGACGGGCTGGTCACGCTCGTCGAGGACCGGCCTGCCGTGACGGACCGGCTGCGCCTCGCCGCCGCGCTGTGCCCCAGCGGCGCGATCCACCTCACCGCACCCGCACCCGCACCCGCACCCGCACCTACCGACGCCGACGCTCCGGTTCCGGACGCGGCCCGGCCCATGGAAGGCGTTTCCCCGTCATGACCTCCGCCCCACCTGCCCCGCTCACCCTGCCCGCCCCGTACGGGGCCTGTCCGTTCACGCCGCCCCCGGCCTACACCGAGGCGGCCGGTCAGGCGCCGGTCTCCCGGGCCGCGCTGCCCGACGGCTCGCCCTGCTGGCTGGTGACGGGGTATCAGGAGGTGCGGTCGGTGCTGTCCGACGCCCGGTTCAGCGCGGACGCGCGGGCGCCCGGCTTCCCGTTCCTCTCCCCCGGCCAGCGTGAACTGGCCACCGCTCGCCCGAGCTTCATCCGCATGGACGACCCGGAGCACGCGCGTCTGCGCCGCATGGTCGCCAAGGACTTCCTGGTGCGCCGCGTGGAGGAGCTGCGTCCCGGCATCGACCGGATCGTCGACGAACAGCTCGACGTGATGCTCGCGGGCGGCCAACCCGCCGACCTGGTACGGGACTTCGCGCTGCCGATCCCCTCGCTGGTGATCTGCATGATGCTGGGTGTGCCCTACGCGGACCACGACCGCTTCCAGTCGCTCAGCCGCACCTTGCTGGACAACACCGCCTCACACAGTGAAGTCGGCGCCGCCCACGCCGAGTTGACGTCGTACCTGGAACGCCTCGCCGGGCTGAAGACCCGCGCACCCGGCGACGACATCCTCAGCCGGCTCGCGGCCCGCCCCGATCTCACCCCGCAACAGGTCGCCTCGCTCGGCTTCCTGCTCCTGGTCACGGGACACGAGTCGACGGCGAACATGACCGCCGTCTCCGTACGCGCCCTGCTCGGCGACCCCGAGCAGACGGCACGCCTGCGGGCGGACCCGGCCCTGATCCCCGGCGCGGTGGAGGAGCTGCTGCGCCATCTGACGATCATCCACCTGGGACTCGCCCGGGCCGCGACGGAGGACGTCGAGGTGGGCGGGGTCACCGTCCCGGCCGGCGAGGGCGTCATCTGCATGCTGTCCACGGCGAACCGGGACCCGGAGCTGTTCGGCGCCGACGCCGACACCCTCGCTCTGGGCCGCGACGCCCGCCGCCACCTGGCGTTCGGGTTCGGCGTGCACCAGTGCCTCGGCCAGACGCTGGCCCGCGTCGAACTGCGGTCGATCCTCGCGACGCTGCTGCGCCGGGTGCCCTCGCTGCGTCTCGCCGTGCCGGAGACGGACCTCGCGTACACCCCGCACAACATCGTCTACGGCCTGCGGGAGCTGCCCGTCGCCTGGTGAGGGCGGCCGCGCCGGACCGGCGCCGCACCAGGTCAGGGAAGGTGCCGGGCGAACGCCTCGTACCCCCGGTCGTCGAGGACGACGAACCGTACCTCCTCGACCGGTGGTGCGGCGGCCGCGCGGACCGTCTCGACGGCGATCCGCGCGCCGTCGTCCAGCGGCCATCCGTAGATGCCCGTGGAGATCGCCGGGAACGCCACCGTACGGGCGTCGAGTCCGGCGGCGGCCTTCAGTGACTCCCGGTAGCAGGAGGCGAGCAGCTCCGACCGGTCCTCGGTGGCCGACCAGCGGGGCCCGACGGTGTGGATGACGTGCCGGGCCGGGAGGCGCCCCGCGGTGGTGGCGACGGCCTGCCCCGTCCCGAGCCCCTTGCCGTAGTGCGAGGCGCGCAGTGCGCGGCAGGCGGCGAGGATCTCCGGGCCGCCGCTCCGGTGGATGGCGCCGTCGACTCCGCCGCCGCCGAGCAGCGAGGAGTTCGCCGCGTTCACCACGGCGTCCACGTCCTGCTTCGTGAGGTCGCCCCGGACGAGGACGAGACGGGGGCTCATGCCGCCCGGAGCCTTCGCCAGACGGCCTTCGCCGCGTTGTGCCCGGACATGCCGTGCACGCCGGGCCCCGGCGGCGTCGCCGACGAGCAGATGAAGACGGCCGGGTGCGGGGTCGTGTACGGGGAGAGGGAGAGCTTGGGGCGCAGCAGCAGTTGGAGTCCGCCGACCGACCCGCAGGCGATGTCACCGCCCACGTAGTTGGCGTTGCGCACGGCCAGCTGGGGCGGGCCCGCGGTGGCGCGGGCGAGGACGAGGTCCCTGAACCCCGGCGCGAAGCGCTCCAGTTGCCGCTCGATGGCGTCGGTCAGGTCCCCGTCCCAGCCGTTGGGGACGTGCCCGTACGCCCAGAACGTGTGCTTGCCCGCGGGTGCGCGGGTCGGGTCGACGACGCTCGGCTGCACGGTGATGAGGAACGGTGTCTCGGGGGCCCGGCCGTCGGCAGAGGCGGCGTGCAGGGCCTTGCCGATGTCGGAGCGGTACGGGCCGACCTGCACGGTCCCCGCGGTCCTGGCCTCCTTCGCGGTCCAGGGCACCGGGCCTTCGAGCGCGTAGTCGATCTTGAAGACGCTGGGTCCGTAGCGGAACCGGTCGTAGTAGCGGCCGAGCCCCGCGATCCGGGCGAGCGCGGTGGGCGAGGTGTCGAAGACGTAGGCGCGGGCGGGCGGCAGGTCGTCGAGCCGCTTCACCTCGTAGTCGGTGTGGATCGCCCCGCCGAGGTCCTTCAGGTACGCGGCGAGAGCGTCGGAGAGGGACTGGGTGCCGCCGTGGGCCACGGGCCATCCGCGGGCGTGCGCGGCGAGGGCGAAGACGAGGCCGATCGCGGACGTCGCGAAGCCGCCGAGCGGGGCGATGGTGTGGGCGACGAGCCCGGCGAAGAGGGCGGGCGCCCGCTCGTCGCGGAAGCGGCGCATCAGCCACGTCGCGGGCACAAGACCGAGCAGCCCGAACCGGCCGAGGGTGACGGGGTCCCGGGGCAGGGCGCTGAGCGGCAGCGACATGAAGTCCCGCATGAGGGCGTCCCAGCGCGGCAGGAGCGGCTCGATCAGGCGCCGGTACGCGCCCGCGTCGCGCGGCCCGAAGGAGGCGGCGGTCTCGGCGACGGAGCGGGAGAGGACGGCGGCCGTGCCGTCGGGGAACGGGTGGGCCATGGGCAGCTCGGGGTGGTCCCAGCGCAGTCCGTATTGCTCCAGCGGCATCGCCCTGAACGCCGGGGAGTTGACGCCCAGCGGGTGCGCCGCCGAGCAGGGGTCGTGGCGGAAGCCGGGCAGCGTCAGCTCCTCGGTGCGCGCGCCGCCGCCGACGGTGGGCTCGGCTTCGAAGAGGGCCACGGACAGGCCCCGCCTGGCCAGTTCGACCGCGGCAGTCAGCCCGTTCGGTCCCGCACCCACGACGACGACATCGAGCATCGACGGCACCTTCGGACTCCTTCGTCAGCCGGCGGCCACTGCCCGCACAGGATATGCCGCGGCGCGGGCAGCCCTTGGCGCGGGTACCGCGGGCAGCCCTTGGCGCGGGTACCGTGCGCCCGCTCAGGCGCCGTCCGCGAGGAGACCGGCGATCCGGCGCGCCGTCGCCGCGTCGCGGGCCGCCGTGAACGGCAGCGCGTTGCCCCCGGTGATCGAGAACGGGACGCCGTCGCGGGTGAGGTGCGCGCCGCCCGTCTCCTCGACCAGGAGCAGCCCCGCGGCGTGGTCCCAGGCCAGCTCCCAGCCGAAGGCGACCGCGTCGAGGTCGCCGCGGGCGATGGCGAGGTACTCCAAGCCCGCCGAGCCGCACGGCCGCGGGGCGACCCCGTCGGTGCGCAGGCCCAGCAGGGTCCGCTTCTGCTCGTCGGTGGTGAAGTCGGGGTGGGAGGTCGCGACGCGCAGGTCACGGCCGGGTACGGGGGCGCCCGCGGGCAGGAGCCGGCTGTCGAGCCGGGCGCCCCGGCCGCGGACCGCCACGGCGAACTCGCCGAGCGCGGGCGCGTGCGTCCAGGAGGCGAGGACCACGCCGCCGAGCGCGAGGGCGATGAGGGTGCAGAAGCCGGGGTCGCCGTGGACGAACTGGCGGGTGCCGTCGACCGGGTCGACGATCCAGACCGGGTCGGCGCCGCGGACCGCCTCGTACGTCGTCGGGTCGGCGGCGACCGCTTCCTCGCCGACCACGACGGATCCGGGCAGCAGGGCGGTCAGCTCGCGGGTCAGATACTCCTCGGCGCGCTTGTCGGCGACGGTGACGAGGTCGTGCGGGGCGCTCTTCTGCTCGATCTCGTGGGCGGCGAGCTGCCGGAAGCGGGGCGTGATCTCGGCGGCGGCCGCGGCGCGGACGGTCCGCTCCACGTCGGTCAGGAGCTGGTGGGTGACATTGCGGGTCAGAAAGTCGTCGATGCTTTCTGTTGCTGTTTCGATCATGTCTCCATGGAAACATGCCGCACTGACAACGCGCACCGGCCCGCTGAACGGCGAGTGGAATCGCCATGAAAACGGCGATTCCACCGGCCGGGGCGGTGGGTCAGCGGCCGACGGCGTAGCCCTGCATGCCGCGCGGGTTGGCCGCAGCCGACAGGACGCCGGTGCGCGGGTCGCGGGCGACGGCGCACAGGCGGCCCTCGGACCAGGCGTCGGCGACGGTCACGTCGTGTCCGCGGCGGCGCAGCTCGGCGACGACCTCCTCGTCCATCCGGGACTCGACGGTGACCGACCCGGGGCGCATGCCGCGCGGGAAGAAGGAGCCGGGGAACGAGTCGTTGTGCCAGTTCGGGGCGTCGATGGCGCCCTGGAGGTCGAGCCCGCCGCGGACCGCCCCGCGCAGCGCCACCGCCAGGAAGAAGTGCAGCTGCCACTGGTCCTGCTGGTCGCCGCCGGGGGTGCCGAAGGCCAGCACCGGGACGCCGTCCTTCAGCGCGAGCGACGGGGTCAGCGTGGTGCGCGGGCGGCGGCCCGGGGTGAGCGAGTTCGGCAGGCCCTCCTCCAGCCAGGCCATCTGCAGGCGCGTACCGAGGGGGAAGCCGAGCTCGGGCACGACCGGGTTGGACTGGAGCCAGCCGCCGGAGGGCGTCGCGGCGACCATGTTGCCCCAGCGGTCGACGATGTCGAGGTGGCAGGTGTCGCCGCGGGTCAGGCCGTCGCTGCCGACGTCGGGCTCGCCGGGCACCGGGGACGCGGGGCTCTTGGCGACCGTGGGCTCACCCGCGCCCGCGACCCCCATGGCGTCGAAGCCGGGCTCTCCGGCGGCGACCGCCGTGGCGTGTGCGCTCAGGCGCGGCGCGGCGCCGAGGGGGCTGCCGGGCCGCAGCTCGTGGGAGGCCTTGCCGGGGTCGACGAGGGCGCGCCGCGCGGCGTTGTAGTCGTCCGACAGCAGCGCGTCCACGGGGACGTCCGCGGCGTCGCCGTACCAGGCCTCGCGGTCGGCCATGGCGAGCTTGCAGCCCTCGATGAGCAGGTGGACGTAGTCGGCGGACCCGTAGGCGGGCAGCTCGGGCGGGAGGACGGCGAGCTGCTGGAGGAGGACGGGGCCCTGGCTCCAGCCGCCCGCCTTGCACAGCGTCCAGCCGTTCCAGTCGTACGTCGCCGGGGCCTCGTAGGTCGCTTCCCAGGAGGCCAGGTCGGCGAGGGTGAGGGTGCCGGTGTGGCGCTCGCCGCTGGTGTCCTTGGTGGGCTGCCCGGCCTGGCGTACGAGCGCCTCCGCGATGAACCCCTCGCGCCAGACGCGGCGGGCCGCCTCGATCTGCGCGGCGCGGTCGGGGCCCGCCGCCTCGGCCTCCGCCACGACCCGCTTCCAGGTGGCGGCGAGCCGCGGGTTGCGCAGCAGCTCGCCGGGGGCCGGGGCCTTGCCGTCGACCAGGTAGACCTCGGCCGACGAGGGCCATTCGCTCTCGAAGAGCTCGCGTACCGTCTCGACGGTCTCGCCGACGCGCTCGACGGGGGCGTGGCCGTCCTCCGCGTACCCGATGGCGTACTTCAGGACGTCGGCGAGCGACTTCGTGCCGTGGTCCCTCAGAAGCAGCATCCAGGCGTCGAAGGCGCCGGGCACCGCGGCGGCGAGCGGGCCCGTGCCGGGGACGAGGTCGAGTCCGAGCTCGTCCTTGTAGTGCGCGACGGTGGCGCCCGCCGGGGCGACGCCCTGGCCGCACAGCACCCGCACGTCGCCGCCTGCCGGGGCGAGGATGATCGGCACCTCGCCCGCGGGGCCGTTGAGGTGCGGCTCGACCACGTGCAGGACGAAGCCCGCGGCGACGGCGGCGTCGTAGGCGTTGCCGCCGTCCTCCAGGACCGCCATCGCGGACTGGGAGGCGAGGTAGTGCGTGGAGGACACCATGCCGTATGTCCCCTGGAGGGTGGGACGAGTGGTGAATTGCATCTCTGACCTTGTGGTTTGGGGGAGTTGACCGGGTCCATACAACCCCAGGTGGAAGTCTGGGGAGAACGAACGTGAGGCCACCTCCTCCACTTACTGGCGCGTAACGGTGGCATACCGGACACGCAACCCGGCCTGCACGGGCGGTCGTTCTGCTCCTGAGCAAGGGCCTGATCGCCGTCAGCCTCGATCGTGAGACGGCACGGGCAGCCGGCCTGCCGGTGATGCGCCTCGACCTGATCCTCTACACCGTGGTGACCGCCACGATCGCGAGGCCCCTGGGGCCGTCGGCAACATCTCCCGTCGCTTCTCATCACCCCGGCCGCGGCCGCCCGCAGCCTCACCGAGCGCCTGTGTGCCCGACGCGCCGGAAGCTTACGGAGCCATGATCAATCCCCCCAAAGCAGCTCCAGGCCAGAGTCGTTACGCCGACCTTTGTCAGTGGCTGCGGGTAGCCTGAAGGATTCGCAGCTATCACTACATCTAGTGGTCGGGTGGCCTGACGGGCCCACAAGTTGTGTTCCCCGTACCCCACTTGGGCCACAGGATTCTTGAACCATTCCTGGGCAACCGAAGCACCTACGAATCTCACCCCCACTGAACCCCAAAGCCGGCCATAACCGGCAGAGCTTCACCAAGAGAGAGCCGAGGAGGTGTTTTTGCGGACCGCGTCTGGCGCACCGTGACCTGCGAAAGCACGCCCCTGATGACCCATCAGGGGCGTGCGCCAACCGTGCGTCATACGTGCGTCACGTGCGTCGCTCGTGCGTCAAGATATCGCCCGTAACGCCCACAGCGCACATAATGCACACTCGACGAAACAGCAGGTCAGCGGCCCTTCTCAGCGGGCTCAAGGATCGCGACGCATTCAACATGATGCGTCATCGAAAAGATGTCGCAATATCGGACTATCACACAACCCCAGGTCAGACCGCATTTTCGGCCCCATCCACCTATCCGAAACCCCCTTGGAGCGTCAAACGAGCGTCAGGCGACTACGTCTAACCAGCCCCTCAGGACCGAACGGGCTACGGACCTCACCGTCGATCTCGACGGACGGGGGCAACCAGAGTGAGGGGCCCACCGGTACAGCCGACAGCCACTTGCACACCGCACCTAGTGGGGGCCACCTGACATTCGCCCTCCAAAGTGGGCACGGCAGCAGGCTCCCCCTCGTCGTGGAGTCCGGTATCCAGAGCCCTTTACCCACGGACTACGCGACGAGGGTCAGGCGGGCATCCATGCTTTCCCACGCATCAAGTACCGCTTCGTGGGCTCCCGGCTGGAGATGCGCATAGCGCTCGGTTGTCTGGTAGTTCGCGTGCCCGAGCAAGTGCTGGACCTCATAGAGCGAGACCCCTGTCTGGACGAGCCAGGAGGCGCACGTATGGCGCATGGTGTGCGGCGAGTAATGCGGTACGAGCCGCTGCTCACCGGCAACGTCGAGGTAGTAGGCGTTGTCCAGGGCCGGCCACCAGGTGTAGCGGCGCCAGTTCCCGTCGTTCTACGGTCGTCCGGCACGGCCCTTGGTGAGTGTGGTGAAGACCAGGTCATCGGAAGCGAGTCCGCGCATGTGGCACTCGAGGGCGTCGAGGACGTAGGGCGGGAGCGGGACTTCACGTCGGCTTTTCGTCGTCTTCGGGTACGGCTGGACGCCGTTGCCCGTGTTGACGTCAGCGACAAGCAAGCGGGATCGATGACGGTCGACGCTGCGACAGCGGAGCCCGGTGAGCTCGCCCCAGCGCAGTCCGGTGTAGAAGCCCAGCAAGCACATGGTGCGCCAGGCCGACGGGAGTGAGCGCAGCACACTCTGCGCCTGACTGGGCGTGAACCATTGCGGCGGGCGGGCCGGAAGGCGCGGCAGCGTGATGCGTCGGCATGGACTGATCACAAGTAGGTCATCGTCGACGGCCGCGCGCAGCAACGACGACGTCAGCTGGTAAGACCGTTTAACAGCGGACGGCCCCACCCCCTTGTCGGAGAGCAGACGAATCCACATCTGCACATCGAGGCGCTGGATGTCCCTCAGCTGCCAGTCCGCCCAGTACGGCAAAACATGGTTCCTCAGGGCGGACTCGTCACCCCGCAGCGTCCGCGGGGCGACCACCCTCGCGTTCCACCAACGTGTGTGCCAGTCCCGAAAGCTGACCGCGCTCCCCTCGGATCCCGACGGCCACGAATGCACAGACTCGCCTCTCGCTCGATACCCCAGGCACGGGCCTGCACCTTCGACGGGTACGTCGCGGAGAAGCGCCTGCCCGCACCATCCCGGACCGTAGCCTGCCAATTGCCCGAACTTAGCCTCCGCAGATACAGATGAGCTCCTCACCCAGTGGCCGCACCGGCATCAGCAGGCCAGCCCCACCATGAACCTTCGCCAAGACCGATACGCCGGAACCGGCCGTCTCAGGCGCCAGGTCCCTCAGATGCCGTCAAAAACCACCCGGATCAGCACGGCGGGGCACAGGTCGTCTCCGCCAACTCGCTTTTGGTGCAGGCATTTGGAACACCGGCTCCAGTTCGGCCCGGACGGCCCCATTCGGGTCGCCGAGCAGGCCGATCAACGCCCCCGCCGCTCACTTGCACCGAGTCGGCCGATCCCGAGCGCATCATCTGCACGGTCCGCACCGACCTGCGCGAGATTCAGCTGATGTCCTCCAAATGCCTTGTTCACCCAGCGCTCCGGCACGACGGCCTTCGGCGTCAACCTGCAGGTACTCCGCATGCTGACCAACGCGACAGCGCTCGAGCGAATCGCGGTGGGCAGACGGCGAGAGAGGCAGGGCGACCACTTCAAGCCAACCCGCGTGTTCTAGTCAAAGCTGACGTACAGCCATTTCGAATTTGACTTGTACACGTAATCTGTAAAGCACGCCTACCTGCGGCACACCCGTACGTCGCTAGGTGGCTAGGTGTTTCCAGAGGCGCCGGGTCCCGAACTCCCCCACATCTGGCACCGGCACGGGTTCGCGTATGCACCGACTCAGCCTCGCTGAATGATCTTTTCATCCCCCCACATGCAGTCAAGCGCCAGCTAAAAGGCGCCACTTGACGCCGGGACCGAGGGCAGTGCTCGACCTGCCTGCGATGAAGGGATGGAGATTGCGAAGATACCGTTGGGTCGCGGCGCTGGTCACGGTCGCCACAATGATGTTGACAGCTCTTCCGGCCAGTGCCGTGACAGACGATGTGCGCGAGTTCACCAGAACTCAATTCACTATGCCCCAAGGCGCTTACTCCCCTCAGCCAGGGGCCCAGAAGCGGGGGCATGTCAGCCCAGAGAGTCCGGCAGAGGCGAAGCGCCGCACCGACTACGTGAAGACGCTCCCCCAAAGAACCCGTGCAGCAAACTCGGTGAACATGAGCGAATGTTGGGACGCGATGGCGCCGTCAACAGGCGGCGAGGAAACCCTCACTCATTTCACCTGGTGCAAGGTCGGGATCTTCACCACAGAAGACGTTCGATGCGACCAGTCCGGCTGCAAGACTGTGGGATCTGTTAGCTTCCGCATGTCCATGATGGGGATGGGCAACCAGGGATCGAGTGCAACGGCAGATCGCAAAATCCGCGCCTGGGTCATGCTCGACCAGGCCGTAGTGTCAACGCCACCCCCCGATCTGACCAAGCGGCTCCGGTTCGCCCCGGACTGCTCCACGACGAACAGCAACACCACGTGCAAACCCGGACCTGAGACCGGGGACACTTTCACTCTGGGTGACTGGTCGCGATTTGGTGGGCTCAGCACCAACATCGACTTCACCCTCCCGCCGGGCACCGCCACGGACACGGAACGGATTGCCTACGGCGACTTCACATTGACATCTCAAGTCCTGGGAAACCCTGCGAATACAGACAGTCTCATCTTCGGCCCGGAAAGCGGGTTCCGTTGCGACTCGTCCCCCTCGGTTAACTACCACGGATGTGTTTTCCCTGACGTCATCTCACAGTTCTGGCTGAAGGCCACTCCAGATGTGATAGAGGAAGCGAATCACGTTTGGAAGGCCCAGCACCAGTCAGGCCTCACTCTCCCCATCTCGCCAGATGGCAAGTCCATCCCGGGGTCCCGGAAGACCGGGAAGCCCTTGGAACGTCTCACCAATGCCGCATCCAAGAAGGCCAACAACGACAAGTCTGCACGCTATTGTCGCGAATATTGGGGCAGGGGATATTCGCAGGGAAACACCAAACAGTGCGATGAGTACCCTTTCCAGTCGACCTGGCAAGGCTCATCCGTCGGCAGCTCGGCCACTAAGCACTTCTCCGTCGAAGTCATCGACCGGGAACAAAACCGAGTGGGTGGCGAGCACCTCAACGCCTTCTACAATAGCCAGCGCATCATCGAGCAGGACAAATTCTACGTCGATGTGCTCGCAGCAGACGGCAGCCCATACCAGGGCGCCGGTGCACCTAGCGGAGTTGCCGCCCCCGTCAAGTACAGCAGCTGT
This sequence comes from Streptomyces sp. NPDC030991, assembly GCF_055571235.1. Taxonomy (NCBI): domain Bacteria; kingdom Bacillati; phylum Actinomycetota; class Actinomycetes; order Kitasatosporales; family Streptomycetaceae; genus Streptomyces; species Streptomyces sp. NPDC030991. Next base: position 320,550 of record NZ_JBVIFR010000012.1, read on the forward strand.
GAAGACTCCGCCCTGGTGGAAGCGAAGCAAGTGGAAACCGCGGCGTATCCACAGGACATGTTCAATAAATACGCTTCGACTACCGCACGCGGTTGGACCGGCGGTGACTCGACCTACAGCGTCACCCTCCCGGACGGACGCCGACTCTGGCTGTTCTCCGACACGTGGCTGGGGCCCCTGAAGGCCGACGGCACAAGACCCACGAACGCCCCCTTCATCAACAGCTCGATCGTCAGCCAAGTCGGCGACAACCTGGAAACGATCACGGGCGGCACGACCAGCAATCCAACTGCGCTCATGCCACCGCCGGCAGACAACCACTGGTACTGGCTGGGGGACGCCCTCGTGGCCGAAGTGGGAGGAAAGAAAAAGCTGCAAGTTGTGTTCCACGAGTGGTACAAGTTCGGCGACGGCGCCTGGGACTTCGGCTTCTATCGGGCACTGGTCGCCACCTTCGACTCCGGCGACCTATCGTCTCCGGAGTCCATAGCGCCCCTTCCCTCCAGAGCCGACGTGCAGTGGGGTGCTGCAGTCATGTCGCCCGAGCAAAGCGACGACGGCTACACGTACATATACGGCGTCAATGACGCACCGCTGAACAAGAAGATGAGAGTCGCCCGCGTCAAGGGGAGCAACATTGCCGACGCCAGCAAGTGGCAATATCTCAACACCGAAAAGGGCGCGTGGATGTACGGCGAGACAGAAGGGAACGACACAACGGTCGGAATCGCTAACGAATACAGCGTGACCCCGCACAAGGGCAACTTCATCTTGGTCAGCCAGGACAGCACCGAAGCATTCAGCGGAAAAATTAGAATGTGGCAAGGCTGCGACCCATACGGGCCGTTCGGATCATGGGTAGGTCATGACGAGGTCTACCGGATGCCCGAAGGGGGCCCCGTGCCCTTCGGGGACTGCGTGGCCGCAGGTAAGGAAGAAGACGGCAGGTGCTTCTCCTACAACGCGCACGTCCACCCCTCCCTGGCCTCCGGAGACCGATGGACCCTGTCCTACAACGTCAACAACTTCGACACAAGGGTCTCCCCAGAGGGTGCCCACTTCCGCGATCCCACCATCTACAGACCCCGCTTCGTCTCGTTCAAGCTGATCTCCACCGGAACGCTAAGGTCCAAGGCCAAACTGTCCTACTCCGCTAGGCCGTTTCTGATGGCTCTTGGTGTGCTGGGTGGATCTTTTGGTCGGGTGGGAAGTGGCTTCGTATGGTGCGACGACATGAACTCACCGAC
>NZ_JBVIFR010000013.1:0-301062 GCF_055571235.1 Streptomyces sp. NPDC030991
AATCCACACCGAACCCGGAAGGCCCTCACCCGTTCAAGATCCCTAAGCCGAGACCTGCATCACCCGTCCACAACCTCCCGCGGCATTACACCTAGTGCACGACGCACAGACAGATCTTGCCGAGGGGCGTGACCGCGTAGTTCATGTCGAAGTCGAGGTCGAGTTCGTCGACGCTCACGCCGGGCATGGCGTCGCGCCGGATCCGCGCCCGGCTGGAGTCGGGTGTGCCGTTGCCGATGCGCACCCGCGCGTAGGCGCGGCTGAGGAACTCCTCGGTCACCCCGATGTCGCTGCTCTCGAAGTGCAAGGTCCGCATACCGCCTCCACCTCGTCCGTTCCGTTCCTTCGCCCCCGACGAGCGTACGACTCCCGGGCAGTGCACCGTCACGCCGGGTGAGGAACGAGGGCGGGGAATTTCGTTTTGTGGACAGGTGCCCGAGTCATTGTTCGTTCCTGGTGCGGCGGCGCTGACCTGCGACCCGGCATCGTCGGACGGTACGTCGGAATCATGGAGAGGCGGTGGGCCGCGGTGAGCGAGGACGTATCGGTCGACAGCATCACCATGCTGCAGGCGGAGGTACGGCAGCTGCACCAGGCGATCGCCTCGCACATCGTCGTCGACCAGGCGATCGGGGTCGTCATGGTGCTCGGCGGCCTGGATCCGAAACAGGGCTGGGCCGTCCTCAAAGAGGTCTCGCAGCACACCAACACCAAGCTGCGCGCCGTCGCGGAGCAGGTCGTGGGGTGGGCGAACGGCGGCGAACTGGCCGCGCGGACCCGCGGGGCCCTGGACGCGGCGCTCGAACGCGCGCGGTAGGACGGCGCCGACCCGTCCTGACCCGGACCGGTCCGACCGTCCTGACCTGACCCGTCCCGGTCGGGCCCGACCCCGTCAGTCCAGCTGCAACCGCATCAGCGTCAGATCGAGCCAGCGCCCGAACTTCGTGCCGACCTCCCGCACCGTGCCCGCGTGCTCGAACCCGTGCCGCTCGTGGAGCCGGATCGACGCCGCGTTGCCCGCCTCGATCCCCGCGATCATGATGTGCAGGCCCGCGGCCCGGGCGGACGTGACGAGCGCGCCGAGCAGGGTCGAGCCGATGCCGTTGCCGTGGTGGCCCTCGGCCACGTACACCGAATTCTCGACCGTGTGCCGGAACCCCGAGTACTCCTTCCACGGGCCGTAGGCCCCGAAGCCGACGACGGTGCCGCCGAGTTCGGCCACGTACGCGGAGCCCCGCGCAAGGTGCGCGCCGAGCCAGGTCGCGCCCTCGTCACGCGACTGCGGTGTGTCCGTCCACAGCGCCGTCCCGTGCTCGATGGCGTGGTTGCGGATGGCGAGTACCGCGTCGAGGTCCCGGGAAAGTGCCGGGCGGACGGTCACCGCCCGCATCCCCGTCTCGTATGGTGGATTCATGTCCAACATCGTAGACCCCCTGGTCGAGCGGATCGGCGCGCGCATCCGGGCCGAGCGGGACCGGCGCCGCTGGACGCTCTCGGAGCTGGCGGAGGCGTCGGGGGTCTCGCGCGCGATGATCAACCGGATCGAGCGGGGCGAGAGCAACCCCACCGCCGTGGTCCTCGGCAAGCTGTCGGCGGCGTTCCGGCTGAGCGTCGCCACGCTCCTCGACCCGGAGGCGGACGCGGAGCGGGTGCGGCGCGGGGAGGCGACGCCGCGGTGGCTCGACCCGGAGACCGGCTACGAGCGGCGGCAGCTGTCGGGGCCAGGGTTCCCGGCCGAGATGGCCGAGATCCGGCTGCCCGCAGGGGCCCACGTGCCGTACCCCGCCGCCGCGTTCGCCTTCCACCGGCAGCTCATCTGGGTCGTCGACGGCCGGCTCACCTTCCACGAGGGCGAGACGGTGCACGAGCTGGAGGCGGGCGACACGGTCGAACTCGGGCGGCCCGCGCCGTGTGCCTTCGTCAACGCCACGGACCGGGAATGCCGTTACGCCGTCGTCCTGGTGCGCGGGGAGGCACCGTGAACGCCCCGATGCCTCCGGGCCACCTCGCCGAGCGCCGCCCCACCGAGTGCCACCTCGCCGAGCGCCGCCCCACCGAGTGCCACCTCGCCGAGTGCCGCCCCACCGAGCGCCGCCCCACCGAGCGCCGCCCCACCGAGCGCCGCCTCGCCGAGCGCGTCCTCCCGGGCGAGGGAGCGTCATGAGCCTGCGCCGCGGTGGCGTCGGGCTGCTCGCCTGCACCGCCGGGATCGCCCTCGCCAACAACTACGCCGTCCAGCCCGCCCTCGGCGACGTCGCCCGCTCCACCGGCACCTCCGCGGCGGCCATCGGCCTGGTCACCACGGCCGCGCTCGCCGGCTGCATCGCCGGCTTCGCCTTCCTGCTGCCGCTCGCCGACCGCGCGGCGCCCCGCCGCCTCGTCACGGGACAGCTCCTCCTGCTCACCACCGGCCTCGTGCTCGCCGCGGCGGCGGGCGGGCTCGGCCTGCTGCTCGTCGCGTACGTGATCATCGGCGCGGGTGCGAGCGTCAGCGCGCAGTCCTCCACCATCGCCGGCCGCGGTGTGCCACCGGAGCGGCGCGGGTCGGCCGTCGCGCTCGTCGCCGCCGGGATGTCCGCGGGGATCCTGCTCAGCCGCCTCGTCGGCGGCGCCCTCTCCGACGCACTCGGCTGGCGCGGCATGCTGCTCGTCTTCGCCGGGCTCGTCCTGCTGTGCGCCGCCGGGGCGTGGCTGCGGCTGCCGGGCGAGCGGCCCGCGCCCACCGGCGGCTATCTCGCCACGCTGACGGCGCTGCCGGGACTGCTGCGCCGCCACCGCACGCTGCGCCGGGCCGTGCTCACCGGCAGCCTGTGGTACTTCGCGTTCAGCCTGGTCTGGGTCGCGCTCACTGTGCGCCTCGCCCAGCCCCCCTACGCGCTCGACGCCGCCGACATCGGCCTCTACAGCCTGGCCGGCGCCCTCGGGTTCGCCGCGCTGCCCGTCGCCGGACGCCTCGGCGACCGGTTCGGGCAGCGCGTGGTGATCTGCGCGAGCATGGGCGCGGCCGCCGCCGGGGCCGCGCTGCTCTGCACCGGCCTGGACACCCCGGCGGTCACCGCGGCGGGCCTCGCCCTCGTCGACGCGGGCTGTTTCACCGCGCAGGCCGCGAACCAGGCCCGCATCCTCGCCATCGACCCCCGCCGCGGCGGCAGCCTCAGCGGCGTCTACCTGCTGCTCTACTTCCTCGCGGGCGTCGTCGGCTCGGCGCTCGCCGCGCCCCTCATCGAGTCCGGCGGCTGGCTCGCGGCGTCCGGCGCGGTGCTCGGCGCGCTGCTCGTCGCCGGGCTGCTGGCGGTGCGCCGCGACAGCGACGGCCCGGGGGACGACGCGAAACGGCCGGGACGCGGACGCCCCGGCCGTCGTCGTGCGGGGTGGCTCAGTCCTCGTCCTGCCGCGCCCGCTTCTCCGCCTGCTCGGCGTGGAGCTTCTTGACGCGGACGTTCTCCTTGCGGACCTCCGACTGCGTGGCCCGCTCCTTCTGGAGCCACTCGGGGTTCTCGTCCTTGAGGGCGTCGATCTGCTCCGTGGTGAGCGGCTCGGCGACACCGCCGCGGGCCAGGCCCGCGATGGAGACGCCCAGCTTCTCGGCGACCACCGGACGCGGGTGCGGGCCGTTCGCGCGCAGGTCGAGCAGCCACTGCGGCGGATCGGCCTGCAGCGCGCTCAGCTCACCGCGCGAGACGACGCCCTCACGGAACTCGGCGGGCGTGGCCTCGAGGTACACACCCAGCTTCTTCGCCGCCGTGGCGGGCTTCATGGTCTGGGTGTTGGATTGCGAACTCATGAGGTCAAGGGTATCGAGCGTGAGGGAGAGGTCCGACCACGCCGGGTAGCCTTGTGGCGTGACAGGCACGGAAGACACCCCCACGGCGACCCCTTCGTTCCGGCTCGCGTACGTTCCCGGAGCGACCCCCGCCAAGTGGGTCCGGATCTGGAACGAGCGGCTGCCCGGCACTCCGCTCGCGCTGGTCCCGGTCGCCGCCGACGAGGCGCCGGACGTACTGCGGCGCGGTGACGCCGACGCGGGACTGGTGCGCCTGCCCGTGGACCGTACGTTCTTCAGCGCCATCCCGCTCTACACCGAGACCACCGTCGTACTGGTCCCGAAGGACCACGTGATCTCCGCCGTGGAGGAGGTCACCCTGGCCGATCTCGCCGACGAGATCGTGCAGCACCCCCTCGACGACGTCATGGACTGGGAGCGCCCGCCCGGCCGGCCCGCGTTCGAGCGCCCGGCCACCACGGCCGACGCCGTGGAACTGGTCGCCGCGGGCGTGGGCCTGCTGGTCTTGCCCCAGTCGCTGGCCCGGCTGCACCACCGCAGGGACCTCACCTACCGGCCCGTCACGGACGCGCCCGGTTCGGACGTGGCGCTGGCCTGGCCCGAGGAGCGGACCACCGACCAGGTCGAGGACTTCATCGGGATCGTGCGCGGCCGGACGGTGAACAGCTCCCGGGGCCGCGGCCAGGACCCGGCCCCGCAGGACAAGAAGAAGCCCGCTGTCAAGAAGGCGCCGGCACGGAGTGCGGGCCGCCCCAAGTCCGGCGCCGGGCAGGCGGGCCGGCGGCAGGGCGGCAAGCAGCAGTCCGGCAAGGCCGGCAAGCCCAGTAAGCACGGCAAGCCCCGCAAGCGGTCGTAGCGAGCCGAGCCCTACCCCGGCGCCGGAGGCCCCGGCGCTCCGGCCCGCAGCCCGTCCGTCACCAGATCCAGCAGGCGGCCCGTGCGGGACTGCCAGTCGCTGTGCGGGTCGACGAGCCACAGGCCCGCGATGGCCAGCATGAAGTCGTCCGGGGTGACCCCGGGCCGGATCGTGCCCGCCTTCGCGTTCGCCGCCAGGAGCAGCGTCACCGCCTCGGTCAGCGGGCCGTGCGCGAGGCTCTTGAAGGCGCCGCGGGCCGTCGTCGCCTCGCGCAGCGCGTCCGCGAGGCCCGCCTTGGCCATCGCGTACTGGGCGAGCCGGTCCATCCACTCGCGCAGCGCCACCTCGGGACGGCGGGTGCACAGCAACTGGGCCGCCGTCTCGGCGACTTGCTGCACCTCGTAGCGGTACACCTCCAGGACGAGCGCCTCCCGGCTCGGGAAGTTGCGGTAGAACGTGCCCTGCCCGACACCCGCCTTGCGCGCGATGGTGCTCAGCGGCGCGTCCGCCGAGCGGGTCAGCTCCGTCAGGGCCACCTCGAGGATGCGCTCGCGGTTGCGCTGCGCGTCGGAGCGCAGAGCCGGGTGCTTCTTCGGATGCTGCACGCCTCCTCCTCGGGTCGTGGCGGGTCGGCGCCGCCCGTGGCGCGGAACGGTCCTTGCTGGGCGGACAGTTGTCCACTACGGTCGTGACGACAGAGTGGACAGGTGTCCGCTTCGTTCCGACCCACCATAGCGGCGACCGCGGCCGATTCCGACGCCGAACCCCCATCCGTCCTCTTTGTACAGCGCTGATTCTCCTCGCACCGGATACGCGAAAGAAGGCTGCTCATGGCACCAGCGGGCATCTCTACGTCCAGCTCGATCACCCTGCACGTCAACGGAGAGAAGTACACCCTGCCCGTCGACCACCGCACCACCCTGCTCGACGCCCTGCGCGAGCGGCTCAATCTGACCGGCACGAAGAAGGGCTGCGACCAGGGGCAGTGCGGCGCCTGCACGGTGCTCGTCGACGGGCGCCGCGCCGTGTCGTGCCTGCAACTGGCCGTCGCCGCCGAGGGCCGCGAGATCACCACCATCGAGGGCGTCGCGGACGGCGACGAACTCCACCCGCTGCAGGAGGCGTTCGTCGAGCTCGACGGCTTCCAGTGCGGCTACTGCACCCCCGGCCAGATCTGTTCGGCCCTCGGCGTCCTCCAGGAGCACGCGGCCGGCTGGCCGAGCGCCGCGACCGAGGACGTGCGGCCCGAGGCGGGACCGCCGCCCCTGAGCCCCGAGGAGATCAGGGAACGCATGAGCGGGAACCTGTGCCGCTGCGGCGCGTACGGGTCGATCGTCCGGGCCGTCACCCAGGCCGCGCAGAGCACGAAGGAGCCGGTGGCGTGAAGGAGTTCGGTTACGAAAGGGCGCTCGACGTACCGGGCGCCGTGGCGGTGCTCGGCGCCGACCCCGGCGCGCGCTTCCTCGGCGGCGGCACCAACCTCGTCGACCTGATGAAGGCGGGGGTGGAACGCCCCGCCCACCTGGTCGACGTGCGCGAACTGCCCCTGGACCGGGTCGAGTCGACCGAGGACGGCGGACTGCGCATCGGCGCCACCGTCACCAACAGTGACCTCGCCGCCCACCCCGACGTGCGGAGCCGCTACCCCGCGCTGACCCAGGCCGTGCTCGCCGGGGCGTCCGGACAGCTGCGCAACATGGCCACCGTCGGCGGCAATCTGCTCCAGCGCACCCGCTGCGGCTACTTCACCGATGTCAGCAAGCCGTGCAACAAGCGGGTGCCCGGCAGCGGTTGCCCCGCGATCACGGGTGAGCACCGCAACCACGCGATACTCGGGGCGAGCGAGGCGTGCGTGGCCGTGCACCCGTCCGACATGGGCGTGGCGCTTGCCGCCTTCGACGCCGTCGTGCAGTACGAGACCGCCGCCGGTCAGGGTGAGTTGGCCCTCGCCGACTTCTACCGGCCCGTCGGCTCCACTCCGCACCTGGAGACCGCACTGCCCGCGGGCGCGCTCATCACCGGGGTCACCCTGCCGCCCGCACCCGTCGCCGCCCGCTCCCGTTACCGCAAGGTCCGCGAGCGCGCCTCGTACGCCTTCGCCATCGGTTCGGTGGCCGCCGCCCTCGACGTCCGGGACGGCGTCGTGCGCGACGTGCGCCTCGCGTTCGGCGCGGTCGCCTCCCGGCCGTGGCGGGCCCGCGCCGCGGAGCGCGCGCTGATCGGCGCGCCCGCGGACGAGACGGCGTTCGCGGCCGCGGCCGACGCCGAACTCGCCGCCGCCGAACCGCTGCCGCGGAACGCGTACAAGGTGGCGCTGATGCGCAACCTCGTCGTGGCGCAGCTCACCGAACTCACGCAGGAGGCGCTCCGATGACGACACAGACCCCGTCCACCACCGCGAAACCGGACGCGGTCGGCGTCGCGCACCCCCGTGTCGAGGGCCGCGACAAGGTCACCGGCGCGGCCCGCTACGCCGCCGAGATCCCCTTCACCGAACTCGCCCACGGCTGGCTGGTGCTGTCGACCGTGACCCGCGGCCGCATCAGCGCGATCGACGAGGAGGCGGTCCTCGCCCTCCCCGGCGTCCTGGCCGTCCTGCACCACAAGAACGCGCCGCGCGTGAACGACGACGTCATCGGCGCGCTCGGCCGCCCGGACCCGATCGTCCAGGTCTTCCAGAACGACCGGGTGCCGCACGCGGGCTGGCCCGTCGCCCTCGTCGTCGCCGAGACGTCCGAGCAGGCGCGGGAGGCGGCGGAGGCGCTCGTCGTCGAGTACGACGAGGAACCGCACGACGTCGCCTTCTACGCCGGCCGGCCCGGCGTCTACACACCGCAGGACAACGAAGTCACCAAGGGCGACCTGGAGGCCGAACTCGCCGCTTCGGCCGTGGTGTTGGACGCCTCCTACACGACGCCCGAGCAGCACCACGGCGCCATGGAGCCGCACGCGGTGACCGTGCGCTGGGACGGCGGCCGCCTGGAGGTCTTCGACTCCAACCAGGGCAGCAAGTGGGTCGCCGACGACCTCGCCAACCTGTTCTCCCTCGACCTGTCCGCCGTCCACGTCCGCTCCGAGCACGTCGGCGGCGCCTTCGGCTCCAAGGGGCTGCGGGCGCACCACGTGGCCGCCGTGATGGCCGCCACCCAGTTGCAGCGGCCGGTCCGCGTAGTGCTGACGAGGCGTCAGGTCTTCGCGACGACCGGCTACCGCAGCCCCACCGCGCAGCGCGTGCGGCTCGGCGCCGACCCGGACGGCCGGCTGCGCGCCTTCGCGCACGAACACCAGAACCTCACCTCGAACCTGCGGGAGTTCGTCGAGGGCGGCGCCGGGTTCGGCCGCAGCATGTACGCGGCCGACGCGCACCACACCGTCAATCGGGTCGTGCCCGTGGACGTCGCGACACCGACCTGGATGCGGGCGCCGGGCGAGGCGCCGGGCTCGTTCGCCGTGGAGTCGGCGCTCGACGAACTCGCCGAGCGGCTCGGCGTGGACCCGATCGCGCTGCGCGCCCGCAACGAACCCACGGTGGGCCCGGTGTCGGGGCTGCCGTTCAGCAGCCGCAATCTGCTCGGCTGCTTCGAGGAGGGCGCGCGCCGGTTCGGCTGGGCGGACCGCGACCCGCGCCCGCGGGTACGCCGCGAAGGGCGCTGGCTGCTGGGCACGGGCACCGCCGCGTCGACGTTCCCCTCGGGGGTGGCGCCCACCACGGCGTCCGTGACCGCCGAGCCCGACGGCACCTTCACCGTCCGGGTCACCGCGGCCGACGTCGGCACCGGGGCGCGCACCGCCCTCACCCTCATCGCCGCCGACGCCCTCGGCGTGGTGCCCGACCGGGTCCGGGTCCGCATCGCCGACAGCGACTACGGGCCCGCCTGGGTCGCGGGCGGCTCGATGGGCACCCGGTCCTGGGGCTGGGCCGTCCAGGCGGCCGCGCGTGACCTGCGCGAACGCCTGCCGCTCGCCCCCGGTGACATCCCGGCGGACGGGATCACCGCCCGGACGGACACCACCGAGCTGATCGCCGCGCTCGCGGAGAAGGAGCGGTACTCCTTCGGGGCGCAGTTCGCCGAGGTCGCGGTGGACGTGGCCACCGGCGAGGTACGGGTGCGGCGCCTCCTCGGCATCTTCGCGGCCGGCCGGATCATCAACCCGCTCACCGCCCGGAGCCAGTTCACCGGCGGCATGACCTGGGGCATCTCCATGGCGCTGCACGAGGAAGCCGTGCGGGACGAGGCGTTCGGCTCCCACGTCGGCGCCGACTTCGCGGGCTACCACGTCGCCGCGCACGCCGATGTGCCGGAGCTCCAGGCGGACTGGATCGACGACCCGGACCCCGACGACCCCGTCGGGATCAAGGGCATCGGCGAGATCGGCATCGTGGGCACGGCCGCCGCGATCGCCAACGCGGTGTGGCACGCGACCGGTGTCCGCCACCGTGATCTGCCGATCCGGCCCGACCGGGTGCTGCTCGGCGAGGCGCACCGGGATGCTTGATCTCGCCGCCGAGCTGAGCGAATGGGCCGCGCAGGGCCGGGAGTTCGCTGTCGCCACCGTCGTCTCGGTGAGCGGCAGCGCGCCCCGGCCGCCCGGCGCGGCCCTCGCCGTCGACTCCGCGGGGGAGGTCATCGGCTCCGTCTCGGGCGGCTGCGTCGAGGGCGCGGTCTACGAACTGTGCGTCGATGCCCTGCGGGACGGGACGCCGCGCCGGGAGCGGTTCGGCTACAGCGACGACGACGCGTTCGCGGTCGGACTGACCTGCGGCGGCGCCGTGGAGGTGCACGTCGTCCCGGTCCGTACGGACTCCCCGTCCCGGACCGTCGTGGCGGCGGCGCTCACCGCGGCGGCCCACGACGAGGCGGTGGCGCTCGCCCGGATCCTCGACGGGCCCGGCGAACTCGCGGGCGGCGGCGGCCTGTTGCTGGTCAGGCCCGACGGCTCGTACGAGAGCGGGCTCGGCTCCGGCGACGACCCCGGGCTCGCCGCGCAGGCCCGCGCCCTGCTCGACCTCGGGCGGACCGGTGTCTGCGAGGTGCCGGAGAGCTCGGCGCGGTGCGGCGGCGACGTCACCCTCTTCGTCGAGTCGAGCGTGCCGCCCGCCCGGATGATCGTGTTCGGCGCGGTGGACTTCGCGGGCGCACTGGTCCGGGTGGGCAAGCTCCTCGGCTTCCATGTGACGCTCTGCGACGCGCGGGGCGTCTTCGCGACGCGGGCCCGTTTCCCGGCGGCGGACGAGGTGGTCGTCGAGTGGCCGGACCGCTATCTGCGCGCCACGGCCACCGACGAGCGGACGGTGCTCTGCGTCCTCACCCACGACGCCAAGTTCGACGTGCCCCTGCTGGAAGTGGCGCTCCGGCTGCCCGTGGCCTACGTCGGCGCGATGGGCTCGCGCCGCACGCACGAGGACCGGCTCGGCAGGCTGCGCGAGGCCGGGGTGGCGGAGCACGAACTGGCCCGGCTGCGCTCACCCATCGGCCTGGACCTCGGCGGCCGTACGCCGGAGGAGACGGCGGTGTCGATCGGCGCCGAGATCGTCGCGGTACGGCGGGGCGGCAGCGGGACGCCGCTGGCGACGGCGCGGGGGCCGATCCACGCAGGGCCCAGGGAGTAGCGCACCACCCCCCCCGGGCACGTCACCGCTCCCGCGGGCCGGGCGCCCGGCCCGCGAAGTTGGCCGCCTTCCGCTGCTGGATGCAGTCCGCCGCCGTGATCGGCGGATAGCGGCCGGCCGCCGTAGGACGCGGTGTTCCACCCGCGTTGCCACCAGACCTCCGCCGCGGAACCCACGGGCCTCAAGGGCGCGGCGAGGGCCCCGGCCGGCGGGTGCGGGGTCCGCTTCCGCCGCCCTGCGCCGTCGCGCCGTCGCGTGCGGCCTTCGCCTGCCCCGCGAGTTCGGCCTCCAGGGCCCCGATGCGGCGCAGGGAGCGCAGATGCGCGGCGACCTTGAGGCGCAGCAGCCAGGGGTCGACCGGCTTGGTGAGGATGTCCGTCACGCCCAACCCATAAGCCTCTTCGGCGAGTTGGGCATGGCGGAACAAGCCGGTCAGCAGGATCACGGGGATGTCCGACGTCTGGTCGAGGCGGTGCAGATGCAGGGCCACCTCCAGCCCCGTCATGCCCGGCATGATGACGTCCAGGAGGATCAGGTCGATGCCGCCGCGCAGTACGATCTTGAGCGCCTCCTCGCCGCTCTGCGCCCGCTCGGTGGGACAGCCGAGCGGGGCCAGGGCGCTCTCCAGGGCGAAGAGTGTCTCCTCATGGTTGTCCACGAGGAGAACTGTGAGTTCCGTCGGCATGTCACCGTCCTTGGTGGATCGCTCCCGGCCGGGGAGCGACCGCGGCCGACCCTTCGCCGCGCCGTGCGTGGGGGACAGAGGGGGCGGAGCGGGAAGAGCTCCTCTGTCACGATGCGGGGTCCCGGTGACGGCCCGACAGGGGCCGGTCGGCCCCGGCCCGGTGCGCAACGGCCCCTTGCGACGCTGGCGACATGATCATCACGGCGGTAGCGTGCCCGTATCGACGCGTGAGGAGGCTGGAGCATGACACAGAAGGTGACCGCGGGGCTGGCCGCCATGAAGGACGACCTGGCCGCCCTCTACCGGGACCTGCACCAGCACCCGGAACTCTCGCTCCAGGAGACGCGGACGGCGGGGCTGCTCGCCCGGCGGCTGCGGGACGCCGGGTTCGACGAGGTGGCCGAAGGGGTCGGCGGCACCGGCGTGGTCGGCGTGGTGCGCAACGGCGACGGGCCCGTCGTCATGCTCCGCGCGGACATCGACGCGCTGCCCGTCGAGGAGAGGACGGGCCTGCCGTACGCGAGCCGGGTCCGCGGCGTCGACCACGAGGGCCGTGACGTGCCGGTCATGCACGCCTGCGGGCACGACATGCACGCCACCTGTCTGAGCGGCGCCGCCACCCTGCTGGCCCGGGCGCGCGAGCAGTGGTCGGGGACCCTGCTCGTCGTGTTCCAGCCCGCCGAGGAGCGGGTGCGCGGCGCCCGCGACATGGTCGAGGACGGTCTCTTCGAGCGCTTCCCGAAGCCGGAGATCGTACTGGGCCAGCACGTCGGCCCGCTGCCGGCCGGCTTCATCGGCTACGGCACCGGCCCGGTCATGGCGGCCTCGGACGCCCTCGACGTCACCCTGCACGGCCGCGGCGCCCACGGCTCGCGCCCGGAGGCGTCCGTCGACCCCGTGCTGATGGCCTCGCACGTCGTCACCCGGCTGCAGGGCATCGTCAGCCGGGAGGTGCCGCCCGCCGAGACGGCCGTGGTCACCGTCGGCCGCCTCCAGGCGGGCACGAAGGAGAACATCATCCCGGCCACGGCCGAACTCGGGATCAACATCCGCTCGTACACGCCGGAGACCCGCACGCTGGTGCGCGCGGCCGTGGAGCGCGTCGTGCGCGCGGAGTCGCAGGCGAGCAAGGCGGTCGCCGAGCCCACCCTGGAGTGGCACTCCAGCGCGCCCGCCCTCGTGAGCGACCCCGACAGCACCCGCACCACGGTGGCCGCGTTCGCCGCCTACTTCGGGCAGGAACGCATCATGCAGATGCCGCAGGTCAACGCGAGCGAGGACGTCGGCGTGTTCGGCGAGAGCCTCGGCGTGCCCACGGTCTTCTGGTTCTGGGGCGGGCTGGAGACGCAGACGGTGGTCGCCGCGCTGCAGGAGGGCCGCCTCGACTCTCTGCCGAGCAACCACTCGCCGCACTTCGCGCCGCTCGTCGAGCCGACCCTGAGCACGGGTGTCGAAGCGCTCGTGGTCGCCGCCCAGACATGGCTCGGCCCCGCCGCGTGACGGCCCGCAGACCCGGCCCCGGCCGTACGGTCCCGGTCGCGCGGTCCTAGACCGGCAGCAACCGGCCCACCAGCGCGCTCAGCTGGCGTGCGGTGCGGCACTCGTGCATCGCCACGACCTCCGCGTACGCGCCGGCCGCCGAGTCGCCCGTGTCCCACAGGGAACGGGGCTCGGGGTTGAGCCAGTGGACGCGGCGGGCCGAGCGGGCGATGCGGCGCAGCGCCGGGACGTTCGGGTCCATCTGGTTGTTCCGGGCGTCGCCCAGGACGAAGACCGAGGCGCGCGGGGTGACGGCGGCCTCGTAGCGTTCGACGAACTCGCCGAGGGCCGTGCCGTAGTCGCTGCTGCCGTGCCAGCCGGTGACCGCCGCCTCGGTGGTGATGCGCTCCCCGAGCCCCCCGGGGTCGGCGGTGCCGCGGGCAATGAGCTCGGTGACCTCGTCGATCCTGTTGACGAAGGCGAAGACGCGGACCTTGCTGAACTCGTCGTGCAGCGCCTGCACCAGCAGCATCGTGAAGTTCGCGAACCCGGCGACGGAGCCCGAGACGTCGCAGAGCAGGACGAGTTCGGGCCGGGCCGGGCGGCGCCTGCGCAGCACCGGACGCATCGGCACACCGCCCGTGGAGAGCGAGCCGCGCAGCGTACGCCGCAGGTCGATACGGCCGCGCGCCGCGCGCCGGCGACGGGCCGCGAGACGGGTCGCCAGTTTGCGGGCCAGCGGGTGGACGGTCCTGCGCAGTTCGGCCAGCTGGTCCTTGCCCGCGTACAGGAACGGGGTGCGGTCCGCGGTCCGCACCGGGACACGGCGGGCCATCTCGTCCGTGCCACGCCGCTCGGCGACGCGGCGCCGCGCCTCGGAGCGCACCTGCTCGCGGAACTCCTCGATACGGCGCCGGATCTCATCGGCCTCGATGCGGTCGGTGAACGCGCCGGAGCGGCCGCCGGACCCCCGCATGCCCGCCATGATCCCGGCGAGCAGGGTCTGCGGACGGAGCCGGTCGAGGGTCTGCATCGAGGAGAAGCCGCCCGCGTCGTACCCGCCGAGCCGGTCCACGGCCTCGGCGGCCAGCCGCGCCATGGCCGCCCGGTCGCCCGCCGCCAGGGCCTCGGCGAGCCGCTCACGCAGCTCATCCCGGTCGAACGCGCCGTCCGCGAGGCCCGGCGCCCCGACGTCGCGCGGGAAGTACAGGTCGAAGACCGGGTCGAAGACGGCGCGCTGGCCCTGGTCGTGCAGGAGCGCCGCGGCGAGCCCCTCGCGCAGATGCTCGCGGTGGTCGAGGCCGAGCGCCGCCACGGCCTGCGCCGCGTCCACGCTCTCACCCGTACCGATCCGGATGCCGTGCGTGCGCAACACCCGGACCAGGGACGTCACCCGGTCCGTGACCGACTCCGTGCTCACACCGCGTCCAGATCGAGCTTGGCCGAGGCCCGCTGCACGTCCTCCTGGTGCTTGAGGACGACACCGAGGGACTGCCGTACGACCTCCTCGTCCAGCCGGTCCGCGCCGAGCGCGAGCAGGGTGCGCGCCCAGTCGACCGTCTCCGCCACCGACGGCACCTTGCGCAGGTCCATCGCGCGCAGCGCGCCCACCACCCGGACCAGGGAGTCGGCGAGCACCGTGTCCAGTTCGGGCACCTTCAGGGCCACGATCCGGCGCTCCAGCTCCTCCTCGGGGAAGCCGATGTGCAGGAAGAGACAGCGGCGGCGCAGCGCCTCCGACAGCTCCCGGCTCGCGTTCGAGGTGAGCACGACGAAGGGCCGGCGCGTGGCGCTGATCGTGCCCAGCTCCGGAACCGTCACCTGGAAGTCGGAGAGCACCTCGAGCAGCAGCCCCTCCACCTCCACGTCCGCCTTGTCCATCTCGTCGATGAGCAGGACCTTCGCGTCGTCGCCGCGGATCGCGCTCAACAGCGGGCGCGCCAGCAGGAACTCCTCGCCGAAGATGTCGGTGCGCGTCTGGTCCCAGGACTCGTCGCGGCCCGCGGTGATGCGCAGCAACTGCTTGGCGTGGTTCCACTCGTACAGCGCGCGCGACTCGTCGACGCCCTCGTAGCACTGGAGACGGATGAGGCGCGCGTCGCTGATCGCGGCGACCGCCTTCGCGAGCTCGGTCTTGCCGACGCCCGCCGGGCCCTCCACGAGCAGCGGCTTGCCGAGCCTGGCGGCCAGGAACACGGTGGTCGCGACCGCGGGCGAGGCCAGATAGCCGGTCCCGGCCAGGCGTGCGGTGACATCGTCCACGGAAGTGAACAACGGGGCCTCCAGCTCGATGTGTTGCGGGCTCTCCAGCTGATCAGCTTCCCGCCGCCGCCACAACCGGCCCGTACCGTTCATGGCGAACGTCACGTCCCGCCGGTCCACGCGGCCGTCTGCTGAGTCTCGTACAGAAACTCACCTGCGCGCCCTCCGTATCCTGACGGTATGAGGCGCACTTCCTTTGCCGACTGGCCCTGCTCCATCGCCCGCACCATGGATCTCCTCGGGGACTGGTGGACGCCGCTGGTGCTGCGCGAGGCGTTCTACGGCATCACCCGCTTCGACGGCTTCCAGCAGGAGCTCGGCATCGCCCGCACCACCCTCGCCGAGCGGCTGCGCCGGCTCGTCGACGCGGGGCTGATGGAGAAGCGCGCCTACCAGACGGAGCCGGTGCGCCACGACTACGTCCTCACCGAGATGGGCCGTGACTTCTTCGGGGTACTCGCCGCCATGAACGCGTGGGGCAACCGCTGGCTCTCCGGCGAGGTGGGCCCGCCCGTTGTCTTCGAGCACGACCGCTGCGGTCACCGCGCCGAGGCCGCCGTCGTGTGCGCCGGGTGCGGGGAGCCGATGACGGCCGACGACACCCGGCCCCGGACGGGTCCCGGCTACCCGAAGCGGCTCGCCGAGCGCCCCGACATCCGCGACCGCTTCTCCCGGTGACCCGGGCCGCCCCGCTCGGGCGTCCCTCTTGACGTAGTGAGTCCATCTACGAAACTCTCGTGGTCAGAGCTGCTGTTCCGGGCTGCTCGTGGGTTGTTGGTATGGGTCGTGACAGAGAGGTGGGCCACGATGGAGTGGACGGGCGCGCGGTACGCGGACACCCCGACCGTCGAGGTGCGGCGCACGATCGGGGCGCCGCCGCCGCGCGTGTGGGAGCTGGTGACGGACATCGCTCTGATGCCGCGCCTCAGCGAGGAGCTCCAGTCGGTCCGATGGGTGGGGGAGGCGACGGGCCCGGCGGTGGGCGCGCGGTTCGTCGGCCGCAGCCGGCACGACGCGTTCGGCTCCTGGGAGACCACGTCGTACGTCGTGGAGTGCGCCGCCCCCCGGGTGTTCGCCTGGGCGGTCTCGGACGTGCAACGCCCCAGCGCCCTCTGGCGGTTCACGCTCGACGAGCTGGAGGACGGGACGACGGAGCTGACCCAGTGGATGCGGCTCGGCCCCGGGCGTTCCGGGCTCTCGCCCGCCATCGACCGGATGCCGGAGAAGGAACAGAAGATCGTCTTCGTGCGGCTCCGGGAGTTCGAGCGGAACATGGGCCGGACCCTCGACGCCCTGAAGGCGCTGGCCGAAGGGGCGGCGCTCTGATGCGTACCGCGACGACAATCGAGGCCTCCGGCGGCAACTGGCGCGAGAGCGTCGACTTCGTGACCGAGGCCGAGAAGCTCGGCATGGACATCTGCTGGGTCGCCGAGGCCTGGGGCTCCGAAGCCCCGTCCGCGCTCGGCTACCTGGCGGCGCGCACCGAACGCATCCTGCTCGGCTCCGGCATCATCCAGCTCGCCACCCGCACACCGGTCGCCATCGCCCGCGCCGCGATCACCCTCTCCACCCTCTCCGAGGGCCGCTTCCTGCTCGGCCTCGGGCCGTCCGGCCCCCAGGTGATCGAGGGCCTGCACGGGGTGCCGTTCGCCCGGCCGCTGGCGCGGATGCGGGAGACGGTGGAGATCGTGCGGATGGCGGTGGCGGGCGACAAACTGGCTTACGAGGGTGGGGAGTTCACGATTCCGCTGCCCGGCGGCGACGCGAGGCCCATGCGGCTCTCGATGCGCGCGGAGCACGAACTCCCCGTCTACCTGGCCACGTTGTCCCCGAAGATGCTCCGGCTGACCGGCGAGGTGGCCGACGGCTGGCTCGGCACCAGCTTCGTGCCCGAAGGAGCCGGCGCGGCCTACTTCGACCACCTCGACGCCGGGCTCGCCGCGGCCGGCCGGACCCGCGCCGACCTCGACGTCTGCCAGGGCGCCGAGGTGAACTTCGCGGAGGACGAGGAGTCCCTGCGGGCCGTCGTCGCGAGCCGCAAGAAGGAACTCGCCTTCAGCCTCGGCGGCATGGGCTCCGCCTCGACCAACTTCTACAACCAGGCCTACAGCAGGCAGGGCTGGGCCGAGGTGGCCGCCGCCGTCCGGGAGCGCTGGCAGTCCGGCGACCGGGACGGGGCCGCAGAACTGGTCACCGACGACATGGTCCTCGCGACCACGCTCATCGGCACCGAGCCCATGGTGCGGGCCCGCCTGAAGGTGTGGCGGGACGCCGGGGTCGACACCGTCCGCCTCTACCCGGCGGGCGACACCCTCGCCGAGCGGCTCGCGACGCTCGGCCGGGCCATCGATCTCGTACGGGACGTGGACCGGGCGGCCGCCGGCTGAGCGGCCCCGGCGTCAGCGCGGCGTCGCGAGCCGCAGCGTGGCGCCGGGGGCGGGCCGCGGGGTGACGGTGTCGGGCTCCCCGCTCCACCAGTCCATGTCGCCCTCGATGCGCCGCAGGAGGATGCCCTCACGGATCGCCCACGGGCAGATGGTGAGTTCGCGGACGTCCATCAGCTTCATCGCCGTGTGGCCGACGAGCGCCCCGGCAAGGGACTGAGTGGCGCGAGGGGCCGAGATGCCGGGCAGTTCGGCCCGGCGCGCGGCGGGTAGCGCCGCCAGCTCCCCGACGGCGGAGCGCAGCGCCTTGCGGGTCAGCGCCCGGTCGACGAACGGACCGTGCCGGCCGGCGGGCGCCCCGCACAACCGGGCCAGCTGCGTGAACGTACGGGAGGTGGCGGTCATCGTGACCGGGCCCTCCCAGCGGACCCGTGCCGCGACGTCCCGCAACTGATGGCGGACGTGACGGCGCAGCTCCTTGAGGGCCGCTTCCGTGGGCACGCCCATGCCGGGCAGATGCTCGCGGGTCAGCCGCCGGGCCCCGAGCGGCAGCGAGATCGCGAAGTCCGGCAACCGGCCCCGCCCGAAAGCCACTTCGAGCGTGCCGCCCCCGATGTCGAGGACGCCGAGGGGCCCGGCCCGCCAGCCCATCCAGCGCCGCGCCGCGAGGAACGTCAGCTCCGCCTCCACCTCACCGGGCAGTACCCGCAGCCGCGCGCCCGTGCCCTCCTCCACCGCGCGCAGCACCTCGTCCCGGTTGGGCGCGTCGCGCACGATCGCCGTGGCGAAGGCGAACGGCTCCTCGCTGCCCCACCGTTCGGCCTCCCGGTACGCGGCCCCGACCGACTCGACGATCCGGTCCACGGCGCGCGGCCCGAGTCTTCGGTCGCCGCCCACCTCTTCGGAGAGGCGCAGTCTGCGTTTGGCCGTGTGCACCGGCAGGGGCGCGCCGTCCCGCGCGTCCGCGACCGCCAGGCGCACGGTGTTCGATCCGACATCCATCACACTGATCCGCATGATCGTTCGGGTACCCGGATGGCGCACCGGTCAAAGCCGGACCGGTGCGCCCATCGCGGCGAGTATCCAACTCCGGGACTCCGCCGGGTCGATGACCGCGTCGATCTCGAGAGCGGCCGCCGCGTTCACCGCCTTGCCCCGGGCGTACAGTTCGGCGACCCTCGCCTCGAAGGCCCGCTCCCGCTCGGCCGGATCGGCGATCGCCGCCAGCTCGCGCCGGTAGCCGAGCCGGACCGCGCCCTCCAGTCCCATGCCGCCGAACTCGCCGCTCGGCCAGGCCGCCGTCGCGAGCGGCGCCCGCGTCGAACCGCCCATCATCGCCATCGCGCCGAGCCCGTACGCCTTGCGCAGCACGAGGCAGACCAGCGGCACCGTCAGCCGCGCGCCCGCGACGAAGAGATCCGCGAACTGCCGCACCGTGGCGGTGCGTTCGGCCTCCGGGCCGACCATGAACCCGGGAGTGTCGCAGAGCGATACGACCGGCAGCCCGAACGCCTCGCACAGGCGCAGGAACCGTGCGGCCTTGTCGGCGCCGTCCCGGTCGACGGCCCCGCCCAGATGCGCGGGGTTGTTCGCGATCAGCCCCATCGGGCGGCCCTCGATCCGGACCAGGGACGTGATGACGCCGGGGCCGAAGCCGCGGCGCAGTTCGAGTACGGAGTCCGTGTCGGCGAGCCCGGAGACCGCGGCGCGGACGTCGTAGGCGCGCCGCCGGTTCTCCGGCACCGCATGCCGCAGCAGCCGCTGGTCCGGCGCCTCCCAGCCGGCCGGCGCGCCGTGGAAGTAGGACAGGTACGCGCGGGCCGCCCGCACCGCCGCCGCCTCGTCGGCCACGGGCAGATCGACGACCCCGTTCGGCACCTGCACGGAGAGCGGGCCGATGTCCTCCGGCCGGTGGACACCGAGACCGCCGCCCTCGATCATCGCGGGGCCACCCATCCCGATGGTCGCCTCGGGGGTCGCGATGACCACGTCGCAGCAGCCGAGCAGCGCCGCGTTCCCCGCGAAGCACCGGCCCGACGCGATCCCGACCAGGGGCACCCGGCCGCTGAGACGCGCCATCTGATGGAACGTCATGACATTGAGGCCCGCGACCGACGTGGTGTCCGTGTCGCCCGGCCGCCCGCCGCCGCCCTCCGCGAACAGCACGACGGGCAGGCCGCGCCGGTCCGCCACGCGCAGCATCCGGTCGGTCTTGCGATGGTTGTTGAGGCCCTGCGTCCCGGCGAGCACGGTGTAGTCGTACGACATCGCGACCACCGGCGCGCCGCCGATCAGACCGGTGCCGGTGACCATGCCGTCCGCGGGCGTCGTCCGGATCAGCTCCTCCAGCGGCCTGCGCTGCCGCTGCGCCGCCACCGCGAGCGCCCCGAACTCGGTGAACGAGCCCGGGTCGCAGAGGTCCTCGATGTTCTCGCGGGCCGTGCGGCGCCCGGCCGCGTGCCGCTTGGCGACCGCCTCGGGACGGTGCTCGTCCAGCCCGAACGCGTGCCGGGCGCGCGACTCCGCGAGATCGGCGCGCACCGCGTCCGGGTCGGCGCCGACGGCCGCGGCCTGCAGCGCGGGCCCCTCGTCGGTCACGTCGAGCAGGACCAGGACGGCCCCCTCCGTGACGGTCTGCCCGACCGCCGCGGCGACCGCGCGTACGACACCGGCGTGCTCGGCGCGCACGACGTGCTCCATCTTCATGGCTTCGAGGACCACCAGCGCGGCGCCCGCGGCCACCGCCCGGCCCGGTGTCACCTCGACCGCCACCACGGTGCCGCTCATCGGGGCCGGCACCGCGCCCGCGACGGCGACGGGCCTCACGGGTTCGGCCGGGGCGCTCTCGGCGATGTGCCGCGCGACGAAGCCGGTGTCGATGCCTCCCGCCGTGAACCCTGGGTGGTCAAGTACCGTACGCAGCAGGGCGATCGACGTGTGTACGCCGTCGACCGTGAATTCGTCCAGCGCCCGTCGCGCCCGCGCGCACGCCGCCTCGAAGGTGCCGCCCGGCGCATGGACCACGACCTTGGCGAGCAGCGAGTCGTAGCGCGTTCCGATCTCCGCACCGGTCCGTGCCGCCGTGTCCACGCGGACGCCGGGGCCCGTCGGGACGTCGAACCGCACGATCCGCCCGGCGGAGGGACGCACCTCCCCGTCCACCGCCGTGACCTCCGCGTTCACCCGCACCTGCACGGCGAAACCACGGGGCGCGGGCGGCTCGCCGGCCAGGCCGAGATCGGCGAGGCGCGCACCGGTCGCGATCCGCAGCTGCGTCGCGACCAGATCGACGCCGGTCACCTCCTCCGTCACGGTGTGCTCCACCTGGAGCCGCGGATTCGCCTCGATGAACACGAACTCATCGCCCCTGACCAGGAATTCGACCGTGCCGAGCCCCTGGTGACCCGCGGCCCGGGCCAGTCGCAGCGCGCTGTCGAGCAGCCGGTCCCGCAGAGCCGGGTCGAGCGCGGGCGCCGGAGCGATCTCGATCAGCTTCTGATGACGGCGCTGCGCGCTGCAGTCCCGCTCCCACAGATGCCCGACACCGCCGTGGCTGTCGGCGACGATCTGCACCTCGATGTGGCGGGCGCCCTCCCATAGCCGCTCCACGTACAAGTCCCCCCGCCCGAAGGCCGATCGGGCCTCCGAGCGGCACCGCTCCCACGCCTCCGCCAGCTCCGGGGACGTGCGCACCACCCGCATCCCGCGGCCGCCGCCCCCGCCCAGCGCCTTCACCATCACCGGGCCGTCCGCGAGGAACGCCCGCGCCTGCTCCAGGCTCGCTCCGCCCTCCGTGCCCTCCAGCACCGGCACCCCCGCCCCGGCCGCGAGAGCGCGGGCCCGCGCCTTGTCCCCGAAGAGCTCCAGCACCTCGGGCGGCGGACCGACGAAGACGACTCCCGCCTCGGCGCAGGCCCGCGCGAGCGCCGCCGACTCGCTGAGGAAACCGTAGCCAGGGTGCAGATACACGCACCCGGCCCGGCGCGCGGCGGCCACGAGCGCCGCCGCGTCGAGGTACCCGCCGGCCGCCAACGGCACCGCCTCGTCGGCGAGTCGGGCATGCGCCTCGTCGCCCGGCTCGTGCACCGCCACGGCCCGCAGCCCCAGCTCGGCGGCGGCGCGCAGCACCCGTACGGCGATCTCCCCGCGATTGGCGACGAGTACGGCGGCAGACCCCATGAGCCCCTCCGGAACGTGCGTGGTCGGGGTCGACATGCTCATTGACACTGACGTCAACGTCAATACTCTGGCGCTGTGGCACGCAAGCGGCAGGAGCGGCAGGAGTGGGCGACCCGCACCGCCCGGGACCGGACCGGCGCACCGGCGCGCGGGCGGCTGCTCGACGCGGCGGAGGAGGTCTTCGGGCGGCTCGGGTACGCGCCCACGACCATCGCCGACATCACCGCGCGGGCGCGGATCTCGCGGGCCGGCTTCTACGTGTACTTCGCGTCGAAGGAGGAGGTGTTCCGGGTCCTCGCGGCGCGCGTACGCGACGCGTTCCTCGCGGCACAGGAAGTACCCGGCGTCGACCCCGACGACGTGGCCGCGGTCGCGGGTGCCTCCACCGCCGCGTTCATCGCCGCCTACGCCCGCCATCTCCCGCTGCTCGCCCTGCTCGAACAGCAGGCCCGCACCGATGACGAGGTGCGCGCGCTGTGGGAGGAGATCCGGGAGCGGCCGGTGCGGCGCGCGGCCCGCTATGTGCGCCGCGTCGCGGAGGAGGGGCGGGCCCGCCCCGTCGTCGACCCGCTCACGCTGGCCCGGGCCGTCGGCGGCATGAGCGTGGAGTTCGCGCGGCTCGTGGCCGGGCGGCCGGCGGCGTACGACGGAGCGGTACGGGACGTCACCGCCATGTACCTGCACCTCCTCGGCGTCGGCGCGGCACGCTCCGGGCCGCTCAGGAGGACGGCGCCGAGCGCTCCAGCCACACGCACGCCGCCCGCGCCGTGAACTCCTCCTGGCCGCCCTTGAACAGCAGGTCGACCGTGGTGAACGCGGGGTCGTCCGCCTGCGCAGCGACGTACGGCAGCGCGATGCACCGCATGCCCGCCGCGTGCGCCGCGACGGCCCCCGGCGCCGCGTCCTCCAGGACCACGCAGTGCGCCGGGGCCGCGCCGAGGCGGCGGGCCGCCTCCAGGAACACGTCGGGGGCCGGCTTGCCGTGCTCGACCTCGTCCGCCGACACGTACCGCGTCAGCCACGCCCCGAGACCGGTGCCGCCCAGGATCGCCTCGATGGCCTCCGGCGACGAACCCGACGCCACGATCATCGGTACGCCCGCCGTGTGCAGCCGCTCCACGAACAGCCGCATCTGCGGGAAGACGTGGGTGTCGGCGCGGGCCAGATCCAGGTAGCGGGCGTTCAGGTCGTCGAGCAGCTCGTGCGCCGGGGCGTCGATGCCGTACTTCTGCCGCCAGATCCCGACGCTCTCCAGCGTCGAGATGCCGACGTACGTCTCGTGGTCGGCCCAGGTGAAGTCCGTGACGCCGTAGCGGGCCAGGGTGGCGAGCGACGCCCGGTAGTAGTTGGGCTCGCTGTCGACGAGAGTGCCGTCGAGGTCGAAGACGACCGCCGTGGCTCCGAAGCGGTACGGGGAGTCGTGGTGCGAGGCGTTCATGCCGTCCAGCATGCAGGACGGCGGGCCCACGGCGCGCGCCGCTCAGCCGCGCTCCGCCGCCGCTCGCCCGATCGCCTCGACCAGCGGCAGCAGCCGGTGCGGGACCCGCTCGCGCAGCGCGACCTCGGTGCGGGTGCGGACCACGCCGGGCAGCCGGTTGAGCTGCTGGACCACGTCCTCCAGATGACCGGCGTCGCGCGCCGCCACCCGGGCCAGCAGATCGCCGCCGCCGGTGGTGGAGTGCGCCTCGATGATCTCGGGCACCTGCGCGAGCGCGTCCCCGACCTCGCTGAGGTGGCCCTGCGTCACCTCGATGTGGACGAAGGCGAGGACCGGATGGCCGAGGGCGGCGGGGGAGAGGGACGGCGCCACGCTCGTGATCACACCGTCCCGTTCGAGCCGGTCGAGCCGCGCCTGGAGCGTGCCGCGGGCGACACCGAGGATGCGGGCGTACTCACGGACGCTGGTCCGCGGCTGCTCCAGGAGCAGCCGCAGGATGCGGGTGTCGAGCTGGTCCACGGCCATGGGGGTGCGCGTCCCTTTCGGTTCGGTCCTCGATCTGGGGCCGACCGTACCAATGGCCCAGTCGTGGCGCCCACCCCTGGGCCAGTTGTCTCCTCCGGGCAGGGCAGACGGCTCCGCCCCGAGGCCGTTGCCCTGTGTGCGGCCGTGTCAGCCCGGCGGCCCGGGCAGCCCGACGAAATCACCGTCGTGATGGACCAGCGGGCCGGCCTCCGTGACCCGTCCGGCCCGCACCACGAGCCCGATGACCAGGGCGTGGTCGCCGACCGGCCGGAAGCTGACCGGAGCGAGGACGAACCGGGCCAGCACCCCGTCCAGCGCGGGCAGCCCCAGAGGGTCCCGGTGCCAGGAGGTGGCCGCCCCGAACCGGGCGGGGCGCGGGCCCGCGAAGGTCCGCGCCACCTCCTCCTGCCCCGCCGCGAGAAGCTGCACCATCACCCGGGCCGCGCCGCGCACCGCGCTCCAGGACGCCGAGCGCAGACCGACCGTGAACGACATCAGCGGCGGATCGAGGGAGAGCGAGGCCAGGGACGTCACACAGAACCCGGCGGGCGGCTCACCGCCGACCGTGACCACGGCGACGCCCTTGGCATGCCGGCGCAGAACGGACCGTACGAGGTCGGGCTCGGCCGGTTCGGCAGCCGCCGCGGGGGCCGGCCGGGAGGTCGCTTCGGTCCGGCTCACGCGGCGCCCTCCCGCGGCGCGGCAGCCACGCGGGCCCGCACCTCCTCGGCGTGCGGCGACGCGTCGGCGGAGCCGTACGCCGCGCAATGTGCGTGCCAGTCCGCGAGGCCCCCGCTCTCGTCGTCCAGGGCGAAACGGCTGACACCCCGGAGGTACAGCAGCTCCGGGTCCGCGCCGTGGTCGAGGGCCGCGACGGCGCGGTCCAGGTCGGCGACGGCCCGCCGGTGCTCGCCCAGGGACTGCAGCGCCACGGCCCGGTTGGCCCGCAGCTCGGCGTCGTCGGTGAGCGCGAGCGCGGCGTCCAGGTCGTCGACGGCGTCTTCGGCCCGGCCCGCCTCGAAGGCGAGCACGGCCCGGTTGGCCCAGGCCGCCACGTAGCGCGCGTCGGCCCGCAGAGCTGCCGAGTAACTGTCGTACGCGGCCTCGCTGTCGCCCAGTTCCGAGTACAACGCGCCTTGCGCGGCGAGGAGTTGCGGGTGTGCGGGCGCCAGGGCGAGGCCGTGCCCGATGTCGGCGCGGGCCTTGTCGAAGTCGCCGCGGGCCAGCCGCAGATCGGCCCGGTGCACCAGCGAGTCCACATGGTCCGGGTCGAGGTCGAGGGCATGGTCGAGGTCCCGCAGCGCGCCCGCGTCGTCGCCCAGCTCGCGCAGCAGGTCCGCCCGGTT
Organism: Streptomyces sp. NPDC030991; assembly: GCF_055571235.1. NCBI lineage: Bacteria > Bacillati > Actinomycetota > Actinomycetes > Kitasatosporales > Streptomycetaceae > Streptomyces > Streptomyces sp. NPDC030991. Next base: position 24,550 of record NZ_JBVIFR010000013.1, read on the forward strand.
GAAGTGTGCCTCGTAGAAGGGCGGGGTCAGCCGGATCGCCGTCGCGTAGTCGGCGAGCGCCGCACGGGGCTCACCGAGGGCCCGGTGCTGGGCGGCCCGCTCGAAGTAGTAGTCCCCGTAGTCCGGGTCGCGGCGGATCACCTCGTCGTAGTCGGCGAGCGAGGCGGCGTGGTCGCGCCGGGCGCCCCGCACCTGGGCCCGGTTGTACAACAGGACGGAGCGGTGCAGGAGTTGCTCGTCCGGGCCGAAGTCGGCGTCGGTGATCGCCATCGCCTCGTCGACCAGGGCGAGAGAGCCGTCGACGTTGCCGCGGTGCAGTTCGACCAGGGCGCGCGCGTTGCGCATGAACGCCCGCACCAGCACCCGCTTGTGCGGGTCGGGGTGCACGTCGGCCAGGGAGATGGCCGTGTTCACCCAGGCCAGCGCCCGGTCCTCGTCGTGGTCGTCCTTGGGCAGGAACCGGGTGTACAGCATCGCCATGAGGTAGGCGGTGCCCATGTGGACGTCGGGCGAGGTGGAGCCGCGCCGCATCTGCTCGAAGTAGGCGAAGGCGTCGGCCCCGCGCCCCAGGTAGCAGAGGCAGGCACCGATCTTGTGCGTCAGGTTCCAGTACGTACGGGAGGGCGCGGAGTCGTCGAGCAGGGCGCGTCCGCGTCGCGCGAGGTCGATCACCGCTTCGTAGAACCCCTTGTCGAAGCAGGCGTTGACGGCCTCGACGATCGCGGCGACGCCCTCGCCGGCAGGATCGGTGCCGTGCTCCAGGTGGTAGGGGATCGCGGCGAGTCGCAGCGTCGGCTCGTCCCGCCCGGCGAGCAGCGCGGCGCGCGCGGAGTGCCGGCGCGCCCGCTCGTCGGCGGGCAGCGCGTCGTAGGCGCGGCGCAGCCGGGGATCCTCCCCTGCGCCGTCGATGTCGATGTACAGCTGGGCGAGGTCGGTGTCCGGCAACAGCGCGGCGTCGACGACGGGGAGACGGGCCGTCCGGTGGGTGTGTGCGGTCAGGGCGCGGCCGAGCGGATCGGAGGCGGCCCCCGCGCCGTCCACGACCACGGTCAGCACGGCCGGGTCGCAGCGCCGCAGCAGCACGGCCACGAGATCGCGGTCCGTGGGGTCCGCGTCGTCCAGACCGCGGAAGGCGAGCGTCAGACCGCCGGGGTGGGCGGAGCGCGCCCAGTCCATGAGGAGTTCGGCGACACCGTGGGCGATGCGCAGCGCCCGGCTCGCCGGATAGAAGCGGGTGCGCTCCGTGGCCCCGGCGAGGTTGGTGAGGGTCTGCGGCGGTGTCGGCACGATCGCCATCAGCTCCGGGGCGATCGCCTCCACCTCGGCGGCGCGCGCGGCGGCCACCAACTGGCTGTCCCGCGCGACCAGTTGGGGGACGGCCTGGTGCAGAAGGAAGTGGGCGGCGGTGAACGGGCCGCGTAACCGGCGGTGGCAGCGCACCTGCCACTGCGCCGGGGGAGGTGCTCCGGCGTCCGTGACCTCGGAGGCGGCATCCAGCCACCAGTGCCGGGTCGACACACGGGTCGGGTGAGCGGTCATGTCAGGGCTCCTTGCGGTGCGGTGGTCCGGGACCGGCCGCGCCGGTCCCGCAGGGTGACGTGGACGAGCAGCCCGAGCTGAAGCCCGGACAGGGCGATGAAACCGGCCGCGTCCACCAGATCCCAGAACGGGGTGTCCGCGCCGCTCAGCCGGCCGGTGACCGTCGACCAGAAATGCAGCGCGGTCGGCAGCCCCGCCCAGGCGAGCGAGGCGAGCGAGAACCCGTACCCGGCGACGAGCAGCGGCGCGTACCAGCGCGCCACGGCGTGATCGCGCGCGGACCACGCGGTGTCCGGCACGGGCGGCTTCCGGCGCAGCGCCTTCCGCAGCCCGGTGCGCAGCCTGAACCGCGTGGCGTTCTGAAGATCGGTGCAGCGGGCCGCGGTCGTCACCACGTAATAGAGGTCCGTTTCCAAATAGAACAGGAATTGCCAGATGAGGCGCAGGACACAGGTGAAGGCGACAGCGAGGCAGAGTTTGTGAATCCAGGACGGAATTCCGTGCCCGTCGAGAACGAGCGACAGAAGGGTGAGTCCGCACATCAGGATGACATCTGCCAGCATGCCCGCGCAGAACGGAAGATAGCGTTTCCGGCGCTCGACACTGAGCAGGGAGTCGAGCCGGGTCTCGGCGACCAGGTAGTAGAGCCTGCGCCCGAGTCCGAGCGTCGAGGGGAGCCCGAGGCGGCGCCCGGCGAGTGCGTGGAACGCCTCGTGGACGACGATGCAGGGGATCGCGACGGCGAAGACGATGATCGGGATCAGCGACACGTAGTGCGTGAAGAACACATGGTGGTACGAGGGCCGCAGCCCGGGATCGCGCACCATCGCGGTCACCGCTGCCGCCACCAGGGCGCCGTAGGCGAGCCACGCGGGCCAGGAGAACAGCAGCCGCGCGAACCACTGCCAGCGCACCGTCGGCTGCTCCACGACGGCGTCGCCGGTGCGCAGAAAACCCAGCTCGGCAAGGGTCTCCAGGAAGTCGTCCAGGTCGAGGGGTGACCCGTAGGTGCGCTCGAACCAGGCGGTGACCTCCTCGGCCGGCGCCCCGTCGGCGAACATCTGCAGGGCCTGTGCGCCCTCTTCGGGGAACACCGCGTAGGAGCCGGTGTCGGGCCGGCCGACCATCACGCCGTCGTCCTCGGCCACCATGGTGAGCCGGTGCAGAGATACGGTCGCGCCCATCAGGCGCACCTCCCTGAGGAAGGCCGGAGCCGGACCCCGAAGGCGGTCCGGCTCCGGCCGGTGGCGGAGCGGATTACGCGGCGTCGCCGCAGAGGTAGTAGCAGGCGGTGGTCAGACGGATCGGACCGGCCTTGCGGACGGAAATCTTCTTCATGGCATTTCCCCCTTCCGGGGCATTGGAGTTCTGCGAATTTCCGGAATCGCTGTTGGGTAACCAGCATTGGCGCCCGCAATCCGGCCTGTCAACGGGGAACAGAACCATCCGGTAATTATTTTCCGGCGGGTATGTGCGGCTGTTTTCGGGCAGCGCGAAGCGGCACTCCGGGCACGGAAAAAGAAATTCAGGAACTACCTGAGAAAAGGTGAGAAATGATCAGGCGGGCGGACGGCTGCCGTCGACAGCCGTACCGCCCGCCTCAGCGGAGCGCTCTGCGCACCATCCGTACCTCCCGCACGGTCCCCGTTGTTCCGGCCTCGGCCGGACGTACCGCAGCGTACGGATCGAAGGGCCGTGGCGTTCAGCCGCCGGCGCTCAGCGCCGGCCCGTGACGCCGGGCCCCGACGCGGTGGAGCCGCGCACCACCAGTTCGGGCATGAACACGAACTCGGTGTGCGGCGCGGGTGTGCCGCCGATCTCCTCCAGGACCGCGCGGACCGCCGCCCGGCCCATCGCCTGCACGGGCTTGCGCACCGTGGTCAGCGGCGGATCGGTGAAGGCGATCAGCGGCGAGTCGTCGAACCCGACCACCGAGATGTCGTCGGGGACCTCCAGGCCGCGCTGGCGGGCCGCCCGGATCGCGCCGAGCGCCATCATGTCGCTGGCGCAGACGACAGCCGTACAGCCGCGGTCCAGCAGATCGGACGCCGCGGCCTGACCCCCCTCCAAGGTGTAGAGGGAGTGCTGGACGAGGTCGCGCTCCACCTCGCCAGGAGAGAGGCCGAGGCGCTCCTGCATCGAGCGCACGAAGCCCTCGATCTTCCGCTGCACCGGCACGAACCGCTTCGGGCCGAGCGCGAGGCCGATACGGCTGTGGCCCAGCGAGGCGAGGTGCGTGACGGCCAGCTGCATCGCGGCCCGGTCGTCCGGCGAGATGAAGGGGGCCCGCACCTTCGGCGAGAACCCGTCGACGAGCACGAACGGCACGCCCTGCGCGCGCAGCCGCTCGTAGCGCTCGGGGTCCGCGGTGGTGTCGGCGTGCAGTCCGGAGACGTAGATGATGCCGGTGACGCCCCGGTCGACGAGCATCTCGGTGAGCTCGTCCTCGGTGGAGCCGCCGGGGGTCTGGGTGGCCAGGACCGGTGTGTAGCCCTCGCGGGTCAGCGCCTGCCCGATGGTCTGGGCGAGGGCCGGGAAGATCGGGTTCTCCAGCTCCGGGGTGATCAGGCCGACCAGGCCCTCGCTGCGCTGCCGCAGCCGCACGGGCCGCTCGTAGCCGAGCACGTCCAGGGCGGCGAGCACCGACTGGCGGGTGGCCGACGCGACGCCCGGCTTGCCGTTGAGGACGCGGCTGACCGTGGCCTCGCTGACGCCCGCCTGTGCCGCGATGTCGGCGAGGCGCGCGGTCACGGGTGGGGCCTTGGCCGGTCGCCGGGCAGCCTGTGCGGGCAGCTGCGTCATCGCACTCCTTGAGGGGACATCCTGCTGGCAAGGGTCCTGATGATCCCCGCGCTGCCACCCCGTGGCAAGAGCTTGCAGAGCCTTGCACGGTGATCTAACGGTGAATAATCGGTCATAAGTCCCCACATTCGTCCGTTCTTTGTGGGTCACGAAGCGATAACTCGCCACGGTGGCTGCAAATTTTTGCTGCAAGGTCTTTCGCCGGGCTTGCCGCGCTGTTACGTTCACGTCGCCCGGCGGCGGCGACGGCGCGGTCGGCAAGTGGGCCGGAGGAGCGGACGGGACCTCTCCTCACCCACTCACGGGCATTCACCCTCTAGGAGATCTCATGCGGCGTGGCATAGCGGCCACCGCGGTGGTGGCGTCCCTCGCACTCGCGGCGACGGCGTGTGGCGGAAGCGACGACGACGGCGGCAAGGCCTCGGGCCCGACCACCATCACGTGGTGGGACACGTCGAACGCCACCAACGAGGCGCCCACGTACAAGGCGTTGGTCAAGGACTTCGAGAAGGCCAACCCCGACGTCAAGGTCAAGTACGTCAACGTCCCCTTCGACCAGGCGCAGAACAAGTTCGACACCGCGGCCGGCGCCAGCGGCGCCCCGGACGTGCTGCGCGCCGAGGTCGGCTGGACCCCCGCGTTCGCGAAGAAGAGCTACCTGCTGCCGCTGGACGGCACCGAGGCCCTCGCGGAGCAGGACACGTTCCAGGCGAGCCTGATCAAGCAGGCACAGTTCGACGGCAAGACCTACGGTGTGCCGCTGGTCACCGACACCCTCGCGCTCGTCTACAACAAGGCGCTCTTCGAGAAGGCGGGCGTCACGAAGGCGCCCACCACCTGGGCCGAGCTGAAGTCGGCCGCCGCCAAGGTCAAGGAGAAGACCGGCGCCGACGGCTACTGGGGCTCCACGGCCGGCTACTACGCCCAGCCGTTCCTGTTCGGCGAGGGCACCGACACCGTCGACGCCTCGGGCAAGAAGATCACCATCGCCTCCGCCGAGGCCAAGAAGGGCCTGACCGCCTGGCAGGGCCTGTTCGACGGCAAGGGCCTGCACAAGGCCGACGCCACCGCCGACGCGTACGCCCACATCCAGGACGCGTTCGTCAACGGCAAGGTCGCCTCGATCATCCAGGGGCCGTGGGAGATCACGAACTTCTACAAGGGCGCGGCGTTCAAGGACAAGGCCAACCTCGGCATCGCCACCGTCCCGGCCGGCTCGACCGGCAAGGCGGGTGCCCCGACCGGCGGCCACAACCTCTCCGTCTACGCGGGCTCCGACAAGGCCCACCAGAGCGCGTCGCTGAAGTTCGTGAAGTGGATGACCTCGGCGAAGACGCAGGAGCAGATCGCCCTGAAGAACTCGACGCTGCCGACGCGCGCGGACGCGTACACCGCGAAGGTCACCGCCGACCCGGGCATCGCCGGCTACCAGAAGGTGCTGCCCGCCGCCCGGCCGCGCCCCGAGCTGCCTGAGTACAGCTCGCTGTGGACGCCGATGGACCAGGAGCTGCCGAAGGTCGCCACCGGCAAGGAGTCCCTCGACAAGGGCCTGGGCAACGTGGGGACCGCGTTCGCCAAGCTCGTGCCCGACTTCGCCAAGTGACGTCACTCTCCTTGTAGTTCGGCCGGTCCGCGCCCCGAAGGGGGAGGGCGCGGGCCGGCGTCGACCTGATCAGAAGGTGCTCCGCCATGACCATCGCCGTCGACCGACCGGCCACCAAAAGCCGTGAGCCGCGCCCAGGACCGTTCCGGCGCCTGAAGGACTCGTACCGCACGTACTGGTACGCGTACGTGATGATCGCCCCGGTCGTCGTCGTCCTCGGCGTGCTCGTCGGCTACCCGCTGCTGCGGGGCCTCTATCTGACGCTCACCGACGCCAACAGCCTCAACTCCGCCCGCACCATCGGCGTCAACCACATCGACGCCACCTACACCTTCGTCGGCCTCGACAACTACGCCGACATCCTGTGGGGCCCGGCCTCCTACGACCGCTTCTGGTCGCACTTCATCTGGACCATCGTCTGGACGGCGCTCTGTGTCGCCCTGCACTACGGCATCGGGCTCGGCCTCGCCCTGCTGCTCAACCAGAAGATGCGCGGACGCACCTTCTACCGGCTGATGCTGATTCTCCCGTGGGCGGTGCCCACCTTCGTCACCGTCTTCGCGTGGCGGATCATGCTCGCCGACTCCGGGATCATCAACGCGACGCTCGGCTCGCTCCACCTGCCCCAGCCCGCATGGCTGGAGGACCCCTTCTTCCAGAAGGCCGCCGCGATCCTCGTCAACACGTGGTGCGGTGTGCCGTTCATGATGATCTCGCTCCTCGGCGGTCTCCAGTCCATCGACGCCTCCCTGTACGAGGCCGCGGAGATGGACGGCGCGAGCGCCTGGCAGCAGTTCCGCCACATCACCCTGCCCGGCCTGCGCTCGGTCAGCTCCACGGTCGTCCTGCTCGGCGTGATCTGGACGTTCAACCAGTTCGCGATCATCTTCCTGCTGTTCGGCAACACCGCCCCCGACGCGCAGATCCTCGTGACCTGGGCCTACCGCCTCGGCTTCGGGCAGCAGCCGCGCGACTTCGCGCAGTCCGCCGCGTACGGCGTGCTGCTCCTGTCGATCCTCACCGTCTTCACGTCCTTCTACTACCGCTGGTTGAAGCGCAATGAGCAGCTCGCCGTCTGACGCCGCAGGAGCCCCCACCATGAGCACCACGACCGCCTCCGCACCGAAGGTCCCCGCGCAGCGCTCCACCCCGCCGGCGGCTCCGGCCGGGGCAGGCCGCGTGCGCCGGCGCGGCGAGCGGGGCCCGCTGGCGAGCGCCCTGTCGCACGGTGTCCTCACCGTCGCGAGCCTCATCGCCCTCTTCCCCATCGTGTGGCTCGTCTACCTGTCGATGGGGCCGGACAAGGACGACTACCTGCACCCCGGCGGCATCGCGGGCAAGGCGACGTTCGACAACTACGCGTACGTGCTCCAGCACACCGGCTTCTTCGACTGGATGAAGTCGACGCTGGTCGTCGCGCTCGGCACCACCCTCGTCGGCGTGCTGTTCGCGGCGACCACGGGGTACGCCGTCTCGCGGATGCGCTTCCCCGGTTACCGGCCGCTGATGTGGGTGCTGCTGCTCACCCAGGCGTTCCCCATCGCCGTCCTGATCGTGCCGATGTACGAGATCTTCTCCGAACTCGGCCTCATCGACAGCTACGTGGGCCTCATCCTGGTCAACTGCACGACGATCGTGCCGTATTGCACCTGGCTGATGAAGGGCTACTTCGACACGGTGCCCGTCGACATCGACGAGGCGGGCCGGATCGACGGCCTCTCGCCGTTCGGCACCTTCTGGCGGCTGATCCTGCCGCTCGCCAAGCCCGGCATCGCGGTCGCCGCGTTCTACGCCTTCATCACCGCGTTCGCCGAGGTCGCGTTCGCCTCCACCTTCCTGCTCGACGACTCGAAGTACACCTTCGCCGTCGGCCTGCAGAGCTTCGTCAGCGAGCACGACGCGCAGTGGAACCTCATGGCCGCCACCGCGGTGTTGATCGCCGTCCCCGTCACCGCCTTCTTCTACCTTGTCCAGAAGCACCTGGTCACCGGCCTGACGGCAGGCGGCACCAAGGGCTGAGACCCATCCGAACACCGACCAGTAGCCCGGCTCCTTTACGCAGCAAGGACACCATGACTCAGCACTCCACCGACGAGTCCCCGGCGTTCGCCACCACGACCCGTGAGACCACCGACTGGTGGCGCGACGCGGTCATCTATCAGGTCTACCCGCGCAGTTTCGCCGACAGCGACGGCGACGGCACCGGCGACCTCGAAGGCGTCCGCCGCCGCCTGCCCCACCTGCGCGACCTCGGCGTCGACGCGGTGTGGCTGTCGCCGTTCTACGCCTCCCCGCAGGCCGACGGCGGCTACGACGTCGCCGACTACCGGGCCGTCGACCCCATGTACGGCACGCTCCTCGACGCCGACGCCGTGATCCGCGACGCCCACGGGCTGGACCTGCGCGTCATCGTCGACCTCGTGCCGAACCACTCCTCCGACCAGCACGAGTGGTTCAAGCGCGCCGTCGCCGAAGGCCCCGGATCGCCGCTGCGCGACCGCTACCACTTCCGCCCCGGAAAGGGCGCGAACGGCGAACTCCCGCCCAACGACTGGGAGTCCATCTTCGGCGGCCCCGCCTGGACACGGCTGCCCGACGGCGAGTGGTACCTGCACCTCTTCGCGCCCGAGCAGCCCGACTTCAACTGGGACCACCCGGCCGTCGCCGACGAGTTCCGCTCCATCCTGCGGTTCTGGCTCGACATGGGCGTCGACGGCTTCCGCATCGACGTCGCCCACGGCCTCGTCAAGGCCGAGGGGCTGCCGGACCTCGGCGCGCACGACCAGCTGAAGCTGCTCGGCAACGACGTCATGCCCTTCTTCGACCAGGACGGCGTCCACGAGATCTACCGCTCCTGGCGCACGATCCTCGACGAGTACGACGGCGACAAGGTGTTCGTCGCCGAGGCGTGGACCCCGACCGTCGAGCGCACCGCCAACTACGTCCGCCCCGACGAACTGCACCAGGCGTTCAACTTCCAGTACCTGGGCGCCCCTTGGGACGCCGCCGAGCTGCGCCAGATCATCGACAGCTCCCTCGACGCGATGCGGCCGGTCGGCGCCCCCGCCACCTGGGTGCTCTCCAACCACGACGTCACCCGGCACGCCACCCGCTACGCCAACCCGCCGGGCGGCACCCAGATCCGCACCCCGGGCGACCGCGCGCTCGGCCTGCGCCGCGCCCGCGCCGCCACGCTGCTCATGCTGGCGCTGCCCGGCTCCGCCTACGTCTACCAGGGCGAGGAGCTCGGGCTGCCCGACGTCACCGACCTGCCCGACGAGGCACGCCAGGACCCGTCGTTCTTCCGCGCCCAGGGCCAGGACGGCTTCCGCGACGGCTGCCGGGTGCCGATCCCGTGGACCGTGGACGGGCCCTCGTACGGCTTCGGCGACGGCGGCAGCTGGCTCCCGCAGCCCGACGGCTGGGGCGCCCTCAGCGTCGAGGCGCAGACCGGCGACCCGGACTCGACCCTGGAGCTCTACCGCTCGGCCTTCGCCCTGCGCCGCGCCCAGCCGGGTCTCGGCGCCGGCGCCGAGGTGACGTGGCGCGACGACGTCCCCGCGGGCGTGCTCTTCTTCGAGCGGCCCGGGTTCGCGTGCACGGTCAACACGACCGGGGGCCCCGTCCGTGTGGACGCCCCCGGCCGGGTGCTGCTCTCCTCCACCCCGGTGACGGCCGAGGACGGCTCCGTCGAACTGCCCGCCGACACGACTGTGTGGTGGGAGACGGCCCGAGGCGCTGACCTCAGCTGACGCAGGAAGAAGGGGGGCCGGTGCGCACCGGCCCCCCTTCTTCACGCGTGCGTCACTTCCAGGTGTCGCTCGCCGTGTATCCGGCGCCGGAGCCCGTCGTGTAGGACCGGTCGGCCCCGGACTCCCAGGTCACGTTCCCCGAGGCGTCCTTCTTCAGGTACTTGTACGTGAAGGTCGTGCTCTTGGGGACGATGACCGAGCCGCCCCAGGAGGGGTACGCGGCCGACGACAGCGGGATCGCGTCGGCCGGGTTCCAGGAGCCGAGGGAGGGGAGCGAGCCGACGACGTACACGTTCGTGCCCACCGTGGTCGTGGCCTCGGCGGTGAAGCGGATGTCGGTGGCGCTCGCGTCCGCCACGTTCCAGGTGTTGTTCACCGTGGTCGGGGAGGTGCCGGTCGTCAGCTTCCGGTTGGCGTTCGACTCCCAGGTCACGTTCCCGGAAGCGTCCTTCTTCAGGTACTTGTACTCGATCGAGGACGCGGCGGGTACGGCGATGTCCTTCTTCCAGACCGGGTAGCCGGCCGAGGACAGCTTCACCGCGTTCGCCGTGTTCCACGAGCCGAGCGACGCCGCGGAGCCGACGACGTAGACATCGCTGCCGGAGGCCGTCGGGGCGTACTCGTTGAAGGAGGCGGTGACGGTGGAGCCGCCGCCCGAACCGCCGTTGTCGCCGCCGCAGTTGACGGTGCATATGTACGCGCCGTCGTAGAAGGCGACCGCGCCCTTCGCCGGGACGGTGAGCGCGGCCTTGCCGCCGGAGACGGTGACCGAGGTGGCGCCGCCGTCGATGACGTTCTTGTACGTGCCGTCCGCGAGGCCCGTCGTGTACGTGTGGGTGTGCGCGGCCGAGGAGTTGTTCAGGGCGACGAAGCCGCCGCTGCCCCGGCCGAAGCCGATCACGTTCGCGGCGGGGGACTGCCAGTTCGCCACGGAGGCGCCCCCGACCGCGTTGTGCCACGCGATCATCCCGGAGACGGCGGTGTCCCGGTTCAGGCAGGTCCAGCCGGAGGAGCAGTTCGTGTCGGAGACGAAGCCGCCGCTGTTCGGCGGCGCCTCGTCGCTCTGACCGAAGTTCCACGCCGCGTAGACCGACGGGCGGCCGTATCCGCGAGCCAGCTGGAAGACGTTGGCGAGCACCGCCGTCGCGCCGTCCTTGTAACTGAGCGAGTAGCCGTTGCGCTCGGTGTCGTGGTTGGTGACGAAGGTGTTGGAGTTCGCCTCGTTCGCCAGACCCCAACTGCTGCCGAACGAGCCCAGGTTGGCGATGTCGCCGTCGCCGAACTGGGACTTCATGGCGGCCGCGTACGTGAAGTCGAGGACGTCACCGTTCTGGTAGTAGTCGCCCAGGGCGGGCGGGTTGCCCGGGTAGATCTCCTGGGTGATGTACGGGGCGTCGCCCGCCGTCGTGGTGTGCAGCGCCCCCACGACGGCGTTCATGTCGGCCGTCTCGATGTGCTTGGCGGCGTCCACGCGGAAGCCGTCGACGCCCAAGTCGATCTGCTTGTTGAGGAAGCCCACGATCTTCGAGCGCACCCCCGGCTCGGAGGTGTCGAGGTCGGGCATCCCGAGCAGTTCGCAGTGCTGCACCTCGTGCTGGTCCGACCAGTTGGAGATGGTCTTCGTACAGTCGTCGCTGTCGCCCGGGTCGTACTCCGGGGTGTCGTACCTGTTGCTGATCGTGGTGCCCGCGTAGCCGGTGCCGGTCTGCGCGGCCGTGTGGTTGATGACGGCGTCCGTGTAGACCTCGATGCCCGCCGCGTGACAGGTGTCGATCATGCTCTTGAAGTCGCCCGCACTGCCGAACCGGCTGTCGAGCTTGTACGAGTACGGCTGGTAGACGTCCCACCAGAAGGAGTTGGCCTGCTTGAGGGACTCCTCGGGCGGGGCGACCTGGACGGCGCCGTAGCCGGCCGGGTCGAGGACCTGGGTGCACTCCTTGGCGACCGATGTCCAGTTCCAGGACCAGAGGTTGGCGATCACGTCGCCGTTCTTGACGCCCGCGTCGGCGGCGGACGCGGTCTGCGCGGGCAGGGTGACGACGCCGCCGAGTGCCAGGGCTCCGACGGCGAGAGCGGCGGCGGTGCGGTGCTTCTTCCTGCTGGGTGGGGCGGGGGTAGGGCGCATGTGCGGCTCCAATGCGTGGGGATCCAGCCCGTCCGGGAGTAAGGGGACGGGCGGCGCACCGAGAGCGTGGGGGAGCCCCGAAGGCCGCGTCAATAACCTGGTTGAAAGTTCTTGCTGTTGGTTGCAGAACTCTTGCAGCAAAGTTCCTGCAAGCGATACGGTCACGCGGCGGACCGGTGCCGCTCGCCGGGCCGTGGACGCACATGGCCCCGTGCCCCGGATCCACGCCCTCCAAGAGCCCTGATTCCGCGAGGAGTTCCGCCGTGAGCCGCAGCCGTTCCACCCCGCGCAGACGGGTCGCCGCGTACACCGCGGCGGCCGCGCTTCTCCTGACGTTGGCCCAGCCGCTCGCGGCCCGCGCCGCGGCGCCGCCCGCGCCGCCGTCCGACGCGAAGCTGGCCGCCGAGCCGGCCCGGCACGACCTGACGCGCGAGCAGTACTACTTCGTCCTGCCCGACCGTTTCGCGAACGGTGACACCGCCAACGACAAGGGCGGCCTGACCGGCTCCCGGCTCGCGACCGGCTACGACCCCACGGACAAGGGCTTCTACCAGGGCGGCGACCTCAAGGGCCTGACGAAGCGGCTCGACTACATCAAGGAGCTCGGCACCACCGCGATATGGCTGGCGCCGATCTTCAAGAACCAGCCCGTGCAGGGCGAGGGCAAGGACGCCTCGGCCGGCTACCACGGCTACTGGATCACCGACTTCACACAGGTCGACCCGCACTTCGGCAGCAACGCCGACCTGAAGACCCTCATCTCCAAGGCCCACGGCAAGGGCATGAAGGTCTTCTTCGACGTCATCACGAACCACACCGCCGATACGGTCGACTACACCGAGAAGACGTACAACTACCGCCCCAAGGGCGCCTACCCGTACCTCGACACCGAGGGCCGCCCCTTCGACGACAGCAAGGGCGTGACCGAGAAAGTCGACGCGGACTCCTTCCCGTACACGCCGAAGAACACCGGCGAGATGGTCCCGGACTGGCTGAACGACCCGACGATGTACCACAACCGCGGCGACTCGACGTGGGAGGGCGAGTCGACCACGTACGGCGACTTCTCCGGCCTCGACGACCTGTGGACCGAGCGGCCCGAGGTCGTCAAGGGCATGGAGGACATCTACGAGAAGTGGGTGCGGGACTTCGCCGTCGACGGCTTCCGCATCGACACGACCAAACACGTCGACCTGGCCTTCTGGACCCAGTGGGCCACCGCGCTCGACGCGTACGCCGCCCGGCACGGCCGCGACGACTTCTTCATGTTCGGCGAGGTGTACTCCGCCGACACCGACGTCACCTCCCCGTACGTGACGCGCGGCCGCCTCGACGCGACGCTCGACTTCCCGTTCCAGGACGCGGCCCGCGCCTACGCCTCACAGGGTGCGCCGGCCGACAAGCTGGCCAAGGTCTTCGCGGACGACTACAAGTACGCCACCGACAAGGCCAACGCGTACGAGCAGGTCACGTTCCTCGGCAACCACGACATGGGCCGCATCGGCAGCTTTCTGAAAGCCGACAACCCGACCGCCTCCGACGCCGAGCTGCTGCAACGCGACCGGCTGGCCAACGAGGTGATGTTCCTGTCGCGCGGCAACCCCGTCGTCTACTACGGCGACGAGCAGGGCTTCACCGGCCCCGGCGGCGACAAGGACGCCCGGCAGACGATGTTCGGCTCGAAGGTCGCCGACTACCTCGACGACGACGAACTCGGCACCGCCCGCACCCACGCCGACGACGCGTACGACACCGAGCACCCGCTGTTCAAGGCGATCGCCGCGCTCTCGAAGCTCCGCAAGAACAACCCGGCGCTCGCCGACGGCACCCAGCGGGAGCTGTACGCCAAGGACTCCGTGTACGCCTTCTCGCGCACCGGCGCCGACCGCGACTACGTGGTGGCGGTCAACAACGCGACCGGGCCGAAGACGGTCGAGCTGCCCGTCGAGTCCGCCAAGTACCGTGCCCTGTACGGAGGTTCGACTGCGGTCAAGGCATCCGGCGGGCGGCTCACCGTCACCGTCCCGGCCCTGTCGTCGCTCGTCCTGCGCGCCGACGACAAGCTCCCCAGGCCGACGGCCAAGCCTGCGCTGACGCTGAAGGCCCCGGCCGCGGGCGTCACCGGCACGGTCACGCTCTCCGCCGACCCCGGCGCGACCGCGTCCGCCCGTGTGGTCTTCGCCGCCCAGGTCGGCAACGGTGCGTGGCGCACCCTGGGCTCCGTCGACCACGCCCCGTACCGGATCACCCAGCACCTGTCGGACACGGTGGATGCCGGGACCCCGCTGCGGTACAAGGCGGTCGTGGTGGACCGTGCCGGACACACCGCGAGCGCCCTCGCCGGCTCGACGGCGGGGCGGTCGCCCGCGCCCGAGAAGCCGACGGCCGTCGACCGCGACCACGCGGTCGTCCACTACAAGCGCGCCGACGGCGACTACGCCGACTGGACTCTCAAGTCCGGTGACTCGACGGGTCAGTTCAGCGGACGTGACGCTTTCGGTGCCTTCGCCTGGGTGAAGGTCCCGGACGGCGCGAGCTCACTGACGTACACCGTGGTGAAGGGCGACGCCGCCGACGGACCGCAGCGCACCGTCGACCTGGCGAGGACCGGCGAGGTCTGGGTCGAGCAGGGCAAGGACGACCAGGCGACGACGAGGCCCGACGGCGTCTATCCGCCGCAGGACGAGAAGAAGGCCGTCGTCCACGTCCACCGCGCCGACGGCGACTACGACGGCTGGGGCCTGCACACCTGGACCGGCGCCGCGAACCCCACCGACTGGTCGAAGCCGCTGGAGCCCACCGGCGAGGACGCCTACGGCCTGATCTTCGAGGTGCCGCTCGCCGACGGCGCGACCTCCCTGAACTACATCCTCCACAAGGGCGACGAGAAGGACATCTCCACCGACCGCGTCCTCGACTTCGCCACGTACGGCAAGGAGGTGTGGCTGAACTCCGGTGACGCCGCCTACCTGCTGCCCTCCGTCGGTTCCGGCGCCGAACTCGATCTGTCGACATCGCAGGCGCAGTGGATCGACGCCGACACCGTCGTCTGGCTGGTGACGCCGACCGCCGCCACCAGCCAGCAGCTCGTCTACGCCCCCGAGGGCGGGATCACCGTCCAGGACGGGGCGCTGAGCAGCGAGGGCCACTGGCTGCGGCTGAACCCCGGCACGCTGACCGACGCGCAGAAGGCCAAGCACCCGCACCTGAAGGACTATCCGGCGTTCACCGTCGATCCCCGCGACCGCGACCGGGTGCGCGATGCCCTGCGCGGGCAGCTGATCGCGACCCAGCGCGCGGCGAACGGAGCCCTGCTCGCCGCCACCGGCGTCCAGATCCCGGGTGCCCTGGACGACGTGTACGCGGGCGCCGCGGAGAAGGCCGCCCTGGGCCCGGTGTTCAAGAACGGCAAGGTCACCCTCTCCGTATGGGCGCCGACCGCGCGCGCCGTCCGCCTCGAACTGGGCGGCAAGGAACGGCCGATGCGCCGCGACGCCAAGAGCGGCGTCTGGTCGGTGACCGGCTCCGCGGCGGCCTGGCGCGGCGAGCGGTACCGCTACGCCGTGAGCGTCTGGGCGCCCAGCGTCCGCAAACTCGTCACGAACAAGGTCACCGACCCGTACTCGGTGGCGCTCACCGCGAACTCGGAGCGCAGCCTCGTCGCCGACCTGGCCGACAAGTCCCTGGCTCCGAAGGGCTGGTCGGGCCTTGCCAAGCCCAAGGCCGTCGCCATGAAGGACGCACAGATCCAGGAAGTGCACATCCGCGACTTCTCGGTGGCGGACACGACGACCCCCGCCAAGGCCCGGGGCACCTATCTCGCCTTCGCCGACAAGAACAGCGACGGCTCCGAGCACCTGCGCGACCTGGCCGGCTCCGGCACCTCGTACGTGCACCTGCTCCCCGCCTTCGACATCGCCACCATCCCCGAGAAGAAGTCCGAACAGGCCGCGCCCGAATGCGACTTGACGTCGTACGCCGCCGACAGCGAGCGGCAGCAGGAGTGCGTGACGAAGGCCGCCGCCAAGGACGCGTACAACTGGGGCTACGACCCGTACCACTACACGGTCCCGGAGGGCTCGTACGCCTCCGACCCGGACGGCACCCGGCGCATCGTCGAGTTCCGCCAGATGGTCAAGTCCCTCAACGAGGACGGGCTGCGCGTCGTCATGGACGTCGTGTACAACCACACGGCCGCGGCGGGCCAGGAGAAGACGTCCGTGCTCGACCGGATCGTGCCGGGCTACTACCAGCGGCTCCTGGCGGACGGCTCCGTCGCCGACTCCACGTGTTGCGCCAACACCGCGCCCGAGAACACCATGATGGGCAAGCTCGTCGTGGACTCGATCGTCACCTGGGCCAAGGAGTACAAGGTCGACGGCTTCCGCTTCGACCTGATGGGCCACCACCCCAAGGCCAACATCCTCGCGGTCAGGAAGGCCCTCGACGCGCTCACCGTCGCCGAGGACGGCATCGACGGAAAGAAGATCATCCTCTACGGGGAGGGCTGGAACTTCGGCGAGATCGCCAACGACGCCCGCTTCGAGCAGGCCACGCAGAAGAACATGGCGGGCACCGGCATCGCCACCTTCTCCGACCGGGCACGCGACGCCGTGCGCGGCGGCTCCCCCTTCGACGAGGACCCGGGTGTCCAGGGCTTCGCCTCAGGCCTCTACACCGACCCCAACTCCTCGGCGGCGAACGGCACACCGGCCGAACAAAAAGCCCGGCTCCTGCACTACCAGGACCTCATCAAGGTGGGCCTGTCGGGCAACCTCGCGGGCTACGGGTTCACCGACAGCGACGGGAAGAAGGTGCGGGGTTCCGACGTCGACTACAACGGCGCGCCCGCTGGATACGCCGAGGCCCCCGGCGACGCCCTCGCCTATGCCGACGCACACGACAACGAGTCCCTGTACGACGCCTTGACGTACAAGCTGCCGGCGACGACGAGTACGGCGGACCGCTCGCGCATGCAGGTCCTCGCCATGGCGACGGCCGCGCTGTCGCAGGGCCCCGCACTGTCGCAGGCGGGCACCGACCTGTTGCGGTCCAAGTCCCTGGACCGCAACTCGTTCGACAGCGGCGACTGGTTCAACGCCGTCCACTGGGGCTGCCGGTCCGGCAACGGGTTCGGGCGCGGCCTGCCCCCGGCCGCCGACAACCAGGCGAAGTGGCCGTACGCGAAGCCGCTGTTGGCGTCCGTCCCGGTGCCCGGCTGCGCGGCCGTGACCGGTACGTCCGCCGCGTACCAGGACCTCCTCCGGATCCGCACGGCCGAGCCGGCCTTCCACCTGGCCTCGGCCGCTGCCGTCCAGCGGGCCCTCTCCTTTTCGCTGTCCGGCAAGGGCGAGACGCCGGGCGTCATCACCATGCGCCTCGGTGACCTCGTGGTCGTCCTCAACGCGACGCCGCAGCGGCAGAGCCAGACGGTCGCGGCGCTCGCCGGGACCGGATACAGGCTGCATCCGACGCAGTCCGGCGGCTCGGACGAGGTCGTCAAGTCGGCTGCGTACAGGGCGGGTTCGGGCACGTTCGAGGTGCCCGCCCGTACGGTGGCGGTGTTCGAGCGCAGGTGAGTGGGTGCAGCGGTGCCCTCGTCCGTGCGGGCGGGGGCACCGCTGTGTCCGAGCAGGCTCTCAGTACTTCAGGAGGCGCAGCGGGAACGCCCGGGCCATCGCGGCCATCCCCGCGTCGTTCGGGTGCAGTCCGTCGCCGCTGTCGTACGCGGTGAGCAGCCGCCCGGGGTGGCCCGGGTCGCGCAGCGCCGCGTCGAAGTCCACGACCCCGTCGTAGCTGCCGCTCGTGCGGATCCAGCGGTTCACGGCCTGCCGGACCGCCTCCCGCTCGGGGGTGTAGAAACCGAGGGTGTCGCCCTCGAACGGGAGGATCGTCGCCCCGAGGATCCGCAGACCCCGCTCGTGTGCCCGGTGGATCAACTGCCGGTACCCGGCGATGAGTTCACCCGCCGTCACCTCCTCGGACGCGGGTGCGGTGGTGCCCGGGTGCCCCAGGTCGTTGACGCCGAGCAGCACCACGACGGCGCGGGCGCCGGGCTGGTCGAGCACGTCCCGGTCGAAGCGCTTCAGGCCGCTCTCGCCGAAGTACGCCGCGTAGGACTCGGCGGGTGAACCGGCGGGCGGGTGCGGGTCGCGCAGCAGGCGGTTGCCGCCGATCCCCGCGTTCAGCACACCGGTACCGGCGAGGCGCCGGTCCCCGCGCAACCGCTCGGCGAGCAGATCGGGCCAGCGGTGGTCGGCGTCGACCCGCGTGTTCGAGCCGTCGGTGATGGAGTCGCCGAACGTCACCAGCGCCGAGTCCGCCGTGCCCTTCCGGCGGTCGACGGCCACGCCCGACAGGAAGTACCGGCTCGTCATGGTCGCGGTCGGCGTCACGTCGGGCTTGCCCGCGACATTGCCCGCCGCGACATAGCCGTGCTGGAACGCCGAGGAGTGGACGGTCGTGGCGGGCGTGCGGTGCGGCAGGTACAGGCTGACCACGAGCGAGCCGCCCGCGGGCGTGGGCAGGGCGACCGGGTCGCTCCAGCGCCGCGCGCCAGCGGGGAGGGTCGTCGAGGACGCGCCGGCGAACCGCAGCAGCCGGTCGGTGGCCGGATCGACGGCGGTGGCGGGCCCACCCGCGGGGCGGAGCGCGACATGGGCCTCGCCGATGGCCAGGGGGGCGTCGCCGAACTCGTTCGTGAACCGGACGCGCACCGTGCGCCCGGCGACGCTGGTGTGCACGATCTGCCGCAGCGTCCGGTCGGTGTACGCCGTGGTGTCGGAGGCGGGAACGCCGGTCGGCGCGGCGGCCCAGGTGCCGACGGGAGCGGAGCCGGCGCCCTGGGCGGTGGACGGCAGGGCGACGGTGGCGAGCAGCGCGGCGAGGGGGAGCGTCAGGAGGGCGAGCGGCCTGCGCGGCCAGAGGCGTCTTCGCATGGGTGTCGTTCCTTCCGGGTGGTGAAGGGGTGACGGCGCGTCGGAACGTACGGGTGGGGCGGGTACCCGTCAATGGGGCCTCGGGGGACAGGAGGGTGCGCGCGGGCCCGCCGGGAGCCGCTATGCCCGGGCGATCCGGTCCAGCCACTCGCGCAGCAGCGCCTGCTCCGCCTCGGTCAGCGCTGTCGTCCCCGGCAGGGCGGCGCGCAGCGCGACCGCCGCTCCGACCGGGCCCGGCGCCTTCGCCGCCGGTGCGTCGGTGGTGATCGCCGCGATGACCGCCTCGCGTGCGAGGACCGACAGCCCGGTGTCGCGCCGCCGCGGGTCCTGGCCGATCAGGGCGACGGTCGTCCCGCTGCCCGCGGCGTGCACGAGCTGTGCGGCCCGCTCCTCGGTGACCCGCAGCCGGCCCGCCTCGGCGATCCGGCGGATGTGCGTGGCGAGCACCTCGAAGCCGGTCACGGCGGCCGGGGGCGGCACGGTGCCGGACCGTCGCCGGCCGAACATGAGCAGGTACAGCGCCGGGTTGGCCAGTCCGAAGCCGAGGTGCAGATCCCAGCCCGCGCGCAGGTCCGCGACGGGGTCGTCGGTCGGCGCGAGCTCCGTCTTGTCGCTGAGGTACGCCGCGAAGCCCTCGGCCGCCGCCGCGTCGAGCAACCCCTGTTTGTCGCCGAAGAGCCGGTAGATCGTCGGTGCCTGCACCCCGGCCGCCGCGCCGACCGCGCGCGTCGACACGGCCTCCTCGCCGCCCTCGGCCAGCAGTGCGGTGGTGGCCGCGAGGATCCGCTCGCGGGGTCCGCCCTCGGCGGTGACTTCGTCGACGCTCATGCGGCAACGGTAACAGGACGCTGTTAGCGCCGATAATGTATCGGTGTTAGCGTGAATCTCGTTAGCGCCGCTACTTGGTTCGCCGCGCCCGCCACCTCCCTTCCCCCTTCCACGCCTGGAGGCGTCATGCTCATCGTCACCGGAGCCACCGGTCAGCTCGGCCGGGAGACCGTCGAGCGGCTGCTCGACCGGGTCCCCGCCCACCGGATCGGCGTCAGCGTCCGCACCCCCGACAAAGCCCAGGACCTGCGCGAGCGCGGTATACGCGTCCGGCGCGGCGACTTCGCCGAACCCGCCACCCTGGCCCACGCCTTCGAAGGAGCCGAGCAGGTACTGATCGTCTCCACCGACTCCACCGGTGAGAGCGCGGTCGCCGGGCACCGCGCCGCGATCTCGGCAGCCGTCGCCGCGGGCGCCCGCCGCGTCCTCTACACGAGCCACATGGGCGCGAACCCGGCGTCGCCCTTCGCGCCGATGCCCGACCACGCCGCCACCGAGCAGGCGCTGCGGGACGCGGGTGTCGCCTGCACGGCCCTGCGCAACGGCTTCTACGCGTCGTCCGCCGTCATGATGCTCGGCGACGCCGTCCGCACCGGACGGCTGATCGCCCCGCAGGACGGGCCGGTCTCCTGGACCGCCCACGCCGACCTGGCGGAGGCCGCCGCGCTCGTGCTCGCCGACGAGGGCCGCTTCGACGGCCCGACCCCGGCGCTCACCGGCGCCGAGTCCCTCGACCTCGCCGACATCGCGGCGCTCGCCTCGGACATCGCCGGAAGCCCCGTCGAGCGGGTCGTCGTACCCGACGAGGAGTACCACGCCGGACTCGTCGCGCACGGGGTGCCCACGGCCCAGGCCGACCTGCTCCTCGGCCTGTTCCAGGCGAGCCGCCAGGGGGAGTTCGCGGCGGTCGACCCCGCACTCGCATCCCTGACGGGGCACGTCCCGACACCCATGAGTGACGTCCTGAAGGCGGCGATCGCCGCGGCACGTTGATCGAACCCGCCTACGGAACTCCCGGGGGCGGCCGGTCATGGGCCCCGGCCCTTCACCACGGCGCGCGGCGAAGGGGCCACGGTCGGCTCGGGGTCCCGGCCGCGCCGCTACAAGGTGCAGATCGAGGACGGCGGCGGCATCCGGGCGGACGCCGCCGCCCGCGAGACAGCGGGCATCCTGGGCGATCCGCGCGGGTGAAGCTCCGACGGGCCAGATCAACGGCCTGCACGGTCGCACCGCCAACGCCGGGCCCTTCGACCGCGCGGGCACCTGCCTCGGCGGACCGCACGTCTCCTGACGCGGACCCCGAAATGGTCCGTTGGCCCTCTGGCGGCCGCCGCCACCCCGCGACTTCTGGGCCAATGGCCCAGGACTTTCGGCCCCTGTTGAACCATCAGCCCCACAGGTGCTGAGATACCCATGTCGATGGCGCTGCGGATCCTTGCGGATCTCCGTGGCGCCTTACTCATGTCGCGGGGCACCTGGTGTGCGGAGAGGGGCGGGGCACGGTGGTGAAGAGGGCGTTCGTGGCACCGGATCCGGGGCGGGCGCGGCTGCGGTTCGCGAGCCGTGCGGTGGTCGGGATCGGCCTCGCCGTGACGGTGTGCGGAGCGGCCGGCCACTCGCTGGAGGCGGCCGTCACCGGCGGTCTGGCCGCACTGCTCGCCCTGTTCACCGTGGCCGATCCGACGGTCCGCGGGCAGGCGGTGACGACGGCGCTGCTGCCGGTCGTCGGGCTGCCGGTACTGGCGCTCGCGGCCCTGCTGCACGCCACGCCCCTCGCCCGCGACCTGGCGTTCCTCGCCGTCGTGGGGGCCGGTGTGTACGCGCGGCGGTGGGGGCCGCGCGGGCACTCCCTCGGCGTGTTCGCCTTCATGACCTACTTCGCCGCGCAGTTCCTGCACACCACCCCGGGGCAGCTGCCCGAGCTGTACGCCGCGGTGCTGATGTCGCTCGCCACCGCATCCGTGGTCCGGTTCGGGGCATGGTGCTACGAACGCCGGAGCGCGGCGCCCCCGGCCGGGCCCGTGCCCGCTGCGGCGAGGGGGCTGGCGCGGATCACGACGCGGCAGGCCGTGCAGGCGACCGCGGGCGCCGGTTTCGCGCTCGCCGTCGGGCAGTTGCTCTCCGACCAGCGGTGGTACTGGGCGGTCGGCGCCACCTGGTGGATCTTCGTGAACACCACCTCGCGCGGCGAGACGCTGGTACGCGGGTTCCGCAGGTTCCTCGGCACCCTGCTCGGCATCGTGCTGGGCTTCCTCGTCGCCGTACCCCTGCACGACGAACCGGTCGCGGCCGCCGCGGTGATCGCGGTCAGCGTCTTCGGGATCTTCTACACCGCCGCCGTCTCCTACACCTGGATGATGCTGGCCGTGACCGTCATGGCGAGCATGCTGTACGGGCTGCTCGGCGTCCTCGACCCCGCGCTGCTGGCCCTGCGGGTGGCGGAGACGGCCGTCGGAGCGCTGGGCGCCGTGCTCGCCGTGCTCGTCGTCCTGCCGGTGACCACGCACTCCGTCACCGACGCCTGGGTCGAGCGCGCCCTGCGGTGCGTCCACGCCTGCACCGAGGAGGCCGCCGCCCGGCTCGCCGGGGACACCGCCGCCGACCCCGCGCCCCGCGTCGCGGAGCTGGAGACCCTGCTCGGCCGCGTACGCCTCTCCCTCGCGCCGCTCGTCCATCCGCTCACCCCGCTGCTCGCCCGCAAGGGCCGGGCCCGGCAGGTGCTCGCCCTGCTCGACGACTGCGCGCGCGAGGTGCGCGGACTCGCCTCCGTCGCCGCCGACCCGGAGGCCTCGCACGACGCGCGGCTCGCCGCTGCCTGCTGGCGCGTGGAGAGCGCCGTCGAGGCCCTCACCGCTCCCGCCCCGTACACCCGGGGCGTCGACCCGGCACCAAGGCCGGCCGCGGCCGAACCGGTCCTGGCCCACCTGCACGCCCTGGAACAGGCCCTCGTCGACCTCGCCGTACCACTGCGCGGAGACCGCCGCGCGAGCCTCGGGGCGTAACGGCGACGGCGCGCCGCCGCGCGGTTCCCCAGCCCCCGTACGCCCGCGACCGGGCCGCCCGCCGGGTCCGGCGGGCGGCCGTCTCGCATTGGGGTGGACGACCGGCCCCGCTCTGGGCGTCCGCCCTGGCCCGGGCGGGGGGGGGGATGGGGGTGTGGCATGCGAGGCGACCCGCGCGGAAGCGGAGCACGGGATGTGGAGGGTCGGCTGGCCGCCGCCCCCCGAGGCCCGGCGGCGTGGCCCTTGGCGAGGTGGCCCGGCGCCGACTGGCCATGGATCGTGCCGCCGACCTCCGGCCCCGCGACCCCGGTCTTCCACCGCACGTACGACACCACCGAGAGCGCCCCGTCCTACGTCCACCACTCCGACGCCCACGCACGGGCCCACGGCGAGAGAGCGAGCCGCGGCGCGGCACGATCGGCGGCCCGCGCCCTGGCGCGACCTGGTCCGGACCCGCTGCTACCGTCGGCGCACGGGCACCCGGCCCGCATGCCGAAAGGGGAAGCCGTGACCGGCAGCCAGTCAGGGCGGGCCTACATCGGATCGTTCACCGCGGCGGGCGGCCCAGGCATCGTCACCGCCGCGGTCGACGCCTCGGACGGCTCGCTCACTCTCCTCGCCGCCACCGACGCGACTCCCGACCCCTCCTACCTCGCCGTCTCGGGCGGCCTGCTGTACGCGGTCAGCGAGATCGCGGACGGGGCGGTCACCGCGTTCCGCACGGACACCACGCCGGTGACCCCGGTCGGCAAGCCCGTCCCCGTCGACGGCGACGGCCCCACCCATCTCTCCCTCTGGGGCGACCACCACGTACTCACCGCCAACTACGGCTCAGGCAGCGTCACCGCGCTGCCCTTGCGCGCCGACGGCACCCCGGACGTGACCGGCCGCGATGTGCTGCGGCACACCGGCTCGGGCCCGCACCCCCAGCGCCAGCAGGGCCCGCACGCCCACCAGATCCTGCCGGACCCGAGCGGCAACTGGGCGGTCAGCGTCGACCTCGGCACGGACTCGGTCCGCGTCTGCGCCCTCAGCGACGGCCGCCTCACCCCGCACCACGAGACCGCCCTGCGCCCCGGCTCGGGCCCCCGCCACCTGGTCTTCCACCCGTCAGGCAGTCACGCGTACGTCCTCAACGAACTCGCCCCCACCCTCACGGTCTGCGAGTGGGACGCCACGACCGGCATCCTCAAGCCGCTGACGGAGTTCGCGGTCCTGGCCGAGGCACCGCGCGGCGACGCGTACCCCTCCGAGATCGTCGTCTCCCCGGACGGCCGGTTCCTCTGGACGGCGACCCGTGGCGAGGACGTCGTCTCCCACTTCACCCTGGACGCGTCCGGCGAACACCCCACGCTGCGCTCGACGACCCCCTGCGGCGGCCGCTGGCCCCGCGACCTGGCCCTCCACCCCTCGGGCCACCACCTCTACGCGGCGAACGAACGTTCCGGCGACGTGACCTGGTTCACCCTGGACCCCGAAACAGGCACCCCGACAAGATCCGCCTCGGTCCGCGTCCCGGCGGCGTCCTGCGTGGTGTTCGCCTGACGAATACGCCGGGCGAACCCCCCAAGCCCGTCCGGTGATTGGAAACGACAAGTCCGCCGGTGTGACGAGGCGAACCCCCACAAGCCCGTCCGGCGATTGAGGACGAGCCCGAAGGGCGACGATCGAGCCCGAAGGGCGAGCCGAGCAGCGCACGGTCACGGCGAAGGGCAACCCGAGCAGGTCGCGGCCACCGCGAAGGGCACCCCGGGCAGAACACAGCGCGGCAGCAACGACAAAGGGCCCGGGGCGCAAAAGCCCCGGGCCCGCTGTCGTCCCGCTCAACCGCCGGAGGCAACCGGCTGGGGCGTGATCCCCAACGCCGCCGTGTACTTGGCCAGCGCCAGCTTCCCCATCGCCGGATACGCCCCGAGCGGCTCAGCGGCAGCGCACCCCGCGTCCTTGGCGGCCGCCTGCCACACGCTCGGGTCCAGCTCGGGCCCGACCAGGTACGGCGCGAGCGCCAACTGCTGGGAGCCGGAGCCGCGCAGCTGCTCGGCGGTCGCGGCGATGGCGCCCTCCTCGTCCAGGGCCGCGGCGATCACCGGTACGGCGAGCCGCGCGGCGAGGAGCATCCCGGTGATCCCGGCGGCCTGCACCGCCTCGTCACCGCCGACCGACGCCAGGATGATGCCGTCCGCGGCCGTCGCCACGGTGAAGAGCCGGGCACGGTCGGCGCGGGCCAGACCGGCCTCGGAGAGCCGCACGTGCAGGCCCTCCGCGAGCAGCGGGTGCGGGCCGAGGACGTCCGTCAGCTCGGCCGCGACCCGGCTGTCCCCGATGCCCTGGCGGATCTGGCGCAGCAGCGCGCTGTCCGGTCCTGCGAGCAGCGGTACGACGACCGCGACCGGACCCTCGGGCGCGGTGGCCGTGACCCCGGCGGCGAGTGCCTGCTCGTAGCGGGCCGTGCGCTCCTTCGCGGCGTACGCGAGCACGGAAGCCAGCGAGGGGAACTCGGCGGAGACCGGGAAGTCGGTGCTCTCCCCGTCGACGAAGCCGACGCGCGCGTCCAGACCGGGGAGCTCGGAGCGGGCGATGCTCACGACCTCGTCGGCGAGCATGCGCGTCGCGGCGCTGGGCGCGCCGGGCACGGCCAGCACGAGGGCCGGTGCGCCCTCGGGGGCGGCCACGGGTTCCGGACGGCGGTGGCGTCCGGACTGTCGAGGTCGCGGCATTCGTACAGGCAGGCCGGAAGCGGGCCCGTTGGGGGAGCTCATGGCGCCGCATGCTACTGGCTCGCCCGGCCCCGTTGCTCGGTCAGGGGGCAGCTGAGCGGTATCCGTCCGTGATTGTCCGTTCAGTTACGGATGCTTCAAGTGTCCTGGTCCGCGCGGGTGCGCGGGAGCTACGGGACGTACAGCAGCCGCCCTTCCCGCGGCAGCCGGAGGCGCTCCGCCGCGAGGGCGCCGGCGATCACCAGCGCGCCGTGGAGCGGGTCTCCGGCGGCGCTGGTCACGGTGGCGTCCGGGAGCTGGTCGGCGAACTCCGCGCGGAGCGGGGCGAGCAGCGGCTCACCCATCCTGAACAGTCCACCGGTGAGGGCGACCTCGCCGCCGCCCGCCGGGCGGACCGCCGCCGCGGCCTCCGCGATGTGCCGCGCGGCCTGGCGCAGGATCGCGGCGGCGACCGGGTCGTGCGCGGCGCAGCGGCCCACGTCCGGCGCGAACGAGGCCAGCGCGGCGGGCCGGTCCGTACGCGGATAGATCCGGCCGGGCAGTTCGCCCGCAGGCCCGAACCGCTCCTCGGCCAGCGCCAGCAGGGCGGGGCTCGCGCCGCGGCGCCCGTCGTGGGCCCGCATCGCCGCGTCGAGGCCGGCCCGGCCGATCCACGCGCCGCCCCCGCTGTCCCCGAGCAGATGCCCCCAGCCGTCCGCCCGGCGCCAGGTGTCGAGGTCGGTGCCGAGGGCGATCAGGCCGGTGCCCGCGGCGACGACCGCGCCGGGCCGCTGGCCGAGCGCGCCCGCGTACGCGGTGACGGCGTCCCCGGCCAACGCGAGCCGCACGACGCCCAGTTCACGCTTGAGCGCGTCCGGCAGCTCGGCGCGCAGACCGTCCCCGAGGGTCGCCATACCGGCGGCGCCGACGGCGACGGCGGCGGGCGCCGGAGCTCCGGCCGAGGTCAGCAACCCCCGCGCCATCGGCAGCAGTTGCTCCAGCAGATGGGCCGGGTCGATGCCCGACGCCACGGTGCGCACCGGCTCGCGGGACACGGTGGTCGCGGCCCCGTCCAGGTCGTCGACACGGGCGAGGGCGACCCGCAGGCCCGAGCCGCCGGAGTCGACGCCGAGCACCCAGTGCTCGGGGCCGGCCACGGTCGCCGCGGCCCGCGACCGGTTCGCTGCACGCACCCGGATCCCCTTCTTCCCGTCGGCCCTCGACCGCCCCGCCTTCGCGGGGACGAACGGACGAGGAGGAAGACTAGCGCCGCGCACTGCCCTCGCGTACGGCGGGCTTCCCCGTCGGCGACGGGGCCCTCGTGTGGCAGTAGAGTGACGCGTCGTGGCAGCGCGACCTTTGAACGAACTTGTCGAAGCGGGCTGGGCGAAAGCCCTGGAGCCCGTGGCCGAACGCATCGCGACCATGGGCGACTTCCTGCGGTCCGAGATCGCGGCCGGCCGTACCTATCTCCCCGCCGGGGCCCATGTGCTGCGCGCTTTTCAGCAGCCCTTCGACGACGTGCGGGTGCTGATCGTCGGCCAGGATCCCTACCCCACCCCGGGCATGGCGATCGGACTGAGCTTCGCGGTCTCGCCCGACGTGCGGTCGCTGCCCGGCAGCCTGGAGAACATCTTCCGGGAGATGCACGCGGACCTGGGCCTGCCCCGGCCGTCCAACGGCGACCTCACACCCTGGACGCGGCAGGGCGTGCTGCTGCTCAACAGGGCGCTGACGACGTCGCCGCGCTCCCCGGGCGCCCACCGCGGCAAGGGCTGGGAAGAGGTCACCGAGCAGGCGATCCGCGCGCTGGTCGCCCGGGGACGGCCGCTCGTCTCGGTCCTGTGGGGGCGGGACGCGCGCAACCTGCGGCCCCTGCTCGGGGACCTGCCCGCGATCGAGTCCGCGCACCCCTCGCCCATGTCGGCGGACCGGGGCTTCTTCGGCTCCCGCCCCTTCAGCAGGGCCAACGACCTGCTGACAGGGCTCGGCGCGCAGCCGGTGGACTGGCGCCTGCCCTAGGGGCACCCGGTCCGCGGGTCTCACCCCACGACAGCCGCGCGCACGCACAGCACGTCCGGCAGGTGGGACGCCACCTGCCGCCAGCTGTCGCCGTCGTCGGCCGACGCGTACACCTCTCCGTTCCGGTTCCCGAAGTACACGCCCGCCGGGTCCGCGTCGTCGGTGCAGAGCGCGTCCCGCAGGACCGTGCCGTAGTGGTCGCCCCGGGGCAACCCCTTGCCGAGCGGCTCCCAGCTCTGTCCGGCGTCCTGAGTGCGGTAGACCCGGCAGCGGCGGTCGGCCGGCACCCGGTCCGAGTCCGCGGTGATCGGGAAGACGTACGCCGTGCCGCCGCGGTGCGGGTGCGCGGCCACGGCGAAGCCGAACGTCGACGGCAGCCCCGCCCCGATATCGGTCCACTTCGCGCCCGCGTCGTCACTGCGGTACACGCCCCAGTGGTTCTGCAGGTACAGCCGGTCCGGGTCGGCCGCGTCCCGCGCCACCTTGTGCACGCACTGTCCGAACTCCGGGTCGGGGTCGGGCAGGAACACGGCGGAAACCCCGGAGTTCGACGGGGCCCAGCTCTCGCCGCCGTCCGCCGAGCGGAACACCCCGGCCGTCGACACCGCCACCGTCAGGGCGCGCGGGTCCCGCTCGTCCGTGAGGATCGTGTGCAGGCCCTCACCGCCGCCGCCCGGCACCCAGCGGGAGCGCGTCGGGTGCTCCCACAGCGGGCGGCACAGCTCGAACGTCTCGCCGCGGTCCGCCGAGCGGTACAGCGCCGCCGGTTCCGTGCCCGCGTACACCACGTCCGGTTCGGCGGCCGAGGGGTGCAGCTGCCACACCCGCTCCAGTGAAGCCCCGGTGTCCTTGGGGAACTTGACGGCGGGCGAGGACGGCTCGGTCCAGGTGCGCCCGAGGTCGTCCGAGTGGAACACTGACGGCCCCCAGTGCGCGCTGTCCCCGCCGACGAGCAGCCGTGGCGTGTCCGTCCGGGTGTCGAGGGCGACGGCGTAGACCGCCTGCGCGTTGAAGTACGGACTCTCGTCGAACTCCCAGTCGGCGCCCTCGCGCCTGCGCCCCAGGAACAGCCCTTTGCGCGTGCCTACCGCCAGCAGTACACCGGTCATGCCGAACACCTCCGAAACGTCGTTGTCTCCAGGTATCGGTCAGTCTGCACCCCGCCACTGACAATGGCCGTGCGCACGGCTGTGTCGCAGGTCAGGCGGGCACGGCGACCCCCAGCGGGAAGTGGCACGCCACCTGGTGGCCGGGTGCGCCGGGGCTCGACACGGGCGGCTCGACCGTCGCGCAGAGGTCCTGGGCCGACGGGCACCGCGTGCGGAACCGGCAGCCCGACGGGGGCCGCGCGGCCGACGGGGTCTCACCCGTCAGCGGCGTACCGGAGGCGACGGCCTCCGGGTCCGGGACGTTCACGGTGTCGAGCAGCCCCCGCGTGTAGGGGTGCAGCGGCCGGGCGTAGACCTGCTCGGCGGGGCCGACCTCCACCAGCTTGCCGAGGTACATGACGCCGACCGTGTCGGCGAGGTAGCGGACGACGGCCAGGTCGTGCGAGATGAAGAGGTACGTGAGGCCGCGCTCGCGCTGCAACTCCCGCATCAGGTTGAGGATCTGCGCCTGCACCGACACATCGAGCGCGGAGACCGGCTCGTCCGCCACCACCAGCTCCGGGGAGAGCGTCAACGCCCGCGCCAGGCCCAGGCGTTGGCGCTGTCCACCGGAGAACTCGTGCGGGTAGCGGTGCACCGCGCCGCGCGGCAGACCCACCGCGTCGAGCAGTTCACCGATCATCTTCTCCTGCTCCGCGCGGTTGCCGACGCCCTGGATGACGAGCGGCTCGCGCAGGATCGCGCCGACCCGCATACGCGGGTCCATGGCCGCCGTCGAGTCCTGGAACATCAGCTGTACCCGCCTGTGGTGCGCCCGGCGTTCGGCGCGCGTGAGCTCCGCGCGGTCGCGCCCCTCGAAGCGGACGGCGCCGGCGGTCGGCTCCTCCAGGCCCGCGACGATCCGCCCGAGCGTCGTCTTGCCGCAGCCGGACTCGCCGACCATGCCGAACGTCTCGCCCCTGCGCACGGTCAGGGACACCCCGCCGACCGCGCTGACCGTCCCCTTGGAGCGGGCGAACGGGCCCCCCTTGAGTGGGAACTCCTTGACGAGACCGGAGAGTTCGAGGAGAACATCCCCGGGCGCGGCGTCCTGCGCGGGGAGCGGGGCGGGCGTCACCACCTCGTCCGGCGGCGCCGCCTCCCGTACGGCGGGCACCGGGTGGAAGCAC
Organism: Streptomyces sp. NPDC030991; assembly: GCF_055571235.1. Lineage (NCBI taxonomy): Bacteria > Bacillati > Actinomycetota > Actinomycetes > Kitasatosporales > Streptomycetaceae > Streptomyces > Streptomyces sp. NPDC030991. Next base: position 54,135 of record NZ_JBVIFR010000013.1, read on the forward strand.
GCGAACCGGTGCCCGGCGCCCCGCACCTCGTCATCGGCGAGGGCCGGCTCCCGCGTCCGGCACTCGTCCGTCGCGAACAGACAGCGCGGCGCGAAGCGGCAGCCGGTCGGGCGCACCGTCAGGCTCGGCGGCAGGCCCGCGATCGTGTGCAGCTCGGTGTCGTGGTCGGCGGCGCGCTCGGGCAGCGCCGCGAACAGTGCCTCGGTGTAGCGGTGCCGCGGCCGGGCGAACAGGTCCCGGACGTCGGAGAGTTCGGCGACCTTGCCCGCGTACATCACGGCCACCCGGTCGACGCGGTTGGCGATGACGCCGAGGTCGTGCGTGACCAGGATCATCGCCATGCCGAGCCGGCTGCGCAGGTCGTCGATGAGTTCCAGGATCTGGGCCTGCGTCGTCACGTCGAGGGCGGTCGTCGGCTCGTCCGCGATGAGCAGCTTCGGCTCGCACACCAGGGCCATGGCGATGGCGACGCGCTGCCGCATGCCGCCGGACAGCTGGTGCGGGTACGCCTTCATCCGCTCGGCGGGCTGCGGCATACCCACGAGCCGCAGTGTCTCCTCGGCCCGCGCCCACGCCTCCTTCCTGCTGACACCGCGGTGCAGCAGGAGCGGCTCCGCGACCTGCGCGCCGATCGTCATGGTCGGGTTGAGGGAGGTGAGCGGGTCCTGGAAGACCATGCCGATGGTGTTGCCGCGGACGTCCTGGAGGACGGGCGCGGGCGCGGCGGCCAGGTCGTGTCCTTCGAAGAGGATCCGGCCGCCGGTCACGGTGCCGCCGGGCGGCAGCAGGCCGAGGACGCTGAGCGCGGTCATGGTCTTGCCGCAGCCGGACTCGCCGACGACGCCGAGCGCCTCGCCGGGCGCGAGGTCGAGGGAGATGCCGTCGAGGGCGTGCACGGTGCGCTCGCGCGTGGCGATGTCGACCCGCAGGTCGTCGATCCTGAGCAGGGGCTCGGTCATCTTTGGGTCTCCGTTACTTCCGCAGCCGTACTTCGAACGCGTCCCGCAGCCCGTCGCCGATGAAGTTGAAGGCGGCGACGACGAGGACGATCGCGATGCCCGGCGGGAAGATCAGCCACCAGTAGCCGTTCTGCGTGTAGGTGATGCCGGCGGAGAGCATCGAGCCCCAGTCGGCGGACGGCGGCGGGATGGACAGGCCGAGGAAGGCGAGGTAGCTGACGTAGAGGATGGCGTCGGCTATCTGGAACGTGCAGTTGACGATGACCGTGCCGATGGCGTTGGGCACGATGTGCTTGAAGACCGCGCGGGCGCCGCCCCCGCCCATCATCCGCATCGCCTGTACGTACTCCCGGTTGCGCAGCGACAGCGCCTCGCCGCGCACCAGGCGGGCGGGGGAGAGCCAGGCGACGCCCGCGATGATGAGGATGAGGACGCCCTTGCTGGGTGTGATGATCGCGGCGACGACCACGAGCAGGAACATCGCGGGGATGGCGAGCGCCGCGTCCGTGACGCGCATCATCGCGGCGTCGACCCAGCCGCCGAAGTACCCGGCGACGGCCCCGTAGACGGTCCCGAAGAGGGTGGCCAGCAACCCTGCCGCCAGGCCGATCTCGAGGGAGGTCCGGCCGGCGATCATCAGCCGGCCGAGCATGTCGTACCCGAGGTCGGTGGTGCCGAGGAGGTGGCCCGCGGTGCCCGGCGTCAGATTGGCCTGCGCGAGATCGGTGTGCACCTGCTCGGTGGAGTGCGCCAGCGGGCCCAGGTAGCAGAAGGCGAGCAGCAGCACGAGCAGGACGACACCGGCCAGGGCCAGCTTGTTGCCGGTGAAGACGCGCAGGGTGCGGCGGGCGAGGGAGGGGGTGGCCTGTGCGGCCTCCGCCGGGTCGGAGGTCCCGGGTGTGGCGGGGGCGCCCGAAAGAGAGGACGTACTCATGCCACGCTCCGGATCCGGGGGTCGAGGACGGCGTACAGGATGTCGGTGAGCAGTGAGCCGAGGACGGTCGCGATGCCGACGACGAGGGTCACACCGAGCAGCACGGGGAAGTCGGAGCCCTGCGCGGCGTTCCAGAACAGCAGCCCCATCCCCGGGTAGTTGAACATCGACTCGACGACGAGCGCGCCGCTGAACAGGGTCGGCAGATACAGGCCGAGCAGGGTCGCCAGCGGGATCAGGGCGTTGCGCAGGACGTGCTTGACCATGATCCGGCGGTTCGACTGGCCCTTGGCCATGGCCGTGCGCACGTACTCCTCGGTGAGGTTGTCGAGGACGGCCGAGCGCATGTAGCGGCTGAACATGGCGACGATGCCGAACGCCATCGTCACGACCGGCAGGACCAACCCGGTGAAGTCACCCAGGAGTTGGCGGATCGTCTCGCCCTGGGGCGCCTCCGCCGGGAAGATCGGCAGTACCTGCGCGAAGACGATGATCATGATGAGGCCGAGGAAGAACACCGGCGTCGCGTACAGCAGGAAGGCCAGGCCGGTGAGGGCGTAGTCGGACGCCTTGCCGCGTCGTACCGCCTGGAGCAGGCCGAGCGGGACCGCGATGACGACCGCGAGCACGGTCGACAGGACCGTGAGGAGCAGCGTCTTGGGCAGCCGCTGCTTCAGCAGCTCGAAGACCGGCGAGTTCAGCTTGTACGAGTCGCCGAGGTCACCGGTGAACAGCCGCTTCAGGTACATGAAGTACTGCGTCGGCAGCGAACGGTCGTAGCCCTGCTGGTGGTCGAAGTGCTCGATCTGCTGCGGCGTGCCCTTCGGGCCGAGGATCGCGCGCGCCGGGCCGCCCGGCAGCAGATGCAGCAGGGTGAAGACGATGAGGGAGACGAGGAACAGGACGACGAGCGCCTGAAGGAAACGCTTGACCAGAAAGCCGGTCACTTCGCGGCCTCCTTCTTTACGCTCTTGGAGTTCTTGACGTAGTACCAGTGCTGCGGCGCGAACGTGACCGTCGGGTTCTGTTCGACGCCGCGCAGGTCGTTGCGGAGCACGGAGACCTGGTAGGCGGGGTTCGGCATCCACATCACCGGGAGCTGCTCGGCCAGGTACTCGCCGTACTCGTGGACGGCCGTCATGTCGGGCGCGTACTGCACGGCCCGGATGAGCCGGTCGGCCTTCTTGTCGCTGTAGTTGCCGAAGTTGGCGGACGCGCCGGTCGAGAAGAGCTGTTCGCCGCTGGGGTTGAGCGGGTAGTACCAGCTGCCCGCGGTGCCGAAGAACGACATGTCCCAGTCGCAGCCGGAGTCCTTCGCCTTGCAGGGCACGGAGTTGCCGAGCACGGAGTTGAGGGGCTGCTGCCGCACGGTCAGGTCGATACCGGCCTTGCTGAGCGAGGACTTGAGCTCCTGCATCATGTTCGTCGTCTCGGTCGAGCCGGACTGCGAGAGCAGGGTCAGCTCCAGCGGGTCGTTCTTCGCGATCCCCGCGCCGCACTCGTCGTCACCGGAGCCGGGGCGCACGCAGCGCGCGACACCGTCCTCGGTCCGCCAGCCGTGCGCGGACAGCAGCGACCTGGCCTTGGCGACGGAGAACGGGTACTGGTTGTGCGCCATCTTCTCCGACAGGTACTGGCTCTTCGGCGTGACCGGCACCGGGCCCAGGGTCGGGGTCGCGCTGCCCTGCCAGATGACCTTGCTCATCGCGTTCTGGTCGACGAGGTGCTGCATCGCCTGCCGGACGTAGAGTTGGCTCATCGCCGGGCCCGCGTGCGTGGAGTTGAAGTTGTAGACGATGTAGGTGGCCGCCCAGCCCTCCCATGGGTCGACGCGGTACCCCTTGCCCTCGAACTTCTCCTTCTGCGCCATCACCGACGGGGGGATGTAGCCGTAGTCGACGCCGCCCGAGCGCAGCACGTTGTACTCGGAGTCGGAGGTGGTGAACGGCTTGAAGACCACCTTGTCGAGGTGCGGCCGCTCGGACCTCGGCCCGGTGTACTTCTCGTTCGGGACGATCGTCACCTGCCCGGTGTCCCGCCAGCCGGCCAGCTTCCAGGGCCCGTTGACCGTCTTCCACAGCGGATCGCTGCCGTACGAGCCCAGGCTCTTCGCATGCTGCGTCAGCCGGGCGAAGACGGCCTTGGCGCCCTTCGTCGTACGGTCGAAGTCGCCCACTCTCCCGCCGTCCTTCGTGGCGTCCCAGGCGTGCTGCGGCAGCGCGCGCAGCAGGTACAGCTGGTTGGCCGTGAACCAGTCCGGGTTGTACGCGCGGTCGAGGTGGAGGCGGACCGTGTGGTCGTCGACGACCTCGAACTTCTTCACGTTGTCAGGCATGGTGCCGACCGAGTAGCTGCCCCAGTCGGCTTTGTTCGCCTTGACGAGGTTGAACCAGAACTCCAGGTCGCGGGCGGTCACCGCCGTCCCGTCGGACCATGTGACGCCGTGGCGCAGCGGCACGGTGACGGTCGTGTTCCCGTCGCTGTACACCGGCTTCAGGCCGAGCGTGCTCGGCCCGGTCGTGGTCAGTGCGTCCTTCTCCTGCACGGCGTCATAGACCGGCATGTACAGAAGTGTCTGGATGGCGTAGTTGTACGAGGCTCCGTAGCCGGGCGCGCCGATCGGGAAGATCCAGTTGGGCGTGGCCGCGGGCGGCAGTGCCATGGTGGCCGTGCCGCCCTCGGCGGGGGTGCCGCCGGTGGGGCCCATCGCGATCCGGCCGCCCTCGTGCGTGCAGCCGGTGAGCGCCACCAGCGTCGCCGCGAGGGCGAGCGCGGCGGACGCCGTTGACCTGAGGGAACGCATGCCGAAGGGCCTCCAGGGGGAGAGGAGCCTGCTCCGTGCCACAGATCGACGGAGCGGCGCCCGAACGCTAAGTCGACCGTTCGAATCAAGTCAATAGGTTCATTCGGAAAGTACGGCAAACTCCCTGGAGCCCTGGTCAACTTGGTTCGAGAATGGTTACTGTTCGGTCCGGCATCGAACAAAGGCGTCGAACCAACTCGGCGAAACCGCACTTCGAGCCGAGCGACCGAACGCACGGAAGCAAGTGACCAGGGGGCGGCATGGCCGACACAGCGCACGACGGCGAGCCGGGTTCGGCGCGGCACATACTCGGGCTCGTCTCGTCCGGCGCCGCCACCTCCCGGGCCGACCTCGTACGGGAGTTGGGCCTCGCCCCCTCCACGGTGTCGCTGCGCGTGCAGGAACTCGTCACGGCCGGCGTGCTCACCGAATCCGGCGAGGGCGCCTCTCGGGGCGGGCGTCGGCCCCGGCTGCTGCGGGTCAAGGCGCAGGGCGGCGTCGCGCTCGCCGCGGACCTCGGCAGCCACCACGCCCGGCTCGGCGCCGTCGACCTCGGCGGCTCCGTCCACGACGCCGTCGACCTGCCGCACGACATCACCGCGGGTCCCGACTCGGCCGTCGACTGGCTCTGCGCGCAGGTGACCCGGCTCGCCGCCGCGCAGCGCGAGTCGGGGCGCACCGTGCGGGCGCTCGGCGTGGCCTTCCCGGGGCCCGTCGCCCCCGCCGACGGACGCGTCCTGAGCCCTTCGCGCATGCCAGGCTGGCACCGCTTCCCGCTGCGTGACGTCCTCACCGAGCGGCTCGGCATCCCCGTCACCGTCGCCAACGACGCCACGATGATGGCCGTCGGCGAGCACCGCACGACCCGGCCCGACCTCGACCACATGGTCGTCGTCAAGGCGGGCCGCGGCATCGGCAGCGGCATCGTCGTCGCGGGCCGGCCGCACGACGGCGCCACCGGCAGCGCCGGTGACATCAGCCACGTACGCGTGGAGGCGGCGGGCGAGCGGCCGTGCAGCTGCGGCAACATCGGCTGCCTGGAGACGGTCGCCAGCGGCGCCGCCCTCATCCGCGAACTCGCCGCGCAGGGCGTCGAGGTGGCGGACACCAGCGCACTGCTCCAGCTCGTCGCCGACGGTGACCCCCTCGCCACCACCCTCGTGCGCACCGCGGGACGCCACATCGGCACCGTCCTGTCGGTCGTCGTGAACTTCTTCAACCCACAGGCCGTCGCCCTCGGCGGGGTCCTCGCCACCGCCGAGCCCCTCGTCGCCGCCGTCCGCGGTGTGCTCTACGAGCGCTGTCTGCCGCTCGCCACCGCGGACCTGGAGATCACCACGACGACCGCGGGCCCCGACGCGGGGCTGCTCGGCGCGGGGCTGACGGCGCTGCACCAGAACCTCTCGACAGCCACCTCCGCACCACTCGCACCTCCCGCACCTCAGGAAGAGAGCGCCCCCGCATGACCGGCACCACCCCCGCAACCAGCCGCCGCCTGCGCATCGGTATCGGCGGCATCGGCATCGAGTCCTCCACGTTCTGCCCGCACCGCTCCACCGCCGACGACTTCCGGCAGACCCGCGGCCAGGACCTCCTCGACCGGTACACGTGGACGCGGCCCGACAGCGACCTCGCGGACCGCGTCGAATGGGTGCCGCTCCTGCACGCGACGTCGCTGCCCGGCGGCCCGGTGGAGGCCGAGTCGTACCTGACCCTGAAGAACGAACTGGTCACCCGCATACGCGAAGCGGGCCCGCTCGACGGACTCGTCTACGACATCCACGGCGCCATGAGCGTCATCGGCCTCACCGACGCCGAGGGCGACCTGACCGAAGCGGTCCGCGCGGCCCTCGACCACGTCGGCACCCCGGACGGCGGCCGGCCCATGATCTCCACGGCCATGGACCTGCACGGCAACGTCTCCCGCCGCTTCGCCGAGCCGGTCGACCTGCTCACCGCCCACCGGCTCGCCCCGCACGAGGACGCCTGGGAGACGCGCGAGCGCGCCGCCCGCAACCTCGTGCGCTGCCTGAGCGAGGGCGTCCGCCCGCACCGCGCCTGGGTCCAGGTCCCCGTCCTGCTCCCCGGCGAGAAGACCAGCAGCCGTCTGGAACCCGCCAGGTCCCTCTACGCCTCGCTCGCCGAGATCGAGAAGAAGGACGGCATCCTCGACGCCGCCATGTGGGTCGGCTACGCCTGGGCCGACGAGCCGCGCTGCAAGGCCGCCATCGTCGTCACCGGCGAGGACGCCGAACTCGCCGCCCACGAGGCCGAGTCGCTGGCCCGCCGCTACTGGGACGCCCGCAAGGACTTCGTGTTCGTCGGACCGACCGGCAGCGCCGAGGAGTGCATCGAGCAGGCCGTCGCCTCCGATCGGCGGCCGTTCCTCATCAGTGACTCCGGCGACAACCCGACGGCGGGCGGCGCGGGCGACCTCGCGTACATGCTGGCCAAGCTCCTCGCGCACGACGCGATCCGCACCGGCCGGGTCACCGCCGTCCACCCGGGCATCACCGACCCGGCCGCCGTCGCCGCCTGCTTCGCCGCCGGGGTCGGCGCCGAGGTGACGCTCTCCGTCGGCGGCAAGGTCGACGCCGACCACGGCGGACCCTGCGAACTCACCGGCACCGTCGAGGCGTTGCAGCGCGCCGCCGACCAGAAGGACCGCGCCGAGGGCGGCGCCTACGACCGCGGCGTCGACATGGCCGCCGTCCGCGTCGGCGGCCTCACCGTGATCCTCGTCGAGCGCCGCAAGCCCTTCCACACGCTCGCCGACTTCCTGGGCCCCGCCGACGGCGGCCTCGGCATCGACCCGCGCACGTACGACCTCGTCGTCGTCAAGATCGGCTACCTGGAGCCCGAGCTGTACGACATGGCCGCCGACTGGCTGCTCGCGCTCACCCCCGGCGGCGTCGACCAGGACCTGCCGCGCCTCGGCCACCACCGGGTCGAGCGCCCGCTCTACCCCTTCGACGAGGACGCGTACGAGAACGGGGACGGACCCGACCTCACCCCGGTGCTGCTCTAGGACCTGCCCTCACTTCCGGGCGCCCCCGCGGAACGCGCCCGGTGTCTCGCCCGCCCGCAGCCGGAAGAACTTGGTGAAGTCGCTCGGATCGGCGAACCCGAGCCGGGCCGCCACCTCCCGCGCCGGCAGACCGCTGTGCCACAGCAGGCGCTTGGCCTCCAGCAGGACCCGGTCGTCGACGTACTGCTTGGCGCTGCGGCCCGTCGCCGCGCGCGCCGCGCGGGTCAGCGTGCGCGGGCTGTAACCGAGCGCCGCCGCGTAGTCCTCGACGCGCCGGGTCACCGCGTGGTCCCGCTCGACGGCCGCGTGGAAGCGGCGGAACGTGCCGGACACCTCCGCCGCCTCCGGCGCCGGATCGCGCACGGCGGCCAACCGCACCACCAGCACGGAGAGCAGGGCCCGCAGCACTTCGGTGTGCGCCGTCAGCGGCAGCGAGGCCATCGCCCCGTACTCGTACCGCAGATGGCCGAGCGCCCGCGGCACCGCCTCGGCGTCTGCTCCCCGAGGCGCCAACGGGCGCTGCTCGTACGGCGGATCCATGTGCGCGGCAGAGACGGTCGCGGGCGGCAGGAAACCCGCCTCGAACAGCACGACCACCCCGTCCGCCGTCGCCAGGTCCGCATCGAACCGCTGCACCTGCCCCGGCCGGATCCACAGCCACGACCCGGGCCGCAGCTCCTGCTCGACGAAGTCCACCCACAGCCGCAACGGCCGGCCGCGGGCGCCGATCAACTGGTGGAAGGCGGGCCGCGAGGGCACGTACGGGTCGTTCCCGTGCCGCCGCGCCCGCTCGTACAGGTCGGCGAGCTCCATCACCTCGACCCCGGCGGGCGCGCCGACATTGGGCGTGTACGCCAGCTCCCTGACGTCCGCGCCCGGTACGGCCCCGGCATCCTGTCCGTTTTTCCCCATGCCGAGTCCCGAGCGTACCGCTACCGGGCCTGTCCTGCCGCCTAGCGTGAAGGCACAGGTCAGTGACGTGTGAGGAGAGGCCCGTGCGATTGGTCGTCGGTATGACAGGGGCGACGGGTGCGCCGTTCGGTGTCCGGCTCCTGGAGAATCTGCGCGAGCTGCCGGACGTGGAGACGCATCTGGTGCTCTCCCGCTGGGCGCGTACCACCATCGAGCTGGAGACCGGTCTCTCCGTCGCCGAGGTGTCCGCGCTCGCGGACGTCACGCACCACCCCGACGACCAGGGCGCCACCATCTCCTCCGGCTCGTTCCGCACCGACGGCATGGTCATCGTGCCGTGCTCCATGAAGACCCTCGCGGGCATCAGGACCGGATACGCCGAGGGGCTCGTGGCGCGCGCCGCCGACGTCGTCCTCAAGGAGCGCCGCAGGCTCGTCCTCGTCCCGCGGGAGACCCCGCTCAGTGAGATCCACCTCCAGAACATGCTCGAACTGGCGCGTATGGGCGTGCAGTTGGTACCGCCCATGCCCGCTTTCTACAACCACCCGCGGAGCGTCGACGACATCGTCGACCACGTCACGGCCCGCATCCTCGACCAGTTCGAGCTGCCCGCGCCCGCCGCCCGGCGCTGGGCCGGCATGCGCGCCGCCCGCGCCGCTGCCCGTGACGCCGCCTGAAGTCCCGTACCGCACAAAGGAATTCACCCATGGCCTACGACGATCTGCGCAGCTTCCTGTCCACCCTGGAGAAGGAGGGGCAACTGCTGCGCATCACCGACGAGGTGCTGCCCGAACCGGATCTGGCGGCCGCCGCCAACGCGACGGGCCGCATTGGCGAGAACGCGCCCGCCCTCTACTTCGACAACGTCAAGGGCTTCACCGACGCCCGCATCGCGCTGAACGTGCACGGCTCCTGGGCCAACCACGCCCTCGCCCTCGGGCTGCCGCGCAACACCCCGGTCAAGGAACAGGTCGAGGAGTTCGCCCGCCGCTGGGACGCCTTCCCCGTCGCGCCCGAACGCCGCGAGGACGCCCCCTGGCGCGAGAACACCCAGGAGGGCGCGGACGTCGACCTCTTCTCCGTGCTGCCCCTCTTCCGCCTCAACGACGGCGACGGCGGCTTCTACCTCGACAAGGCCGCCGTCGTCTCCCGCGACCCCGAGAACCCGGACGACTTCGGCAAGCAGAACGTCGGCACGTACCGCATCCAGGTCATCGGCCGCGACCGCCTCGCCTTCCAGCCCGTCCCCATGCACGACGTGGCCCAGCACCTGCGCAAGGCCGAGGAGGTGGGCGAGGACCTGCCCATCGCCATCACCCTGGGCAACGACCCCGTGATGGCGATCGTCGCCGGGATGCCGATGGCGTACGACCAGAGCGAGTACGAGATGGCCGGCGCGCTGCGCGGCGCCCCCGCACCGATCGCCACCGCGCCGCTCACCGGCTTCGACGTGCCCTGGGGCAGCGAGGTCGTCATCGAGGGCGTCATCGAGTCCCGCACGCGTCAAATAGAGGGCCCCTTCGGCGAGTTCACCGGTCATTACTCGGGCGGCCGCCGCATGCCGGTCATCCGCGTCGACCGCGTCTCGTACCGCACGAACCCCGTCTTCGAGTCGCTCTACCTCGGCATGCCGTGGACCGAGGTCGACTACCTCGTCGGCCCCAACACCTGCGTACCCCTGCTCAAGCAGCTGCGCGCGGAGTTCCCCGAGGTGCAGGCCGTCAACGCCATGTACACCCACGGGCTGATGGTGGTGATCTCCACGGCCAAGCGGTACGGCGGCTTCGCCAAGGCCGTCGGCATGCGCGCGATGACGACACCGCACGGACTCGGCTACGTCTCCCAGGTGATCCTCGTCGACGAGGACGTGGACCCCTTCAACCTGCCGCAGGTCATGTGGGCGATGTCCGCGAAGGTCAACCCGAAGGACGACGTCGTGGTCATCCCCAACCTGTCGGTCCTCGAACTGGCGCCCGCCGCCCAGCCCGCCGGCATCACCAGCAAGATGATCATCGACGCGACGACGCCGGTCGCCCCCGACGTACGCGGCAACTTCTCCACCCCGGCCAAGGACCTGCCCGAGACCGCCGAGTGGGCCGCCCGCCTGCAACGCCTCATCGCGGCCCGCCACTGAATCCGTACCGCCCCCAGGAAGGTCAACTCCCGTGAACGACCAGCACCTTGAGTGCCCCCGCTGCGCCTTCGAGGCGGTCAGCCGGCTCGCCACCTCGCCCGTCCCCGGCGTCTGGGACGTGCTCCAGTGCGGGCGCTGCCTCTACACCTGGCGCACCACCGAGCCCGACCGGCGCACCCGCCGCGACGCCTACCCGGACCTCTTCAAGCTGACGCAGGACGACATCGACGGCGCGATCGAGGTACCGGCGATCCCGCCGCTGCGCACCGGCGCCGAGCGCTGAGACACGAAGGTGCCCCGGCCGGCCCGCCGGGGCACCTTCGTATCCGTATGGTTCAGACCGAGCGGTGGTACTGGTCCGGCACGTGCACGTCGGCGCCCAGCTCGCGCGCCGCGTGGCGGGCGAACGACGGGTCGCGCAGCAGCTCGCGGCCGAGCAGCACCGCGTCGGCCTCGCCGTCCACGACGATCTTCTCGGCCTGCTGCGGCTCCGTGATCAGACCGACGGCCGCGGCCGGTACACCCGCCTCGCCGCGCACCCGCGCCGCGAACGGGACCTGGTAGCCGGGCCCGACCGGGATGCGTACGCCCGCCGCGTTGCCACCGGTCGACACGTCGATCAGGTCCACGCCGTGCGCCTGGAGCTCGGCGGCGAAGCGCACGGTGTCGTCCGCGGTCCAGCCGCCCTCCTCCAGCCAGTCGGTCGCGGAGATACGGAAGAACAGGGGCAGCCCGTCGGGCCACACCGCGCGCACCGCGTCGACGACCTCCAGGGCGAACCGAGGTAAGAGCTCCGCAGCGCATCACAGACGAGCCCCGTCGGGATCATCCGGCGGGGCTTTTTTGTGTGGCGTACTACTGAACACCCTCCCTCTCGCCTGGAGCTTCTGACCTTCGCTGAGCGCGTGGCGGTCCAGCATCTGGAGCAGATCCGGCGTTGGAAGGCGGACGAGGAGCGGTGCCAGGCTGAGCGCGGAGGAGGAGCGGCGCGGTCCGCCGGTTCCGGATTGGCTCCTGGAGCAAGGGCTCACCGGTCGTGCGGCAACGTACGTCCACGTCGGTGGGTGCTGGAGCGGCCGGAAGCGCACGCGGGGGCAAGCTCTCCAGGGGCTCCGAGAGGGGGTTGAACCGTGCCCGCAGTGCCGAACGGACACCGGGCTTGGGATGCTGGACAGCTAGAAGATGCGTCGGCGTCCGGACGGTCCGAAAGTTAATGGTATGAGATGGCGTGTAGGTGAGACTCGTGACTTGAAAATTCTTGAGATGACGCAGACCCAGAGTCTGACCGAAGTACGGACTCGATCTACGCAGCTCCTACAATCGGTAGTCGTCGCCACGTCGATCACCTTCTCGGTCACTTACGGAAGAGGCAGGAGCATGCCTCCATGGGTCCTTGTGCCCACGGTGGTCGCTCTGGCGGCAACGCTTGGGGTTGCTGGCTACATCGCAAGGCCCTTGGAGCCCTGGTCCATCCCGGGAGAGATGATGAAGGGCCGGGACGCTTTCAAAGACAAGGTGGCTTACCGCGACTATCTGCTGATGTTGATTGGCGAGATGGAGAAGGGCAAGAAATGCAACAGCGAAGCGATCAACAAACGCTTCGATTGCTTCGAAAACTTGCTCATCGGACTAGGTCTGTTGCTCGGAGCGACCGTGTTCGTCTACGTCGGAACCCTCTGCGTGTAGCCCAGCACACCGCGCCAGTGCGACCTCCGCGTGGCACAACTGCACCCCTAAGAGCATGGAAGCCAGTCCCGGCGCCGGGTACGTGCGCTTGGGTTACCGACCCGAGCAGCGCGCACGTGGCTACCCCAAATAGGGCTGCACTCGTTCGTCTAGGAAGTGCTGGAGACGTAGCCGCTGCGTCTCATGCATGGGCAACGCCTCCAGGTCGTCCGGGGCGACCCAGCGGAGATCGAGGGACTCGTCCGAGATGGCCAACTTCCCGCCCACTAGACGGGCCCGAAAGCACACGTTGAACTGTCGGCGGATCTCACCATTGCTGTACGCGATGATGTGCCGCGGGTCGGTGTACGTACCGACCAGACCCGTCACTTCGACGTCCAAGCCGGTCTCTTCCTTGACCTCCCGGACTGCCGTTCCGGGCAGGCTGTCGCTCAGTTCCATACCTCCACCCGGCAGCGCCCACTTCCCGGAGTCTGCCCGCCGCTGAAGGAGGATGCGGCCCTGATCGTCCGTGACTACCGCGGAGGCGGCAACTACAAGACTGTTAGGTTCCGGGGCTGTTGGATCGTCGTAGTACTCAGTCCTGCCCATCACGCCTCCACAGGGTTGGCCGCCTGCCAGACGGCATCGAAGCTCTCCGTGTACCCATGGAACATGCGGCCACCGTCGGCCCGACGCAGGTGCCAGACAGGCGCGGCATACGCGTTTATGCCCCACACATGGGCGTTGACCAACATTTGGTCGTCTACGCGGTAGAGCGAGTTGTAGAGGGTAGTCCCGTGCGTCCGTAGGTCGATGCCGGAGACTCCGAGCAACGGACGGTAGTGCAGGAAAGCCAGCCGACAGCGCGACTCGATGCCGTGGCCATACTTCTCCTCACGCCCGCGCGCTGCGACGTTCTCTGAGTCAGCGTCCCCCAGAGCGATACGCACGGCGCATCCCTCCGACGCCTTCTCCCGTAAGAGGCTGTTAAGACGCGGGTACGCCTCGTGCAGGAATACAGCCGCATAGACCAGGATGTCTATGCGCTCGCGTGCCACCGCCAAGAGGTCGATGAACACCGACACGGGTAGGTCTGCCCGCTGTTCGTACAGGGCCACGAGTTCGGGACTGACGGCTCGTGCGGTACGTGCTTGTCGGAGTGAAGGCCAGAGTGCGTGCACGTCTTCCCCTAGCTTCTCAGCAGCTTTGAGCGCAGTCGCTCGCCGGGGGACGCGGCCAAGATTGACCCATCGTTCGACGCTCTTCGGGTCGACGTCAACGACCTTCGCTAGGCCGGCGTGAGTCCACCCTCCAGCAGCCATGACGGCCCGTAGGCGTTCGTTCTGCATCGCCAGTTTCACCCCACAGTTCAGGACGCCGCTAGGGACGTTCTACACCCTCCGGGACGTCCCGAAGTGGGGAATGTACGTAGTTCCCGCGTCCCGGTGATCCACCAAAGAATGGGGTCACTGGCGACGCGCGAAGGGCGGACGAATGGACTTGCAGAGGGCGGATCTGGCCCCGGGGGACCTCGTCGTCGACAAGACGAGACGGAAACTCGGCCGCGTCATGGGCAGCGAAGGGCCCTACGTCCAGCTTCGGCCTCCGGGAGGCGGGAGGGAATGGGACGCAGCCCCTGACATCCTCCGCCCCGCTGACGAGGACGAGAAGCTTCGTGCAGCCGTTGTGGAGGTCCCAGTGGCGAGCGTTGACAGGGAGACGCGATGACCCGCTCCATTATCCGCAAAGTGCGTTGGCACATCGGCCCTGACACGAGCGCGGGAGAATCTCGGGGCCCCGCTGTGTCGGTGAGCTGTACGACGTGTGCGGAGACGTCAGGGACCGTGGACATCGAGACGGACGCTCCGGAGGAGTGGGCGTTCGGGCACGTGTCCAAGCACCCGTCCCACACCGGGTATCGGTTCAATCTGACGTCCCTGTGGCGCGCGACGCCGGTAGACGGAGACGTTGTGGCGGTGGAGCCACCGGAGGTGGAGCTGTGACGGGGGAGGAGCGCCCCGTGTGCGGCGCCACGGAGCAGGTCCCGCCGGTGATCGTTGCGAACCTCTGGGCCATCTGCCGGCGCGACGTGTCCGGCGTAGTGGTGCATTGCGGACGAGCCCCCAAGCACTCCCCTACGGGGCACCTTGGCCGGCTGCTCGACTTAGGGGAACTCCGGTGGGAGGACCCCTCCTAGACCCGCGTCCCCGGAACCTGTAGGCCGGGGGCGCGGAAAGGGGCGGGCAGGGTACTAGCGTCGCCCGTTGGGCACCCTGCCCGCTTCGGCGGCCGAAGCCCCGCTCTCGTCTCCTCCTGTGCGGGGACGAGAGCGGGGCTATGGTCGTGACTCAGGAACGGCCGTACTGCTCGGGGACGTGCACAGCGCCCCCCAGTTCCTTAGCAGCACGACGGGCCCAGTACGGGTCACGCAGCAGTTCGCGGCCGAGGAGAATGGCGTCAGCCTCCCCATTGGCGAGAATCTTTGCAGCCTGTGCGGGCTCCGTGATCAGGCCGACAGCCGCCGCCGGCATCGGAGTCTCGTTCTTCAGGCGGGCCGCAAACGGAACCTGGTAGCCAGGCTCGACGGGGATGCGCACGCCCGCGGCGTTGCCTCCGGTGGAGACGTCGACAAGGTCAATGCCATGGTCCTTGAGGATCGTCGCCAGGCGGACAGTGTCGTCACCAGTCCATCCCCCTGTCTCCAGCCAATCCGTTGCGGAGATACGGAAGAAGAGCGGCAGTTTTGCCGGCCACACCTCCCGGACGGCGTCCACAACCTCCAGTGCGAAGCGGATCCGGTTCTCGAAGGAACCGCCGTACTCGTCGTCACGGTGGTTGCTGTGAGGAGAGAGGAACTGACCGATCAGATACCCGTGAGCGCCGTGAATCTCTGCCACCTGGAAGCCTGCATCGAGTGCCCGACGGGCAGCATCCGCGAACTGCTCGACGACTTCCCGGATCTCGACGACGGTGAGGGCGTGGGGGACGTGATGGCCTTCGGCGAAGGGGACAGCGCTCGGCGCAACCGGCGTCCACCCGAACTCATCCGTGCCGACCGGCCCGCCACCCTTCCACGGGCGGTCGGTTGCAGCCTTGCGCCCAGCATGAGCGATCTGAATTCCCGGGATACTGCCTTGACTTTTGACGAAGTCGGTGATCCGGCGGAACGCGTCCACCTGCTCGTCGTTCCAGATCCCCAGGTCGTACGGGGAGATCCGGCCCTCGGGGCTGACGCCGGTCGCCTCGACGATGATCAGGCCGGTGCCGCCGGCCGCCCGGGCGCCGTAGTGCTGGAAGTGCCAGTCCGTGGGAGCGCCGGTCAGCGGGCCCTCGGGGGCGGCGCTGTACTGGCACATGGGCGGCATCCAGACGCGGTTCGGGACAGTCAGCGATCGCAGGGTGTAAGGCTCGAACAGCGCGCTCACGGCGGACTCCATTCGTACGGCTGGGGATGCTTGCCTCGTACGATAGACCTCGTAGTACGGCAACTGTCAAACTACGAGAATTCTCGTACAATGACCGCCATGACGACCGCCGCAGCGCCCACCACAGCCGGCCGCACCCTCGCCCACCCCGATCGTGCGGAGATCCGCCTCGAAGCGGTGCTGCACGCGTTGTCCGACCCGATGCGGCTGGCCGTGGTCCGCGAGATGGCGAGGGCCCAGGGCTCCGACTCCCCGGGCCTCTCCTGTTCGCACTTCGACCTGCCCGTCACCAAGTCCACCTCCACGCACCACTTCCGGGTGCTGCGCGAGAGCGGCGTGATCGAGCAGGTCTACCGCGGGACGACGAAGCTGAACGGGCTGCGCAGGGCCGATCTAGACGCCCTGTTTCCCGGGCTGCTCGACAGCGTGCTCGACGCGGCCGCCCGGCAGTCCGACCGGCTCGGTGGCGGCGGGAGCGGCGACTGAGACGGGCGTGTCCGCCTTCTTGCCGGGAAGGTGGTTGAAGAGAAGGTTCAGCGCGATCGCGGTGGCGCACCCCGCGCTGATCCCGCTGTCCATGACCGTCCGGAACCAGTCGGGGAAGTGCGCGTACACCTCCGGCACACCCACCGGGAGCACGCCGACCGCGACCGACACGGCCACCACGGTCAGGTTGTGGTTGTCCCGGAAGTCGACCTGGGCGAGGGTCCTGAGGCCGCTCGCCGCGATCGTCCCGAACATCACCAGGCCGGCGCCGCCGAGCACCGGCGCCGGGATGGCCGCGACGACCGCGCCGAGCTTGGGCACCAGACCGAGCAGGACCAGCATGCCGCCGGCCGCGGCGACGACCCAGCGGCTGCGCACCCGGCTCATGCCGACCAGGCCGACGTTCTGTGCGAAGGCCGTGTAGGGAAAGGTGTTGAAGACGCCGCCCAGCAGCGTCGAGAAGCCGTCGGCGCGCAGCCCGTCGCCGAGCGCGCGCGGCGTCACCGGCCGGTCCGTGATCTCGCCGACCGCGATGAAGTCACCGGTCGTCTCCGTCATGGAGACCAGCGCGACGACCAGCATCGAGACGATCGCCGCGCCATGGAACTCCGGTGCGCCGAAGTGGAACGGTGTGCTGACGCCCACCCACTCCGCGTCGCCGACCCCGCCGAAGTCGGTGAAGCCGGCCGGTATCGCCACCAGCATGCCGACGACGATGCCGACGAGCACCGCGATCCGGCTCAGGAAGGGCGGCGCGAACCGCTGCACGGCCAGCACCACCAGCAGGACGAGCGCGGCGAGGCCGATGTTGCGCGGCTCCCCGAAGTCCTTCGCGCCAGCGCCGCCCGCGACCCAGTTGCCCGCCACCGGCAGCAGCGACACCCCGATGATCAGGATGACGGTGCCGGTCACCAGGGGCGGGAAGAAGCGCAGCAACCGCCCGAAGACCGGGGCGAGCACCATCATCGCGAGCCCCGCGACGATCACCGCCCCGTAGATCGCGGGCAGCCCGCCGCCCGTGGTGCCGATGAGCACCATCGGCGAGACGGCCGCGAACGTGCAGCCCTGCACGATCGGCAGCCGGATACCGAACCGCCACACGCCCACGCACTGGATCAGCGTCGCGATCCCGCACACCAGCAGATCGGCGGTGATCAGATAGGCGAGATCGGCGGGCGGCAGCTTCATCGCACCGCCCACGATCAGCGGCACGGCGACCGCGCCGGCGTACATCGCGAGGACGTGCTGGAGCCCGAACGCCAGCAGCTGACGGGTGGGCGGGGCCTGATCGACCGGGTGTGTCATACGTGCTCCAAGACCGGGGACGCCACGAGGACGGAGTGGGGAGGCGGCAGCACGAGACCGTATTCGGCTTAAACGGTTTGTTGATTTCGCCGGTGTTGCCGGGAGGTGTCAGGCGCTCCGGTCGTCCCGCGCCGCGCTCAACAGCCCCGGCCAGTCATGGATCTTGACGGATCCGCGGCCCAGCGAGCGCCCCAGCGCGGCCTCGGCCCGCTCGATCGCCCGCCAGCCGTCCCATTCCACGGGCCGCACCCCGGCGGCGAGCAACCCGTCCAGCGGATCCCGCGCCGGTTCCGCGCCCATGAGCGCGGGAGCGTCGGCGACCAGGGACGCCACCGTCTCCTTGGCGCACGGCCGGTTCGTGCCGATGACCCCGGTGGGGCCGCGCTTGATCCATCCCGCGACGTACTCGCCGGGCGAGACGACGCCCCCGCGCAGCACCCGCCCCGCCGCGTGCGGCACCGTCCCGAGCACCGGGTCGAACGGCAGCCCCTGAACGGGCACCCCGCGGTAGCCCACGGAGCGGAGCACCAGCTCCGCCCCGATCTCCTCGTACGTGCCCGTCCCGCACACGCCCCCGAGCCCGTCCGGCCGGGTCCGCTCGAAACGCACCCCCGCGACCCGGCCGCGCGCCCCGACGATCTCGACGGGCCGCAGGAAGAACCGCAGATGGATCCGGCGGGCGGCGCCCAGGGCCGGGCGGCCCGCCCAGCCGCGCAGCACCTCCACGTTCCGGCGGGCGGCGGCGGGCAGCGCGGCGGGCTCGCGGTAACCGGGGTCCAGGGCCAGCTCGGCGTCCTCCACGACGATCCCGGTGTCCGGCAGGGCGCCGAGTTCGCGCAGTTCCTTGGTGGTGAAGCGGGCCTGCGACGGGCCGCGCCGCCCCACCATGTACACGTCCCGCACCTCACTCGCGGCCAGCACCCCGAGCGCCGCGTGCGGCATGTCGGTGGGCAGCAGCTCGGCCGCGCCGCGGGCCAGCATGCGCACCACATCGACCGCCACGTTCCCGACGCCGATCGCGACGGCCGAGCGCACACCCCGGACGAAACCGTCGTCGCGGGCGTCCGGATGCGCGCTGTACCAGGCCACGAAGTCGGTCGCCGACCAGCTCCCGGGCAGGTCCTCGCCCGGCACGTCGAGCCGCCGGTCGGCCGCGGCGCCCACGCAGTAGACGACCGCGTCGTACAGCTCGAGAAGCGACGCGGGCGGCAGCGCGGGGCCGACCTCGACGCCGCCGAGGAAGCGGACCCGCTCGTCCTGCAGCACCGTCCGCAGCGTGCCCTGCAACGACTTGATCTTCTCGTGGTCGGGCGCGACCCCGTACCGCACCAGGCCGTACGGGCACGGCAACCGGTCGAGCACGTCGACGCGGACGCCCGCGAGCCCGCCCGGCTGCACAAGACTCTGGGCGGTGTAGACCCCGCTGGGCCCCGATCCGACGACGGCGATGTGCGGCACAAGCGGCTCCTTCCGCGAGTGCGCTGCTGTTCCTCAGCATGACACCGACGGACGTCACCGGGGAGGCCCCGACCGGTACGAGAGGCGCCGGGTGCCCCCACGCGGCCCGGGCCGGGCGCGCTCAGAGCATGTCGCGCATCCGGCTGATCTCGGTCGTCTGCTGGGCGATCACGTCGTCCGCCATCTCCTCCACCTGCACGTCGTTCCCCTCGCTCTTCACCTCCGTGGCCATCGTCACGGCCCCCTGGTGGTGGGTGATCATCAGCTTCAGGAACAACGCGTCGAAGTCCTTGCCCCGCGCGGCCCGCAATGTCTTCAGCTGCGCCGCCGTCGCCATCCCCGGCATCGACTCGTGCCCCTCGTGCCCGGCCGGGGTCTCGTCGCGCCCGTGCTGCTTCAGCCAGCCGCGCATCGAGTCGATCTCGGGTCCCTGGGCGGCGGCGATCCGCTCGGCGAGGCGCTTGAGCTGCCCCGACTCCGCTTGTTCCGGGGCGAGTTCGGTCATCTCCAGCGCTTGTTGGTGATGCTGGATCATCAGGTGCGTGTAGCGCACGTCGGCCGAATTGGGCCCGTCGTCCGCGCCGCGCCGCTGCGCGTCCTGCGCCGAGAGGGTCTCCGCGGCCTCCCCGGGCCTGCCCGGCGCGATCACCGAAGGGCCGCCGGACGCGGCCGAGTCGGTGTGTTCCGGCCCTCCCGAGTCGCACCCGGTCAACCCCAGCGCGAGTGCCGCGAGCAGCGCGGGAACAGCAACTTTGATGACGAGTTCGTTGCCACCTGTTGATCTGTGCATGATGAAGACGATACTCGGGGGATCCGTGAACCGTTCACGTATCAATGACGTCATCGTCAGTCAGGGAGACAGCAGTGACCCTGTTGCAGGACTCCACCCGAACGCGCCGCAGACGCCTGGGAGTCGGGGCGGCCGCCGCCGGCCTCCTCGCCGCACTCCTGGCCGCAGGACCGGTGTCGGCCACGCCCGACCCGGGCGACGGATCCGCGGCGCCCAAGAGCGTGTCGCAGAGCGCCGAGACCGAGGCCCGGGCGGCCATCGCCGCCGGTGAGATACCCGGCCAGGACGAGATCGTCCACTCCGGCAACATCGAGCACCTCACCAACATCCCCAAGGACGCGCTCCCTGGCTTCAACACGGACCTCGCGTTCCAGGGCAGGTACGCCTTCGCCGGGAACTACGACGGTTTCCGCATCTACGACATCAGCAACCCGAAGGCGCCCAGGACCGTCTCGCAGGTCCTGTGCCCGGGCTCGCAGAACGACATCTCGGTCTCCGGGAACCTGCTGTTCCTGTCCACGGACAGCTCCCGCAGCGACAACTCCTGTGCCTCCACCACCCAGCCCGCGACCGAGAAGTCGTCGTGGGAGGGGATGAAGGTCTTCGACATCAGCGACAAGCGGAACCCGAAGTACGTCGCCGCCGTCGAGACCGCGTGCGGCTCGCACACCCACACGCTGGTGCCGGAGAAGAAGAACGTCTACGTCTACGTCTCCTCGTACTCGCCGAGCGCGACGTTCCCCGACTGCCGGCCGCCGCACGACGGCATCTCGGTCATCAAGGTGCCGCGCAAGGCCCCGCAGAAGGCGGCCGTCGTCAACTTCCCCGTCCTGTTCCCCGGTACGGGCGCGGACGGCGGCGGCAACCCGGGCGCTCCCACCAACCCCGGCGTCTCCAAGACCACGGGCTGCCACGACATCACGGTGCTGCCCTCCAAGGACCTGGCCGCCGGTGCCTGCATGGGTGACGGCATCCTCTTCTCCATCAAGGACCCGGAGAACCCGAAGATCATCGACCAGGTGCAGGACAACGTGAACTTCGCGTTCTGGCACTCGGCGACCTTCAACCAGAAGGCGAACAAGGTCGTCTTCACCGACGAGCTCGGCGGCGGCGGCGCGGCCACCTGCAACGCCGAGATCGGTCCCGACCGCGGCGCGGACGGCATCTACGACATCGTCGGCAAGGGCGACAAGCGCAAGCTCGTCTTCCGCAGCTACTTCAAGATCCCCCGCCACCAGGCCGACACCGAGAACTGTGTCGCGCACAACGGCTCGCTGATCCCCGTCAAGGGCAAGGACCTCATGGTCCAGGCGTGGTACCAGGGCGGCGTCTCGGTCTGGGACTTCACGAACTCGGCCGCGCCCAAGGAGATCGGCTACTTCGAACGCGGCCCGGTGTCCACCGACGCGCTGGTCGTCGGCGGCTCCTGGTCGGCGTACTACTACAACGGCTACATCTACTCCAACGACATCCAGAAGGGCTTCGACGTCCTGAAGCTCAGCGACAAGCGCACGGATCCGGCCAAGCGGGTCCACGTGGGCGAGCTGAACGTCCAGACGCAGCCGGACTACTTCGACTGACCTGACTGACCTGACTGACCCGGCTGCTCGGGCTGATCCGGCCGCTCCGGTCGCGTCCGCTCGAAGTAGCGTGAGAAATCGGCCGGCCGGTCATGTGCGGGGCTCTCGCCCGGTGACGCGTCCTCACTGTCACCCGGCGGGAAGCCCCGCTCCCATTCCAGGCCGTAGCGGCGGAACAGCTCGGCGCGCAGCGTCACCAGCGGCATCGGCGCACCCGGCACGAGCATCGCGAAGACCGCGCCCATCAGCACGGCGCGCAGCAGCGGGTAGTCCCGGTCGACGTCGAGCGTGCCGTGGCGCAGCACTGTGTCGCGCAGCAGCGCGGCGAGCCGCTGCTGCTCGGGGCATTGCACGAACCCCTCGGCCTGGAGGATCCCCGCCATGTGCGTGCGCATGAGGAGCGGCTGGTCGCGGGCGAGACCCAGGATCGCGTCGACGGCCCGGGCGAGACGCTCGTCCCCGTCCTGCGTCCGCGGCTCGCACTCCAGGGCCTCTTCGAGGGTCCGGTGCATCAGCCGGTGCACGGCGGACTGCAACAGCTGGCGCTTGCCGGGGAAGTAGTACGAGACCAGCCCCCGTGCCGAGCCGGCCCGGTCCGCGATGGCGCCAAGAGTCGTCGCGTCGTACCCGCGCTCCCCGACGAGTTCGAGCGTCGCCTGAAGGAGCCGTTCGCGGGAACGCCTGCGCAACTCCTCATTGACCGATGCGCTGCGGGGGGACATCCTTGACTCCTGCGTTGACTGGCTTCCAGCCAACTATACTCAACGCGGCCCGGCCACCGGCCTTCCGGTGCGGTGCGCGCGGGTGGGCCGGCCGTATCGGGCGACGCGGGGGATCGTCCGATACGGCCGCCTCAAGGGGTCGGCCTCCGGACGGTGTCGGCGCTGCCCGGGGGCCGATCCGGCTGCTGGCGAGAGGGGGCGTACGCCGCTCCGCCGCCCTGACTTCCTCGGTGACCTGCAGGTATCGCGACCGGCCTTGCGGTGCGGGCCTGGGAGATATCTGGGAGGGGGAGGGTCTCGGCCCGCGGGCCGAGACCCTCCCCCTCATCGTCGAGATCGTCCCGACAAGTGAAGGGTCACGGGCTGTCGCGGTTACTGGGATCTACCAGGCGTCCATCTCATCGATGTGTGCCTGCAGCACCTCGGCAATCTCTTGAACGTCGCCTACCGCAGGGATCCGCGAGTACGTGGTCAGCCCGATCTCGAGAGCGAGCTCGCTGGTGAAGCTCACAAGATCGGGCGCCGAGGCGTAGTTGTCACGCAGCCATCGCGCCAGGACCGCAGCTTCGTCCGCGGCGGCGTCCAGAGCCAGGATGCTGCCCACTCTCGGATGAGGGGGGGTGACCAGCCCCTCCATGCGTGCACCGTCGCCGAGCGGCAGGTCGAAGGAGAGAGTGTCGGCCTGCTGCGGGCCAAGTCCACCCACGGGTTCCGTCTCGGTCCCGGGGAAGCCCTGCATCAGGCGATCGGCGAAATCGTCCAGTTCAAGGTTCCAGGCCCCTGCGTCGTCCACGGGCGGCGCGAAGCTGAAGGTGGTGCGCCGGGCGTTCGGGTCTGCCAGCCCTATAGATGCCTGGATCATGTTCTCCGAGACGACCTTCAGGTCAGGCGGCAACCCCATGTGAACCCCCGTTCTCTTCGTGCACCTGCCAGCCGTTGTACCGCAGACAAGATCTCTCAGCGACGCCGGGCCCCGAGATCGACTGACAGGCGATCGTGGGACGATCACGAGTTTGTGGCCTCAAGTGGCTCCTCGCCCTTGTCGGCCTTCCCCACCAAAACTGTCACAGCGGAGCCCCCGGCACCGCACCACGGGCCAACAGCGCGCCCTCATGCGTAACCACAGCATCTGCGATCGCGGCAGAGACGCTCATCCTCAACTCATGCTCTGAGCCGAGCCATTGCCGGTGTGTCGCAGCCCGTGGATGGACATCATGCCGGGCATGAACCCCGCGCCGCTCGCCGCCGAGTCCACGACACGGTACTTGCCTGTCTCCGGACTCATCGCCGCAGCCATCGCCCTCGCCGCGGTCCTTTGGCTTACGCATCGGGCGCGCGCCAAGCTCGCGCCAGTGACCGACGAGGAACGCACCAAGCGGGCCAACCGGCAGGCCATACGTACAGCAGTCGGCGGCATTGCTGGCGCCACTGTCTTCGTCCTCCTCTTCTGGCAAGGACCCTGGTGGTTCGACGGTCTCCACATCCGCACGACGCAACTCGACTCGGCCGACGGCGTCGTCATCACTGGCTTCCGTACCGGCCTCGTCGCCCTCACCGCAGGCGTCATCGCCGCAGCCGGCCTG
The DNA here is from genome assembly GCF_055571235.1 of Streptomyces sp. NPDC030991. NCBI lineage: Bacteria > Bacillati > Actinomycetota > Actinomycetes > Kitasatosporales > Streptomycetaceae > Streptomyces > Streptomyces sp. NPDC030991. Next base: position 77,922 of record NZ_JBVIFR010000013.1, read on the forward strand.
TACTACACGCGGGAGAAACACCGCCTTGAGCGGGACCAGTTCGAGCACGCCCAGAAGCAGTTCGCCGAGAATCAGAAGCAGTTCGAGACGACACTCCGCGAGACACAGGAAGGTCAAGTCACCGGTCGTTACGTCGAAGCCATCAAGCTTCTCGGTTCGGACAGCGTCACTCAACGCCTTGGCGGCCTCTACAGCCTCGGACGCATCATGGTCGACAGCCAACGCGACCGATGGCCCATCGCCGAAGTACTCGCCGCCTTCGTGCGCCTGCGCGCCGCAAAAGGCACTGTCGGTTTCCCCGACAGCCGACTCGACGTCCATGCCGCGCTCACCGTGCTCGGTAGAAACCCGCTCGGCAACTACCGACGACTCAACCTGTCCCAAACCGATCTACGGGGCTACCGCCTGCACGGCCTTTGTTTCGACCTCATTGATTTCGACGGAGCCGACCTGTCCGGGGCAAGATTCGGAGGGTCCTCGTTCGTCCGCGCCTCATTTCGCGACGCCGTGCTCAACGAAACAGACCTCTTTCAGACCACGCTCAACCGTGCAGATTTTACAAACGCCGACCTGACAGGCGCCAACCTGGCATGGGCCGTACTCCCAAAAGCGACGATCGCCTCAGCAACCATGGAAGACGTCAAACTCCACCATGCATGGCTAGCCAACACGCGAGGGCTGGCCCACGACCAAGTCCTCGGCAGCCGATACGACACCACCACCAACTTCCCCGCGGGCATCGCCAGCTGGCTGAAGACCTATGACGAGGAGGTCGCCAGAGCGATGAACGAAACCGGCACCACGACCGAGGAGACAGAGACTCAGTCGAACTGACTCCGCTAACGCGCGATGATGCCCTCCGCCGGGCCAATGGGGCACTGACGTGCATCAGCTGGACGGCCCGACGATCTGCACGATGTACACGCGGCGCCGAGGACGGTGCAACTGATACGACACCACCCACGGTGTCTCCGCCACCTGCAACAAGCCACTCACGCCGGGATCGCCGTACTTCGGATCATCCGAGTACTTGACCTCGGCCGCAGCAACCAAGCGTGCCGCGATCCCGTCCACATGCAGCCGCTGTTCGGTAGTGAGGCCCGACCACGACGACCGGGCATGCCCGTCGTACTCGAATCCTCAGCCGCTCACGGCAAGGCCAGATCAGCCGTGACCTTGTACAGCAGCTCGCTCATCTCCACCGCCACTGCCCGCGCCTCCTCGTCCGACTTCGCCGCACCCATCGCAGACTCCAGCTCCCGGATCCGGGCCGCCGTCGCGGGCACCCGGGTGCGCTCCACCCACACCGCCCACTTACGCAGGAACGTCGACGTGGGCGCGTCGCTACCCGAGGCCACAGACTCCGCCTCGAACGCAGCCAACTCCTCGTCGAACACCGCCGTCTGCTCCAGATCCAGACGTTCCACCGCCGCCCGAAGCGCCTCGACCGTCACAGGCGGACGGGGAACCAGCGGCTCCATGGACTCCGGGCTGCTGTACTGGTCAGACATGAGAGAACCTCCAAGCAAGAACAGGCAACGAGAGGTGCAACAGGCCACCACGAACCCGAGCGGCACAGTCTCGCCGCCTCAGGAGATCGCTTGGCCGGAACAGGCGAAGACACCACCTCGCCACACGGAAGCGGGAGCGAGGCCCACAGACCCCGCCCCCGCCGCGATCAGCCCCGCGGGACCTCCAGCCACTCCGGCAACGCCGACCGCGGCCGGCCGAACGCCTCCGGGAGGATCATCCGGGCCACCGTGTCCCGCTCGACGGCGGAACGGCCCGTCGGCATCGCCGGCCTGCCGTGTCCGTCCTTGCGGATCATCAACCGGCCCGCGGGGAATCGTCCGATCCGGCCGCTGGATCACGGCGGCCCGAGCAGTTCGAGCACGGGGCGCAGAGCGTCCGGACGCTGGTCCGCCGGGAGGTGGTCCACGAAGTGCACCGCGCAGCCCAGCGCCGCCGCGCCGGCGTCCGCCCGCCGGTCGTCGCCGACCATCAGGGTGTGGCGCGGGTCCACGCCGAGCGCCTCGCACGCCGCCGCGAACAGACGCGCGTCCGGTTTCGTGACGCCGTGCCGGTACGACAGGACGTACGCGTCGACATAGGCGTCGAGCCCGTGCGCGACGAAGATCGGGCGCGGGTCCCAGCCGATGTTGCTGACGACGGCCACCGGGACGCCCCGCTCGCGCAGCGCCGACAGCACGTCGCGGGCGTCCGGGTACGGGCGCCATGCCGCGGGCCGCATGTGACGGTCGTACAGGGCGTCGTAGAGCCGCTCGTCGGGGAGCGGGACCTCGCGGGCCAGGCCCGTGTACGCGGCCCGGTGCCGGGTGGCGTCCACGTCGCGGACGGCGATCAGCTCCGTCAGGTGCGCGGGGACGGAGACGGGCGTCGTCGTGCCTCCGGGCAGCGCACCGGCCTCGTCCAGGGCCCGTACCGCGCGCGTGAACTCCGCCTCGGGCAGCGACAGCCGGGACTCGTCGAGCACCGCGCGCAGCCATGACGCGGTGGACTCGATACGAAAGAGCGTCCCCGAGAAGTCGAAGAGCACCGCTTTGATCGTCATGCGTCCGATCCTGCGGGCCGGTGAAGTCGCCGGTCAAGGGCGCCTGTCGGGCCCCCGCCATCTCCCGTACGCCGCTGTCGACAGGGCCACCGTCAGCGCCCCCAGCAGCCAGCCGCCCAGCACGTCCGACGGCCAGTGCACCCCGAGCCACAACCGGGTCAGGCCCACGCCGAGCACCGACACCACCGAGACGGCCAGGGCCGCGCCCCACAGGACGGGCCCGGCCCCGTACCGGCGCAGCAGCCACAGGGCGAGCCCGCACACGACCGTCGCCGTCATCGCGTGGCCCGAGGGGAACGCCGCGTAGTGCGCCGAGTCCACCGGGTCGGACCACACCGGCCGGGGCCGGTCGACGGCCGCCTTGAGGAGCTGCTGGACGAGCGTGCCCAGCGCGCAGGTCACCAGCAGCCACACCCCGAGCACCCGGTCCCGGAGCCGCCACACGACGAACGCCACGATCACCGCGCACAGGGCGCGCATCGCCCACGGGTCCCACACCCAGTCCGACAGGACGCGGTTGACGTGGGTGAAGCCGGGCTCGGCGACCGCTTCTCTGTGCAGGGCCCGCACGATGCGGGCGTCCAGGTCTCTCAGCGGCGCCCAGCGGACCGCCACGAGGATCAGCAGCAGGACACAGGCCGCCGCGAGCGCCGCCGCGAGCGGGGCGCGCGGCCGGGGCGGGGAGTCGGGTCGCGCCGGGTACATGGGGAAGATCCTCACCCGAAACGGGCCGCGCACACTATCCCAACGCGCGCAGTCCCGGTACGAACGTCACGAGCAGCGGGGCCAGGGGGACCAGCGCGGCCGCCGCGGTCAGCCGCAGCCGACGGGCGGGCGTCAGCCGCGACGGCGCCGTGAGGAGCCGGTGCACCCGCTGCGGGACGTGCGTGTGCGGCGTCGGGCACGGCCCGAACACCCCGCGGTCCTCGTTGAGTTCGACCAGGGCCAGCGCGATGGTGAGCCGGCCGAACCGGCGCGAGGCCACGTCGTCGGCGGCCAGTTCGACCAGCCGGTGCATCTCGTCCCGGAACGCCGCGAACACCCTGACCTGCGGGAACCCGACGGCGAGCGCCCCCGAACAGTGCAGCAGCCAGTCGTGCCGCCAGCGCGCGTGCCCCCTCTCGTGCGCGAGCACCGCATCGAGCTGGTGCCCCTTGAGGCGGCGCAACGCGGCGGTGGTGATGACCAGTTGGGGTGTCGCCCCGGGCAGCCACCACGCGTCGGGCCGCTCACCCTCCAGCACCACGAGACGGTCGGGGCCGGGCTCCTCGCCGGGCAACAGGGGGGCGCGGACCAGGAGTTCGGTCCGCCGTCGGCTGCGCCGGGCCCGCGCCCCGCGCACCTCCCGCACCAGCATGGCGGCCGTCCAGACCCCGCCGAGCGCGAGCGCCACGGCGACGGTGGCCGCCCACGGACCGGTGGTGCGCAGCGCATAGGCGTCCACGACCGCGTGCGGAGCGGGCGCGAACAGATGGCCGCGCACCGCCTGCCACGCCGAGGCGGCGCTCAAGGCCATCGACAGGGCGCAGCAGAGCAGCATGCCCACCACCACGCACTGCCACACCCACAGCGCGACGATCGGCTCCCGCTCGGGCCAGTCGGCGCGGGCGAGCAAGCGCGGGGCGACGACAGCGAGAAGGGTGCCGAGCAGCAACAGCGCCACGGGGACCGTCATGGCCGTCAGCCTATGAGGACGGCCCGCGCCGGGGATATGACCTGGCGCCCCAAGTGACCTACGACACGGTTTCGTTCGGGCCGGGACGATCGTCGCGGCCGGGCCCGCGACGCCCGCTCTACATGGTCAGCAGCATGGCCAGCGTGCCGATCCCCATCGAGAGCCGGCAGGCCCGCGCCAGCTCCGGGCGGTCGCCCCAGCCGGCGAGCACGGGACCGCCGCCGGTCGCGGCCGCGGTGGACGCGCTGGGCACGAGCCGCGCCCCGGACCACAGGACGTACCCCCCGAAATAGGCGAGCAGCGCTCCGGTGAGGGCCGGGGTGCCCGCCCCGCCGTGGTGGGCGTGGGCTGCCGGACGCGCCGCCATCTCCACCGCCATGTACGCCATGGCGAACGTGCCCACCAGGTGGTGCAGATGGTGCGCCCCGCGCCGGGCCGCCCACAGGGCGCGCAGCGCGGCGGAACCGAAGACCGCCGCGTAGAGCAGCCAGGCCCAGGGGGGCGGCGTGAGGACGGCGGCCGGCACCGCCATCGCGGCCATCCCGAACCCCATGAGCGCCTCGCCGCCCGCCGTGCGGCGTTGTTCCTCCACCGTGCTGCGCATGCGCAGCAGGCAGTACGCGCCGGTCGCCGCGCACAGCGCGACGAGCAGCCAGGCGGCCGACTGCGGTCCGTGCACCCCGGTTCCCCCTATTCCTGCGGCTCTCGTGGAGATGCCCCGGCATGCGGGGGCGTAAGGCGGCGCAGGGGAGCACTGGCAGTCGCGCGGCCGCGCGGGGGCGCCCCGGGGAAGTGATTCTTTTACGAGTAAAACACCTGCTAAGGTTTTAGGTATGAGCAGTACACCTCCCGCCCCTCCGTCCCCGAGCACCACCGTCCGGCGCCTCCCCCTGGCGGGAGTGCTGCGCCCGAACAAGCCGTCGGACATCTGGTTCAAACCGGCCACGAGCGTCGTCGTCTCCGCCGCGATCCCGAACCTGACGCTGCTCGCCCTCGGCCGGCTCGACCTGGTGATGTACACGATGGCCGGCAGTTTCTGCGCCCTGTACGGGCACAACCTGCCGTACGCCGCCCGGGCCCGGGCCCTGGCCTGGGTCGTGCTCGGCATGTTCGCGAGCGTCGCCGTCGCCCTCGTCGCCACCTCGCTCACCTCGACCGCGGCCGTCCTCGTGCTCATCGGCGCGCTGCTCGCCGCCGCGCAGAAGACGCTGTGCGACGCCACCCGGATCGGCCCGCCCGGACACCTGATCTTCACGTTCATCAGCTCCGCGTCCCTGTTCGCGCCGCAGACCATGGGCCAGGTGCCGGGACATCTCGCGCTCACCGCCGGGGCCGGCGCCGTCGCCTGGCTCGTCGGCATGGCCCCCGTCCTCGTGCGCCCCCACGGCCCGGAGCGGCGCGCCACCGCACGCGCCCTGAACGCGGCCGCCGCCTACGCCGAGCGGCCCGGGCACGCGCCCGCCCGCGGCGCCGCCGCCGCGGCAGCCGTACACGCCGCCTGGCAGTCCCTGCTCGCCACCGGCGCGCGGACCGAGGCGCGACGCGCCCTGGAACGGCTCGTCGTGCGGGCGGAGGTGGCCATCGCGGCGCCGGACGACGCGGACGCCGCACAACTGCGCGCCTGGGCCGTGGGACTGCGCGGCGCCGGAGCCGTGCCCCGGCCCGCCCGGATCGCCGGGACCGACGACGAACTGCTCGGCGTCGAGGCCGAACTCGCGAGCGGGACGCCGTCGTTGTGGCAGCGGCTCGGCCCCGGCTCGCCGCTGCTCCCGGTCGCCCTGCGCACCGTCGTCGGCTGCGCGCTCGCCGGGTACGTCTCGCTCGCCCTCGGCGTCGGACGGCCCTACTGGGCGCTGGTCACCGCCGCCTCGCTCTACCAGGCCAACGTGACCCTGACCTGGAACAGGGGCGTCCAGCGCGTCGTCGGCAACCTCGCCGGGGTCCTCGTCTTCGCCGCCGTCGTCCCCCTCGCGCACCTCGGCCCCGCCGCGCTGGTGCTCTGCTGCATGGCCTTCAGCTTCGGGGCCGAGGCGCTCATCACCCGCAACTACTGGCTCGGCAGCCTGTGCGTGACGCCGATGGCGCTGCTCGTCACCGAGTTCGCCCGGTTCCAGGAGCCCGGTGAGCTGATCACCGACCGGATCGTGGACACCCTGGTGGGCGCGGTCCTCGGCGTCGCCGCCGCGGTCGTCGTGACGAACCGGCGCGCCGGTGACCACATCGAGAAGGCCCTCACCCGGGTCGACGCCGCCCGGGAGGCCGCCGAGCGCACCCTCGCCCCGGCCGCGCCGGGAGCCGCCGCCCTGGAGACGGCCCGGCGCTCGCTCGCCGCGGCCCTGGTCGAACTGCGCGCAGCCGCCGACACCGCGGCGGGGGAGTGGTGGCAGCGGGCGCTGCCCGAGGAGCGGGTGCTCGCGGCCGAGCGGAGCGGACACCGTACGCTCGCGGCGACGGTCCGCGGGCAGGCGCCAGGCCCGGCCACAGCGCCGGTCGCCGCCGTCGAGGAGACTGGTGGCACGGCGGGCGGCCCCAGCGGCGTCCGCGGATAGCGGATAGCGGCATCGGTCGAGGAAGGTCCGGTCAGGCAGCATGAGCACGCAGCACGAGACGGCGGCGGCGGCGAGGCCGCCCGACACCATGTCCTCGGTCGTCCGGCAGTGGCAGGCGGTCCGCCCCGACGTCGACACCGGTCCGATGGAGATCATCGGCCGCATCAACCGGTGCGCCGCACTGCTCCAGCAGGCCGAGGACGCGCCCCTGCGGTACGCCGGACTGACCCGCCCCGAGTTCGATCTGCTCGGCACGTTGCGCCGCACCGGACGGGAGCTCACCCCCGGCGATCTGGCGCGGGAGACGTTCTCGTCGGGCGCGGCCGTCACGAAGCGGCTCAAGCAGTTGCAGGAGCGGGGCCTGGTGGCGCGGCGCGGCGACACCCGGGACCGGCGGGTGTCGCACCTGAGCCTCACCGAGGAGGGACGCGCCCTCGTCGACGAGGTCCTGCCGCGCCAGCTCTCGTACGAGGCGACAGTGCTCGCGGGCCTCGACGGCGGCCGCGACACCGAGCTGAGCGCCCTCCTCGGCGAGCTGCTCTCCCAGCTGGAAGGCCGCCTCGGCGGCCCCCGCGCCTAGCGGGGCCGCACACGTCAGGTGATCGGGAGGTTCGGCTTCTCCGGTGCCATCGAACGCCCGGCCGCCTCCGACGCCATCACCGCGTGGATCTCCTCCGGCGACAGATACGCGTCCGTCATCTCGAAGTCCTTGAGCGTGGCGGGCCGGTTCCGCTGGAAGCCGGTGCGCACGAAGTCGTCGCCCGCGAGCGCGTTCAGCCCCCAGTTCGCCGCCGTACGGAAGCGCGCCGTCAGGGTCCGCAGCGCGCCCAGGTGGTAGCCGCGGGCCACGATCTGCGCGGGCAGCCCGGTGAGCTGCACCCCCATCGGCTTCGACACCGCCTGGATGCCACCGAGGTCGACGACGAGCCCGAGGTCCTTGTGGCGGTACGGCGTCATCGGTGTCCCGCGGAGCGCCGCGAGCACATTGCGCGCCGCCGCCCAGCCCTGCCGCATCGCGTGCTGCGCCGTCGGCGGGCAGATCGCGTCACCGCCCTTGACGAGGTCGGGCACCGCCGCGGCGTCGCCGAGCGCGAAGACCCCGTCGAGGCCCGGCACGGTCAGCTCCGGGGTGACCACGAGGCGGCCCCGGTTCGTCTCCGCCTCCAGGGTCGCGACGAGCGGGCTCGGTGCGACGCCCGCCGTCCAGATCAGGGTGTGGCAGGGCAGCTCGCGCCCGTCGGTGAAGGTCACCGTGGACTCGGTGACCTTGGCCACGGACACCCCGAGCGAGACGTGCAGACCCCGCTGCTGGAGGATCGCCATGGCCTTGTCGCCGAGCCTCGGGCCCAGCTCCGGCATCAGCTTCGGCGCCACGTCGATCAGATGCCACTTGATCACGCTGGGGTCGAGCCCGGGGTAGCGCTTCACCGCCGAGGTCGTCAGACGCTGGAGGTAGGCCGCCGTCTCCGTACCGGCGTAGCCACCGCCCACCACCACGAACTGCAGCCGCGCCTCCCGCTCGGCCGGGTCCGAACTGGCCGCCGCGAGATCCAGCTGCGAGATCACGTGATCCCGGATCCAGGCCGCCTCGGCGAGCGTCTTGACGCCGACCGCGTGCTCGTCGATACCGGGGATGTCGAACTGGCGGGTGACGCTGCCCGGCGTCAGCACCAGATGGTCGTAGTGCTCGACGGTGGTCTCACCGTTGATCTTCCGGACGACGACGGCCTTGGCCTTCGGGTCCACGCCGATGGCGCCGCCGGGAATGATGGCCGTGCGCCGCAGCATCCGGCGCAGCGGCACCGCGACCGACTGGGGCGTGAGCACGCCGGACGCCACATGGGGCAGCAGCGGCAGATACAGCTGATGGTCCATCGGGCTGATGAGCTTCAGCACCGCTTCGCCGGGCTTCAGCTCCTTCTCCAACTTGTGGGCGCACTCCATCCCGGCGAACCCACCGCCGATGATCAGAATCCGGGGCACGGTCGAGGTACGGGGAGCGGTCATGGTCGGATCTCTCCTGGGCTGGACAGTGTGCGGACAGGCGAGGAGCGTTCCCGGTCATGTATCCGGATCGGCGCCGCCGAATCCCCTGACTCAGCGCCATCCTGCGACGCGTCCGGCGTCGGCGCACGTCAAAGACCCGGCCGGGAACGGATCGGATGGTCCTCGGGGACCTCCACCACACAGATCCGGGTGCCGTCCGGATCGGCGATCCACATCTCCACCAGCCCCCACGGCTCGGTCAGCGGCTCGCGCAGCACCGGCACGCCCCGCGCCGACAGCTCCGCGTGCGCCGCGTGCACGTCCGCCACCTGGAGCCACAGCCGCGACCCCGGTTCCACCGGCGGTTCGGCCCGCCCCGACACCTCCAGGAACCCGCCGCCCAGGAAGTACACGGTGCCCCGCTCGGGCCCCGTCCCGAACTCGCGGTACACGGCGAGCCCCAGTGCCTCGCCGTAGAACGCCCGCGACCGCTCGGGGTCGCCGGGCCTGATCAGGACCCTGCTGCTCAGTACGTGAACCATGACGATGCACAGTAGTGCGACCGGGTTAACCTCGACGGCGCCGACAGGCCAGGACCCGTACGAGATCGGAGACCCGCCCATGACCGCCGCCCCGCCCTCCGCCACCGATGACCTGAGCTTCCGCGACGCCACCGAGGCCGATGTCGACGCGCTCGTGGCGCTCGTCGAGTCGGCCTACCGCGGCGACGACAGCCGGGCCGGCTGGACCACGGAGGCGGACATCCTGGAAGGCCAGCGGACCGATCCACAGGGCGTGCTCGATGTGATCAAGGCCGCCGACAGCCGTCTGCTGACCGTGGAGCTGGACGGTTCGATCGTCGCCTGCTGCCAGCTGGAGCACCGCGGCGACCACGCCTACTTCGGGATGTTCGCCGTCAGCCCCGCCCTCCAGGGCGCGGGCCTCGGCAAGGTGATCATCACCGAGGCGGAGCGCACCGCGCGCGAGACGTGGGGCGCGCGTGAGATGCACATGACCGTGATCTCCGTGCGGGAGGAGCTCATCGCCTGGTACGAGCGCCGCGGCTACCGCCGTACGGGAAAGATGAGCCCCTTCCCGTACGGCGACGAGCGCTTCGGCGTCCCGCAGCGGGCGGACCTGGAGTTCGAACTGCTGGTCAAGCCGCTGGTGTGAGCCCTACGCGGTGAAGCGGCCGGTCCGTTTGATCTCCGGGTAGTCGGTGGTCGCCCCGTCCAGGCCGAGCGCCCGTACGAGCCTCAGGTCGTCCTGGGTATTCACGACCCAGCCGATGATCCGCAGGTCGGCCTTGCGGGCGTGCTCCACGATCTCCTGCGTCAGCCGCCGGATGTTGAGGACGAGGGTCGTGGCGCCGACGGCCAGGGCCCGCTCGACGACGTCCGTGCCGTAGCGGCTGGCGACGAGCGCGGTGCGTACCCCCGGCACGAGCCGGGCGATCTCCGCCACAGCCTCGTCGTGGAACGAGATCACCTCGACCCGGTGCACCAGATCGCGGCGCAGCAGCACCTCGGCGAGCGCCCGGGCCGCCGCCGTGTCCTTGATCTCCGCCTGGAGCGGGGCGCTCACCGTGTCCAGGACCTCCTCGAAGACCGGCACCCGCTCGCCGCGGCCCGCGTCCAGCGTGCGCAGCTCGGCGAGCGTCTTCTCGGCGATCGGGCCCTTGCCGTCCGTGGTGCGGTCCACGTCGGCGTCGTGCATGACGACCAGGGCGCCGTCCTTGCTCAGATGCAGATCGAGTTCGATGAGATCGAGGCCCGCCCGCTCGGCGGCGACGAAGGAACGCAGGGTGTTCTCGGGCTCGACACCCATGGCTCCGCGATGCCCGATGGTGAGGAAGTTCAAGGTGGTCTCGCTTCCGTCGACGGCGGCTCGGCTGCCGGCGCACGGGGCTCGCACGCGACAGGCTCCCGAGACTAACGGCCCGGCCCGGCGATGGGGCCGCTCCGGCGCGAGGCGCCCCTCCCGGCGGGCGTGGGCCCGCGGGGAGTTGACGCGCGCGGCTACGCGGTCGCGCGTCGCAGGCGCGCCGACAAGTGGTGCTGCAACGGCTGTCCGACCGCGGCGAGATCGTGCTCGAACGCCAGGGTGTCGGCGTCGGTGAGGGTGTAGCGGCGGCGGGTCGCCTCGACCTTCTTCGCCGTCGGCGTGAGCGCCACACCGTCGGTCGTGAGGTCGATCGTGCCGTCGGCGGCGCGACCGACCGCGATCTCCGCGATACCGGTGGGCTGGGTGATCAACGCCTCCACGCCGCCGTCCGGCCGCAGCCGCCACCAGCCGCTCTCCCGCGCCGCCGGGCGCAGCGGCGCGTCATCGGCGCCGAGCAGCCAGGCCCGGGCCTCGTACCGCAGGAAGGGACGCCCGTCGTGCTGGAAGGTGACCTCCTGCGCGTAGGCGAACTCCCCGTCGATCGTGGGGTACCCACCTCGCCCGCGGCCGTGCCAGCGCCCCAGCAGCCCGAGCACGGGCGCGAGCAGCTCGTGCGGCGCGGGCGCTCCGTCCGGCAGGTCGCTGTCGCGGTAGGGGTACTCCGGTACGGGCTCGGACACGAGCGGGCTCCTCGGACAGGGGACGGGGTGGAGGGCACAGCCTAGGGGCTCGACCGGGCCCGCTCTCCCGGGCCGCCGGGCCGGCCGCCGTGCCCGGCGGTTCCCCGGCGTGCGGCTCTTCCCTGTTCGTCGCTTCAGGTGCACTCTCCGCAGCACCCGCGCGCGTGCGCCCACCCAACGAGGGAGTCGCCCATGTCCACCGACGAAACGTCCGGCGCCGTCGACCGTCTCGACCCCGAGGCCCGCCCCCTCGTCGACGCGATGGCCGCCTTCTTCCCCGATCTCGGCGGCAGCGTCACCGACGCCGCCGAGGCCCGCCGGATCCTCGCGGCCGCTCCCGCCGCGCCGTTCCCCGCGCCTGTCGTCGGGGCCGTCGAGGACCGGGAGATACCGGGGCCGCCCGGGGCGCCCCCGATCCCCGTACGGATCTACCAGCCGGAACCGGCGGGCGCGGGGGACCCGGCGGCGCCCCGGCCCGTCGTCGTGTTCTTCCACGGTGGCGGCTGGGCCATCTGCGGTCTCGACACGCACGACGGCATCGCGCGCGGTCTGTGCCGCGACGCCGGGGCGGTCGTGGTCTCCGTCGACTACCGGCTCGCTCCTGAGTCACCGTTCCCTGCCGCCGTCGAGGACGCGTACGCCGCTGTGTGCTGGGTCGCGGACCATGCCCGCGAACTCGGCGCCGACGCGGGCGCGTTGACGGTCGCGGGCGACAGCGCCGGCGGGAACCTCGCCGCCGTCGTCACGCACCTCGCCCGCGACGGGGACGGCCCGGGCATCGCCCGGCAGATCCTCGTCTACCCGGCGACCGACGCCCGGCAGAAGGCCGGTTCCTTCGAGGCGAACGCGGCCGGGTACTTCCTGACCGCCGCGCACTCCCGCTGGTTCCGCGACCAGTACCTGGGACCCGACGGCGACCCCGCCCACCCCCAGGTCTCGCCGCTGCTCGCCGAGGACCTCACCGGGCTCCCGCCCGCGCACGTCGTCACGGCGGGCTGCGACCCGCTGTGCGACGAGGGACGCGCGTACGCGAGCGCCCTGCGCGGCGCCGGTGTCCCGGTCACCGAGAGCCATTTCCCGGGCATGTTCCACGGGTTCTTCGGCTTCCCCGAACTCCTCGGCGACGCCCGGCGGGCCCGGGCCGATGTGGCAGAGGTCATCGTTTCAAGTGCGCCAGACAGGAAAAATAGCGGTGGTGCGGGGGGTTGCGCAGGATAATTTCCCGAGAATCCCCTTGTACTGGGGAACCTTGCATGCCTAGGGTGTTCGGACGCGAGGTTCTCCCGTGGAGGATGGGATATGACGGAAATTCTTGTGCAGGAGGGCATGGAGGGGACCATTCCTCCGGCCCGGACGGTCGGCGACAGGGTGGTGGACCACCCGGCGTGGCCCGTGCTCAAGGACGGCGTGGAGGAGATCAGGACCTGGCAGCAGAAGGACGGGTCGATCGACTTCGACGCCGAGGGCGCCCCCGCGCGGGCCACCGCCGATCTCGCCCTGGACCGCGTCATGGCCGCCGTGGAGCAGCTCGCCCCGCTGCTGCCGCACGACGCCGCCTACCACCAGGCACTCCTGCGCGACCTGCGGCGCTGGGCCGACGACGGCTACCGGGTGCCGGACTTCCTGGACTCGCTGCTCGCCTTCCAGCCCGCGGCCCTGCGCCAGGACGGCCTCCAGCACCTGGTGCTCTTCCCGATGTACACGCAGAACGGGAACCCGGACCGCAATCTGGAAGCCGTCGTGCTGCGCATGGTCTGGCCCGAGTGGCTGGCCGAGCTGGAGGCCACGCGCTACGACAACCCCCTCTTCTGCGGCATCACCTTCGAGGACTTCACCTCGGGCTACGACACGAACTCGGCGGTGCTCTTCCCCGAGACGATCGCCGTGCGCGAGGCCCCCGAGCGCTTCTCCTGGGGCGGCATCTTCTGCGACCGCGAGGCGGCCCGGTTCCGCCGTGTCACCGAGGCGGCCGTGGACATCCTCGGCGTCGAGCTGCCCGCGGACATCGCCGAGATGGTCGGCGACCAGGACCGCTGCCAGCAGGCGTTCGTACTGTGGGACATGGTCCACGACCGCACGCACAGCCACGGCGACCTGCCGTTCGACCCGTTCATGATCAAGCAGCGCCAGCCGTTCTGGATGTACGGCCTGGAGGAGCTGCGCTGCGACCTCACCGCCTTCAAGGAGGCCGTGAAGCTGGAGGCCGACGGCGTCCCGCAGGGTCGCGACGTCCAGTACGCCGTGCTGTTCGACCGGATGTTCCGCTTCCCCGTCACCGGCGAGCGCGTACGCAACTACGACGGTCTCGGCGGCCAGCTGCTCTTCGCCTACCTGCACAAGCACGACGTCGTGCGCTGGACGGACAACAAGCTGCACATCGACTGGCAGCGCGCCCCCGAGGTGACGAACCAGCTGTGCGGCGAGATCGAGGCGCTGTACCGCGACGGCATCGACCGCCCGAAGCTGGTGCACTGGTTCGCCGCGTACGACCTCGTGTCGACCTACCTCGCCCCGCACCCCGGCTCCCGCTGGGCCAAGGGCCCCGACGCCCTGGACGTGAGCCTGCCGCCGCGCAAGCTCGTGGACGACGTGCTTCCGGACGAGTTTCCGCTCAGCATGTTCTATGAGGCGCTGTCCAAGAAGCTGAAGCACGTGATCGCCTCGACCAAGGGCATCACGGCGGCGGGCGCCATAGGGGACTCCCCTGCTGGAGCGGAGTCGAGCGCTCGGGGAAAGGTCGCCGCATGAGCGACCGCGTACAGGAGGCGACTGCCATGACCGACACCGATGCCACCACGAACCCGCTGGACGGTGCCGTGATCGCGGTCGCCGGAGCCGCCGGGCCCGCCGGCCGTGCCGCCCTGAAGCGGCTCGCCGAGGCGGGCGCCACGGTCGTCGGCGCCGACGCGGACCCCGAGCGCCTCGCCGCGGCCGTCGACGAGGCGCGCTACGCGCACGGCGGCGCTACGGTCATCGGCGACACCGTCGACCTGCTCGACCTCGACGCCACCCGCGCGTGGGCCGCCCGCATCGAGAAGGACTTCGGCCGGGTCGACGGCGTGGTCCACCTCGTGGGCGGCTGGCGCGGCGGCGCGAGCTTCGCCGAGACCGACCTCGCCGACTGGGACCTGCTGGAGAAGCTCCTGATCCGCACGGTGCAGCACACCTCGCTCGCCTTCCAGGAGCCGCTCGGCCGCTCCGACCGCGGCCGCTACCTGCTGATCAGCGCCGCGGGAGCGAGCAAGCCGACGGCGGGCAACGCCGCGTACGCCGCCTCCAAGGCCGCGGCCGAAGCGTGGACGCTCGCCCTCGGGGACGCCTTCCGCAAGGCGGGGGGCGACGCAGGACCCCGGCAGGCGGCTGCGATCCTGGTGGTGAAGGCACTGGTGCACGACGCGATGCGCGCCGAACGCCCCAACGCGAAGTTCGCGGGCTTCACCGACGTCAAGGAGCTGGCCGAGGCCATCGTCGGCGTCTGGAGCAGGCCCGCCGCAGAAGTGAACGGGACCCGTCTGTGGCTGACAGAGAAGCCGTGAATCCTCCCAGGACCGATGCCCGCAGGCATCACGACCCCACGATCCGGGGTTTCGCCAGCGACAACTACGCGGGCGCCCACCCGGAGATCATGGCCGCGCTGGCCGTGGCCAACGGCGGGCACCAGGTCGCGTACGGCGAGGACGACTACACGGACCACCTCCAGCAGATCATCCGCAGCCATTTCGGCCCGGCCGCCGAGGCGTTCCCGGTCTTCAACGGCACGGGCGCCAACGTCGTCGCGCTCCAGGCGGTCACCGACCGCTGGGGCGCGGTGATCTGCGCCGAGTCCGCCCACATCCACGTCGACGAGGGCGGCGCCCCCGAGCGCATGGGCGGCCTGAAGCTGCTCACCGTTCCCACCCCCGACGGGAAGCTCACCCCCGATCTCATCGACCGGCAGGCGTACGGCTGGGACGACGAGCACCGCGCGATGCCGCAGGTCGTCTCGATCACGCAATCCACCGAGCTGGGCACGCTCTACACGCCCGACGAGATCCGCGCGATCTGCGACCACGCGCACGAGCGCGGCATGCGGGTGCACCTCGACGGCTCGCGGATAGCCAACGCGGCCGCCTCCCTCGACGTCCCGATGCGTACGTTCACGAACGCGGCCGGGGTCGACATCCTCTCGCTCGGCGGCACCAAGAACGGCGCCCTGTTCGGCGAGGCCGTCGTCGTCCTCGACCACGACGCCGTCCGCCACATGAAGCATCTGCGCAAGCTCTCCATGCAGCTCGCCTCGAAGATGCGGTTCGTCTCGGTGCAGCTGGAGGCGCTGCTCGCCAAGGACCTGTGGCTGCGCAACGCCCGCCACGCCAACGAGATGGCCCAGCGCCTCGCCGAGGGCGTCCGCGCCGTCGGCGGCGTGGAGATCCTCCATCCCGTGCAGGCCAACGGCGTCTTCGCCCGCCTCCCTCACGATGTCTCCGAGCGCCTGATGAAGCGCTACCGGTTCTACTTCTGGGACGAGAACGCCGGGGACGTCCGGTGGATGTGCGCCTTCGACACCCGCGAGGAGGACGTCGACGGGTTCGTCGCGGCGCTCAAGGAGGAGATGGCGCGGTAGTCGCCCGGCTGCCAGAGCCTGCATAGGTATGCGATCGGCTGCAAATGTATTGACGGCGGCCGGTCGCGTTTCTATGCTCGCGTGCCATGCGACTGATCCAGCAGAACCCCGACCTGTCGGCCTATCTGGCCGCGGACGGCGTCATCGACCATGACCATCCGCTGGTCCGGGAGACGGCGTCCCGCCTCGCGAAGGACGCCGCCGACTCCTACGCGTACGCCCGCGCCGCCTATGAGTTCGTCCGGGACACCATCCCGCACTCGGCGGACACCGGGGACCCGCGCGTCACCTGGCGGGCGTCCGACGTCCTGGACCGGCGCACCGGGGTCTGCCACGCCAAGGCGCACGCGCTGACCGCACTCCTGCGCGCCGAGGACATCCCGACGGCCCTCTGCTACCAGCGGCTCACGCATGACGCGGGCACGGGCTGGTGCCTGCACGGCCTGCTCGCCGTACGTTTCCACGGTTCCTGGCACCGGCAGGACGTGCGTGGCAACAAGCCGGGTGTCGACGCGCAGTTCTCGCTCGACGGGGAGCGGCTGGCGTGGATACCCGACGTGGAGTCCAATGAGGTGGACTATCCAGTACTCTTTGATGTACCGCATCCGAGGGTGCTCGACGTCATGCGCAGCGCCCCGGACCGCCCGTACCTCTGGGAGCACCTCCCCGACTCGCTCGACCCGTAAGGCACACCATGCCCCTCCAGCTCACCGTCTCCGACGACGTCCGGGCGATCGCCCCTGACTTCCACCACATCGCCGTCGAGGCGTACGGACTCCTCAACACGCCCAGCACGCAGGAGACGTCGGCCCTCCTCGACGACGCCGCGCGCCGCCTGGCCGCGCGCCTCGACGGGCGCGCCCCGCACGAGGACCCGCACATGGTGGCCTGGCGCGCGGCGTACACGGCCTTTGGCGCCAAGCCCAACCGCACGCGCAACTCCGCGGAGGCGCTCGCCAAGAGGGCCCTCGCCGACGGCGGCCTGCCGCGGATCAACACGCTCGTGGACGTCTACAACGCCGTCAGCGTCGCCCATCTGATCCCGGTCGGCGGCGAGGACCTCGGCCACATCAAGGGCGGCATGCGTCTCGTCCGGGCCACCGGCGCGGAGGACTTCGTGACCGTCGCCGCCGGTGAGCAGGTGGTCGAACACCCGGACGCGGGCGAGGTCGTCTGGTGCGACGACGAGGGCGTCACCTGCCGCCGCTGGAACTGGCGCCAGGGCACCCGCACCCGGCTCACCGACACCTCCGTCGACGCCCTGTTCCTGCTGGAGGGCATGGGCGGGCACGCGGGCCTGGAGGCGGCCGGCGCCGAACTGGCCGAACTCCTGCAGAAGTTCAGCCCCGGCGCGCGGCTCACCGTCCACCCGGCGGGTTCATATAGCTAGTTGGCCTCGGCGGCCTTGACCTCTTCGGGGGTCGGGGCCGTCCCGCCGAGGTGCGCGGGCATCCACCACGTGTCGTCCGGCCCCTTGGGGCGTACGGGATAGGCGCGCTGCGCCGCTTCGAGGAGCTCCTGCACGCGGTCCCGGAGCCGGCGCGTGATCGCTCCGGCGTACTGGTCGCGCGGCGCCTCCATGGCCTCGCCCACCCGGATCGTGACCGGGATGTGCTGCCGCTTGAAGTTGCGCGGGCGGCCCTTGGTCCACACGCGCTGGGTGCCCCACAGCGCCATGGGGATCAGCGGCACCCCGGCCTCCTGCGCGAGGCGCACGGCGCCTGTCTTGAAACTCTTCAGCGTGAAGGACTCGGAGATCGTCGCCTCCGGGAAGACGCCGATGATCTCGCCCGAACGCAGCGACCTGAGGGCGTGCTCGTAGGCGTGCTCACCCTGCGTACGGTCCACCGGGATGTGTTTCATGCTGCGCATCAGCGGGCCGGAGATCTTGTGCCGGAAGACCGATTCCTTCGCCATGAAGCGGACCAGCCGCTTCTGGGGCAGGGCTGCGAGGCCGTCGAAGATGAAGTCCAGGTAGCTGATGTGGTTGCTGACCAGGACGGCTCCGCCCGAACGCGGAATGTTCTCCGAGCCCTTGCAGTCGATCTTCAGGTCGAGCGCCTTGAACATCGTTTTCGCGGCGCTGATGACCGGACGGTAGACGAGCTCTGCCATGGAGGGGGTGGACCCTTCTGAGTGCCGAGGGGAGTTTCTTCCGGAGGATTCCGGAGGAGGTGGCTCCCGGCGGTAAGTTACGCAGCCGTAGGTTTTCCGGCTTGCGCAGATCGTGCCCCAAGAACGGCCGAGTGACCAGTCCTGGTTCCGGCCGTGCGCGAGATCCTCGTCACGTGAGCGGGAATGCGCCGGGACGTTCCGGCGCTGCAGTGGAAGCGGCGGACCGAGGAGGCGCAGGATGACCGTGGGACAAGTGACGTTCGATGCCGAACAGTTGGGTGCGGAGCTGGGGGAGCGGGCCACGCTCGTGCAGTTCTCCAGCGCGTTCTGCGCTCCCTGTCGTGCCACCCGGCGGGTCCTCGCGGAGGTCGCCGCCATGGTCCCCGGCGTCTCCCACATCGAGATCGACGCCGAGGCCCGGCTCGATCTCGTCCGGCGCAGCGGCGTCGAGCGGACACCGACCGTGCTCGTCCTGGCCGCCGACGGCCGCGAGGTGCGCCGCGCCGCCGGACAGCCGCGCAAGGCGGATGTCATCGCCGCGCTCGGTGAAGCGGTCTGACGCCGCGGCGTCTTCGGTGGAGGGAGACTCGTGAGGGATCTCCCAGATGACGGAACGCGCTTGACTGCACGCGCCACGTATCGTCAGGCTGGCCGTATGCCTTCGGAACTCCTTCTTTTCCAGCGGGTCCATGTGGACCTGGCCCGCTGTTCGAGCGCGCGCTGTCCCGTCTCCTGACGCAGCCACGGACCCCGCTCGAACCCTCCGGCAGAAGGACAACTCCATGACGGCCACGCCCGACCTGCGCACTGCCCGGCCCGCCACCCCCGACCTGCTCCGCTCCGTCTTCCGGCAGCACGCCGCCGGTGTCGCGGTGATCACGGCGGCCGGCGCCGCGCCCGTGGGCTTCACCGCCACCTCCCTCACCTCGGTCTCCGCCGAACCCCCGGTGATCTCCTTCGGGATCGGCCTGGGCGCCTCCAGCTGGCCCACCGTCGCCGAGGCCGACCACATCGGCGTCCACATACTCGGTGAGCACCAGGCGGATCTCGCCGCCACGTTCGCCAGGAGCGGCGCCGACCGCTTCGGTGCCCCCACCCGGTGGTTCGAGGGCCCCGAGGGCGTTCCCGTCCTGGACGGCGTGCTGGCCTGGCTGGTCTGCAAGGTCATCGCGCGGGTACCCGCGGGGGACCACCGGATCGTGCTCGCGGAGGCGGTCTGCGGGGACCCGGCGGGCGCGGGCCGGCCGCTCCTCTACCACCAGGGCCGTTTCAACGGGCTGCGTGACTGAGGGCACCCGCCGGGGAAGTTCCTGCTCCGCGCGATTACTCAGCGTTGGCAAGGTCACAGTTCAAAGCGCTTGCTCAGTGGGCATGAACTGGATGTACTGACGAGTAATATTTCGTTCGGAGCGCGGGCCGCCCCGACCGGAGGAGTCCGCAACGGGCGCCTATGCTGCCTGCTAGAAGGCGCTGTCAGCCGCAGCAGCAAAGCCGCCCAGTAAAAGACGATTGCAGTAGGAGAGCCGGCGTGAGCTTGAGGATCGTTGTCACCGTGAAGTACGTGCCCGACGCCACCGGCGACCGGCACTTCGCTGATGACCTGACCGTCGACCGCGATGACGTGGACGGGCTGCTGTCGGAGCTGGACGAGTACGCGGTGGAGCAGGCGCTGCAGATCTCGGAGAACTCCGACGACGACGTGGAGATCACCGTTTTGACGGTGGGTCCGGAGGACGCGAAGGACGCGCTGCGCAAGGCGTTGTCGATGGGCGCGGACAAGGCGATCCACGTCGAGGACGACGACCTGCACGGCACCGACGCCCTCGGCACCTCCCTGGTGCTGGCCAAGGCGATCGAGAAGGCCGGTTTTGACCTTGTCGTCTCCGGCATGGCGTCCACCGACGGCACCATGGGCATCGTCCCGGCGCTCCTCGCCGACCGCCTGGGCGTGCCGCAGGTGACGCTCCTGTCCGAGGTCTCGGTCGAGGGCGGCACCGTCAAGGGCCGCCGTGACGGCGACACCGCGTCCGAGCAGCTGGAGGCCGCGCTGCCGGCCGTCGTGTCGGTCACCGACCAGTCCGGTGAGGCGCGTTACCCCTCGTTCAAGGGCATCATGGCGGCGAAGAAGAAGCCGGTGGAGTCCTGGGACCTCTCCGACCTCGACATCGAGGCCGAGGAGGTCGGCCTGGAGGGTGCCTGGACCAAGGTCGAGTCGGCCGCCGAGCGGCCGGCGCGCACCGCGGGCACGATCGTGAAGGACGAGGGTGAGGGCGGCAAGCAGCTCGCCGAGTTCCTCGCGGGCCAGAAGTTCATCTGAGCCTCGGCCGTTCCGGCAAGTTCACCCCACCTTCTTTGTGATTGCAGGAGATTGAAGTCCCATGGCTGAAGTTCTGGTCTACGTCGACCACGTGGACGGCGCCGTCCGCAAGCCCACCCTCGAGCTGCTGACCCTGGCCCGCCGCATCGGCGAGCCGGTCGCCGTCGCGCTCGGCAACGGCGCGGGCGACACCGCCGCCGCGCTCGCCGAGCACGGCGCCGTCAAGGTCCTCACGCACGAGGCCGCCGAGTACGCCGACTACCTCGTCGTACCGAAGGTGGAGGCCCTGCAGGCCGCCGTCGAGGCCGTCTCCCCGGCCGCCGTCCTGATCCCCTCCTCCGCGGAGGGCAAGGAGATCGCCGCGCGTCTGGCGCTGCGCATCAAGTCCGGTGTCATCACCGACGCCGTCGACCTGGAGGCCGGTGACGAGGGTCCGGTCGCGACCCAGTCGGTGTTCGCCGCCTCCTTCACCACCAAGTCCCGCATCTCGCAGGGCACCCCGGTCATCACGGTCAAGCCCAACTCCACCGCCGTCGAGGCGGCCCCGGCCGCCGGTGCGGTCGAGGCGCTCACCGTCTCCTTCTCGGAGCAGGCCACCGGCACCAAGGTCACTTCGCGCACCCCGCGCGAGTCGACCGGCCGCCCCGACCTGACCGAGGCCGCGATCGTGGTCTCCGGTGGCCGTGGCGTCAACGGCGCGGACAACTTCTCCATCATCGAGGCGCTCGCCGACTCGCTCGGTGCGGCCGTCGGTGCCTCGCGCGCCGCGGTGGACGCCGGCTGGTACCCGCACTCCAACCAGGTCGGCCAGACCGGCAAGGCCGTCTCGCCGCAGCTGTACATCGCCAACGGCATCTCCGGCGCGATCCAGCACCGCGCCGGCATGCAGACCTCGAAGACGATCGTGGCCGTCAACAAGGACGCCGAGGCCCCGATCTTCGACCTGGTCGACTACGGCGTCGTCGGCGACCTCTTCGACGTCGTCCCCCAGCTCACCGAAGAGGTCAAGACCCGCAAGGGCTGACCGGTTCCGCCCGCTCGACGGGGCCGCGTGGCGTTCATCGCCGCGCGGCCCCGTCCGCGTACCGGGACCATGCCAGGGGGCCATTGACGCGGATCACCCCGCCGGTTAACTTCGCTATACGGATTGTTGATTCCGTGCAGCGGAAACATCGAGCGTATGGAGGGTGCAGGGATGGGTCAGCAGGAGAAGGTGTCGACGAGCCTCGCGGGCGCGGTCAGTGAGGCCATCAGCGCCTCGCTCGCCCCGGTCGACGCGGAGCTGGGCCGCCGATACCCCGGAGACCCGGGTACCCGCCAGCCGGTCCACACCGTCTACGTCCCCGGCGACGCCTTCGACGCGGGCACCCTCCGCTCCTGGGGCGGTCAGGCCCTCGCGCAGCTCGACGAGCACGCCCCGGACGCCGCCTCGTTCGCCGCGGTGCTCGGACTCGGCGACGACCTGGCCGAGCCTGTGTACAGCCGCGTACGGGCGAAGCTGGAGCGCGAGCCCGTCGAGGACCTGCGCGTCGACTTCGAGGACGGCTACCGGCCCGCCTCCGACGCCGACGAGGACGAGACGGCCGCCCGCGCCGCGCGCGTCATCTCCGAGGCGTACGCGAATCGCACCGCGGCCCCGTACATGGGCATCCGCATGAAGTGCATGGAGGCCCCGGTCCGCGACCGCGGCATCCGCACCCTCGACATCTTCCTCACCGGCCTCATGGAGCACGGCGGGCTGCCCGACGGGCTCGTCCTCACGCTGCCGAAGGTGACGTACCCGGAGCAGGTCACGGCGATGGTCCGGCTCCTGGAGGCGTTCGAGAAGAGCCACGGGCTCGACGCGGGACGGCTCGGTTTCGAGATCCAGATCGAGACCAGCCAGTCCATCCTCGCCGCCGACGGCACCGCCGCCGTCGCCCGCATGATCGGCGCCGCCGAGGGGCGCGCGACGGGCCTGCACTACGGCACGTTCGACTACAGCGCCTGCCTCGGTGTCTCCGCCGCGTACCAGGCGAGCGACCACCCGGCCGCCGACCACGCGAAGGCCGTCATGCAGGTCGCCGCCGCCGGCACGGGGGTGCGCGTCTCCGACGGTTCCACCAACGTGCTGCCCGTCGGCCCCACCGCCAAGGTCCACGACGCCTGGCGCCTGCACTACGGCCTCACGCGCCGCGCCCTCGCCCGCGCCTACTACCAGGGCTGGGACATGCACCCCGGCCACATCCCGACGCGCTACGCGGCCGTCTTCGCCTTCTACCGCGAGGGTTTCGAGCAGGCCGCCGCGCGCCTGTCCGCCTACGCCAGCCAGTCCACCGGCGACATCGCCGACGAGCCCGCCACCGCCAAGGCCCTCGCCGGGTACCTGCTGCGCGGCCTGGACTGCGGCGCGCTCGACGTCGCCGAGGTGGCCCGGCTCAGCGGCCTCACCCGGGCCGACCTGGAGGGCTACGCGGGGCCGCGCCGCGGCGACCTGACGGTGACGGCCAAGTAGAAGCAGGCCGCCGCGGGCGTCCGTCCCCAAGGGGCGGCGCCCCGCGGCATCGGGGCAGTGCCGTCAGCCCGCCGGCGGCAGCTCGCCCGAACCGCGCTTGATCAACCGCGTCGGCAGCTCGATGCGCTCCGGCAGCAGCGTCGCCCCGTCGAGCTGCCGGAACAGCCGCTCGGCCGCGGTCCGGCCCAGCTGCGCCGCGTCCTGCGCCACCACGGTGACCCCGGGCCGGAGCAGATCGCCCAGCTCGATGTCGTCGAAGCCGACCAGGGCGACGCTGCGCTCCAGCTCGGCCAGGACCCGGACCACGGTCACCGTCACACGGTTGTTGCCCGCGAAGATCGCCGTGACGGGCTCGGGCCCCCGCAGCATCTCCTCCGCGGCGCGCCGCACCCGCTCGGGGTCGGTGACGCCCAGCGACATCCACCGCTCGTCGACGTCTATCCCGGCGTCCTCCATC
Organism: Streptomyces sp. NPDC030991; assembly: GCF_055571235.1. Taxonomy (NCBI): domain Bacteria; kingdom Bacillati; phylum Actinomycetota; class Actinomycetes; order Kitasatosporales; family Streptomycetaceae; genus Streptomyces; species Streptomyces sp. NPDC030991. Next base: position 101,254 of record NZ_JBVIFR010000013.1, read on the forward strand.
GCTGCCCGGTAGCCGCGCAGGCGCTCGGCGGCGGTGTGGATGCGCGGCTGGTCGCCGATGAAGCCGACGCGCCGGTGGCCGCCCGCGACCAGATGCGCGACGCCGTCCCGCGCGCCGCCGAAGCTGTCGGAGAGGACCACGTCCGCGTCGATCCGCCCGGCGGGCCGGTCCACGAACACGGTCGCGACCCCGGCCGCGATCTCCGGCTCCAGGTACCGGTGGTCGTCACCGGCCGGGATCACGACGAGGCCGTCCACGCGGCGCGCGCAGAGTGCGAGCACCAACTCCTGCTCGCGGTCGGGATCCTCGGCGCTTGAACCGTTGATGAGCAGCGCTCCGTGCGCGCGGGCGACCTCCTCCACGGCGCGGCTGAGCGGACCGTAGAACGGGTCGGCCAGATCCTCCAGGACGAGACCGATGCTGGCCGTACGTCCCTTGCGCAGGACCCGCGCGCTGTCGTTGCGCCGGAAGCCGAGCGCGGTGATCGCCTCCTGTACGCGGCGCTCCGTGTCCGGGGTGACGCCCGGCTCGCCGTTGACGACCCGGGAGACCGTCTTCAGGCCCACCCCGGCGCGCGCGGCGACGTCCTTCATGGTCGGGCGATTGCCGTAGCGGTTCTCGGTGCGGCGGGCGGTACGGTCCACTATGCGCTGTCCTGTCCTGTCGTCGCTGCCGGGAGAGCCGGCCACCCGGGGGAGGTGACGGGCCCGATGCGTCAGGGCTCATCATCCTGCACGGGCGTGTGGCGTCGAGCATAGGGCCTGGACAACGTTGTCAGGCTCGGGGGAGACTGTCCACCGCTCCGTATCACTTCCTAGACTTCGCTTCTCCGACCTGCCTTTTCCCAGGGGATCTGACACTCATGCACATGGACCTCGTCGCCGCGCTCGACATCGGCGGCACCAAGATCGCCGGCGCCCTGGTGGACGACCGGGGCCGCATTCTGGCGCGGGCCCAGCGGCCGACCCCCGCGCAGGAGGACGGTGAGACGGTGATGGGCGCGGTGGACGCGGTCCTCGCCGAGCTGACGGTGTCCGAGCTGTGGCCGAGGACCCGGGCCGTCGGGATCGGCAGCGCGGGCCCGGTGGACCGGCCGGCGGGGACGGTCAGCCCGGTCAACGTGCCCGGGTGGCGTGACTTCCCGCTGGTCTCGCGCGTGCGGGAGCTCGCGGGCGGCCTGCCGGTCGAGCTGGTCGGCGACGGCGTGGCGATGACGGCGGCCGAGCACTGGCAGGGCGCGGCCCGCGGCCATGACAACGCGCTGTGCATGGTGGTGTCCACCGGCGTCGGCGGCGGCCTGATCCTGGGCGGGCAGCTCCACCCCGGCCCCACCGGAAACGCCGGGCACATCGGCCACATCAGCGTCGACCTCGACGGCGACCCGTGCCCGTGCGGCGCGCGCGGCTGCGTCGAGCGCATCGCCAGCGGGCCCAACATCGCCCGCCGCGCCCTCGCCGACGGCTGGCGCCCGGGGGCCGACGGTGACGCGTCCGCCGCCGCCGTGGCCCGCGCCGCACACGCCGGTGACCGGGCGGCCGTCGCCTCCTTCGAGCGGGCGGCGCAGGCCCTGGCGGCCGGTATCGCGGCGACCGCGACGCTCGTCGAGATCGACATCGCGGTGATCGGCGGGGGAGTGGCCAAGGCCGGCGACGTCCTCTTCGCCCCGCTGCGCCGCGCGCTGCGCGACTACGCGACGCTCTCCTTCGTGCGGCGCCTCACCGTGGCCCCGGCGTCGACGGGTACCGACGCGGGGCTCGTGGGCGCGGCGGCCGCGGCCCTGCGGCTCGGCTCCGCCCTCGACGAGGCGCATCCGCAAGCCGTCTGACGGTTCCTCAGCCGCTGTCCGGCCCGAACGAGGGCGTACGGGGCGGGTCTCGCCCGCCCTCGGCCGGAGCCCGGCTTGGCAGTTCAACTGCGCCTCACCCCGGTCCGCGTGGCCGGGGTCGATGCCGTCGCCGCCGTCGGTGATGACGAGCAGCACCGCCTGATCCCCCGTCACGTCGGCCGAAAGGGCGTGCGGGGCACCGGAGTTGGGTGAGTGCGGCTAGGTCTGCCTTCGCCGTGGCCGCGATGGGCTGGGCCGAACCTGTCTCGTTGAACAGGGCGACGGCACGACTGCGGCCGTCGCTCCGACGACTCTGCGCCGGACGGCACCGGTGCCCCCGGACATGCTTGTGCCCCCTCGGTCGCGAGGGGGCACGTACAGCAGCTGTTGCTGGGTGTGACGAACCGCGGGCGACGGACTACTTGTCGTCGGTCAGCGAGTCACGCACGCCCTCGGCCTTGCCACGAGCCTTGTCGGCGGTCTTGCGGGCGTCGCCCTTCGCCTGGTCGACCTTGCCCTCCGACTTCATGCGCTCGTTGCCGGTGGCCTTGCCGGCCATCTCCTTGGCCTTGCCCTTGGCCTTGTCCATCGCGCTCTCGCCCATGACGGCTCCTCGGTTGGTGAGTAACGACGCCTGTCACGCTAGGAGCGGTTCGGGGCGAGCGCATCCCGAAAGGTTGCTCAGGGTGACGGGCGAAGCGCTTCCCTCAGCGTCCCCACCGGCGTCAGTGTCTCCGTCAGGTCCGAGAGCTCGATGAGGCGGAGTGTCAGCCGGTGGCGGCAGACCACGGTGACCCGCCCGCCGTGGCCGACGGCTCTGCGGTGGGCGCGCACCAGGAGGGAGAGCCCGGAGCAGTCGAAGAAGGTGGTGCCGGTCAGGTCTATCGCCACGACGCGGTAGGGGCCCGCTGCCACGGTGTCGAGCAGCGGAGCCATCCGCTGGAAGGCGAGAAGGTCGATCTCGCCGCTGAGTTCGATCACGGCGCAGTCGCCGAGGGTGCGCACCACGGGTGGGTGCACATAGCCCTCGGAGCCGCTCGCGTCGACGATGTCGTCGAAGCCACCGAAGTCATCGGGAGCATGGTCCTGTTTGTTGCCCTGTCGCATCGGTCCCCCCGGCCGAGCACTTGTCCGGCTCCTGGGGAGCCGCGCGCGCTGCCACATGTTTCGTGCGAACGAATCGGGAGGTCACCGGGGACTGGGGCGCCTGGTCGGCCACGCTAGCGGCACTTTCCTTCCCAGGGTGTGGCGTAACGATTCCCGACAGCCTCACGTCACTTGATGTGGTGAATTGAGAGTGAAGTGCTTGACTTGTAAACCGCCTGCCGACAAAGAAGGTCGTGCGGCGGCCGACGGGCCGTGTGCGCGCCGCACACCCGGTGTGAACGGCGTACCGCGACGGCGGCCTCGCACACGCTTCTGCCGCCCGCGCCGCTGCGCTTGACTGCGTAGCGGGAACACCGGGAGGCCGGACATGGGCCGGTGGCCCGCCGCCGGGCAGCGGTGGGCGCCCCGGCCTTCCGGGCCCGGCTCCGGGGCTTCCGCCCGCCGTGCGATCTCCTGGACGGCGGGCGGGAGCCCCGTAGAGTGCCTCCGCCATGGTCACTTCGGGTGGCCGCCCAGGGGAGGGGAGCAGGATGGACGTCACGCCGCGGACGCGTGTCTCCGCGTACGCACTGGCATCGCGCGAGGGCCGCGTCCTGCTGGGGCGGCTCGCGGACAGCTCGCCCGTCTTCGAGCCGGGCCTGTGGCATCTGCCCGGTGGCGGCATCGACCACGGCGAGCAGCCGGTCCAGGCACTGGAGCGGGAGCTCCGTGAGGAGACGGGCCTGGAACTCGTCGAGGCCCGGCTCGTCGACAGCCGTGCGTACACGGTCCAACGAGGCGGTGTGCACTGGCACTTGGTCGCGCTGTTCTACGTCGTCGAGCTCAAGGGCGACTCGCCCGAGGTCGTGGAGGTGGAGGGGACGACGGAAGCGGTGGAGTGGGTGCCGCTCGCCGGCCTCGACGAAGCGGCCTTGTCCCCGGCGGCGGTGGACGGGCTGCGGCGACTGGCGGCAGGGGTCTGACGGGTCATGGGAGCGGACGGTGCCGCAGGTCCCGCGCCGTCGTGCGGGTCAGGCCGCCTTCACGATCTCTCCGCGCACCGCGGCCGCCCACTCCACGACCAGCACCTCGTACTCCCGGCGCTGCGATTCGCTCAACCGGCCCCCGGTGCGCGCCATGAGGCCGCGGATCTGCTCGTTCAGCTCGTCGGCAGACTGCACGGAAGCACGGCTCTCGGTGGGGATCATGTGAAGAGACTAGCGGGTGGTACTGACAATGTGCTTCCGGCGGGTGAACCGCGGGGGTCCGCGGGGTGTTCTCCGCCCCTCGCGCCCGGCGAACCGCCCCTCAACTGCGGCTGGTTTCCAGGGCGGGGTGTTGCGGGCAAGCCTCAGGAGGCCGATGGATGAGGGGGAACCGTGATCGTCTGGGTCAACGGTGCGTCCCGTGCGGGAAAGACCGCTGCCGCACGGGAACTGAGCGATCTGATCCCGAACTGCACGCTCTTCGACCCTGACGTGATCGACGACGAGCTGGAGCGGCTGCTGCCGCCCAAGCGGCTCGCGGAGGTGAGCGACCGCCAGGATCTGCCGATCTGGCGGCGGCTCGTCGTGGACACCGCGGCCGCTCTCCTCGCCGAACTGGGCGGGGTGCTGGTGGTGCCGATGGCGTTGTTGCGCCAGGAGTACCGGGATGAGATCTTCGGTGCTCTCGCCGCCCGGCGTATCCCTGTGTGCCATGTGGTCCTTGCTCCAGGGGAAACGATCCTGCGTGAGCGTGACCCCAGCGGTGAGGCCCCCGCCGACATCGAGCCGTACCGCGCCGCCCTCGGGGGCTGGCTGACGGCCGACGCCTACCTCGTCGACAACGGCGCGCTGTCCCCGTACGACACCGCTGTGCGGATCGCCGCCGCGCTGCGCGCCGGGGACGCCGGGCAGTGCGACATCGTGCAGACCCCCGAGCCGACCGCCGAGACGGTCGCCGCGGGCGTGCTGCTCTTCGACGACGAGGGGCGCGTGCTGCTCGTCGACCCCACGTACAAGCCGGGCTGGGAGTTCCCCGGCGGCGTCGTGGAGCGGGGCGAGGCGCCCGCCCGCGCCGGGATGCGTGAGGTCGCCGAGGAGACCGGTATCGAACTCGCCGATGTGCCACGGCTGTTGGTCGTCGACTGGGAGCCGCCCGTGCCGCCTCGCTACGGCGGACTGCGGCTGCTCTTCGACGGCGGCCGCCTGACACGTGACGCCGCGCGCCACGTCCTGCTCCCCGGGCCGGAGTTGAGGGGCTGGCGGTTCGTGGACGAGAGCGAGGCGGCCGGCCTGCTGCCACCTATCCGCTTCGAGCGGTTGCGCTGGGCGCTCCGCGCTCGCGAACGCGGCCGCGTGCACTACCTGGAGGCCGGGATCCCCGTCGGCTGACCGGTGCCCGGCTCGCGTCGCCGCGCCCCGCCCCCGCACCCGGCTCCTCGAACTGCCGCTGGGGTCAGCCGGGTTCGTAGGCCGCCACCGCCGTCCGCAACACCGCGGCCGCTCCGCCCACCACCGGGTCCCCGTGCCCGAAGCACGCCACGTCGCTGTCGAGTGCGGCCAGCCGCCGGAAGGAGGCGAGAGCCTGCTCGCGGTGCAGGTTGAAGACACCGAGCATCACCTGTCCGTCCGCGGGGGAGGCGGCCACCGCGTCGCCGGTGAACAGGACGCCGTGCAGGGGGAGTTCCAGCGCGATCGAGCCGTCGGTATGGCCCGGAGCGCCCACCACCCGGGCCCCGCCCCCGATGTCCAGCACGTCCCCGTCCACCAACTCCCGTACGAAGGAGGGGAGTACGGGGTGTGTGGGGCGGGGCGGCAGCTGGGCCAGTGCCCGCGCGTGGATCGGGCGCTCCCAGTCCTCCACGGCCGGCTCCGGCCCGGGCGCCTCGCCGCGCACGAACGGGGCGTCGAGCCGATGCGCGTACACCTCGGCCCCGCTCAGCCGCGCGAACTCCCCGGCGCCGCCCGCGTGATCCTCGTGGAAGTGCGTGAGCACGATCCGCCGTACGTCCTCGGGGGCGTGCCCCCACTCGCGTACGGCGTCGGCGATCGGCCGCGCGGCGCCCGCCGCGCCCGCGTCGATCAGGGTCAGCTCCGGGCCGTCGCGCCAGAGGTAGGCCTGCCCCACGGGGAAGCGCAGGAGGCGCAGGCGCGGCGTGAGGTCGATCGTGTCCGTCAGTTCGTAGGCCGTCATGGTGCGACGGTACGAAGCCGACGGACACGACCGCGTACTCCTCGGCTCTCGGCAGAGGAGGCGGAGGCCGCTGGTCAGTTGGCGGCGGCGTACTTCTGCAGGAAGCGGGCCTCCGCCACCGACAGGCGCTCCAGCTCCTTCGGCGAGACGCTCTCGTTGACCGCGTGGATCTGCGCCTCCGGCTCGCTCAGTCCGATGAGGAGGATCTCCGCCTCCGGGTAGAGCGAGGCGAGCGTGTTGCAGAGCGGGATCGAGCCGCCCTGGCCCGCGTACTGCATGTCCTGGCCGTCGTACGCCTCCGCCATCGCGTCCGCCAGCGCGGCGTACGCGGGGCTCGCGGTGTTCGCCCGGAACGGCTGGCCCTGGCCGACCTGTTCGACCCGCACCCGGGCGCCCCACGGGGTGTGGGCCTCGATGTGCGCCGTCAGGAGCTTCGTCGCCTCGGCGGCGTCCGTGCCCGGCGGCACGCGCAGGCTGATCAGCGCACGGGCGCCGGCCTGCACCGACGGCGTCGCACCCACCACCGGCGGGCAGTCGATGCCGAGCACGGTGACGGCGGGCCGCGCCCAGATGCGGTCGGCGACCGTCCCCGAACCGATCAGCTCGACCCCGTCGAGCACCTTCGCGTCCTTGCGGAACGCGTCCTCCTCGTACTGCAGCCCGTCCCAGGACGCGGCCGGCTCCAGGCCGTCGACGGTCGTGGAGCCGTCCTCGGCGCGCAGCGAGTCCAGTACGCGCACCAGGGCGGCCAGCGCGTCGGGCGCCGCACCGCCGAACTGGCCCGAGTGCAGATTGCCCTCAAGGGTGTCGACCTGGACGCGGACCAGGGTCATGCCGCGCAGGGTGGCCGTCGCGGTGGGCAGGCCGACGCGGAAGTTGCCCGCGTCGCCGATGACGATCGTGTCGGCGCGGAGCAGCTCGGGATGCTGCTCGGCGTAGCGCTCCAGGCCGCCGGTGCCCTGTTCCTCCGAACCCTCGACGATCACCTTGACGTTGACCGGGACCCCGCCGTTCGCCCGCAGCGCGCGGACGGCCAGCAGGTGCAGCAGTACACCGCCCTTGCAGTCGGCGCTGCCGCGGCCGTACCAGCGGCCGTCCTCGCGCTCGGTCAGCTCGAACGGGGGCGTCACCCACGCCTCCTCGTCCAGCGGCGGCTGCACGTCGTAGTGCGCGTACAGCAGCACCGTCGGCGCGCCCGCGGGGCCCGGCAGGAAACCGTAGACGGACTGCGTGCCGTCCGGGGTGTCGAGCAGCGCCACGTCCTGGAAGCCTTCGGCGCGCAGCGCGCCCGCGACCCAGTTCGCCGCGCCCTCGCTCTCGCTCTTCGGGTACTGAGCGAAGTCCGCCACCGATTTGAAGGCCACCAGTTCGGCCAGCTCGGCCTTGGCCCGAGGCAGCAGGGAGGCGACGGTCTCGGCGATCGGATGCGGCGACATGGGCACGCTCCTCGTGGGTGCGGTGGTGTGCGGGGTGCGCCGATGATCCTCCCACAGCGGGTCACGGGGCGGCCCGCCGTAGGATGCCTGAGAAACGTGCGGCAGGCAGCTGGATCGGGAGCAGTAGACCATCGTGAGCAGCGAGAACTCGACGGACGGCAACGACATGGGCGACGAGCGGACCATGGAGGTGTGGGACGTCGTCGTCGTGGGCGGCGGCCCCGCGGGGGCGTCCGCCGCGTACGCGGCCGCGGTCGCCGGGCGCAGGGTCCTGCTCCTGGAGAAAGCGGAACTGCCGCGCTACAAGACGTGCGGCGGCGGCATCATCGGCCCGTCGAGGGACTCCCTGCCGCCCGGGTTCGAGCTGCCGCTGAAGGACCGCATCAACGCGGTGACGTTCTCGCTGAACGGCAAGTACACGCGCACCCGGCGCTCCCGGAGCATGCTGTTCGGGCTCATCAACCGGCCCGAGTTCGACGCGCAGCTCGTCGAGCACGCGCAGAAGGCGGGCGCCGAACTGCGTACGGGCGTCACGGTCTCGCGCGTCGAGCAGCACGGCTCGGCGGTACCCGACCGGCGTACGGTCGCCGTGGTCCTCCAGGGCGGCGAGACGGTGCTGGCGCGGGCCGTGGTCGGCGCGGACGGCAGCGCGGGCCGGATAGGAGCGCATGTCGGGGTCAAGCTCGACCAGGTCGACCTCGGCCTGGAGGCGGAGATCCCCGTCCCGCAGTCGGTCGCCGACGACTGGCGCGGCCGCGTCCTCATCGACTGGGGCCCGATGCCCGGCAGCTACGGATGGGTCTTCCCGAAGGACGACACCCTGACCGTCGGTGTGATCTCCGCCCGCGGTGAGGGCGCCGCCACCAAGCGGTACTTGGAGGACTTCATCGGGCGGCTCGGGCTCGCCGGGTTCGAACCCGCGGTCTCCTCCGGCCATCTGACGCGCTGCCGCGCCGAGGACTCGCCGCTCTCCCGCGGCCGGGTCCTGGTCTGCGGTGACGCGGCGGGGCTGCTCGAACCGTGGACCCGCGAGGGCATCTCGTTCGCGCTGCGCTCCGGGCGGCTCGCGGGGGAGTGGGCGGTGCGGGTCTCCGAGGCGCACGACGCGGTGGACGCCCGCCGCCAGGCACTGAACTACGCGTTCGCCATCAAGGCCGGGCTCGGCGTCGAGATGGCCGTCGGCAAGCGGATGCTGACCGTCTTCGAGCGCAAGCCGGGGCTGCTGCACGCGGCGCTGACCGGCTTCCGCCCCGCGTGGAACGCGTTCGCGAGGATCACCCGGGGATCGTCGTCCCTCGGCGAGCTGGTGCGGACGCATCCGCTGGCGGGGCGGGCGCTGTCGCGGATGGACCGCTAGCGGTCAGTTCTCGAGGCTGAGCCTGAAGACGGGGTGGTCGGGAGCGACGCGGCGCAGCGACCGTGCCGCCGTCTTCGCCCACGCCGCGGCGGGGCTCGCCCACGGGGTCGGGCTGGTGAGGTGAGGGGGCGCAGAGCCTGTCGTTGAACCCCCGTCCGCGCCCCGACGCGCGGCACGCACTCCCTACGGGTGCGGGAGCGGACCGTACTCCCCGGGGAGTACGGGTGATCACCTCGTCCGGCTGACGCCCCGCGCGGCCCGCGCGGCTTAGCGTGGCGGCATGGACGAGCAGCGGGTGCGCGACGGCGCCCCAGAGCGGGCGTGGAGCGGACCGCCCTGGTTGCGGCAGGGGCCGGGGCGGGGGCGCGCCTGGTGGGGCCCGGACGACGACGGGCGGCTGCCCTGGCGCTCCACGGCGGTGGTCACCTTGTTCGTCCTGCTCGGTTCGGACTTCGCCGCGCGCCAGCAGAGCGGCCGCGCCGACCTGGACGCGTACGGGCGGCTGCTGCTGCTCGCCGGCTGCCTGCTGTTGCTGTGGCGGCACCGGTATCCGGTACCGGTCGCCTTCGGTGCGGCCGCCTGTGCGGCGGTCTACCTCGGCGGCGGCTATCCCTACGGCCCCGTGTTCCTCGTGGTGGCGCTGGGATGCTTCGCGGCGATCGTCACGGGGCACCGGCGCGCGGCATGGTGTGCCGTCGGGCTGTTCTGGCTCGGCCATCTATTGGTGGCGCACTGGCTGTACGCGGAGCTGCCGCCGTCCACGGACGGGCCCGGCTCCTGGGGTGCGGAGGGGGTCGTCGCCGCATGGGTGCTGGCCGTCGTGGCCGTCGCCGAGCTCGCCCGGGTGCGGCGCGAGCAGTGGGAGCGGACGCGCGCCGAGCGGGAGCAGGCCGCGCGGCGGCGGGCCGACGAGGAGCGGCTGCGCATCGCCCGCGAACTGCACGACGTGCTCGCCCACTCCATCTCCGTGATCAACGTGCAGGCGGGCGTCGGGCTCGCCCTGCTCGACTCGGACCCCGAGCAGGCGCGGACCGCGCTGACCACCATCAAGGACGCCAGCAAGGAGGCGCTCGGGGAGGTGCGGCAGGTCCTCGACACGCTCAGGGCGCCCGGGCACGCGCCGCGGGCCCCCGCCCCCGGGCTCGACCGGCTGCCGGAGCTCGTCGAGCAGGCGGCGGGAGCCGGACTCGCCGTCGACGTCCGCGCGGACGGGCAGCGGCCGACGCTGCCGCCGGGCACCGACCTCGCCGCGTTCCGGATCGTGCAGGAGGCGCTCACCAATGTCGTACGGCACTCCGAGTCGCGTCGTGCGCGGGTCCATGTGCATGACGCGCAGGGGCTGTTGACGCTCACCGTCGACGACGACGGGCCCGCGAGCCACGCCGAGGCCGGCGGCAGCGGCAACGGACTCGCCGGGATGCGCGAGCGTGCCGCCGCCCTCGGTGGCACGATCGAGGCGGGCCCGCGCCCCGGCGGCGGATTCCGGGTCGTCGCCGAACTTCCGCTCACCGCCGCGCCCCCGCCCTCACCGACCTCGCCATCGGAGGCCCCCCGTTGATCCGCGTACTGCTCGCCGACGACCAGTCGCTCGTCCGCGCCGGATTCAGGGCGCTGCTCGACGCGCAGGACGACATCGAGGTCACGGGCGAGGCGGCCGACGGCGCGGAAGCGGTGCGCATGGTGCGCGAACTGCGGCCCGACGTCGTCCTCATGGACATCCGGATGCCGCTCCTCGACGGGCTCGCCGCGACCCGGCGGATCGGTGAGGACCCGGCCCTGGCGGCGGTGAAGGTGGTCGTGCTGACCACCTTCGAGCTCGACGAGTACGTCTTCGAGGCGATCAGGTCCGGCGCCTCCGGCTTCCTCGTCAAGGACACCGAGCCGGAGGAGCTGCTGCGCGCCGTGCGGGCCGTGGTGCACGGTGACGCGCTGCTCTCGCCGGGGGTCACCCGGCGGCTGATCGGCGAGTTCGCGGCCCGTTCCAAGGAGCCCGCGGCCGCCGCGTCGCTGTCCGGACTGACCGAGCGGGAACGGGAGGTGATGGCGCTCGTCGGCATCGGCCTCTCCAACGAGGAGATCGCCCGCCGCCTGGTCGTCAGCCCGCTCACCGCCAAGACCCACGTGAGCCGGACGATGATCAAGCTGGGCGCCCGGGACCGCGCCCAACTCGTCGTCCTCGCCTACGAGTCGGGGCTGGTGCGCCCCGGCTGGCTGGGCTGACCCGTCAGTCGCGGAGCGCGAGCCGCTCCTCAGCGGCCGCCGCCTCCTGGCGCACGGTCTTCACGACGACGACGGAGTCCCGCGTGCGCCGCGTGCGCAGACCGGTCAGCGTCACCAGCAGACCCACCAGGGCGACCGCGGTGACCACCATCAGACCGGGCCGGAAGCTGTCCAGGACCGCCTGCGGCGAGGCGCCCTCGGGGGCATCGGCGGTGATCACGGCCGTCACCACGGCGAGGAAGATCGCGCCGCCGACCTGTACGGAGGTGTTGAGCAGGCCGGAGACCATGCCCTGCTCGTCGTCGTGGACGCCGTTCGTGGCCTGGATGTTGAGGGACGGGAAGACCAGGGCGCAGGCGGCGCCGACCAGGAGCATGGTCGGCAGGATGACGACCGCGTAGACCGGGTCGAGGTCGATGCGCAGGAACAGGGCGTAGCCGAGCACCATGAGCGCGAAGCCCACCGCGATGACCCGGGGCGTGCCGAAGCGGTCCACGAGGGAGCCGACCTTGGTGGAGGAGAGGGCCACGAGGGCGCCGGCGGGCAGGAACGCGAGGGCCATGCTCAGCGCCGACCAGCCGAGCAGCGTCTGGAGATACAGGGTCGCCAGGAACTGGAAGCTGACGTAGCTGCCGAAGAAGGTCATCGCGCCGATCTGGGCGCGGATCTGTGAGCCGGAGCGCAGTACCCCGAGCCGGATCAACGGTCCGGGCGAGCGTCGCTCGATGCGGACGAAGACGGTGAGCAGCACGGCGACGGCGAGGAAGGAGAGCAGGGTGCGGGGCGAGGCCCAGCCGGCCTCCGGCGCCTGCACGACGGTGAAGACCAGCAGCAGCATGGAGAGCGTGCCGGTGACGGCGCCGGGGATGTCATAGCCGCGGTGGTTCTCCTCCTTCGCGCTGTGCGGGATCAGCTTGAGGCCGAGCAGCAGCGCGATGACGGCGATCGGCGCGGGCAGCAGCATGGTCAGGCGCCAGCTCGCCTCCGTCAGCAGGCCGGAGAGGACGAGCCCCATGGAGAAGCCGGTGGCGGCGCAGGTGGTGTAGATGGCCAGGGCGCGGTTGCGGACCGGGCCCTCGGCGAACGTCGTCGTGATGATCGACAGTCCGGCGGGCGCGGTGAACGCGGCGCTGAGGCCCTTGATGAAGCGGCTCGCGATGAGCAGCGGCCCCGAGTCGACGAGCCCGCCGAGCAGCGAGGCCACCGCGAAGACGCCGAGCGCGACGAGGAAGACGCGGCGCCGCCCCAGCAGGTCGGCCGCGCGGCCGCCGAGCAGCAACAGGCCGCCGTAGCCGAGGATGTAGCCGCTGACGACCCATTGCAGCGTCGAGGTCGACAGATCCAGTTCCGAGCCGATCGAGGGCAGGGCCACGCCGACCATCGACACGTCGAGCGCGTCGAGGAACATCGCGGCGCAGAGCACGAGGAGGGTCCCCCACAGGCGGGGGGACCAGCGCTCCTGGGACGCCTCGGAGGAGGACGGAGCGGTGGTGAGCGGAGAAGTCATGCGGAGCACGGTACATGCACATGCATTGAGTGCAAGTGCATTTAATGCTGATGCAACAAAGAGGTTTTCTCTGCTACGGTGCGCTCATGGCGGCAGGAAAGTCGGGAGCGAGGGCCGCGTCGGGCCTCGTGGATCAATGGCGGGACATCCTCGCGGTGCACGCGCGCACGATGTGCGAGCTCGACCGTGAGCTGCATCGACACGGCCTGGGCGCGAGCGACTTCGAGGTCCTCGACGTGCTCGCCGAGGGCGCTGCCGAGGACGGCACGGACGGGTTCCGGGTGCAGGAGATCGCCGCGCAGGTCCATCTGAGCCAGAGCGCCCTGTCCCGTCTCGTCGGACGTCTGGAGAAGGACGGACTCGTGGAGCGCGGCATGTGCAGCGAGGACCGGCGCGGGGTGCGGGTCTGCCTCACCCCGAAGGGCCGCGAACTGCACGGCGAGGTACGGCCGTTGCAGCGGGCCGTCCTCAGCCGGATGCTGGAACCCGGCGTCTGACGGCCCGCGGCTCGCGGCCGGGGCGGTGGCTCAGCCCCAGGTGATCGCGGAGCGCTCCCGCCACAGCGCGGCCACCGACGCGTCGCCCGTCAGGGACGGGAACGGCAGCCGGTTCCACAGCGAGAGGTAGAGGCGGGCGGCGGGCCCCGCCAGCTCGCAGTCCGCCTCGCCCGTCGCGCCCCGCTCGGCCGACGGCGGCTCCTGGGAGATGCGGACCGTCCACAGCGCGTCCGCGTCCGTCGCGCGGACCCGCAGCACCCTGGGGCTCTCGGACCGCACCTGGCTCTTCTGCCGGGCGTGCAGTCCGAGCAGCAGCTCCTCGATCCCGTCGACCGCGACGTCCTCGGAGATCGGGTCCGGCGCCGTCGTCAGCGCCGACTGGGCGTCGACCCGGTGCACCGTCGTCTCGTGCGCCTGCCGCCGCGCCCAGAAGGCGAGCGGCGACGGTGCCGGCAGGAACGCCCAGCACCGCACGTCGGGCGGCGCCTGCGTCAGCGTCTCGACGAGATACGTGTGCCCCTGCCGGAACCAGTCGAGCAGCGGCTCCTCGTCGAGGTCGGGCAAGCCCCCGTCGGGGTGGAACGCCTGGTGCTCCTCGGCGACGAACGCCGCGGCCCAGCGGTGCACCATGCCCGTGTGCCGCAGCAGGTCGCGGATCTGCCAGCCGGGACAGGTCGGCACTTTGGCGTCGACGCCCGCCAGTTCGGCGGCCGCCGCGAGCCGGCGGCCCTCGGTGTCCAGAACGTGAAGGTGTTCGGCAATCTCCATGCGGTGAGTGTGCTGGGTGAAGTGCGCCCGGCGGTACGTGTTTCGCGGATTCGGGTGCCGGGATTCAGGGCGTGGCAGGCTTGCCGGTGCCGCGGGTCGTGAAGCCGATGGTGGCCGCCACCGCCGCCAGCAGCGCCACGCTCGTCAGGGCCGTCGGCAGTGAGAACCAGTCCGCCATGAAACCGATCGCGGGCGGCCCCAGCAGCATGCCGCCGTAGCCGAGGGTCGACGCCGCGGCGACGCCGGTCGGGCCCGCGAGCGCCCCGGCCCGCTCCACCGCGACGGGGAAGATGTTCGCGAGGCCGAGCCCGGTGACGGCGAAGCCGAGCAGGGTCAGCCACACCGAGGGCGCGAGCGAGCCGAGCAGCATCCCGGCCGCGCCGGTCGCCCCGCCGTACACCACGGTCCGTGTCCTGCCGAGCCGTTCGAGCAGCGCCGTGCCGGAGAGCCGGCCGATGGTCATGGCCAGCGCGAAGCAGGAGTAACTGGCTGCCGCGACGCCCGGGTGGGCGTGCAGGTCCTGCTCCAGGTGGAGCGCGCTCCAGTCCGCGAGCGCCCCTTCCCCGTAGGCCGTGCACAGGGCGATGAGCCCGAGGACCAGGACCAGGCCGCGGGTCCCGCGGCCGAGGTGGCGCGGCGCGTCGTCGCGGACGGGTGCCGCGGGGCGCGGCGGGGTCCGGCGCAGCAGGGTCGGGGCCGTCGCCGCGGTGACCACGAGTCCGATCACGGTGATCGCCAGCAGATGCCGGGTGGGGGAGAGGTGCCCCGCGACCAGGCCGCCCAGGCCCGAACCGACCATGCCGCCGAGGCTGAACGCGGCGTGGAAGCTCGGCATGACCGGCCGGCCGAGCGCGGCGACGAGATCGACGGCGGCGCTGTTCATCGCCACGTTGATCCCGCCGTACGCCGCCCCGAAGACCAGCAGGACGAGGCCGAGGGCGAGCGGCGAGTGGGTCAGCGGGGGCAGGGCGACGGTGAGCGGGAGCAGCACCCCGCAGACCACCGTCACCGTGTGGCTGCCGAACCGGCGGCACAGCCGGCCCGTCAGCATCATCGTGATGACGGCACCCGCCGACACCCCGAGGAGCGCCAGTCCGAGCGCGCTCGCCGACGCCCCCGTCTGCTCCTTGATCGCGGGGATGCGTACCACCCAGCCCGCGAAGACGAATCCGTCGAGGGCGAAGAAGACGGTGAGGGCGGTACGCAGTCGGGTCAGGGAGGGGGGCGGGAGGGGCGGTCCGTCGGCGCTGACGGTCCCGAGTTTGTTCAATCGCGGCACAAAGTCAGGGTACGGGCCGCCCTCCGCCCGGGACAAGGGGGTTCGCCGGGCGGAAACCGCTGCGCCGCGGGGCGTTCAGACCGCGACGACCTGGATCCCCGCCTCCTCGAACCGGCCGAGCATCTCCTGGTCGGCGGCGGTGTCCGTGACGAGGATGTCCACCTGCGCCAGGTCGCAGATCCGCGCGAATGCCCGGTGGCCCAGCTTGCTGGAGTCCGCGGCGACGACGACGCGCTCCGCCCGTTCGCACAGCAGCCGGTTGATCGCCGCCTCCGCCTCGTCGTGCGCGGAGGCGCCGTGCGTGACGTCGAGGCCCACGACGCCGAGCACCGCCGTGTCCAGCGTGACCTGGCCCAGTACGCCGTCGGCGAGCGGCCCGATCAACTCGTAGGACTGCGGACGGGCGACGCCGCCGGTCAGCACGATCTTGAACTGAGGGCGCACCGCCAGCTCGTTGGCGATGTTGAGGGCGTTCGTGACGATGGTCAGGGCCGGGGTGCCCGAGGCGAGATCGGGGCGGACGGCGAGCGCCCGTGCGACCTCCGTGGTCGTCGTGCCGCCGGTGAGCCCCACCGCCTCGCCGGGGGTGAGGAGTTCGGCGACGGCCTTGGCGATGCGCTGTTTCTCGGCGGCGCCGAGCGCGGTCTTGTAGCGCAGCGGGAGTTCGTAGCTGACGCCGTGCACGACGGCGCCGCCGCGGGTGCGCACCAGCATCTGCTGCTCCGCGAGCTGGTCGAAGTCGCGGCGGATCGTCGCGGCGGAGACGCCCAGTTCGCCCGCCGCCTCCTCCACGTCGAGGCGGCCGCGCTCGACGAGCAGCTCAAGGAGGGACTTCCAGCGGGCGTCGCGGGACATCCGCGGCCTCCAATTGTCGATCGGCTGAGTCGGACCGACCCTAGCTGTTTGCGCGCGATTGCTTGATAGTGATTGAAAGCTAGCTATATCTTGCACGAACAAGCATCGCGCGGCGCGTCTGCGTGCGCACGGCAGACCGGGAGTGGGTACGGCATGAGCCATGTCGAGAACGAGCTGAACAGCCAGCCGGAGTGCTGGACGCGGGCCGCCGGACTGGCCCCCGCGCACGAGGCGGCGCTGCCGGCGCCGGGGGAGCGGGTCGCGATCGTCGGCTGCGGCACCTCCTGGTTCATGGCGCAGGCCGCGGCCGCGCTGCGGGAGGGGGCCGGGCAGGGCGAGACGGACGCGTTCGCGGCGTCGGAGTTCCCGGCCGGGCGGGCCTACGACCGGGTGGTGGCACTGACCCGGTCCGGCACCACCACCGAGGTACTCGAACTGCTGGCCGCCCTCAAGGGCAAGGTCCGCACGACCGCGATCACCGGTGACCCGGACACGCCCATCAGGACGGCCGCCGACGACCTCGTCGTCCTCGACTTCGCCGACGAGCGGTCCGTGGTGCAGACCCGCTTCGCCACCACCGCGCTCACCCTCCTCCGCGCCCACCTCGGACTCCACACCGAGCAGGCCGTCGCCGACGCGCGCACCGCACTCGGCGAGCCGCTGCCCGAAGGGCTCGCCGAATGCGGCCAGTTCACCTTCCTCGGCCGCGGCTGGACCGTCGGCCTGGCCAACGAGGCCGCGCTGAAGATGCGTGAGGCGTCCCTGTCGTGGACCGAGGCGTACCCGGCGATGGAGTACCGCCACGGCCCCATCAGCGTCACCACCGCCGGCACCGCCACGTGGATGTTCGGCGAGGCGCCCGAGGGCCTGGCCGAGCAGGTCGCCGCGACCGGCGCCCACTGGGTCGAGGGCCGTCTCGACCCGCTGGCCGAGCTCGTCCGCGCCCAGCGACTGGCCGTCGCCGTCGCCGCGCGCCAGGGCCTCGACCCCGACCAGCCCCGCCACCTCACGCGCTCGGTGATCCTGACCGCCGGCTGAGCGCCTGTCCTCGGACTCCCGCCCGCTCCCCGCGGACGATGGGGGTTCGAAGACGGACTCTGACCGCTCCGCCCTGCCATTCGAAAGGAGGGGCAGTGCCCCTCGCAGCAACAGGGACGCTCGTCGGTGCCGCCGCGGCCCGGCGCGGTGCCGTCGCCGCCTTCAACGTCATCACGCTCGAACACGTCGAGGCCGTCGTGGCCGGCGCCGAGGCCGTGGACGCGCCCGTCATCCTGCAGATCTCCGAGAACGCGGTCCGCTACCGCTACGGCCGGCTCCTGCCGCTGGCCCGCGCCGCTGCGGCGATCGCCGAACAGGCCCGCGTCGACGTCGCCCTCCACCTCGACCACGTACAGAGCGACGACCTGCTGCGGCAGGCCGTCGACGCCGGATTCAGCTCGGTGATGTACGACGCCGCGCGCCTCTCCTACGACGAGAACCTCGCCGCCACCCGCGCCGCCGCCGACTGGGGGCACGCCAACGGCCTCTGGGTGGAGGCCGAGTTGGGCGAGGTCGGCGGCAAGGACGGGGCCGCGCCGCTCGACGCGCACGCGCCGGGCGCCCGTACGGACCCGGGCGAGGCCCGCGCGTTCGTGACCGATGCCGGGGTGGACGCCCTCGCCGTCGCGGTCGGCTCCTCGCACGCCATGACCACCCGCACCGCCACCCTCGACCACGACCTCCTCAAGCGGCTCGCCGAGGGCCTGCGCGAATTCGGCGTACCGCTCGTGCTCCACGGCTCCTCCGGGGTGCCCGACGACGAGCTGGCGGCGGCCGTGCGGGGCGGCATCGCCAAGGTCAACGTCGGCACGGCGCTGAACATCGCGATGACCGCCGCCATCCGGGAGTTCCTCGCGGCGCACCCCGACGCCGTCGACTCCCGCAAGTATTTGACGGTCGGGCGCGAGGCCATGTCCCGGACCGTCGGCGAACTGATCACAGTGCTGCGGGGCTGAGCCGCGGGGCGCAGGAGGGGGGCATGACCGGACCCGGCCTTTTCGCCCGCGAACCCGAGGAGATCGCCCCCGGCGCCGTCCACGTCCCGGACTGGCTCGACCCGGCGCAGCAGCGCGCGCTCGTCGAGGCGTGCCGGACGTGGGCGAGGCCGCCGGCCGGGGTGCGCGAGGTGCGGCTGCCCGGCGGCGGCCGGACGGTGCGCCAGTTCGGGCTCGGCCTGCACTGGTACCCGTACGGATACGCGCGCACCGCCGTCGACGGCGACGGGTAGCCGGTGAAGGCGATGCCGCCGGAGCCGGCCGCCCTCGGCCGGCGCGCGGTGCGCGCCGCGTACGGCGACGGGGCTCCACCGGAGACGTACGGCATCGCGCTGGTCACCTACTGCGACGGCGACGCCCGCATGGGCCCGCACAAAGACCGCGACGAGAAGTCGGCCGCGCCCGTCGTGTCGCTGAGAGCCTGCCTTTGAACCCCCGTCCGCGCCCCGACTCCCGGCACGCACTCCCCATCGGGAACACCGAGACCCGCACCCTGCCCGGGACCGCCCCGCCGGAACTGGGGCTGACAGGACGGCTCGACGTCACCCTGCGCGTCAGCGGCCTGTGAGGAGCCGGGGGTCTTCGCCGACCGGGCGGCCCGCGTTCACCGGCTACCATTCCTGACCGTGATCAGGGCGAGGAGTTGCTGATGGGCGGCAGGGCGGCCTCCGGGGACGGGGAGCACACGGCGGGCGGCGGGCCCGCGCGGCCACCACGCCTGGAGCGGGGGCGCAGCGCGCTGGGTCCCGCGCTCGAACTCGTCCACACCGGGCGGGCGCCGACCCGCGCCGTCCTCACCGCCGAACTCGGTGTGACCCGCGCCACGGCGGGTGCGGTGGCGGCCGAACTCGAAGCGCTCGGCCTCATCCGGATCGACGCCCGGCCGAGCGCCGCGGCCGGCTCGCAGGGCCGCCCCTCGCACCGCCTCTCGGTCGCCGAGGACGGGCCGGTGGCCCTCGCCGCGCAGGTGCACGCCGACGGGTACCGCGCGGCGCTCGTCGGACTCGGCGGCCGCATCGTCGCCACGACCCCCGGCTGCGAGATCATCGACCCCGACCCGGCGGACGTGCTGCGCTCCGTCGTGGAGGCGGGCGTCCGGCTCCTGGAGTCCACCGGGCTCCGCTGCGTCGGCGCGGGGCTCGCCGTGCCGTCCGCCGTCGCCGAGCCCGAGGGCACCGCCCTCAACCCGCTGCACCTGGCGTGGCCCGCCGGGTCCCCGGTACGGCAGATCTTCGCCGACTGCGTGCGCGAGGCCGTCCTGGGCGTCCCGGCGTTCGCCGCGAACGACGTGAACCTCGCCGCGCTCGCCGAGCACCGGCACGGCGCCGGACGCGGCGCCCGCGACCTGCTGTGCGTCGCCACCGGCCACCGCGGCGTCGGCGGCGCCCTGGTCCTCGACGGCCGTCTGCACACGGGCAGTTCGGGGCTGGCGCTGGAGGTCGGGCACCTCACGGTCAACCCCGAGGGCCGCCCCTGCCACTGCGGCAGCCGCGGCTGTCTGGACGTGGAGGCCGACCCGCTGGCCTTCCTCACCGCCGCGGGCCGCACCCCGGACTCCGACGGCTCGCTCCTCGAGCAGGCCCACGGGCTGCTGCGCGAGGCACCGGACGACCTCGGGGTGCGCAGGGCCGTCGAGACGCTCGTCGACCGCCTGGGCCTCGGCCTCGCCGGGCTGGTCAACATCCTCAACCCGGACCGGATCATCCTCGGCGGGCTGCACCGCACGCTGCTGGACGCCGCCCCGGAGCGGCTGCGCGCGGTGGTGGCCGACCGCAGCCTGTGGGGGCGCAGCGGCGGCGTGCCCATCCTGGCGTGCACGCTCGACCACAACAGCCTGGTCGGGGCCGCCGAGCTGGCCTGGCAGCCGGTGCTCGACGACCCCCTGGGCGCGCTCGCGCACCTCTGACCTGTGCGCCGTCAAACCTGGACGGCGACCCGTTCGGGCTCCCCGGCCACCGCGACGGTCCTCTTCCGGCGCTCCATCAGATCCGGTACCAGGGAGGCGATCCCGAGGGCGGCGAGCGTCAGCCCGAGCCAGAGCGGCGCCCGCAGCCCGTACGCGTCGATGGCGACGCCGCCCACCGAGGTCGCCAGGACGATGCCGAGCGTGATGAACGAGGTGTGCACGGAGTTCACGAGCGCGCCCGCGTTCGCCCTGCGCTGCACCCGGACCGCCATCGCCGGGTTCAGGGTGACGCCGACGAGGCCATCGCTCGGTGCAATACCAGAGGCGTGCCGCACCCGCGGGGGCCCGGGGCCGCCTTCCGGGGCCGCCCCGGCGCCTCACGCCCACTCCACCGCGAACGCCTCCGCGGGGTTGCCCACCAGCACCCGCTCCACCGTCTCCTCGCCCAGCGCCGCCACGAGCCGCGGCCGCACCCGGCGCAGCAGATACGGCATCCCGGGGCCGCCGCTCACCGACCGGGCCCCGGCCGTCGTGGTGTCGCCGCCGAGCAGCAGCCGGTCCGCGTGCCCGGCCTCGGCGAGCGCCGCCATCGCGTCCGGCATGCGCCAGTCCGTGGCGTGGTTGGCCCGCGAGGGGCCGTCGAAGGCGAGATACGCCCCCGACCGCGCGGCCTCCCGCTGGGTCACGAGGTCGGGCGAACGGTTGAGGTGGCCGAGGATCACGCGCCGCGCCGGCACCGCCAACTCCCCGCACAGCAGGTCCAGTACGTCGAGTGCGCCCGTACCCAGCTCGTGGTGGACGGCGATCGGCGCCCCGGTCGCGTGGTGGGCCTCGGCGGCGGCCCGCATCGTCCACCGCGCGTGCGCGTCCAGCGCGTGGAACCCGCCGGCCACCTTGATCAGCCCGGCCCGTACGCCGCTGCCCGCGATGCCTTCGGTGAGCTCGCGCACGAACACCTCGGCGAGGTCGTCCGCGCGGGAGGCGAGCAACTCCGGTGCGTAGTGGGCCGCTTGATGCATCCCCGTCGCGGCCACGACGCGCACACCCGTCGCCGCCGCCAGTGCGGGCAGCTCCCCGGCCCGCCGTCCGAGCCCGTACGGCGTCCACTGCACGACAGTGCCACCGCCGGCAGCCGCGTACGCCGTCAGCTCCCGCCGGGCCAGGTCCGCGTCGTCCAGCTCCTGCCCGGGCAGCAAGGGGCTGCGGAAGAAGAGGTGATCGTGGGCGTCGACCACGCCCAACTCCCCCGGAGACACATCGCCTTGGACCGTGCGGACGAACCCGCTCACCACTGCCTCCCGCGCGACAGCAGGTCACGCTCGGGCTGCGACAGGTGCAGCACCTGGTAGAGGTCGCCGGGCGCCCCGGGGGAGTCGTGGTCCCACAGGGAGAAGGTCAACAGCTCCCAGGTGCGCGGGTCCACGGCCGCCGCTGCCAGCAACGCCCCGCCCGTCGCGGCGAGTTGATCCACCTCGGCCACGGACCGGGCGATCAGCTCCGGGAGATCGGCGCCCGCCTCGACCGGTGTACGCCGTCGCACCGCTGACCGCGCAGGGCCTCCGCCGGGACGGCCCTCCTCGTACGCCACTCCCGTCCAGTGCTGGACCACGGGCCGCCCGAAGTCGGCCGCGAGACCCTGGAACCCCGGGCCCCACAGAAACGCGTTCATGCCCTGCGGGGTACGCCACAGGTACAGCGGCGCGTACGCGTTCACCGGTGAACCGCCGACGCCCCTCTCCCGCATCAGGTACGCCTTGACGCCGAGCCCCTCGAACGTGTCGGTGGCCCCGTGCCGTGTCGCCACCCGCTCGCGGACGATCCCCATGTCGTAGTCGGCCGGGAGCGTGATCTCGTACTGCATCGCGTGCATGGTCGCGCCCCTCCTCAGAGCGCCGGGCGGGCCGCGTCGTCGCCGACGTGCGCGCCCCAGTGGGCGGTGGTTCCGTCGGCCGCCGCCTCGACGGCCGCCAGATGCGTCATGAAGGTGCGCGGCCCCGCGCCGTGCCAGTGCCACTCGTCCGGCTCGATCCAGACGGTGTCGCCCGCCCGGATCACCTCCACGGCACCACCCTCCCGCTGCACCCGCCCCTCGCCCTCAAGGACGTGCAGGACCTGGCCGTGCGGATGGGTGTGCCAGGCGGTGTGGGCGCCGGGGGCGAAGTGGACGTTGAACATCCGCAGCCGGGACGGGGGTTCGGGCGCCGCGACCTCGTCGAGCCAGACCGTGCCGGTGAAGTGCTCGGCCGGTCCCTGCCGGGTGTCGGGGCGGGTACGCGTGATGTGCACGGTGCTGTCCTCAGTCGGTCGAAGGGGTGCGGGCGGCGGACGGGGCGAGGAGTGCGAGCAGGCCGCGTACGCCCGCGTCGAAGGCGTCGGTGTCGCCCGAGGCCCGCGCCAGGACGTAACCGCCCTGCACGGTCGCCACGATCGTCGCCGCGATGTCGCGCGGCACCAGGTGCGCCCCGAACTCGCCCCGGTCGACGCCGTCCTGGAGCACCTCGGCGAGCCGGGCCTTCACGTGGGCGATGGTCTCGTCGACGGGGGCGCGCAGCTCCTCGCTGGCGATCACGTCCGGGTCCATCGTGAGCCGCCCGACGGGGCAGCCGCGCATGACGTCACGCTCTCGCAGCAGGTACGCCTCGACCCGCTCGTACGCCGACTCCCCGGCGCCGAGCAGCCGGTCGACCGTGGCGCGCATCTCCTCACCGGTGCGCCGGATCGCGGCCAGTGCGAGATCCTGCTTGCCGGTGAAGTGGTGGTACATGCTGCCCTGGCCGACGTCCGCGCGCCGCAGGATCGCCTTCGGGCTGGTCCCGACGTAGCCGCGCTCCCACAGGAGCTCACGGGTGGTCTCGATCAGTCGCTCCTGAGTGCTCATGGCGTCACCGTACATACCAGTAGTTACAGTCGGCAAGAGTCCGGCAGAAGTGCGGCAGGAGCGAGGGTGGAAGCAGACCCGCGCCCCGCCGCGTACTCCCACGGTGGTACGCCGGGTGCCGCTGGCCGTACGACGACTGCGACCCCCTCCCGGCGCGACGCTCGACTCATCACCCACCGCACGCAGAACCCTTCCGGGAGATGAGTCAGATGCAGACCCTCGCGCACTTCGGCGCCGACGGCCCCGGCCCGTGGATCCTTCTCTTCCCACTGATCTGGGCGGCCGCCGTGCTCGGCGTCGTCACCCTGCTGCGCCGCACCGCCGGGCGCGGCCGACGGGGGCCCTGGCGGCCCGGGCCGCGCGGCGACGAGCACGCGCCGATCGCCGTGCTCGGCCGCCGCTTCGCGGCAGGGGAGATCGACGAGGACGAGTACTGGCGCCGGCTGAGCGTCCTGAACGAGGAGTTCGGGCACGTCGAGGGCGGTGCGGCATGACCACCTCGACGCTCACCCGGACCGCGGCGCGTTTCGAGAACGCCGTCAAGGTCTACGGGCCGGCGACACCGCCGTCCGCGCCCTCGACGGCGTGAGCGTCGACTTCCGCGCGGGACGGTTCACCGCGCTCATGGGCCCCTCCGGCTCCGGCAAGTCCACGCTACGCACTGCGCGGCCGGGCTCGACACGCTCGGCCTCGCCCCGTGCTCCGGGCGATCGCCACCGAGTGACGCGCGGAGCGCTGCCCCAGGTCATCACCGCCCGGTCAGCCTGCGACGGCCGACCGGGCGGGAGCATGCTCCGACACGTACCGCTCGGGCGCGTCGGGAGACAGGGCGGCTGTCGGTCCGTGGACCGGGGGTGAGGGCGGGGCCGCCGCGGGGGAGGGGGCGGGCAGGGTGAACCAGACGACCTTGCCGTCCTCGCCGTACGGCCGCACGCCCCAGCTCTCGCTGACCGCGGCGACCATCGCGAGACCGCGCCCACAGGTCGCGAGCGAGTCCATGTCACGCACCACGGGAAGTCGTGGATCGTGGTCGTGCACCGAAAGGGTGAGCCGCTCCTCGAGCAGCTCGATCTCCACGGTGCACCTCTTGTCCGGTTCGGCGTGCCGGTGGACGTTCGTCAGCAACTCGGTGACACCGAGCTCCGCGAGTTCCACCAACGGATCGAGATGCCAGTGGCGCAACTGCGCCGATACGATTCTGCGGACCTGTCCGATCCGCGACGGCAGGGCTTGGAGCTCCACCGTGCAATGCCTGCTCGGCTGGCTGATCACGGCTGCGACTCCCCGAAATAGGTCCGGAAGAAGACGAGAACGGATCGAGCGGAACGATCACGCTGTGGCAGGACCGCCCGCTACGTGTCCGGCGGGCTGGTTCGCAGCGTTATCGCCGGTAAACCCTGAGTAGTGATGTGTGTCCAGCGTGGCCCAGGGGGTGCGGTGCTGCAACCGCGCCGATCACGGACAGTGCCGGGAGCGGTCAGGTGGTGCGCGCCGCGGCGCTGCGGACGGCCTCGATGAACCTGCGGGCCGCCGGCGGTCCGGCCTCCGCGCTCTGGCCGCCGAGCCGCAGCAGATACCGCCTGCCCTCCACCTCCGCCGTGGCCTGGTCGTCGGAGCCGAACCAGGGCTTGCCCGCGCGGACTTCACGCAGAGGCGCGCTGTCGATCTCGCTGCCGTAACTCGTGAGCAGTTCGAGCCTGCCGCCCCTGATCCGGATCTGTCCGGCCCGCGTCAGCGAGCGCAGCCGCCGCCCGATCCGCACGCCCGTCGCCGTGAACTCCGGCTCCGCCATGCCCTTTCGCCCCCTTGAGTGCGTCCGTGCGGTGCAGTCTGCACGCACCTGGCCAGGAGCACCAGTGCCCGGCTGGACGCGGCGGACACGGCGGGAGCAGCTGGAATGCGCGCCCCGCGCACAGGCGCTCCCCACCTCCACCAGGCGCGCCTTTGAGCCCCTCAAAGACATGTTTATGCAGGTGAGAAGGGTGTGGAAGGTGTCTATGATCGAGGTGTCCGGTCATCTCCGACCGGGTCCGCACCGGTTCGCTCGGCACCCCTTCGCACGGAGTTCCGCCCGGCCCGACGCGCGGAACGACGCGAAGGAGCCGCGCGGTGAGCATGATGCAGCAGGGCCGTCCACGGGACGAGGGAACGCCCGGCGAGCCGATGCCGACGCTCGACGTCGACCACACGGACTCCGCATACCGGACGTGGCTCAAAGAGGCCGTCCGCAAGGTGCAGGCCGACAGCAACCGCTCGGCCGACACGCACCTGCTGCGCTTCCCGCTCCCCGAGCACTGGGGCATCGACCTGTATCTGAAGGACGAGTCGACCCACCCCACCGGCAGCCTCAAGCACCGGCTCGCCCGCTCGCTCTTCCTCTACGGGCTGTGCAACGGCTGGATCCGGCCGGAGCGCCCCGTCATCGAGGCGTCGAGCGGTTCGACAGCGGTCTCGGAGGCGTACTTCGCGAAGCTGATCGGGGTGCCCTTCATCGCGGTGATGCCGCGTACGACGAGCGCCGAGAAGTGTCGACTGATCGAGTTCCACGGCGGCCGATGTCACTTCGTCGACGACTCCAGAACGATGTACGAGGAGGCCGCGGCCCTCGCCGCCCGCACCGGCGGCCACTACATGGACCAGTTCACGTACGCGGAGCGGGCGACGGACTGGCGCGGCAACAACAACATCGCGGAGTCGATCTACCGGCAGATGGAGCTGGAGCGCTATCCCTGCCCAGCCTGGATCGTCGCGACGGCCGGCACCGGCGGCACCTCGGCGACCCTCGCCCGCTACGTGCACTACATGCAGCACGACACCCGCGTCTGCGTCGCCGACCCCGAGAACTCGTGCTTCTTCGAGGGCTGGACGACGGAGAACCCCGACGCGACCAGCGACTGCGGCTCCCGCATCGAGGGCATCGGCCGCCCCCGCATGGAGCCGAGCTTCGTGCCGGGCGCCATCGACCGGATGATGAAGGTGCCCGACGCGGCGAGCGTCGCGGCGGTCCGCGCCCTGGAGCGGTCGATCGGCCGCAAGGCGGGCGGCTCGACGGG
This sequence comes from Streptomyces sp. NPDC030991, assembly GCF_055571235.1. Taxonomy (NCBI): domain Bacteria; kingdom Bacillati; phylum Actinomycetota; class Actinomycetes; order Kitasatosporales; family Streptomycetaceae; genus Streptomyces; species Streptomyces sp. NPDC030991. The sequence goes on from NZ_JBVIFR010000013.1 coordinate 127,131, forward strand.
CACCGGGCTGTGGAGCGCGCTCAAGATCGTCGCGGAGATGGTGGCGACCGGCCGCAAGGGCAGCGTGGTCACGCTGCTGTGCGACCCGGGCGACCGGTACCTCGACAAGTACTACTCGGACGAGTGGCTGGAGCGGCAGGGCCTGGACATCCGTCCCTACGCGCGGACGATCGACCTGCTGCTGGCCACGGGGAAGTGGCCCGGCTGACGCGAGGCCGCGGGCCCGCCGGCTCCGGACGTATACGGGGTGGGTGAGGACGCCCTCACGCGGGGGCGGCGGCAAGACGGCGCTCCAGCGCCCTCACCGCGTCCCGGAACGCCCGCCCGAGCCCGGCCCGGCCCGCCTTCAGGCCCCACCTCAGCGGCGCGGCACCGTCCGCCGCGAAGGTCCACTGCACCCGGGCCCCACCGGGCACGGCCGTGATCCGCCACTCCTCCAACAGGGCCCGCATCCCCGGCGCGTTGGTCTCGTCGACCCGGTACGCGTACACCGCGTCCGGCTCGGCGGCGACGACCGTCTCCAGGAACCGCGTCCCGCCCCTGAGCCGGACCTCCCGCCGCGCCCCGCCGTCCAGCGGCCGCGCCAGCGTCACCGCCGAGAACCACTGGGGCCACCCGGCGACATCCTCGGCCAGCGCCCGGTAGACCGCCGCGGGCGAGGCCGATACCTCGCGGGCGAACACGAGCCGCAGCGGAGCGGTCTCGGCGAAGTCCGGACCGACGGGCCGGAGGTGGCGTGCCATGAACGTTCAGCCCCCAAGAAACAGGACGCCCCGACGGGCGAGCGGAACAGACTGGTTGACCGGACGCGGTCACCCTAACCAGCGCCCTGTCAGATGTCTGTACCGGAATCCGGCTCACCGGCGACGACGAGCCGCACATGCTCACAGACCTCGGCGCGCGCCTCGACCGGCAGCCCCGCGTCGGTCACCAGCGTGTCCACCTGGTCGAGGGAGGCGAACGAACTCAGGCCCACCGTCCCCCACTTGGTGTGGTCGGCCACGACCACCACACGCCGCGCGGACTGCACGAGCCGCCGGTTCGTCTCCGCCTCCGCCAGGTTCGGCGTGGACAGGCCCGCCTCCGCGCTTATCCCGTGCACCCCGAGAAAGAGCACGTCGAAGTGGAGCGCCGCGATGGCCTGATCGGCGACCGGCCCCACCAACGAGTCGGACGGCGTGCGCACCCCGCCGGTCAACACCACGGTCGCCGCGCCCGGCCGGGTGCCGGAACTGCGCTGCGCCGCGTGGAACACATCGGCCACCCGCACCGAGTTGGTGACCACCGTCAGGTCCGGCACGTCGAGCAACTGCTGCGCCAGCGCGTACGTCGTCGTCCCCCCGGACAGGGCCAGGGCGCTGCCGGGCGCGGCCAGCGTCGCGGCGGCGCGCGCGATGTCCTCCTTGGCGGTCAGCTCCAGGCCCGATTTCGCCTCGAAGCCCGGCTCGTGTGTACTCGCCTCGACGACCGGCACGGCGCCGCCGTGCACCTTCTCCAGGACGCCCTGGCGGGCCAGCGCGTCGAGATCACGGCGGACCGTCATGTCGGAGACGCCGAGCTTCCTGGTCAGCTCATTGACCCGGACGCCACCGCGGCGGCGGACCTCGTCGAGGATGAGGGCGCGGCGCTGCTCTGCGAGGAGGTTCTGATTCTCGCTCACGTCCCGTCGGATCCCTTCGCCCAATCCCGCCTGCCACACGGTCTGCTCTGCCGCGTCATCCTCGCACGCGCCACCGACGGCCGGACCACCGCCCGCGCGTACGACCAGCACATCGGTGCCGCAACGATCGGGGAGATTCCGTGACGGGGGATGCGCGCGAGCGTCCCGAGCCGGGATCCTGGGGGCGGTCAGGAACGGGGGACACACCATGACGCGCGAGCACCACGAGACGTCGACGGCGGACGAGACCGCCCTGGAACTGCTCGTCCACGGAGTCGGGGGCACCACACCCCACGAGATGCTCGACGACCCGCGCACGGTGCGGGTGTCGGGCGACGAGACGGCCGCGGTCTTCCGCCGGGCCGAGGACGTCGACGCGGAGAGCAGGGCGGAGGAGTACCGCGGCAAGCCCGTGCCCGAGGCGTACGTGTGGTGCAACCTCACCTCGGGCAACGGATCACGGGCCCTGTGGCTCCTGCTGCTGCCCTTCATGGTCGTCAACCTCGCCCACTGGATGCGCCCCGACGCCCGCCGCAGATCCGGCGTCGTGCGCCTCTACGGCCTGCTCGTCCGCCTGACGGGACTCACCCTCACCGTGCTCTTCGTCGCCGCGGCGTGCGAGGTCGCGCTCGACCTGACGGCCTGGCAGTGCGCGGGCACGGCGGCGTGCGGGAGTCGGCGGGCCTGGCTCGGCTTCCTCTCCGTGGACGCGCACGGCGCCGGCGGCTGGTGGAGCCAGCCCGGCCGCCGCCTCGCACTCGCCGCGCTCGCGCCCACCGCGCTGACCGCCCTGCTCTGGTACCTCTCGCACCGCACATGGAGCGCGTACGAGTCCCAGCTCCCGCTGCCCCACGAGCCCGAGCCCGACGACGGGGAGACGAGCACCGCCCTCGGCAGGCCCGGCTTCTGGTACGGGCGCCGCCTCGTCGCCCGGCTGCGCGCGGCGCACAGCGCGGCGGGGCTGCTCACCGTCGCCGCGGCCGTCGGCACGTCCGCGGCCCGCCACGACCGCGGGCCCGGCGGCCCCCCGCTCCTCGACGCCCTCGGATGGGCCCTCGTCGGCGCCCTGCTCGCCGGGGGGCTCCTCGTCATCGGCGTCGTCGCCCACCGCGGCCGCAGCGAGAACACGCTGGACATCACCCTGGACCGCGCGCTCGTCCGCGCACTGCCGTACGGGTCGCTCGCCCTGCTCGCCCTGAGCATGGTGTACGCGGGCTGGTCCCGCCCCGGCTGGCACTCGTCCGGGCGGCTGCCCGGCGACGCGACCTTCGGCGCCATCGTTCTGACCGAGGGCGCCCTGGTGGTGGCCCTGGCCGTCGTCGCGAAGGTGATCTACGGCCGGGCCCCCGACCGCCGTACCGCCCTGCGCGGCCTCGGCGGCCCGGCCACCGCGATGCTCGCCTGCGCGCTCGGCGGCGTCATGACCGGCGGCATCGCGCAGCGCGTCGCCGACTGGCTCGACGGCACCAGCGGCCTCATCAAAGGGCCGCCGGTCCTGCTCTCCTGGCAGGCGTCCGTGATCCCGCCGCTGCTGATCGTCCTCGCCGTCCTGTGCGCCGCTCTCGCCGTGCGCACCGCGCGCGCCAAGAAGCGCGAGAGGGCCCGCGTCCCGCTGGACTACCACCTCGACGGCCGGCCCGACGAACGCGCCGAGCCGTCCGACGCGGCCCGCACGGACCGCATCGCGGGCACCCGCGCGCGGGCCGCCCTCACCGACCAGGCCCCCCTCATGCTCGGCGTCGTCTCCGCGGTGACGCTGCTCCTCGGCGTCCTCGCCGTGGTCGGCGCCTGGTCGACCGAAGAGGTGCCGGGGACGGCGGCCGAGGGATCGTACTCCGTCGTCCAGGGCGCGGCGGACACCGCTCAGGCCCTCGGATCCTGGCTGATCGGCGTCGGCTTCCTCCTGTTCGTCACCTGGGGGCGGCGCGCCTACAAGGACCCCTCCGCCCGCCGGACCATCGGCATCCTCTGGGACGTGGGCACCTTCTGGCCGCGTGCCGCGCACCCCTTCGCGCCCCCCTGCTACGCCGAGCGCGCCGTCCCCGACCTGACCTGGCGCATGGCCACCTGGACGCGCGCGACGGGCGGCCGGCTGATCCTCTCCGGCCACTCCCAGGGCAGCGTCCTCGCCGCCGCGGCCGCCTGGCAACTGCACCCTGCCGTGCGCAAGCGCGTCGGACTGCTCACCTACGGATCACCACTGGAGCGCCTCTACGGGCGCTGGTTCCCGGCGCACTTCGGACCCGCCGCTCTGGCGTCCCTGCACCGGCAGGTCGACTGCTGGCGCAATCTGCACCGCAGGACCGACCCCATCGGCGGCCCGATCGGCCTGCCCGGCGAGTGCGGCCCCCAGGTCGACCACCCCGCGCTGCTCGACCCGCTCGCCTACGGCCGCACCGAGCAACACCCGCTGCCCGCACCGATCCTGGGCCACGGCGACTACCAGGCCGACCCGGTCTTCGCCCGGGAACGGGAGCGCCTGCTGGCCCGCCTCAAGCCGGGCGTTCCGCGGCCGCGGCCCGAGGAAACGCCTCAGGGCAGCTCGGGCAGATCGTCCGGGTAGAGGAGCGTGAGCTCGTCGGTACTGGGCTCGTCGACCTGGGCGACCCGCCCCGCGTGCCGCTCCACCATCGACTCGAACGTCTGCCGCGCGGTGCGCCCGTTGCCGAACACCGGGCCCTTCGGGAGCGCCGTGAAGTACTTGAGCAGCGCTTCCGGCGTCCCGGCGGCGAGCCGGTACTCGTGCTCCTCGGCCTGCTGCTCCACGATGCGCAGCAGCTCGTCGGGGACGTAGTCGGAGAAGGTGATGGTCCGTGAGAAGCGGGACGCCACACCGGGGTTGACCGACAGGAACCGCTCCATCTCCGCGGTGTACCCCGCGACGATGACGACGACGGAGTCCCGCTGGTCCTCCATGAGCTTCACCAGGGTGTCGATCGCCTCACGGCCGAAGTCGCGCCCGGAGTCCTCGGGGGAGAGCGCGTACGCCTCGTCGATGAACAGCACACCGCCGTGCGCCCGCTGGAAGGCCTCCTGGGTGCGGATCGCGGTCGACCCGATGTGCTCGCCGACCAGGTCGACGCGGGACACCTCGACGAGATGCCCCTGCTCCAGGACGCCCAGCCCGGCCAGGATCTCGCCGTACAGCCGCGCCACGGTCGTCTTGCCGGTACCGGGGGAGCCGGTGAACACCAGGTGCCGCCGCACGGACGCCGCCTTGAGGCCGGCCTGCTGCCGCCTGCGCCCCACCTCGATCATGTCGGTGAGCGCCCGCACCTCCCGCTTGACGCTCTCCAGGCCCACCAGGGCGTCGAGTTCGCCCAGCACGTCCGTGGAGGGGCGCGAGGGCTTCGGGGGCGCGCTCGCGGGCGCGGTGGGCCGCTGGTCCGGCACGGTGCCGAGCAGCCCGATCGTCTGGGTGGCGGTCCGGGCGGCCGGCTCCGGAGCGGCCGCCGCGGAGCCGGAGCGGCCGCCGCCGCTCTCGTCGCTGGTGCACTCCTCCACGAGCGGGCCGTCCTCGGCGAACTCGTACCCTCCGCGCGCACACCGTTCCGTACGGCACTTCTTCAGGGTCGTGCGGCAGCCGTCGATCACATGGAAGCCGTAGCCGCCGCTGTCCGTGACGCGGCAGCCGGTGAGGCTGCCCCGGCCGCCCGCGGAGACGTAGAACCCCGCCTCCGCGGGCGAGGTGACCGTGCAGCGCTCGATCGTGGGATCGGCGCCCTTGGTGACGATGACACCGGTCTGGACCGCGTCCACCGTGCAGTTGGCGAGCGTGCCGCCGCTGCCGTGGTCACGGAACCAGGCCCCGGTCGCGGCCTCGCGGATACGGCAGTCGTCCAGCTGCGCGGTGGCCCCGTCGCTCACCGACACGGCGGTGTTGCGCACCTGGCTCAGGTCGCTGTCGACGACGTCGACGCGCGAGCCGCGGTCGAGCACGAACAGCGCGTCCGGCACGTCGTGGACCCGGCACGCGTCGAGTACGGCGGTCGCGCCGTCGCTCACCCACACCGCCGGGTAGTCGCCCGTACTGTCGAAGATCTCGCACTGGTTGGCGTCCACGCGCGTGCCCGGGTCCCACACCGACAGACCGTTGCGCCCGAACTGCCGCACCGTGGACCGTGTGAGGGTGAGCACGGAGCGGGAGCGCAGGTCGATCGCGTTCTCCGGGATGTCGTGGATGCGGCAGTCCGCGAGCGTGAGCACCGCGTCCGTGTCGAGCGTGACGCCGTCCGCCGTCGTACGGTGCACGTCGCAGTCGGTGAGGTGGGCCGCGGCCCGACCGGTGATCTGCACGCCCGAGCCCTTGACCTCGTAGATCTCGCAGCCCACGGCCTCAAGGCCGCTGTGCTCGCCGGTCGCCGACAGGCCCGAACCGGAGGTGTGGTGCACCCGGCAGCGCTCCAGACGGGGGTGCGCGCCACCGCGTACGGCGACCCCGGCCTGCCCCGCGGCGACGACCTCGCACTCCTCGAACACGCCGCCTCCACCGTCCAGTACGGCGATCCCGATGCCCGCGGGATTGTCGACGGTGCAGCGCCGGACCGTCGGCCGGGCGCCGCCGCGCACCTCGATCCCCGACGCGGACCGGGTGACGACGCGTATGTCGACGAGCTCCGGGGCGCCTTCCTCGACCAGCAGCGCGGGCGCCGCGGCGTCCTGCCCCTCGATGTGCAGGTCCTGCACCGTCGCCGAGGCGCGCACGGTCAGCGGTACTCCGTCGGCCGGCGCGATGCGCACCGAGCCGGGGGAGCCCTCGGGGCCGCGCAGCGTCACCGCGCGCTGCACCACCAGGTTCTCTCTGTACGTGCCGGGGGCGACGGTCAGGACGTCTCCGTCGGCGGCGGCCTCCAGGGCGGCGGCCAGCGACGCGTACTCACCCGTGCGGCGCCGCCACCGCGATGTACCGGTGTGCGTCACCTGGACCGTGCCCTGTGCCATGGCGCTGATCTGCCCCCACCTCGTCGTACGCGCGTCGTCCCCGCGCCCTGCCCGGCGCGTGTCCTGCGAAAGGTGGGTCCACCGTAGCGTGCGCGGAGCACGGGGGTTGACCGCAGCCGCAACCCTCTCAACTGCCGGTGCCCGTCCTGCCCCAGTCGGGACCGGCGATGTCCCAGGCGCGGTCCCAGCGCGCGTACCGGCCACGGACCATGCGCCAGACGACGAGGCGCCGGGCGCCTTCCACCAGGCCGGTCAGGGCGACGGCCGCGCCGACCCCCGCGAGCACCGCGTGCGTGGTGGCGGTCGCCCGGTCGAGCGGGCGACCCACGACATGGCCCTGGGCGTCGGTCCACAGCGGGAACCGGTCGCCCGCGCGCGGGGACGTGAGCGCGGCGACGACCCGGTCACGGTGGGCCGAGCCGTCCGGCGCCGTCCAGGTCGCCACGACCCGGCTGTGCGCGTCCCGCGCGGTGGAGGTCTCCGGGTCGGGGTCGAGAGGCGGCTGTGCCACCTTCCTGACGACCGTCGCCGTGACCTCGTGCCGCCGGTCGCGCTGCTCCTGGACGGAGCGGTACAGGGCGTCGCGGGACAGGGACCCCGCGGCGACACCGACGAGCGGCGCGGCCACCACGACGAGGACCAGCGCGATCAGCGCGACCCAGGCCTCCGCCAGGTCCGTCCCGCGGCGCAGTGGATTGCGGCGCCAGCGCCAGAGCCCGGTGATCGCTCGCACGGGCTGCACCCCCTTCCGCTCCCGTCCCGACCCGGACGGCAGCGTCCGCACACGGGCGGGGCCAGGAGAGAGCGACCTCACCCCGCTCGACCCGAGTGCCGATGACTTCGACACTGCCATTGTCCTCCAACGAGCTTGCCGCGCCGTCGGGTTCCCCGACCGGGTGACGGTTATTCGAGCACCGTGACCGGATCTCCCACGCGCACGGTGCCGCGCGCCTCCGGCACCAGGTTCGTGCCGAAACACAGCTGGTCACCGAAGCGGCGGTGGCGGGCGAGCGTGCGCAGCGGCTCCTTGCCACGCTCCGCGGTCTCCTGGTCGGTGGTCGTGACCACGCAGCGGCCGCACTTCTTGGTGACGCGGAAGGGGACCTCGCCGATGGCGATGCGCGACCAGTCGTCCTCCGCCCAGGGGGAGGTCCCGGAGACGACCACATTCGGCCGGAAACGGTTCATCGGCAGGGGGCCCTCGTCGGCGTGGTCGCCCTGTGCGATCAGGGAGTTCAGCGCGTCGAGGGAGGAGAGAGTCGTCACGAGCAGCGGAAAGGCGTCGGCGAAGCTGACCGTCTCGCCGGGCACGGCGTACTCGGGGACGAGCGGGCGCCTGGTCGCCGGGTCGTCGAGGTGCAGCATGCGTATGTCCGCGTCGAGACAGGCGCTCCACCAGGCGTGGGCCGCGGGGGCGGCGAGGACCGCCTCGACCTTGTCCTTCCAGACCGTGATCGTGGTCGTGGTGACGGGCTCGGGCACCTCGACGCGGAGCGGGTCCATGCCGGGCGCGGACAGCCGGACGCCGCCGGGCACCTGCTCGGCGGCGGCCAACGCCAGACGCGGGTACTGGCGCTGCGTGACGATCTTCTGTGCGGAGTCGACCAGCACCCAACGGCGGTCGCCCGCGATCCCCCACGGTTCCACGACCGCCTCACGCGGTGCGTGCCCCCGAACCGCCTTCAGTGGGTGAACGTGGATCGAACTCAGCACAGGTTGCGACATGAGGCCATCCTGCCAGCAGGCACTGACAGCCCCCTGTGCGGGCGGCGCGGATCCGCCGCTCAGTAACCGCGGTACTGCTGGCGGTTGTACGGATCCTCGTACGGCGCCGGGGCGGGCCGGGGCGCGGCCGGGCGCATCGCCTCGTAGCCGGTACCGGGGGCCGGACGCTGCGGCTGGGCCTGTGGCGCCGGGTAGCCGCGCGGTGCGGCGGCCTGCTGCGGGATGTACGCGGTCGGGGCCGCCTGCATCGGGGCGTGCTGCTGACCCTGGTAGCCGTACTGCTGCGACGGCGCGGAGGGGAGTGCGGGCAGGGCGGGCAGCTGGCTGCCGGTGTCGTACGCGGAGGGAACCCGGATCGGGGCGATCTGGGGAGTGCCCCGTTCTGCGACGAGGGAGTCGTAGATCGGAGTGTCCGGGAAGGACGGCGCGGAGTAGTAACCGCCGCCATAGGTGGAGCGGGGGGAGGTCATGGCACATAAGTTAAGCCCACGATGTGGTCGTTGGGGTAGACCGATAAGAGGGTTCTTTTGCGTGTTGGCAGTGACGGCACGTCCTCAATGTGAGCGAACTTGTCAAAAACGGTCGTCGTGGGGCGTCGAGATCGTGTAAATGCCGAGTTCCTGCCGGGTTACCGAGGGTTGCGGACGATCTTCGAGCGCGGCTCTGGGGTCTTTCGCCGGCCGGGGAATAGGTTGACCGGGAATCCCGGGACAAGCTTTGGGGGCGGACATGACAATGGCCAAAGGTTCGAATGTCGCGGTGCCGGCTCCCGCGGTGCGCGTCGAATTGGGATGGCGTTCCGGCCCCGGCGTGCCCGACGCCGACGCCTCGGCGCTCCTCCTGGTCTCCGGAAAGGTGCGCTCCGACGCGGACTTCGTGTTCTACAACCAGCCCGCGCACGCCTCCGGAGCGGTGCGGCACGACGGCAAGAGCAGTACGGCCGATGCCGTCACGGACACTCTCTCCGTCGACCTCGCGCGCGTGGAGGCGGACATCGAGCGGGTGGTCCTCGCCGCGTCCACGGACGGCGGCACCTTCGGCCAGGTGCGGGGCCTGTACATCCGCGTCGTCGACGCCGCCGCGGGCACCGAACTCGCCCGCTTCGACAGCGCCGACGCGACCGTGGAGACCGCCTTCGTACTGGGCGAGCTGTACCGGCGCCAGGGCGTCTGGAAGTTCCGCGCCATCGGCCAGGGCTACGACAGCGGCCTCGAAGGGCTCGCCACCGACTACGGGATCAGCGTGGACGAGCCGCAGCGCGCGACACCGGCCGCCCCCGCGGCCCCGGCGCCCACGACGGCGCCGCCCGCGCCCGAGCCCGTACGCCTCACCAAGGTCACGCTCACCAAGTCGGCGCCCACCGTGTCCCTCGCCAAACAGGGCGGCACGTCCGGCGCGGTGCGCGTCAACCTCAACTGGGAGAGCCGCAAACAGTTCAGCGGCTGGGGGAGCAAGCGCGGCCGGGCGACCGCGACCCACCGCGACCTCGACCTCGACCTGTGCGCCCTCTTCGAACTCGCCGACGGACGCAAAGGCGTCGTGCAGGCCCTGGGCAACGCCTTCGGGGCGCTGCACCAGCCCCCGTACATCCACCTCGACGGCGACGATCGCAGCGGAACCGTCGCCACCGGCGAGAACCTCAGCATCAACCTCGACCACAAGGACGCCTTTCGCCGCATCCTCCTCTTCGTGACGATCTACGAGGGTGCGCGCAGCTTCGCCGACCTGCACGCGACCGTGACCCTGCAACCGTCGAACGGCGCGCCCATCGACTTCTCCCTGGACGAGTGCACGGTGCCCTCCACGGTGTGCGCGCTCGCCCTCCTCACCCAGGAGGGCGGCGACCTGACCGTCCGGCGCGAGGCCCGTTACCTCGTCCCCGCGCGGGGCGTCAGCCCGCAGCGCACCGTGGACCAGGCCTACGGGTGGGGCATGGACTGGACCCCGGGCCGCAAGTAGCCACCCGTGGCGGCGAGTTCATGACTGCTCCGGGGCGGCGTCGGGACGGGCGTACGTCCGCCCCTTCCATGCCGCGCCCCGGCCCCTGTAGTGCTGCACAGCGGAATCCACCGTCATGAGGAGGTACATGAAGGCGGTGAACGGCAGCAGCGGGGCCTGCCACAGGGGCTGGCGGTAGTAGCGCAGCATCGGACCGTACGTCGCCGTCATCACGGCCCACGCGAGCGCGCCGAGCAGCGCGGTCGGCACGCTGCGCGCGGCCAGCCCCGCGCAGAGGGCGACGGGCGGCACCAGATAGACCAGCGCGAGGCCCAGGACCGTGCCGAGCAGCACCAGCGGGTTGTGCCGCAACTGCGCGTACGCGCTGCGCGACACCATCCGCCACAGATCCGCCAGCCGCGGATAGGGCCGCACACTGTCGACGTGCTCGGCGAGGCCCAGCCAGATGTGGCCCCCCGAGCGCTTCACGGCCCGCGCGAGCGACACGTCGTCGATCACCGCCTGTCGGATGGCGTCCGGGATCCGCGCCCGCTCCGCCGCCGCCGTGCGCAGCAGCACACAGCCGCCCGCCGCCGCGGCCGTGCGCGAACCCTTGTCGGCGATGCGCCGGAACGGATAGAGCTGCGCGAAGAAGTAGACGAACGCGGGCACGACGAGCCGCTCCCACCCGCTCGCCACCCGCAGCCGCGCCATCTGCGAGACCAGGTCGAAGCCGCCCGTCCGCGCGGAGGCGACCAAGGCCCGCAGACTCCCCGGCTCGTGGGCGATGTCCGCGTCGGTCAGCAGCAGGAACTCAGGCTCACGCGCGCGTGCCAGGCCGATGCCGTGCCGCACCGCCCACAACTTCCCCGTCCAGCCCGCCGGCGGTTCGCCGGGGAAGGTGACCGTCAGCGGCAGCCCGCCGTGGCGCCGCGCCAGAGCCCGGGCCACCTCGCCGGTACCGTCCGAACTGCCGTCGTCCACGAGGAAGATCTCCGCGCGGCCGGGATAGTCCTGCGCGAGCAGCGACGGCAGGCTGTCCGGCAGCACCGCCGCCTCGTCCCTGGCCGGTACGACGACGCACACGTCCGGCCAGTCGACGGGGTCCGTGCGCGGCGGGAGCCGCAGGTCCGTGCGCCAGAAGAACCCCTGGCAGAGCAGTAGCCACAGCCATGCGCCCAGCGAGACCGCGGTGATCCACACAACGACGTCCATCCGTCGCAGTCTGCCCCACCGGCACGGCCTTGTCGGGCCGATCGTCTATGGTTTCCGGGTGAAGATCGCGCTGATGGACTCGGGAATCGGACTGCTCGCGGCCGCCGTCGCGGTACGGAACCTGCGACCGGACGCCGATCTCGTGCTCTCCTCCGACCCCGACAGCATGCCGTGGGGTCCGCGCGCCTCCGAGGACATCGAGCGGCGTGCCCTCGCCGCCTGCGAGGCCGCCGCCGCGCACCGGCCGGACGCGCTGATCATCGCCTGCAACACCGCCTCCGTGCACGCCCTGTCGGCCGTGCGCGCCCGGCTCGAACCGGCGATCCCCGTCATCGGCACCGTCCCCGCGATCAAGCCGGCCGCGGCGGGAGGCGGCCCCATCGCCATCTGGGCCACCCCCGCCACCACGGGCAGCCCGTACCAGCGCGGGCTGATCCGCGACTTCGCGGGCGGCGTCGAGGTCGCCGAGGTGCCCTGCCCTGGCCTCGCCGACGCGGTGCAGTGGGCCGACGAGGACGGTATCGACCGGGCCATCGCCGCTGCCGCCGCCCTCACCCCGCGTGACGTCAAGGCCGTCGTCCTCGGCTGCACCCACTACGAGCTGGTCGCGGAGCGTATCCGCGCCGCCGTGCAGCGGCCCGGCGCCGCCCCGCTCGTGCTCCACGGCAGCGCGGGCGCCGTCGCCGCGCAGGCGCTGCGCCGCATCGGCGAGCGGCCCCCGGCCCGGCCCGACGCCCGGGGCGGACTCACGGTGATCCTCAGCGGCCGCACGGAGGCGCTCCCGCAGGCCGCGCTCACGTACGCGGAAGGCCGTTCCTTGCAGGCCGTCAGCCATGTCGGCTGAGCGGGGGCGGTGATCGGGAGCGGTTACGCTCCGCGACCCGGTGCCTTCACCGCGGAACATGAGTAGGCTCGTGTGCATGAGGGAACACGCCGCCGAAGAGCACCCCGGGCGACGCACTTCCGCCCACGCGAGCGATGTCTGGACCGGTCGCGCACGCAATCGCGTGCAGTGGCTGCTGGCCCTGGGCGGCTTCGCCTGCCTGGCCCTCGGCATCGAGCTGGCCGTGGTCAGCTCCTGGGCGACGGGGATCGCCGCGCTGGCCATGTCCGTGGTCGGCCTCATCGCAGCGGGGCTGCTGATCCTGTTCGGCACCCTCGCGTTCCTCCACGTCGCGGTGAAGGTCGACAAGGACCATCTGGAGGTGCGCTGCGGCCATGTCGGCCTGCCGCGCCGCCGCATCCCCCTGGCCCACGTCGTCGACGCGGACTTCGCGCCGAGCGTCACCCCCCGGCAGTGGGGCGGCTGGGGCTACCGCTGGCGCCCCGAGATCGGCACGGCGGTCGTCGTACGCCGCGGTGAGGGCCTGGTGCTCAGCCTCGGCGACGGCCGCAAGTTCACGGTGACCGTGGACGACGCGGAGAGCGCCGTGCGGCACATCCGTGACCGCATCAAGAAGGCCGCCGGCCCCCTTCTCTGACCCCTCGCTCGTTCTGTCCGCGGCGCCCTCGCGCGGTCGCCATGATCAGGGACCACCCGGCACAGCCGCCCGGGACGCCGAGGCCCGCCGCGTCCACGCCGACGGACCGTGCGGGCCCGGTCACCGCGGACCACCCCGTCGCTCCCACCGTCGCCCCCCGACCGGCATGTCCCGTGGACAGTGACCCGCCGTACACTCCCCGGGTGACCGCCACCGCACCTCCCGTCGCCCCCTCGGACGAGCCCGCCGCGCAGCCCGCTCTCCCCTCCCACCTGCGACGGCTCGTGCCCGTCGGCCTGGCGGTGGTCGCCGGACTGCTGCTGTACGCGAGCTTTCCGCCGCGCGAGCTGCCGTGGCTGGCGCCGCTGTCGTTCGGGCTCCTCGGGGTCGCCGTGCACGGGCGGCGGATGCGGGCGGGATTCGGCCTCGGGCTCGTGTTCGGCCTGGCCTACCTGGTGCCGCTGCTCTCGTGGACCGGCGTCGATGTCGGGCCCCTGCCGTGGCTCGCGCTCGCCGTCGCCGAGGCGCTGATCCTGTCGCTGGCCGGCCTCGGGATCGCGTACGTCTCGCGGCTTCCGCTGTGGCCGCTGTGGGCGGCCGGTGTCTGGACAGCGGACGAGGCGCTGCGCGCCCGGTTCCCGTTCGGTGGCTTCCCCTGGGGCAAGGTCGCCTTCGGGCAGCCCAGCGGCGTGTTCCTGCCGCTCGCCTCGCTCGGCGGCACACCGCTGCTCGGCTTCGCCGTGGTGCTGTGCGGCTTCGGCCTCGCCGCGCTCGCCCTGCGCCTCATCGCGCTCCGCCGCTCCGGCGGCGGGGGTGCACGCGTGCTGCGCGACCGCACCGTCGCCGCCGCGGCCGTGCTCACCGTCGCGCCCGTGGTCGCCGGCGCCGCGGTCATGCCGTTCATGTCGAACGCCGCGCAGGACGGCACCGCGCGCGTGGCGCTCATCCAGGGCAACGTGCCGCGCATGGGCCTCGACTTCAACGCCCAGCGCCGGGCCGTGCTCGACTACCACGTACGCGAGACGATGAAGCTGGCGGCGAAGATCAAGTCGGGTGAGGCGAAGCGGCCCGACCTCGTCCTGTGGCCGGAGAACTCCTCCGACATCGACCCGTACGTCAATCAGGACGCCTACGACGAGATCACCCGGGCCGCCCGGGCCGTCGGCGCGCCGATCTCGGTGGGCGCCGTCGTCACCGCGGAGGACGGCTCGGCGCGCAACCGGCTGATCCTCTGGGACCCCGCGACGGGCCCGGGCGCGACCTACGACAAGCGGCACCTGCAACCGTTCGGCGAGTACATGCCGTACCGCAGCTTCTTCCGCATCTTCAGCAAGGACGTCGACCGCGCCGGCGAGTTCGTGCCCGGCAAGAAGGCCGTCACCTTCGACATGGCGGGCACGAAGATCGGCAACGTGACCTGTTACGAGGCGGCGTTCGACGACGTGGTCCGCGATCAGGTCCGCGCGGGCGCACAGATCCTCTCCGTACCGAGCAACAACGCCACGTTCGAGCGCAGCCAGATGACCTACCAGCAGCTCGCCATGGACCGGGTACGCGCCGTCGAGCACGGCCGGGCCGTGATGGTCCCGGTCACGAGCGGGATCAGCGCGGTGATCAGGCCCGACGGGTCCGTCGCTCAGCACACCGGCATGTTCGAGGCCGACACCCTGATCGCCGACGTCCCCAGGCGCACCTCCCGGACGCTCGCCACCCGCGCGGGCGCCTGGCCCGAGGCGCTCCTCGTGGCGGTCGGCGTCGGCGGCCTGGCGTGGGCCGTCGCGCGCTCCCGGCGGGGGCGGCGCACGAACGGCTGAGTTGTCGGACCGTGAGACCGCGCGGTTAGGGTCGTGGGTATGGCAACTCCAGAGTTCATCCGCAGGATCCGGGCCAGCGCCGGCCACCAGCTGCTCTATCTGCCGGGCGTCACCGCCGTCGTCCTCGACGACGCGGGGCAGCTGCTCCTCGGGCGCCGCAGCGACACCGGCAAGTGGGCGCTGCCCGCCGGGATCGCCGAGCCGGGTGAACAGCCCGCGGACGTCGCGACGCGCGAGGTGCAGGAGGAGACCGGCGTCGAGTGCGTCGCCGAACGTGTCGTCCTCGTGCAGGCGTCGGAGCAGATCACCTATCCCAACGGCGACGAGTGCCAGTTCATGAACATCACCTTCCGCTGCCGGGCCACCGGCGGGGAGGCGCGCGTGAACGACGAGGAGTCCCTGGAGGTCGCCTGGTTCGCGCTGGACGCGCTGCCGCCGCTCGGTGAGGACGCGCTGCTGCGCATCAAGCAGGCGCAGTCCGAAGGACCGACATGGTTCGAGACCACGAGAGACCACTGAAGTATGGGTGCCGGCCACATCGGGCGGCGTCGGCGCGCTGCCTAGGGTGCGGAGCATGACCCCGCGCACCCCTCTCGCCGCACCCCCCGCCGCACCGCTCGACCTCGGCGGACGCACCGCACTCGTCACCGGCGCCGCCGGCGGCATCGGCCGGGCCTGCGCCCTGCGGCTCGCCGCCGCGGGCGCCAAGGTGAGAGCGGTGGACCGGGACCGGGAGGGCCTCGACGCGCTGGCCGGGCTGAGCGAGGGCGTCGAACCCTGCGTCCTGGATCTCACCGACCTCGATGCCGCCGAGGCCGCGGCCGCCGGCGCCGACGTCCTCGTGAACAACGCGGGGATCCAACTGGTGCGCCCCATCGAGGAGTTCCCGCCCGACGTCTTCCACACCGTCCTGACGGTGATGCTGGAGGCCCCGTTCCGGCTGATCCGCGGCGCGCTGCCGCACATGTACGAGCAGGGCTGGGGCCGCATCGTGAACGTGTCGTCGGTGCACGGGCTGCGCGCCTCCGCGTTCAAGTCCGCGTACGTCGCGGCGAAGCACGGCCTCGAAGGGCTGTCGAAGACGGCCGCACTGGAAGGCGCCCCGCACGGCGTCACCTCGAACTGCGTCAGCCCGGGCTACGTGCGTACGCCGCTCGTCGAGCGGCAGATCGCGGACCAGGCCGCCGCGCACGGACTCTCCGCGGAACGCGTGCTGAGCGAGGTGCTGCTGCGGGACAGCGCGCTGAAACGGCTCATCGAACCGGACGAGGTCGCCGAGGCGGTGGCCTATCTGTGCACGCCGCAGGCCGCGTTCATGACCGGTACCTCGCTCTCCCTCGACGGCGGCTGGACCGCTCACTGAACGCGGGTGATCCTGTTGGCCATGGAGCAGCACCCACCGCACCCGGCAGCCGCCCCGGCGCCAGTGACCACCGCCGACGCCGAGGCCCCGTTCCTGGAGCTGCTCGCCAGGGGCGCCTCCGCCGACGCCTACGAACAGCCGGTGCTCCTCGCCCGCGCCGAGGGCGCGACGCCCACGCGGATAGCGGAGCTGGAAGGCGCCAAACGCCTCGCGCTCGGCGTGCGGGAGGAGATGGAGGGCAGACGGCGGCGCGAGGCCGAACTGTCCGCGTTGTTCGAGACCGCCCACGACCTGGCCGGACTGCGCGACCTGGACGCGGTCCTGCAAGCCATCGTCCAGCGCGCCCGATCACTGCTCGGCACCGACGTGGCGTATCTGACGCTCAACGACCCGGCCCGCGGCGACACCCGCATGCGGGTGACCGAGGGCTCCGTCGCGGCCCGCTTCCAGCAGCTGCGCCTCGGGATGGGGGAGGGGCTCGGCGGCCTCGTCGCGCAGACCGCCCGCCCGTACGTCACCGCGGACTACGGGCAGGACGTGCGCTTCCAGCACACCCGCACCATCGACGCCGGCGTCCAGGACGAGGGCCTCGTCGCCATCCTCGGGGTGCCGCTCAGCCTGGGGCCGCACGTGATCGGCGTGCTGTTCGCCGCGGACCGGCGCGCCCGGGTCTTCGAACGTGAACAGATCGCGCTGCTCGGCTCGTTCGCGGCGCTCGCCGCCGCGGCCATCGACACCACCAACCTGCTCACGGAGACCCGGGAAGCGCTCGGCGAGCTGGAGCGGGCCAACGAGATCATCCGCGACCGCAGCGGCGTCATCGAACGCGCCTCCGACGTGCACGACCGGCTCGCCGAACTGGTCCTGCGCGGCGGCGGCGTGCACGACGTGGCCGCCGCCGTCTCCCAAGTACTGGACAGCACCGTGCAGTTCACCGACGCGGACGCCGCCCCCGGCGAGGCCGTGGAGGTCTCCCGCACCGAGGGGCACGCGGTGCGCCGCGGGGAGGACTGGGTCGCGGCAGTGGCCGCGGGCGGGGAGCTCCTGGGCGCTCTGGTGCTGCGTGGTCACCCGGGTCTCGACCCCGTCGACCAGCGCACCCTGGAGCGCGCCGCCATGGTCACCTCCTTGCTGCTGCTGGCCAGGCGCTCCGCGTCCGAGGCCGAACAGCGGGTCAGGGGCGAGCTGTTGGACGACCTGCTCGACGCCCGCGCCCGCGATCCGCGGCTGCTGCGGGAAAGGGCCGCGCGGCTCCACGCCGATCTGGGCGCCACCCACGTCGTGCTCGCGGCCCGCCTGGAGACGGCCGACGCGGGCGCGGAGCAGGAGGCCGCCGCGCGCCGCCGCCTGTGGTCGGCGGCCGGCCATCTCGCGGCGACCCGGCACGGACTGGCCGCCGCACGCGACGGCGGCACGGTCCTGCTGCTGCCGCTGTGCGCAGGCGCCACGGCCTCCGGCGTCGCGGCGCACGTGGCCGAGCGGCTCCGCACGGCGGTCCACGAGACGGTCACCGTGGGCGCCTCCGCCCCCGTCACGGACCTCCTCGCCCGGGCCGACACCGCCGCCGCCGCCCACGCAGAGGCCCGGCGCTGTCTGGACGCGCTGCGCCTGCTCGGCAGGGCGGGTGAGGGCGCGGCCGCGGAGGACTTCGGCTTCCTGGGGCTGCTGCTCGCCGACAGCCGGGACATCGGCGGGTTCGTCGCCCGGACCATCGGCGAGGTCGTCAGGTACGACGAGCGCAGGGGAACCGATCTGGTGCGGACGCTCGACGCCTACTTCGCGTGCGGCACGAGCCCGGCCCGCACCAAGGACGCGCTGCACGTCCACGTGAACACCGTCGCCCAGCGGCTGGAGCGGATCGGGCGGCTGCTCGGACCCGACTGGCAGGAGCCCGCGCGGTCGCTGGAGATCCAACTGGCCCTGCGGCTGCACCGGCTGGCCGCCCCGGACCCGCGCTGACCCCGCCCGCCGTGAGGCGCGTACGAGGGCGGCGCGGCTCCGGGGCGGGAGCGTCAGACGCTGTGGGCCCCCGCGCGCGGCTCGGCAGCCGCCCCGCCCGTGCCGTCCCGCGTCCCGACGGCGTCGAGGTCGCGGTGGCGGGTCTCCTTCGCGACGCCGACGGCGAGCAGCGTCAGGAGCGCGGCGGCGATCACGTACAGCGCGATCGGCGCCGAGCTGTCGTACTCCGCGAGCAGCGCCGTCGCGATGAGCGGCGCGGGCGCGCCCGCCGCGACCGAGGCGAACTGGGCGCCGATGGAGGCGCCCGAGTAGCGCATCCGCGTCGCGAACATCTCGGAGAAGAAGGCGGCCTGCGGGGCGTACATGGCGCCGTGCAGCACCAGGCCGACGGTGACGGCGAGGAGCAGGTTGCCGAAGCTCGCGGTGTCGACGAGGGAGAAGAACGGGAACATCCACAGCCCGATGCCCGCCGCGCCCAGCAGGTACACCGGGCGCCGGCCGATCCGGTCCGACAGGGCGCCCCAGAGGGGGATGGCGGCGAAGTGCACGGCGGACGCGACGAGTACGGCGTTCAGCGCGGTCTGCTTGGAGACGCCGGCCGACGTGGTGGCGTACACCAGGATGAACGCCGTGATCACGTAGTAGCTGATGTTCTCGGCCATGCGGGCACCGATCGCGACGAGGACGTCGCGCCAGTGGTGGCGCAGGACCGCGACGAGCGGCATCTTCTCGGCCGCCCCGCCCGGCTCCGCCTTGCGGGCCTCGGCCCGGGCCAGCGCCTTCTTGAAGACCGGCGATTCATCGACAGAGAGACGAATCCACAGGCCGACCATGACCAGCACCCCGGAGAGCAGGAACGGGATGCGCCAGCCCCACGAGGTGAACTGCGCGTCCGAGATCAGGGCGGTGAGGGCCGAGAGCACGCCGGTCGCCAGGAGCTGACCCGCGGGCGCCCCGGTCTGCGGCCACGACGCCCAGAAGCCGCGGCGCGCGGCGTCCCCGTGCTCGGAGACCAGCAGCACCGCCCCGCCCCACTCGCCGCCGAGCGCGAAGCCCTGGACCAGACGCAGCACGGTCAGCAGGACGGGCGCCGCCGCGCCGATGGTGGCGTAGGTGGGGAGCAGGCCGATCGCGAAGGTGGCACCGCCCATCATGAGCAGGCTGAGCACCAGGAGCTTCTTGCGCCCGAGGCGGTCGCCGTAGTGCCCGAAGACGAGCGCCCCCAGCGGCCTGGCCGCGAACCCGACGGCGTAGGTCAGGAAGGAGAGCAGGGTGCCGACCAGCGGATCGGAGCCGGGGAAGAACAGCTTGTTGAACACCAGGGCGGCGGCGGAGCCGTACAGGAAGAAGTCGTACCACTCGATGGTGGTGCCGATGAGGGACGCGGCGACGACGCGCTTGAGGCTGGCCGGTGTCGGCGGAGCGGTTGCTGCGGAGGCCATGTGCACCACTTCCAGGCGGGGAGGGAAACGTCTGCGTGCTGCCACAAGGTAGGAAGACGCAGGTCAGTGGCGTATGTGGTGGGGCACCACACTTTGCACATCGACTGTGGCGGGTCGGGCGCCGAACGGCTCGTGCGTTCCGCTCTGTTGACAGGGAGAGGACTGATCGATTTACTCCTCGAAACGCCGGGGCCGAGCACGCGAAGCAGGTCTCGCGGCGTCAGAGGTACGCCTAGCCGGTAAGCGCCAGGGCCCCCACGGCCCCGCGAGCCCGGACACAGTCGCCAGGGTCACTCCAGGGCCCGAGGCGGGGACGTACCCGCCACCCAACTGGAGCTCGACAGTGAGCAGCAATCGTTCCCGCACCCGCCGGATCCGCGCCGCGGGCGTGGCCCTCACGGCGACGCTGATCTCGGCCCCCCTCCTCACCGCGTCCCCCGCGGCCGCCGCCGTGACCCTCCCCCCGGCGCACGCGGGGTTCGACTACCAGATCGGCGGCGCCTACACCCCGCCCGCCGGAGTCTCCGTGGTCAGCCGCGACCGCGGGGCCTCACCCGCCCCCGGCCTGTACAACATCTGTTACGTCAACGCCTTCCAGGTGCAGCCCGACGAACTGGACGAGTGGGACGCGGACCTCCTGCTGCGGGACTCCGCGGGCGACGTCATCATCGACGAGGAGTGGAACGAGGCCATCCTCGACGTGGGCACGGCCGCCAAGCGCACCCGCATCGCGGCCAAGGTGAACGGCTGGATCGACGGCTGCGCGGCCAAGGGATTCCAGGCGGTCGAGCCCGACAACTACGACAGCTACTCGCGCAGCCAGGGCAGGTTCGGCGCCTCCGCGGCCATGGCGTACATCACCGAACTCTCCGCCCACGCGCACGCCGAGGGCCTGGCGATCGCCCAGAAGAACACCTCCGACCTCGCCGGGTACCGCACCGCCACCGGGCTCGACTTCGCCATCGCGGAGGAGTGCGGGGAGTGGAACGAGTGCGACTCCTACACCGACCACTTCGGCTCCGACGTGATCGTCATCGAGTACAGCGCCAAGGGCCTCAAGACCGCCTGCGACGGCTGGAAGGACGAACTGTCCATCGTCCGCCGGGACATGGACGTCTCTCCGGCCGGCAGCAGCGGCTATCTGCGCCGGACCTGCTGACGCGCCACCCTCCCCGTCCGGCGCGCCCGCGCGCCCCGCTCCCTGGTGCACAGGGCGTTCCGGCCTGAGACGAACCAGGCCCCCGGCGATACGGCACGGCGTGCTCCGCACGCCTCCGTGGAGGTGCACATGGCCGCGAACCCGCGCCCGTCCCACCCGTCCCGCCGCGGCGTCCTGCGCCGGGGCACCGGCCTCGCGCTCGGCGCCACCGCGTCGGCCGCACTGTCCGGTTGCGGCGCGGACGCGTCGGACGGCGTCGGCCCCGACGGCCGGGTCACGGTCGAACTGTGGCACGGCCAGACCGACACCGCCCGGACCGCGATCGAGGCGCTGGTCCGGGAGTTCAACCGGACCCACCCCCGGATCCGCGTCGACGCGGGCGGCGGTGTCCTCTCCGACGCGATGCTCCAGAAGATCACCGCGGCGCTCGCCTCCGGCTCCTTCCCCGACGTCGTGTACGTCTTCGGCTCGGACCTCGCCAGCGTCGCGCGCAGCCCGTCGGTGGTCGACCTGACCGAGACGCTCCGCTCGGACGCCGGCGTGTGGAACGGCTTCTGGAAGCCGGCGCGCGAGGCCGTCACCCTCAACGGCCGGGTCCGGGCGATCCCCGCCCTGATGGACTCGCTCGCCGTCGTCTGCAACAAGAAGCTCTTCCGCGACGCCAGCCTGCCCCTGCCCGAACCCGGCTGGACCTGGCGGGAGTTCACCGACACCGCCGCCCGCCTCACCGACCGGCGGCGCTCCGTCTTCGGCACCGGCTGGCCGGGAGTGGGCGACGAGGACACGGTGTGGCGGCTGTGGCCGATGGTGTGGGACCTGGGCGGTGAGGTCATCGCGCCCGACGGCAGGTCGATCGGCTTCGCGAAGGAGGGCGTACGGGCGCTGGAGACGGTGGAGACGCTCGCGCGTGCGCGGAGCGTGTACATCGATCCGAGGTCCGGCAGCGAGCAGATGTACCAGGTCTTCCTCGCCGGACGGATGGGCATGGTCGTCACCGGGCCGTGGCAGCTCCCCGACATCGAGAACGCGAGGATCGACCACCACGTCGTCCCGCTGCCCAGCTACAGCCGTCGCCCCATGACCATTTCGGGACCCGACACCTGGACCGTGTTCGACAACGGCCCGGCCAGAGTGCGGGCCGCGCGTACCTTCGTGACGTGGCTGACGCGGCCCGCCCAGGACGTGCGCTGGGACGTCGAGGCGGGCAGTCTGCCGCTGAGCCGGCCGACCGCGGCGCTGCCGGCCTGGCGGCGGCGGGACGCGGAGACCGAGGGGCTCTCGGTGTTCACCCGGGCGCTGGAGACCGCCCGGGTACGCCCGGTGCACCCCGCCTATCCGCAGATCTCGCAGGCGCTCGGCCAGGCGATCTCCGCCGTGCTCCTCGGCCGGAGCAGCCCCGACGAGGCACTGCGCCGGTGCGCGCGGGAGGCCGACGCCGCGCTCCTCGTCCCCCGGTGACCGGGTCCGGACAGCCCAGCCACAGCCACAGCCCCGCGCGGACCGCGTACACCGCGCATCGCGCACATCGCGCACATCGCGCACACCGCGTACACCGCGCACAGGAGACCGCCATGCCGCGACTGCCCGCCCCGCTCACGCTTCCCGACCCCGACCCCGGCCCTGGCCCCGGCCCCACCCGCGAGGGCGGCGCCCGCCGTGCCCGCGGGAAGGACCCCGGCCGGCCCGGCGACGGGACCCGGCCCCGCAAGGCGGGCCGGTCACCGCTGCGCCGCGGCGAGACCGCGACCGCCTGGGCCTACGTCTCGCCCGCCGTTCTGATCATCCTCGGGCTGAGTGTCGTCCCCGTCTGCTGGTCCCTCCTGCTCTCCTTCCAGGCGGACGATCTGGTCACCCCCAGCCGCTGGGTCGGCCTCGACAACTACCGGGCGCTCCGCCAGGACCCGCACTTCGGCGAGGCCGTGGAGAACACCCTGCTCTACACGGCGCTGTACGTGCCGCTCTCCCTCGGTCTCGGGCTTGCCCTCGGCCTCGCGCTGAACCGGCGCATCCGGTGCGTGGGGCTCTACCGGACCCTGTTCTTCGTGCCGTTCGTCATCTCGGCCGCGGCCCAGGGAGTGCTGTTCTCCTTCATCCTCGACCCCGAGTTCGGCGTCGCCAACTCCGTACTGCACCACCTCGGCGTCTCCCCGCAGGGCTTCCTCTCCGACCCGGGACAGGCCCTTCTCGTGCTGGTGGCGATCTCGGTCTGGAGCGGCACCGGCTTCTGCATCGTCGTCTTCCTCGCCGCCCTCCAGGACGTGGAGCCGTCCCTGATCGAGGCGGCACGCCTGGACGGCGCGGGACGCCGGCACCTGCTGCGGCACGTCACACTGCCCGCGCTGACGCCGGTCACCGTGTTCCTGCTGGTGTGGCAGACCATCAACGCCCTTCAGGTCTTCGACCTGGTGTACGTGACGACCAAGGGCGGGCCGCTCGGCTCCACCACCGTGATCGTCTACTTCATCTGGGAACAGGCGTTCAAGAACTTCACGGCCGGCTACGGCGCGGCGGCGGCCTACGTCCTCGCACTGGCGCTGGGCGTGATCACCGTGGGGATGCGGCTGGCGCGGGGCCGTTCGGCAGGCCGGGCGCCCCTGGAAGGAGCCGGCACATGACGGTCACCACCCCGCCCGCCGCACGACCCGGAGGCCGGGCACGGCTGCCCTTCAGCCCCTGGCACCTGCTGCTCGCCCCGCTCGCGCTGGTCTTCGCGACCCCGCTGATCTGGCTGCTGCTCAGCTCCGTGATGACCGACGCGGAGATCAACCGTTTCCCGCCCGCCCTGTGGCCCTCCGGGATCGACCTCGGCGGTTACCGGTACGTCCTCGGCAACGCGATGTTCCCCCGCTGGTTCGCCAACTCGCTGATCGTCTCGGCCGTCGCGGTCGTCTCCAACCTGGTCCTCGGCTCCCTCGGCGGCTACGCGTTCGCCCGGATGCGGTTCGCCGGGTCCCGGCTGCTGATGGGGCTGATGCTGGCGACGATGGCGATCCCGTTCCAGCTCACGATGGTCCCGACCTTCCTCGTCATGAAGCGGCTCGGGCTGATCGACACCCTGGGCGCGCTCATCGTGCCGTCACTGGTCACCCCGTTCGCGGTCTTCCTGCTGCGCCAGTTCTTCCTGTCGCTGCCCCGGGAGCTGGAGGAGGCCGCCTGGATGGACGGCTGTTCCCGGCTGCGTGTGCTCTTCCTCATCGTGCTGCCGATGTCGCGGCCCGCGCTGAGCACGGTGGCGGTACTGACCTTCCTGACCACCTGGAACGACCTGACCTGGCCGCTGATCGCCATCAACCACGACACGCAGTACACCCTGCAACTCGGCCTGACGACCTTCCAGGGACTGCACCACACGAAGTGGTCGGCGGTCATGGCGGGCAACGTGATCACCGTGCTGCCGGTGCTGCTCGCCTTCCTGCTCGCACAGAAGTCGTTCGTCCAGTCCATCACCTCCTCGGGGCTCAAGGGATAAGGGACGAGCAGGCGATGAGACCGGACCACCCCGCACACCTCTCCACCCCCTCTTCTTCCTTCTCCGTACCTCGCTCGCGACCTCGATCCCAGGGAAACCGGATGCCGCACACCTTCGACCTGCTGGTCATCGGGGACGCCAACCCCGACGTCGTCCTCGGACCGCTCGACGCGCCGCTCGCCTTCGGGCAGCGCGAACAACTCGTCGACACCGGTCTGCTGACCCTGGGCGGCTCCGCCGCGATCATGGCGTGCGGCGCCGCACGCCTCGGCCTGAAGGTGGCCTTCGCCGGCCGGGTCGGGGACGACGAGGCGGGGCGCTTCGTCACCGCCGCGCTCGCCGCCCGTGGCGTCGACACCGGCGCCATGAAGGTCGACCGCGCCCTGTCGACCCCGCTGACGGTCGTGGTGACCCGCGGCGACGGCGACCGTACGATCCTCACCGCGCCCGGCGCTCTCGCCGCCACGGGCCCCGACGACGTGCCCGGATCGCTGCTCGGTGACAGCCGCCATGTGCACGCTGCCTCGTACTTCCTGCTGCCGAAGCTCGCCGAGGCGCTGCCCGCGCTCTTTCGCACGGCGCGTGAGCTGGGCGCCACCACCTCGCTGGACACCAACGACGACCCGGCCGGGACGTGGGGCGCCACCGGCCCCGGCGGACTCGCGGCGGCCCTCGCCGTGACCGACTTCCTGCTGCCCAACGCCCGGGAGGCCCGCGCGCTGGCCGGCCTGCCCGAGGACGCGCCCCTGGACGCGGCGGCCCGTCACCTCGCCCTGCACGGCCCGCTGGTGGCCGTGAAGGACGGGGCGGACGGCGCCCTCCTGCACGACGGCCGGACAGCGCGGCGAACCAAAGGCGTCCCGGCCGAGCCGCTGGACACGGTGGGCGCGGGGGACAGCTTCGACGCGGGGTTCGTCGCCGCCGTGCTGGCCGGCCGCTCCACCGCCGACGCGCTCGAACTCGGCTCGGTCTGCGGGGCGTTGTCCACCGGGGCGTACGGCGGCACCCCCGCCCAGCCCACCTGGGACGAGGCGCTCGCCGCGCTCCCCGACGCCTGACAGCCCCCGCAGCAGGCTCCACGACAGCACCGCAAGCAGCTCCCGCGACGGAAAGAACCTCTCATGACCCGCACGAAGATCGCCTTCATCGGCGCCGGAAGCGTCGTCTTCACCCAGGGGCTCCTGACGGACCTCTTCGCCTTCCCCGACCTCCGTGACCTGCACATCGCCCTGCACGACATCGATCCGGAGCGGTTGGAGACCGCCGTCGGCGCGGCCCGGCACCTCGCCGACCGCGCCGGGGCCACCCCCTCCGTCGGCGTCACCGCGCACCTGGACCGCCGGGAGGCGCTGGCCGGCGCCGACTTCGTCATCAACATCGTCCAGGTCGGCATGGGGGAGTCGACCCGTACCGACTTCGACGTACCCGCCCGCCACGGCGTGCGCCAGACCATCGGCGACACCCTCGGCGTCGGCGGCATCTTCCGCGCGCTGCGCACCTTCCCCCTGCTCAAGGCGCTGGGCGCGGACATCGCGGAGCTGTGCCCGGACGCGTGGCTGCTCAACTACACCAACCCCATGGCGATGAACGTCCAGTACCTCACCGCCGCCACCGGACTGACCCGCGTCGTGGGCCTGTGCCACTCCGTCCACTGGACCCTGCGCGACCTCTGCGACCTGCTGGACGTGGCGTACGAAGAGGTCACCTACCGTGCCGCCGGGGTCAACCACCAGGCGTGGCTGCTGCGGTTCGAGCACGACGGTGAGGACCTCTACCCCCGGCTCGACGCAGCGATCGCCTCCGACCCGCAGCTGCGGCGCCGGGTCCGCGTCGACATGTACCGGCGCCTCGGCTACTACCCGACCGAGACGAGCGAGCACTCCGCCGAGTACGTGCCCTGGTACCTCCACCACGACAGCGAGATCGAGCGGCTGCGGCTGCCCGTCGGCGCGTACCTCGGGATCGTCGACGAGAACGTCGCCCAGTACGAGAAGACCCGCGACGCGCTCGCCGCCGGGACCCCGCTCGACGTCGAGGGCACGATGGAGTACGCGCCCCAGATCATCCACAGCATCACCACGGGCACCCCGCGCACCGTCTACGGCAACGTCCCCAACCACGGCCTGATCGACAACCTCCCGGCCACCGGCACCGTCGAAGTCCCCTGCCTGGTCGACGCGGCGGGCGTGCAGCCGACCAGGATCGGCGCGCTGCCCGCCCAGTGCGCGGCGCTCAACCGCGGCTATCTGAGCATGAACGACCTGGTGGTCAGGGCCGCCGTCGAGGACGACCCGCGGTCGATCCGGCAGGCCGCCATGGTCGATCCGGCGACCGCGGCCGCACTGCCGGTGGAACGCATCTGGGAGCTGTGCGACGCCATGGTGCTGGCCCACGGCGAGCTGCTCCAGCCGTCACTGCGGGCCACCGGCCTGCTCTGACCCGGCCCGCCGGTCGCCGCCGGCCAGGGCCTCGGCGCGATCCCGGGGGCGGGGCCCTTTCGAGGACCGGCCGGACACGAGATATCTTGATGTCGAGCAATATGCGCAAGACTGAAGACGACGATGGAAGACGTGGAGCGGAGCCCCCGGTGACTGACTCGACCATTATTTACACGCACACTGACGAGGCCCCGGCCCTCGCGACGTACTCCTTCCTTCCGGTGATCGAGGCCTACGCGTCCACCGCCGGTGTGCGCGTCGAGACCCGTGACATCTCCCTGGCCGGCCGCATCCTCGCCGTGTTCCCGGAGTACCTGGAGGAGGGCCAGCGCATCCCCGACGCCCTCGCGGAACTCGGTGAGCTGGCGAAGACGCCGCAGGCCAACATCATCAAGCTGCCGAACATCTCGGCGTCCATCCCGCAGCTGAAGGCGGCCATCGCCGAGCTGCAGGAGCAGGGCTACGCGCTGCCCGCGTACCCGGACGAGCCGAAGACCGACGAGGAGCGCGAGATCGGCGCCCGCTACGACAAGATCAAGGGTTCCGCCGTGAACCCGGTCCTGCGTGAGGGCAACTCCGACCGCCGCGCCCCCGCCTCGGTCAAGAACTACGCCAAGGCCCACCCGCACCGCATGGGCGCCTGGTCCGCCGACTCGAAGACGAACGTCGCCACCATGGGCGTCAACGACTTCCGCTCGACCGAGAAGTCCGCCGTCATCGCCGAGGCCGACGCCCTGCGCATCGAGCTCGTCGCCGACAACGGCACCACCACCGTGCTGCGCGAGTCCGTACCGGTCCTCGCCGGTGAGGTCGTCGACGCCTCCGTGCTGCGGGTCGCCGCGCTGCGCGAGTTCCTGACCGCTCAGGTCGCTCGCGCCAAGGAAGAGGGCGTCCTCTTCTCCGCGCACCTGAAGGCCACCATGATGAAGGTCTCCGACCCGATCATCTTCGGCCACGTCGTGCGCGCCTTCTTCCCCGAGACCTTCGCCCGCTTCGGCGCCGACCTGGCTGCCGCCGGTCTCACCCCGAACGACGGTCTGGGCGGCATCTACAAGGGCCTGGAGTCCCTGGCCAACGGCGCCGACATCAAGGCGTCCTTCGAGGCCGAGCTGGCCGCGGGCCCGGAGCTGGCCATGGTCGACTCCGACCGCGGCATCACCAACCTGCACGTGCCGTCCGACGTCATCATCGACGCCTCCATGCCGGCCATGATCCGCACCTCCGGCCACATGTGGGACAAGAACGGCGGCGAGGCCGACACCCTCGCCGTGATCCCGGACTCCTCCTACGCGGGCGTCTACCAGGTCGTCATCGACGACTGCCGCGCCAACGGCGCCTTCGACCCGTCGACCATGGGCTCCGTGCCGAACGTCGGCCTCATGGCGCAGAAGGCCGAGGAGTACGGCTCCCACGACAAGACCTTCGAGATCCCCACCACCGGCACCGTCCGCCTGGTGAACAAGGCCGGCGACGTCGTCCTGGAGCAGGCCGTCTCCGAGGGCGACATCTTCCGCGCCTGCCAGACCAAGGACGCCCCGATCAAGGACTGGGTCAAGCTCGCCGTCACGCGCGCCCGCGCCACCGGCGACCCGGCCGTGTTCTGGCTGGACGAGGGCCGCGCCCACGACGCCCAGCTGATCAAGAAGGTCGAGCAGTACCTGGCGGAGTTCGACACCGAGGGCCTGGACATCCGGATCCTCTCCCCGGAGGACGCCACCAAGCTCTCCGTCGAGCGCATCCGCCAGGGCCTGAACACCATCTCGGTCACCGGCAACGTGCTGCGCGACTACCTGACCGACCTCTTCCCCATCCTGGAGCTGGGCACCAGCGCCAAGATGCTCTCGGTCGTCCCGCTGATGAACGGCGGCGGCCTCTTCGAGACGGGCGCCGGCGGCTCCGCCCCCAAGCACGTCCAGCAGCTGGTCAAGGAGAACTACCTGCGCTGGGACTCCCTCGGTGAGTTCCTCGCCCTGGCCGTCTCCTTCGAGCACCTCGCCACCACCACGGGCAACGCCCACGCGAAGGTCCTCGGCGAGACCCTCGACCGCGCCACCGGCACCTTCCTCAACGAGGACAAGTCGCCGACCCGGCGCGTCGGCGGCATCGACAACCGCGGCAGCCACTTCTTCCTCGCCCTGTACTGGGCCCAGGAGCTGGCCAAGCAGACCGACGACGCGGAGCTCGGCAAGGCCTTCGCCGCGTTCGCCGAGACGCTCGCCGCGAACGAGCAGAAGATCCTCGACGAGCTGCTCGCCGTCCAGGGCAGCCCGGCCGACATCGGTGGCTACTTCCGGCCCGACCCGGCGAAGGCCGCCGCCGTCATGCGCCCGTCGCAGACGCTGAACGAGGCCCTCGCCACGCTCACCCGGTGAACCGCTGATCCACTGGACCGACAGCACCGCCCCGGCCGGCTCCCCGCCGCCCGGGGCGGTGTCGTATCCGGGGCGCTTCTCACCCTCTGACCTGGGTAGGCTGCGTCGATGAGCACTCTGGATGACGCACGCCCGGGCATGGACCCGGCGATCCGACCGCAGGACGACCTCTTCGGCCATGTGAACGGCCGGTGGCTGGCGACCGAGCCGATCCCCGACGACCGCTCCAGCTGGGGCCCCTTCGTGCAGCTCGTCGACGTCGCCGAGCAGCAGGTCAAGGAGATCATTCAGGAGATCGCGGCGGGCGGCACCACCGGCCTCGACCCGGACGAGGCCCGCAAGATCGCCGACCTCTACGCGTCGTTCATGGACGAGGACGCCGTCGAGGCGCGGGGCCTGGACCCGGTGCGGCCGCTGCTCGACGAGGTGGCCGGCATCGGCGACGTGCGGCAGCTCGCGGCGTTCCTCGGCCGCTTCGAGCGCACCGGCGGCTCCGGTCTGTTCGGCTCGTACATCGACTCCGACGACCGCGACTCCGACCGCTACCTCTACAACATCCTCCAGGGCGGTCTCGGCCTGCCCGACGAGTCGTACTACCGCGGTGAGAAGTTCGCCGAGACCCGCGAGAAGTACGAGGCGTACCTCACCGAGCTGCTCACGCTCGCCGAGCACACCGCCCCGGCCGAGGCCGCGCGCACCGTCCTCGCCCTGGAGACCCGGCTCGCCGAAGGGCACTGGGAGCGGGCCGCGACACGGGACGTGCAGAAGACGTACAACCTCACGACGTTCGACGAACTCACCGCGCTGGCACCGGAGTTCGACTGGCACGGTTACGTCACCGGCCTCGGCGGCGGCGAGGAGACCCTGGCTCGGTCCTGCGTCCGCCAGCCGTCCTATCTGGCGCACCTGTCCACGGTCCTGGCCGAGACGCCCGTCGAGCAGTGGCGCGACTGGCTGGTGGTGCGCGTGGTCCGCGGCAGCGCCCCGTACCTGTCGTCGGCGTTCGTGCGCAACAACTTCGAGTTCTACGGGCGCACCCTCAACGGCACCCCCGAGCTGCGGGCCCGCTGGAAGCGCGCCGTCGCGTTCGTCGAGGGCGCCATGGGCGAGGCCGTCGGCAAGGAGTACGTGGCCCGGCACTTCCCGCCGAGGTCCAAGGCGCTCATGGACGAGCTGGTCGCGAACCTGCTGGCGGCCTACCGGCAGTCCATCGCCGCCCTGGACTGGATGACCGAGGAGACGAAGCTGCGGGCGTACGAGAAGCTCGCCACGTTCCGCCCGAAGATCGGCTACCCGGACACCTTCCGCGACTACTCGGCGCTGCCCGTGACCGGCGACGACCTGCTGGCCAACGCGCGCGCCGCCGACGCCTTCGAACACGACCGGCAGATGGCCAAGATCGGCGCGCCGGTCGACCGCGACGAGTGGTTCATGCTGCCGCAGACCGTCAACGCGTACTACAACCCGGGCACCAACGAGATCTGCTTCCCGGCCGGCATCCTGCAGAAGCCGTTCTTCTCGCCGGACGCGGACGCCGCGGAGAACTACGGCGGGATCGGCGCCGTCATCGGCCACGAGATCGGCCACGGCTTCGACGACCAGGGCGCCCAGTACGACGGTCTGGGAAACCTCAACGACTGGTGGACCGCCGAGGACAAGGCCGCCTTCGAGGCCAAGTCGAAGGCGCTCATCAAGCAGTACGACGGCTTCTCGCCGCGCAACCTGCCCGGCGAGCTGGTCAACGGCTCCCTCACGGTCGGCGAGAACATCGGCGACCTCGGCGGCCTGACCATCGGCCACACCGCGTACCTGATCTCGCTGGACGGCGCCCCGGTGCCCACCGAGGGCGAACTCACCGGCTCCCAGCGGCTGTTCATGAACTGGTCCTACTGCTGGCGCACCAAGCGGCGCAAGGAGCAGGAGCAGCAGTACCTGACGATCGACCCGCACTCGCCGCCGGAGTTCCGCGCGAACATCGTGCGCAACCTCGACGAGTTCCACGAGGCGTTCGCCACGAAGGCGGGGGACGGGCTGTGGCTCGACCCCGCCGACCGGGTGCGGATCTGGTGAGTTGATGTGGGGCGGGGCCGGACGGTCGACGCCGTCCGGCCCCGCCGTTTCGGGGCTACTCGACTGTTGTCCGCAAGAACTCCAGCGTCGCCGACCAGGCCTTCGCCGATGACTCCGGGTCGTACACCTCCGGGCGGCCGTCGTTGAAGAAGGCGTGGTCCGCCGGGTAGACGCGGAAGTCCGCCTCGACGCCCGCCTGTTCCGCGATGGCCTTGCTCAGGCCCGCGAGGGTGGCGACCGGGATCGCCTCGTCCCGCTCGCCGTAGTGGCCGAGGATCTGGGCCTTCAGCCGCGAGAAGTCGGGCAGCTCGCCCTGGATGACGCCGTAGAACGGGACGGCCGCGCCGACCCGGGGGTCCTGGGCGGCCAGGTAGAGGACGAAGCCGCCGCCCATGCAGAAGCCGACCGCGCCGACGGAGTCCGAGGTGACCTCCGGCAGCGACAGCAGGTGGTCGACCGCGCCGGAGAGCAGTTCGACGCCGCGGTCCACCGGCAGGTCCTGCATCATGCGGAACGCCTCGCCGGAATCGTGCGCCACGTTTCCGCCGTACAGGTCGGGCGCGAGCGCGACGAAGCCCTCGGCGGCGAGACGGTCGGTCACATCGGCGATGTGGTCGGTCAGACCCCACCACTCCTGGATGACGATGACGCCGGGGCCGCTGCCCGAGGGCGGCAGCGCCAGATAGCCGTGGGCGGGCGTGCCGTTGCTGTCGAACGTCACGTTCTGATGGGCCGGACGGCCGGTTGAGCGGGGGGTGTCGGGGGTGTCCACCACGAAGTGCCTCCTGAGCCGAGCTCGATGATCGTGTCCCACGATGCCACTGCTCGCGCCCGGACATGCGAGGGGGCCGCCGTCTCCCTGCGGACGGCGGCCCCGGGCCGGAGTGCGGCGGCGGTCACCTGTGCGGTACGTGGGACGTGACGGACGCGACACCCGCGCACAACACGGCGCCGGTGCCCCCACGAGGGGAGGCACCGGGCGCCGGGAAACCGCCGGGCGGGGCGTCGCGTCAGTCCTTCGGCTGGACCTGGACCGTCTGGAGGGCCGTGAGGCAGGCCGAGATCGCCTGCTGGAGCTCTTCGAGGCGGCGCACCATGTCGTCCTCGTAGATGTCGTCGATCTCCTGGACGTCGTCGAACGTCAGTTCCTCGAACGCCTTCGTGGCCTTCTGCAGACTGCTGTAGAACTTCGCCCGCCGCTCCTGCACCCGCAGCTCCGGGTCCGCCTCGACGGCCTCCGCGACGAGCGTGCGCACGGAGTCGTACGCCTCGCGGGCCCACTCGCCCGCCTCCTCGTCCTCGTCGAGCTCGTCGATCAGGGAGAGGTGGCGCTCGGCCTCCTCGCGCAGCTGCTGCGGTGCCTCGATCTTCTGCCCGGCAGGTGTCTTGACCTGCCCCTCCTCGGCGATCTTGCGTACGTACTCGAGACGGTCGCCGGTCTTGGACTCCTCGGCGACGGCCTTCTTCAGATCGTCGGCGCGCACGATGTCTCGGGCCAGGCCCGAGCGGAGCGCCGGGTCCTCGCCGAGGCGGTCCATCAGCGCCTTGCGGGCCGCCTCCGCGGTGCCCGGGTCGGCGAGGATCGCCGCCCGCAGCGCCGTCGGGTTCTCCGCGACCTCCAGGGCCTTGGTCGGGCGGATGCCCTCGGCCTCGGCGGCCTCGGTGATCGCCTGGCCGCGCACCGAGCCGGCACTGGAACGGGAGACGTAGTACGACAGCCAGACGTCGGCGTCGGGCAGGTCGACGTCGGTGCCCGGCGCGAGAGCCTCGAACTGGGGGACCACGCCGTCGTCGGCCGCCTTGTCCCACGCCTTGTAGAAGCGCATGACACGCTCGGCCGAGCAGCCCGCGAGCTCGGCGAACCTGCGCGCCGAGACCTTCTCCGTCTCGCCGGCGGGCTGACCGCCGGGGCGCACACTGCGGGCCACCTTCAGGGCGAAGGTCCAGCCGCCGGTGCGGGCGTAGACGCCGAACTCCTGGGCGTCGCGGAGGATGGACTCCGGTACCTCCCGGGACGCATCGCCGTCGTCCTCCGCGGCCCCGGCGTCCGGGCCGTCGACATCGGTCGGGGCCTCGGTCCCGCTCTCCGCCGCCCCGGCCGTGGCCGCGGCTTCGGTCCCGCTCTCCGCGGCCGGTGGCTGCCAGAAGTTGTCGGGCGTGTCCCCGGCGTCCTCACCGGACGGGACGGCTGCCTCGGACGGGTCGATGGCTACGGACACGTACGTACTCCTGGGCGATCGGGCGCGTGACGGCTGACGCGACACCCTACCGCTCCTCCACCGCCCCCGAGCGTGGCCCCGTCACCGGGCCCGCCGTCCGCAGCTCCCCCTCGTGCGGGCGGCGGGCCCGGGTGCCTCGACCATGCGCCGCGGCGGGAGAGCGAGGGCACGGGAGGCTCTGCGCAGCAGCATCTCAGTGAGGGCCTTCGCCGGGAGCGGGCCGAGTGACCCTTGTGAGGGGCCGAACGGCCCCATTCGCGCCCCTCAGAACGCCCCCGCCGCCCGCAGTTCCCGGATCGCCGTCGCGTCGTAGCCGAACTCCTCCAGCACCGCCTCCGTGTGTTCCCCGACCGCCGGGACGGGGTCCATCCGGGGGCGGACGCCGCGCAGGGTCGCCGGCGGGACGAGCGCCCGGACGGGGCCGCCCGGGGTGCTGACGTCGCGCCACCGGTCGCGGCCGGTCAGGACCGGGTGGTCCAGGAAGTCGGTGACGGTGTTGAGGCGGGCGTTCGCGACCTTGGCCTGTTCCAGCAGGGCGACCGCTTCCCCCGCGTCGAGTTCGGCGAAGCGCGCCGTGACGATCGCGTCGAGTTCGGCGCGGTGCGCGACCCGGGCCGAGTTGCGGTGGAAGCGCCGGTCCTCGGCCAGCCCGGCGTCGCCGAGGAAACCGGCGCAGAAGGAGGCCCACTCCCGTTCGTTCTGGACGGCCAGCAGGACCGTGCCGCCGTCCGCCGCCGCGTAGGGACCGTAGGGCGCGATCGTCGCGTGCGCGGCGCCGACCCGCTCCGGCTGGCGGCCCGAGTACGCGGTGTAGTACGCGGGGTAACCCATCCACTCCGCGAGCGCCTCGAACAGCGACACCTCCACCGCGCGCGCGACGCCCGTGTCCCGGCGCTCGTACAGGGCGGTGAGGATGCCCGAGAACGCGTACATGCCGGCCGCGATGTCGGCGATCGCGATGCCGACCTTGGCGGGCGCGTCGGGCGCGCCCGTCACCGACACGACACCCGTCTCGCACTGCACCAGCAGGTCGTACGCCTTGCGGTGGGACCACGGCCCGTCGCTGCCGTAACCGGAGATGTCACAGACGATCAACGACGGGTGACGCTCCGCCAACTCCGGTGCGGTCAGGCCGAGTCGGGCCGCTGCGCCGGGCGCCAGATTCTGCACGAAGACGTCCGCCCCGGCGAGCAGCCGCTCCAGGGCCGCGCGCCCGCCGTCCGTCTTGACGTCGAGCGTCACCGACTCCTTCGAGCGGTTCAGCCACACGAAGTGGCTGGACTGGCCGTGCACGGTCTCGTCGTAGCGGCGCGCGAAGTCACCGTCGCCGGGCCGCTCGACCTTGATCACCCGCGCCCCCAGGTCGGCCAGCTGGCGCGTGGCGAACGGCGCGGCCACCGCCTGTTCCAGGCTGACGACGGTGACGCCCGCGAGGGGCAGGGGGGCGGTGCTCATACGGGTTCCTCCGTGCTCGGTCCGTCTCGTCGTGCCATCGTGCCGTCCTGCCGTCGCAACGCCCCGCGGCGGAGGGTCAACCGCCCTCGGCGACCCGCGCCGACCAGCGCTGTTCGACCCGCGCGAGCCGCCAGTAGGCGATCGCCGCCGCCCACACGAGCACGAACAGGCCGACGATGACATAGCCGACGTTGTCCAGGTCCAGGCCCGCTATCCAGCCGGTCACCGCGTCGGTCAGCGAGAGCTTCTCGTGCAGGACGCCGACGAGCTCGATGGTGCCGATGAAGAACGCCACCGCGATGGAGAGACCGGTGATGGTGAGGTTGTAGAACACCTTGCGCACCGGGTTCGAGAACGCCCACTGGTACGCGAAGTTCATGAACGTCCCGTCGAGCGTGTCGAACAGGCTCATGCCCGCGGCGAACAGCAGCGGCAGGCACAGGATCGCGTACCAGGGCAGACCCGCCGCCGCGCCGCTGCCGGCCATCACCATCAGGGTCACCTCGGTCGCCGTGTCGAAGCCCAGGCCGAAGAGGAAGCCGAGCGGGTACATCTGCCCCGGCCGGGTGATCGACCGGGTGAAGCGGCCGAGGATCCGGTTCATGAACCCCCGGGAGTCCAGGTGCTGTTCGAGCTCCCGTTCGCTGTACGTGCCTTCGCGCATCGCCCGGAAGACCTTCAGGATGCCCAGCAGGGCCACGAGGTTGAGGGCGGCGATGAGGTACAGGAACGTACCCGAGACAGTGGTGCCGACGACGCCGAGGATCTGGTGGGTGCGGGACTCGTCGTTCAGGAGGATGCCGGCGAGGGCCGCGCCGCCCGCGACCAGCGCGGCCATCGCGACGACCACGCTGGAGTGGCCGAGCGCGAACCAGAAGCCCACGGAGACGGGGCGCTTGCCGTCCGCCATCAGTTTGCGGGTGGTGTTGTCGATCGCGGCGATGTGGTCGGCGTCGAAGGCGTGCCGCATGCCGAGCGTGTACGCGGTGACGCCCAGGCCGATGCCGAAGGCCTTGTCGCCGACCTCGTAGTGCCGGGGGACGACGAGGAGGAACAGTACGCCGAACGCGACGACGTGCAGCGCCGCGATCACCGTGATGAGACCCGCTGTGCGCACGGTGTCCTCACGGCGCCAGCGGAAGGTGGGCTCGGGGTGCGGGCCGGTGGGCCGCGCAGGGGAGTTCCCGGGCAGGGTCATGCCTTGATCACGCTCCAGCACCTCGTGGAATCACTTCGTGAGATGCCGCGGCCGGTCTCCTGGCTTACGGGCGTGCCCCGCCGCTCCTGCCTTCCCAGCTGCCTCGCGACAGCCAGTGGCCCGGTGGAGCGGCGTGGTCCCCGCCGGCCCGAGGGCGGCGGAGAACCCGATCACAGTGGCGAGGGCCGCTCCGGACTTGACCCTTGCGGGCCGTCACCGGTCTTCCCGAGCACCACGGCCCGCCCACCATAGACGACGCCTCCCCGGGCGCCGCGGGCGGCTACCGTTGCCGGCGCCCGCGCGCCCGCTCGATCTCCTCGTAGGCCTTGTCCCGGCCCTCCCAGTGGGAGCCCTCCACCGACTTGCCGGGCTCCAGGTCCTTGTAGACCTCGAAGAAGTGGGTGATCTCCAGGCGGTCGAACTCGGGGATGTCCTCGATGTCCTGGATCGAGGCGTGGCGCGGATCGTGGGCGGGGACGCAGAGGACCTTCTCGTCCGGGCCCTTCTCGTCGCTCATCACGAACATGCCGATGGCCCGGCACTCGATGGTGCAGCCCGGGAACGTCGCGTCGGCGGTGAGCACGAGCGCGTCCAGCGGGTCGCCGTCGCCGCCGAGCGTGCCGTCGACGTAGCCGTAGTCCGCGGGGTACTGGGTCGAGGTGAACAGCATCCGGTCGAGCCGGATCCGCCCGAGCTCGTGATCCATCTCGTACTTGTTCCGGGAGCCCTGCGGGATCTCCACGATCACGTCGAACGCGTCGCCGCGCGTCTCGCTGCCGCCCAATGTGGCCTCCTTGCCGCATTGCCGCCCGCTCGAATGCACCGAGTGTGCGCCGTGCGCGGCGCGGGCGGAACCCCCGTGACCGTGGCGGAGCTACTCAGCGCGTGGGGGAGATGGGGAAGACGAGTTCGGGGCGGTCCCAGGCGACGGCCGGCGGGTACGCGGCGGCGGTGCCGGTGCGCAGGGCGCCCATGCCGCGGTAGAAGCCCTCGGCGGGCGGATGCGAGACGACGCGCACGTGGTCGAGGCCCGCGCGGGCGGCCTCCTCGCGCATGTGCGCGACGAGCAGGCGCCCGATGCCCAGACCCTGCGCGTCGTTCGCGACGAACATCAGGTCCAGCTCCGGCGGGGCGAGGACCAGGGAGTAGAAGCCGAGCACGCGGTCGTCGGCCCGGCCGGCCGCGACGAAGACCCGGTGCGCCTCGATGTAGTCGGGCCCCACGCGGTAGCCCGCGACCATCGCGGCGTAGGGGCCCTCGTAGGCGCGGGAGCCGCGCACGAGCCGGGTCAGGCGCTTGGCGTCGCGCGCGGTGGCCCGGCGCAGGGTGACGGCGGGACCGTCGCCGGGGCGCGTAACACTCGGAGTCATACTGCGAGTATCACGTATCCGGGGCGGCGTCAGCTCGTGGGGAGCGTCGAGTGGACCTGGCGCAGGAACGCCGCGTTGTCGGGGGTGCGGCGCAGGGTGTCGAGCAGTGTCTCGTAGGAGGACTGGCCGTCCCTGTTCTGGAAGGCCCGGCGCAGACCGCGTACGCCCGCCGACTCGGCGGCGGACAGCAGGAGTTCCTCGCGCCGCGTGCCGGACGGGGTGATGTCGACGGCCGGGTGGACGCGGCGGGCGGCGAGCAGGCGGTCCAGGCGCAGCTCCATGTTGCCGGTGCCCTTGAGCTCCTCGAAGAAGTAGTCGTCGGCGCGGGAGCCCGTGTCGACGAGGGCGGTGGCGAGGATCGTCAGGGAGCCGGCCTCCTCCGTGTTGCGGGCCGCGCCGAACAGGCGCTTCGGGCCGAGGAGGGCGGCGGCGTCGACGCCGCCGGACAGGGTCCGGCCGCCCCCTGCCGCGGCGTTGTTGTGGGCGCGGCACAGCCGGGTGAGCGAGTCGAGCAGGATCACCACGTCGCGGCCCTGCTCGACGAGGCGCTTGGCGCGTTCGACGGCGAGATCGGCGAGCGCGATGTGTGCCTTGGCGGGCTGGTCGAACGTCGAGGCGTACACCTCGCCGCGCACGGAGCGCCGCATGTCGGTGACCTCCTCGGGGCGTTCGTCGATGAGCAGCACCATCAGATGGGCCTCGGGGTGGTTCACGGCGACGGCGGCGGCGATCTGTTGCAGCAGCACGGTCTTGCCGGTCTTCGGCGGGGCGACGATCAGGCCGCGCTGGCCCTTGCCGACCGGGGCGAACAGGTCGACGACACGGCCCCCGAGGCCGCTCACCGGGCTCTCCAGACGCAGCCGTGCGGCGGGGTGGAGCGGGGTGAGTTCGGCGAAACGGGGCCGGCCGCGCGCCGCGCCGACGGCGACCCCGCCGACGGTGTCGATGTGGGTGAGCGTGTGGGGCCCGGCGCAGGTTCCCGCCACCAAGTCGCCCTTGCGCAGGCCGTGCCGGCGGATCAGGGCGCTGGAGACCTGGACGTCGCGCGAGGTCGGCGCAAGGTCGCCGGCGCGCAGGGAGCCCGCCCCGTTCGCGCCGATGTCGAGGACGCCGGCCGCCGGGACGGGGACCTTGGGCGCGGCTGCGCCGCCGGTCCTCGGGGCGGCGCCGGGTGTCGCCGGAGCGGCGGCGGACCTCTCCGCGGTGGTGCGGGGCTTTTCGAGAGTGGTGCTGGTCATGGTCGATCACGGTCCTTTCGCGGACGCTGTGGGTTCGCGGGAAGAAAGGGGGGTGGGGATCCGGCGGAAGGACGGGGCGGAACATCACGCCCCGTGGAGACGGGTCGAACAGCCCGTGGCCGGGAGGGAAACTGGCAGCGCGGAGCGGGACGGAACCCGCCGGAAACCCGCTGACCAGGGATGACGCACACTGCGACGCACCGGATGGGATGCGGGCTCACGTGCGGAAGGAAGGGAATCGACACCGGCGCCTCGGAAGGGGCGTACACAAGTGCCACTCAGACAGTACCACCGGATCCCGGGTGCGCGGCAAGGGCGGATTTCGGCGGCCCGCCGACCTATGCTGATCCGCGATGTTCACACCCCAGGGCCCCACCCTCCGCGAACTGGCCGTCCAGGCGCTGTCGTCGGTCGAGCGCGGCTACGACCTGCTCGCGCCGAAGTTCGACCGCACGCCGTTCCGCACGCCCGGCCTCCTGCTCGACCCGGTCGCGCGGGCGCTGCGCGAACTCGGCCCGTACGAGACGGGGCTCGACCTGTGCTGCGGGACCGGGGCGGGGCTCGGCGTGCTGCGGCAGGTGTGCGCGGGCCGGACCGTCGGCGTCGACTTCAGCGCGGGCATGCTGGACGTCGCGCGCCGGGACGGACCGGGCGCCTCGTACGTGCGCGGGGACGCCCTCGCGCTGCCTTTCGGGCCCGTCTTCGATCTGGTGGTGAGCTTCGGCGCGTTCGGCCACTTCCTGCCGGGGCAGTATGTGGACCTGTTCGGACAGGTGCGCCGCGTGCTGCGCCCCGGCGGGCAGTTCGCGTTCCCGCTGCCGGCGCCCCCGTCGCCGAGATCGCGCGGCTACTGGGCGATGCTCGGCTTCGACGGCGTGATGCGCGTGCGCAACGCCGTCTGGCGGCCCCCCTTCGTCATGTACTACCGGCCGTTCCGACTGGCCGACGTACGGCGGGAGTTGGAGCGGGCCGGGTTCGAGGTCACGCTGCACGCGCTGCCCGAGGTGGGCGAGCGGCCCGACGGCAGCCCGCGCTGCCGGCTCGTCGTGGCCACCCGGCTCTCGTAGCGCTCCGGCCCGCGGGAACTCAGCGCGCGAGGTCCGGCAGCGGAAAACGCACCTGGGTCAGCTCCTGCGACACCTCCCACAGTCGCCGCGCCACCGCGTGGTCGAGGGCGCCCGGCGCCGGCTCGACCCGGGTCGGCGCGCCGCGCAGCTCGCCGCGGCCGTCAGGACCGATGAACTCCCCGCCCCGCACGCCGGGTTCGGTCGCCGCGTACAGCTGTGGCAGCGCGCCGCGGTCCGCGGACTGGGCCAGCGGTCGCGCGAGATGGCCGAAGAGAAGGCGGGGCACCCGGACGGTGCCGTTCGTCTGGAGACCGGTCGCGCTGTAGCCGGGATGCGCGAGCACACTGCGCAGCGGGGAGCCGGCCGCGGCCAGCCGCCGGTGCAGTTCGAGCCCGAAGAGCGCGTTGGCCAGCTTCGACCGCCGGTAGAACTCCATCGGCGCATAGCGGCGTTCACCGCTCAGGTCGTCGAAGTCGACGCTGCCCTTGCGGTGTTCGAGCGAGCTCACCGTCACCACGCGGGGGTCTGGGGCCTGCGCCAGCAGGTCGAGCAGCAGCCCGGTGAGCGCGAAGTGCCCGAGGTGGTTCGTCGCGAACTGAAGCTCGTGGCCCTGCGCGCTGAGGGTGCGGGGCGGCGCCATCACCCCGGCGTTGTTGACCAGGACGTCGACGTGCGGGAGGTCGGCGCGCAGCCCGTCCGCGAAGGCGCCGACCGAATCGAGGTCGGCCAGGTCGAGCCGGCGCACCTCGACCCGCGCGTCCGGCTGCGCGGCGGTGATCGTCGCGGCGGCCGCGCGCCCCTTGTCCGGGTCGCGTACGGCCAGGACCACGCGCGCGCCCCGGCGGGCGAGAGTTCGGGCGCTCGCGAGGCCGAGACCGCTGCCCGCGCCCGTCACGACGACCACGCGCCGCGACTGGTCCGGGATCCGGTCGGCGTTCCAGGGCCGCTGCTGATGTGTGAGCTGCTCATCCATGCGGCACAGCCTGACTTCGATGGCACTCGGTGTCAAGATGCGTCCAGGTGTCATCAAGGGCATGGGGTGTAGGGTGTGGGGGTGACTACGCGACCTCAGCTGAGCCTGGCCCAGCGCAAGCGGCAGCTCGTCTCGGACGAACTGACCGAGGCGGCTCTGCAGCTGCTCGCGCTCAAGGGCTTCGACACGGTCACCGTCGACGAGATCGTCGCGGCCGCCGGAGTCTCCAAGCGGACCTTCTTCCGCTACTTCGCGTCCAAGGAGGACGTCGTCGTCCAGTTCCTGGCCGACATGGGCGCGGACATGCGCGCCGCCCTCGCCGGGCGGCCCGCGGGCGAATCGCCGGCCGACGCCCTGCTGCACGCGGTACGGGTGCCGGTCACCACCTGCGCCGCCGACTCCGAACGAGCGCTGCGTGTGGTCCAGTTGATCCTGCGCACCCCGGCCCTGCACGCCCGTTTCCTGGAGCGTCAGGCCCAGTGGCGCGACGACCTCGCCGAGGAACTGGCGGCCCGCCTCGGCCTCGACCCGGAGACCGACCTCTACCCGCGCCTGGCCACGGGCACGGCGCTCAACGCCTTCCACGTCGTGCTGCAGCGCTGGAGCGCGAGCGACGCGGCCCAGGACCCGGTCGCCCTCCTCGACCGGGCGTTCGCCCTCCTCGACCGGCCCCTGGACGTGCCCGCGTAGCACTCGCGCGGGAGCGGGACATCGGCCCGCGCGATACGCCCGTCGGTCCCGGAGAGCCGCTACCCGCCACCCGCCACCCGGAGGCCCGGCCGAGCCCGAGCCGCTCGCCCGAGCCGCTTCTCCGGGTCGCCGGGTACCCGTACTACGCTGCTCCGGTGACGAACCCCGCCGAACCCCAGCGAACCCGGCCCGCCGAACCCGGCGCGCACGCCGCGGGGGGCGGCCGCCCGGCCAACCAGGGGCGCCGGGTCGCGGCCCGCAACAGGTCCGCCCTCATCGCCGCCGCCCGCGAGGTCTTCGCCGAACAGGGTCTCGACGCCCCGCTGTCCGCCGTCGCACGCCGCGCGGGGGTGGGGCAGGGCAGTCTCTACCGGCACTTCGCCGACCGGGTCGCGCTGGCCTCCGCCGTCCTGGACGAGAACGTCCAGGAGATCGAGGCGGCCGCCGCCGAACCCGGCGCGAGCCTCGGCAGCGTTCTCGGTGTGGTCACGTGGCACATGACGCGTTCGACGGCCTTCGTCGACCTGCTGCGGGTGCGCGGTGACGGCGCGGAGGCCCGGGCCCTGGCCGGCCGCGTCCACAGCGTCCTGGGCCGATGCAGGCCGCCCGGTCACCCGCTCGGGGCCGACGACCTGATGCTGGCCGTCTCGATGGTCTCCGGGGCCGTGACCGGCCCCACCCCGGCGGAGCGGGAGCACATCGCCCGGCGGGCCTGGCGGCTGCTCGGCGTCGAGGTGGGGTCGTTGCGGCCGCTGACAGCGGCCGTCGACGGATAAGGGTCAGCCGCCGTTGGACTGGCGGATGCCCTTGCCCAGGGCGGTGAACCCGTAGACGTACCCGCCATTGGGGCCGCTGACGGTCATGTACGCCGCCGTGCGGCGCGGCGCGATCGCGACATTGGTGGCCGACGTCAGGCCGTCGGCGTCCCTGGCCGGCACCTCGACGGTGGCCAGGCGCGCCCCGTACTTGCTGTAGACGGCCATGGCCGGCCGGCCATGCAGCGCCTGGTAGAGGTTGCCGTCGGCGTCCACCGCGAGGGAGTCGGTCTGCGCCAGCCCACCGTCGACGTGGATCGCCTCGTGCCGGGAGGTCACCTTGGTCCGGCCGGCGTCCAGCAGCAGGTAGGAGATGGTGTCCTCGGCGAGCTCGCTGATCCACAGGCCGCGCAGCGCGGGGTCGAACATGATGCCGTTGGGCTGGGCGAGCCCGTCGGCCAGGACGGTGGCCTTCTTCCCGCCGCGGTCGACGCGCACGATCCGGCCGTCGGTCTCGTCCGGCTCCGTGCCGTGCGCGTCGCTGATGTACAGATTGCCGTCGTCGTCGAAGGCGATGTCGTCCGGCGTCATCCGCGCCCCTTCGACCTCGCCGGAGAAGAACGTACGCGGGTCGGAGCCGTCCCGCGCGATGCTGACCAGGGAACCCGTGGCGAAGTCGGTCAGGTACATGCGGCCGTCGTACGGGCTGATCTGCGCGGAGGTGTAGGCGCCGGTCCTGTCGGTGTAGACGCCTCGGTGCCTGCCGGTGGCCACGTCGACGGAGATGACCTTGGGCTCGCCGGGCGGGGCGGTGACGTCCACGAGGGACAGGTCGCCGTGCCCGTCCAGGACCGGGCCCTCCAGCAGGGTCATGCCGGTGGCCTCGTGCACGTCGCTCACGTGGGCGACCTGGGTGGCGCGGATGCTTCTGCCCTCGCCGGCCGTGGCAGGCCCGCTCGCCGGGGCGCCGGCGGACTCGGTGCCGCATGCGGTCAGTGCCAGAACAGCCATAACACCTACGGCGGCGAGACCCGCCGGGGTGCGGGGCGCGCGGTTCGTGGTCATACGCGGGAGTGCTCCTTCC
Organism: Streptomyces sp. NPDC030991; assembly: GCF_055571235.1. Classification (NCBI taxonomy): domain Bacteria; kingdom Bacillati; phylum Actinomycetota; class Actinomycetes; order Kitasatosporales; family Streptomycetaceae; genus Streptomyces; species Streptomyces sp. NPDC030991. The sequence goes on from NZ_JBVIFR010000013.1 coordinate 170,226, forward strand.
AGTTCGTCCGGGAGGACCGGACGTCGGGCGGCGTGCAGGAGACGGGTTCGGGTCCGGGGGCCAGGGTTCTGTTCTGGGGACGCCCGCCGGCGCTCAGGCGGCCGACCAGCCGCCGTCGGACGGCAGGATCGCGCCATTGATGTTCACCGAGTCCTCGCTGAGCAGGAAGGTGATCGAGGCCGCCAGTTCCTCGGCCGTCGCCAGGCTCGGGATCGCGACGCGCATCTTCGCGGTACGGGACGAGCCGTACGGCGCGGGGGCGGGCACCGGTATGCCGGTGGCGACCGCGCCCGGGGCGACGGCGTTGACGCGTACACCCGTGCCCGCGTACTGGTAGGCCGACGACTTCGTCAGGCCGACGAGCGCGTGCTTGGAGGCGGTGTAGGCGGCGCCGGCCGCCGAGCCGCGCAGGGCGGCCTCGGAGACGACGTTGACGATCCGGCCGCCGCCCGCGGCGAGCATGCCGGGCAGCACGGCGCGCATCAGGCGCATGGGACCGTCGACGTTGACGCGCATGACACGGTGCCAGATCTCGTCGTCGACCTCGTGGACGGCGGCGTCGTCGTCCATCACGCCCGCGACGTTCGCCAGGCCGTCGACGCGGCCGCCCGCCGCGGTCAGGACGGCCGTCGCCGACGCGGGGGCGGTGATGTCCGCGGTGACCGGGACGACGGCCTCGCCCAGGTCGGCCGCGAGGGCCGTGACGCCCTCGGAGATGTCGACGGCGATCACCCGGCCGCCTTCGCGCACGATCCGGGCGGCGACGGCCCGGCCGATGCCGGAGGCGGCGCCGGTGACAACGACGGTCCGGCCGTCGAAACGGCCCGGCGTGCCGCGCTCGGTCCACGGTTCGGGAGCGCCGATCTCGATGCCGGCTCCCGGTTCCCGCGCCGAGGCGGCCACAGGGGGAGCCGTGGGCAGGTTCTCCGGGACAAGGCCGGTCTCGGCGGCGGTCACCAGGGCCGCCACGAGCTCGGGCGGGAACGCGTCGCCCGACATCCGCACGAGCTGCTCCAACGGCAGCCCGAGAGCGGGGGAGAGGGCCTCCTCGCTCTGGCCCCGGGCGGCCAGCACGGCGCGCAGGATCTGTCCTGCGGCGGGCTCCGCCAGCCAGTCGCGCAGCGGGGAGGCAGGGGTGACATCCGACATCGCGGGCCTTTCGTGTCCTGTCGTGCCGACGCGGTCCGTCGGCGCGCGGGGGTGCGCGGGGCCGCCGGGAGAGCGATCCCGCCACTACCGGACAACGGTGTCCGGTTGTTGGGTTACGGTACCTGGACCGTGCGGGACGCCCGGACCGGGCACCGCCCCACACCCCGTACGGCGCCTGTGCCGGCCCCCCACGAGAGGAACCCGCCCGATGACCCTGCCGCCGTGCGACAACCCGCCCACCCCGCAGGAGACGGCCGCGCTGCGCGAGCGCTACCGCACGGAGCGGGAGCGCCGCGTGCGACCCGAGGGCACGCGCCAGTACCGGTCCACCACCGCCGAGTTCGGCTACTTCGCCGCGGACCCGTACGCCGACGGCGAGGCGGAGCGCGAGCCGCTGTGCGACACGGTGGACGTCGCCGTCGTCGGGGGCGGCTTCGGCGGGATCCTGGCGGGCGCGCGTCTGCGCGGGCAGGGCGTGGACCGGGTGCGCGTCGTCGACAAGGGCAGTGACTTCGGCGGCACCTGGTACTGGAACCGGTATCCGGGCATCCACTGCGACATCGAGTCGCACATCTACCTGCCGATGCTCGACGAGACCGGGTACGTACCGGAGTGGAAGTACGCCCCCGGCGAGGAGATCCGCCGCCACGCCGTGCGCATCGCCGAGCAGGCGGGCCTGTACGAGGACGCCCTGTTCTCCACCGCCGTCACCTCGCTGACCTGGGACGAGACGGCCGAGCAGTGGCTGGTCGGCACCGACCGCGGCGACGCGTTCCGCGCCACCCACGTCATCACCGCCACCGGCACGCTGACGGAGCCCAAGCTGCCCGGCATCCCCGGGATCGAGGAGTTCAAGGGCCACACCTTCCACACCTCGCGCTGGGACTACGGGTACACCGGCGGCACCCCGGAGGGCGGTCTGACGGGCCTCGCGGGCAAGCGGGTCGGTGTCGTCGGCACCGGCGCCACCGGCGTGCAGGTCATCCCCGAACTGGCCGCGGCCGCCGAGCGGCTGTACGTCTTCCAGCGCACCCCGTCCGCCGTGGACGTACGGGGTCAGCGGCGCATGACACCGCGGGAGGTCGGGGCGGAACGCCCGGGCTGGGCGGCCGAGCGCCGCGAGAACTTCCTGCGGATCGTCTCCGGGGAGGAGGCCGGTGAGGACCTCGTCACCGACGGCTGGACGGAGTCGGCCGCCCTGCTGGAGAAGCTGCTGCCCAGCTTCCGCCGCGACGGCGAACCGGACTTCGAGGAGGCCTACGAGGCCGCCGACCACGCCACCATGAACCGGATCAGGGAGCGCGTGGCCGCCGAGGTCACCGACCCCGACACGGCCGCGGCCCTCCAGCCCTGGTACCGCTACGCGTGCAAGCGGCCCACCTTCTCCGACCTCTACCTGCCCGTGTTCAACCGGGAGAACGTCACCCTCGTGGACACCGCCTCCGCCCACGGCATCGAGCGCATGACGGAGCGCGGCGTCGTGGTGGCCGCCGTGGAGTACGAGGTCGACTGCCTGATCTTCGCCACCGGGTTCTCCGTGGGCGTCTCCGGCGTCACCTCGGGGAAGCTGCCCGTGACCGGCCGCGGTGGCGTGCGGCTCCTGGACGTACGGGCGCGGCGGGGCCCGCGCTCCCTGCACGGCTTCACCAGCCACGGCTTCCCGAACCTGATCCAGATGGGCTCGCTGCAGAACGCCAGCAGCGTCAACTTCACGCACATCCTGGACGAGCAGGCCGTGCACGCGGCCGCCCTGATCGCCGCCGCGCGGGAGAGGAACGCCCTCCTGGAGCCGACGCCCGAGGCCGAGGACGCCTGGCTCGGCGTCTGCGCCCAAGGCGCCCCGGACCACGCCTGGTTCCACGCCGAATGCACCCCCGGCTACTACAACGCCGAGGGCCGCGGCCGCCCGAACGGCCCCCTCGCCTACCCGCACGGCGCCGTCGCCTTCCACGAACTGCTGCGCCGCTGGCGCGAGGAGAACCTCGACGAGGTGCTTCGGGCCAAGACCTCCCCCTCGGTCCGGTAGGTCTGCCGACGGGCCACGTGTGCGGGCGGTACGTTCCGTCATGACCGCCCGGCCCGGGACCCCGGCCGGGCGCCTTGGGAGACAGCCCGCCGCACCAGCGAAAGAGAGCCCCGATGCTCCTGACCGCCGCTCACGTCCTGGCCGGGCCCGACCGACACCCGCTCCCCGACGGGGCGGTGCTCGTCCGCGAGGGGGTCATCGCCTGTGTCGGGCCGCGCGAGGAGGTCCAGCGCCTCACGCGGCCCGACGAACCCCGGCTCGCCTTCCCCGCCGGAACCCTGCTGCCCGGTCTTCTCGACGCGCACGTGCACCTCTGTTTCGACGGCGGCCCCGACCCGGTCGCCACGCTGCGACAGCAGGACGACGAGGCGCTGTTCACGGCGATGAAGGCCCGCGCCCGGCAACTGCTCGACGCCGGCGTCACCACCGTCCGCGACCTCGGTGACCGCGGCGGACTCGCCCTGCGCCTCGCCGCGTCCGTCGCCGCGGGGGAGACACCCGGCCCGCGGATCGTCTCCGCGGGGACGCCCCTGACCCCGCCCGGCGGGCACTGCTGGTTCCTCGGCGGCGAGGTCACGGGCGCCGAGGAGGCGCGCCTGCTCGTGCGGCGCAACATCGACGCGGGCGCCCGGGTCATCAAGGTGATGGAGACCGGCGGCGGCCTCACCGAGGGCGGCGCCCGCAGCTGGGAGACCCAGTTCGGCGAAGGCGAGCTGACGGCGATCGTCGACGAGGCACACCGCGCCGGACTGCCGGTCGCCGCCCACGCGCACGGCACCGACGGCATCACCGCCGCCGTCGGCGCCGGTGTCGACACGATCGAGCACTGCACCTGGCTGACGGCCACCGGGACCGACCTCCGCGAGGACGTGCTCGCCCGGATCGTCGAGCGGGGCATCCACGTGTGCCCTGCGGTCAGCCCGCACTGGCGGATGCTGCCGCAGGTCTTCGGCGCCGAACGCGCCGAAGCCATGTTCGACGCCGTACGGCGGATGGCCCGGGCGGGGGCCCGGCTGATCGCGGGCACCGACGCGGGGGTGCAGCGCGCGGGCTTCGACGGTCTGGCGTCGAGCCTCGCCTTCTACACGCACCTGGGCCTGCCCAACGACCGCGTCCTCGCGATGGCCACCACGGAGGCCGCACGCGCGCTGGGAGTCGGCGAAGAAACGGGCCAACTCACCCCCGGCTACAGCGCGGACCTGCTCGCGGTCGACGGGGACCCGCTCACCGACCTCGGTGCGCTCGGCTCCGTCGCGACCGTGGTCGCGGCGGGCAGGCATCTGATGCCCGCGTGACCGTGCGTGATGCCCGGCCACCCGTCGTGCATTCACATTCGTGCTGATCCTGTGCTTCTTTGCAGGCCGCTCCATGGAACCCGGACGAGGGCCCCATCTCGCTACGGGACCTCGTGATAGCACGGAGTGATCAGACTCGAAGGAGACGACGACATCATGGGTATCTTCAGCCGTCGCCCGACCGCGACCCTCGAACCGACGCCCGTTACCGGTCCCGGTACGCCCTTCCCGGCGGCCGCGGCCGCCGGTGTCGCGCTCGACCCGGCGCTGCGCGCGCTGACCGGCGAGTGGACCATCGACCGGCCGCACAGCCGCGTCGGATTCTCCGTACGGCACGCGATGGTCACGACGGTGCGCGGCGCCTTCGGCGACTACGACAGCACGCTCTACTTCGACGGCGCCCGGCCCGCCGAATCGAGGGCCGAGATCGTCATCAGGGTCGCCAGCGTCGACACCGGGGTGGAACAGCGCGACGCGCACCTCGTCGGCAAGGACTTCTTCGACGCGCAGCGCCACCCGGAGATGGTGTTCCGCAGCACCGCCACGGTCCACGAGGGCGGCGAGACCTTCCGCATGGCGGGCGACCTGACCATCCGCGGCGTCACCCGCCCCGTCGAGCTGCAACTCGACTACCTGGGCTCGGTCCTGGACCCGTTCGGCTTCGAGCGGGCCGGCTTCGACGGCACCACCACCATCGACCGCACCGACTGGGGCCTGGTCTACAACCAGCGCCTCGAAGCGGGCGGCACCATGGTGAGCGAGAAGGTCCGGCTCCAGTTCGACATCTCCGCGATCCGCGCCACACCGCTTTCGTAGCACCGCGAGGACACGGCCAGGCGCCCTCCCTGACCACCGGTCGGCGGAGGGCGCCGCCATGAGCGCCGCCGCCACGAATTTCATGCGTCTGCAACGATTTATCGTTCATCCGCCTGCTAGACATGGTCATTGTCCCGGTACGACGGACGGAGGTGGGGCATGCGACGCGCGCTGTGCCCCCGCGCCCTGAACCCCCGCCGCCGTGTCCGGCTCCACTCCCGGCCCTACATCGACCTGCGACGCGTGGCCGCCGCGCTCTGTCGCCCCTGAGCGACCCCGCCGCGGGTCCCGGCCCCTCGTCCCATGGCGCTCTCGCCGCCGCGTCCCGCGCTCGCTCCACGCCGGGCCGCGGTCTCGTACGGACTCTCAGGAAGGCACAGCTGTGTCCTCACGCCCCACTACTCCCGCGCTGCACCTCGCCGTCGCCCTCGACGGCACCGGCTGGCACCCGGCCTCCTGGCGCGAGCCGGTGGCCCGGCCGCGCGACCTGTTCACCGCCGCGTACTGGGCGGATCTGGTCGGCGAGGCCGAGCGCGGGCTGCTCGACTTCGTCACCTTCGAGGACGGGCTCGGCCTGCAGTCCTCCCAGCCCTTCGAGCTCGACGGCCGCGCCGACCAGGTCCGTGGCCGCCTCGACGCCGTCCTGCTCGCCGCCCGCATCGCGCCGCTCACCCGGCACATCGGCCTGGTGCCGACCGCGGTGGTCACGCACACGGAGCCGTTCCACCTCTCCAAGGCCATCGCGACCCTCGACTACGTCAGCGCCGGACGGGCCGGGCTGCGGGTCCAGATCTCCGCCCGCCCGAACGAGGCCGCCCACTTCGGCCGCCGCACGATCCCGCGCATCGACCCCCGGCAGCTGCCCAAGGAATGGGAGTTGGCGGCCGGCCTCTTCGACGAGGCCGCCGACTACGTGGAGGTCGTCCGCCGTCTGTGGGACAGCTGGGAGGACGGGGCGGAGATCCGGGACGAGGCGACCGGCCGCTTCGTCGACCGCGACAAGCTGCACTACATCGACTTCGAGGGGCCTCACTTCAGCGTCAAGGGCCCCTCGATCACGCCCCGGCCACCCCAGGGCCAGCCCGTCGTCAGCGCCCTCGCCCACCAGAGCATCCCGTACCGGCTGGTGGCCCGGCAGGGCGACATCGGCTACGTCACCCCGCACGACGCCGACGAGGCCCGCGCGATCGTCGACGAGATCCGCGCCGAACAGCAGATCGCGGGCCGCGCCGGTGAGCCCCTGCACGTCTTCGGCGACCTCGTCGTCCTGCTCGACGAGGACCCGGCCGCCGCGCACGCACGCCGCGAGCGGCTCGACGGCCTCGCCGGAACGCCGTACACCAGCGACGCGCGCGTCTTCGCCGGTTCGCCCTCCCAACTCGCCGACCTGCTCCAGGAGTTGCAGGCGGGCGGGCTGACCGGGTTCCGGCTGCGGCCCGCCGTGCTCGGCCACGACCTGCCGGCGATCACCCGCGGCCTCGTCCCCGAACTCCAGCGCCGGGGCGCCTTCCGTCGCGCCTACGAGGCCGACACCCTGCGCGGTCTCCTCGGGCTCGCCCGCCCCGCCAACCGCTACGCAGCCACCGCGACCGCCTGAGCCGGACGGAGAACGTACGACATGAGCAAGCCCCTGAAGCAGATCCATCTGGCCGCCCACTTCCCCGGCGTCAACAACACCACCGTGTGGAGCGATCCGCAGGCCGGCAGCCACATCGAGTTCAGCTCGTTCGCGCACTTCGCGCGGACCGCCGAACGCGCCAAGTTCGACTTCCTCTTCCTCGCCGAAGGGCTGCGCCTTCGCGAACAGGGCGGCAAGATATACGACTTGGACGTCGTCGGCCGTCCCGACACCTTCACCGTGCTGGCCGCGCTCGCCGCCGTCACCGAGCACCTCGGACTGACCGGCACCATCAACTCCACCTTCAACGAGCCCTACGAGGTGGCCCGTCAGTTCGCCAGTCTCGACCACCTCTCCGGCGGCCGCGCCGCCTGGAACGTCGTCACCTCCTGGGACGCCTTCACCGGTGAGAACTTCCGCCGTGGCGGGTTCCTGCCCCAGGACGAGCGTTATTCGAGGGCGAAGGAGTTCCTGGCGACGGCCGGTGAACTCTTCGACTCCTGGCGCGGCGACGAGATCCTCGCCGACCCCGCCACCGGCACGTTCCTGAGCGACGCGAAGGCGGGCTCCTTCGTCCACAGCGGCCGGCACTTCGACATCCACGGCCAGTTCAACGTCCCGAGGTCCCCGCAGGGCCGCCCCGTGATCTTCCAGGCCGGAGACTCCGAGGAGGGCCGCGAGTTCGCCGCGTCGAGCGCCGACGCGATCTTCAGCCGGTACGCCACCCTGGAGGAGGGCCAGGTCTTCTACGCGGACGTCAAACGCCGACTGGCCGCCTACGGCCGCACCCCCGACCAGCTCAAGATCCTGCCCGCCGCGACCTTCGTGCTCGGCGACACCGACGCCGAGGCCGAGGAGCTCGCCCGCGACGTGCGCCGCCGGCAGGTCAGCGGAGCCACCGCGATCAAACACCTCGAGTTCGTCTGGAACCGCGACCTGACCGCATACGACCCGGACGGGCCGCTCCCGGACGTCGACCCGGACGTCAGCGACCGCCACATCGCCGAGGGCCGGGCCCAGGTCCGGATGTACCGCGACCCGCTGGCCACCGCCCGCGAGTGGCGCGAACTCGCCGCCGCCAACAACTGGTCCATCCGCGACCTGGTCATCCACACCGGCAACCGGCAGAACTTCGTCGGCTCCCCGGCCACGGTCGCCGACGCCATCGACACACTCGTCCAGGCCGACGCCAGCGACGGCTTCATCCTCGTCCCGCACATCACCCCCGGCGGCCTCGACGCCTTCGCCGACCAGGTCGTCCCGCTGCTCCAGGAGCGAGGCGTCTTCCGCACCGAGTACGAGGGCCCCACCCTGCGCCACCACCTCGGCCTCGCCCACCCCGACGACGCCCACGACGAGCCGGCGCCGTCGTGACGATCCCGCGAGACCCGGCTGCACAAGGTTGCAACAGGGCGGCAACACAAGGCTGTTGACGGTGGGCGCCCATGGCCCCGATCATCGTTGGCAAGGCAACGTACGGAGTGACGGCGGAGTGGTCCGCCGCGGAGCGAGGGGAGTCGCCATGCAGGTCCGCCGGCCGGTCGCCGCGCCCGCGACCCTCGCTCCGCTCCGTGACGCACATCTGGCCGCGCGCATCCACATCGACCTGCGCCGCGTCGCCACGGCCATCTGTCGCGCCTGACGCCTCGGGCCCGCCCGTCCGCTCCGCCCGCCCCGGCCCCGCCGGACGCCCGGGCCGAGTCGTCCACCCGGGCCGGCCTGTCGGCCCGGCGGCACGCCCGTCCACCCGGCCGGTCCGTCGGCCCGGGCCGCTCCTGACGCGGGCCCACACCGTCGCCGGGCGCCGCGCGCCCGCACCCCGTACACACATGTGTCCGCACACACACCTGCGCCTTTCCGGCGCCGCCCCTGCCATGACACCCGGAGACCACACATGTCCGCACCCGTCACCAGCACCCTCACCGTCCGGCCCGTCGCCGGGCACATCGGCGCCGACATCATCGGCGCCGACCTCTCCCGCCCGCAGACGCCCGAGGAGGTGCGGACCGTCCGGGACGCCCTGCTGCGCTGGAAAGTGGTCTTCTTCCGCGCGCAACGGCTCGACCACGCCGGACAGATCGCCTTCGCCCGCCAGTTCGGCGAGCTGACCTACGCCCACCCGCACGACGAGGCCCCGCCCGAGGGGTTCCCGGAGATCTTCACCATCGACCCCAAGCGGTTCGAGCAGCGCTACAAGGACGGCCTCCAGTCTCAGCGGAGCAGGCGCAAGTACAGCTACTTCGGCGGCTGGCACACCGACGTGACACCCGCCGTCAACCCGCCCGCGGCCTCGATCCTGCGCGCGGAGACGGTCCCCGAGCACGGCGGCGACACCACCTGGACCAACACCGTCGCCGCGTACGAAGGACTGTCGGCACCGGTGCGCGCCTTCGTCGACGGGCTGCGCGCCGAGCACCGCTACGGCGGCGACGAGGCGCCGACGGGTGACAGCGGTTACGCCCGCCGGGTCAACGACAACCTGCTGGTCGCCCACCACCCCGTGGTCCGCGTCCACCCGGAGACCGGCGAGCGCGCGCTCTTCGTGACCCCCGGCTTCGTCAGCCACATCCTCGACGTGACCCCGCGCGAGAGCCGCGCCCTGCTGAACCTGCTGTACGAGCAGGTCACCCGGCCCGAGTACACGGTGCGGTTCCGCTGGGAGCCGGGCAGCGTGGCGTTCTGGGACAACCGCGCCACCGCCCACCTCGCCCCGAACGACCTCGACCACCTCCAGGTGGAGCGCACCCTGCACCGGGTCACGCTGATCGGGGACGTGCCGGTCGGGCCGGACGGACGGCGGTCCGAGCGGATCTCCGGCAAGCCGTTCACGGCCGACCACCGGGTGGTGGTCAGCGCCTGACCGTCGCGTCACGGGCGCCGCGCCGCGCGGCGCCCGACCGCTCCGTCCCCTTCGCGTGCCGCCCGGCCGTCACCGGCCGCGCGCGGGTGCGCCCCTCTTCCGTGAAGGCCCGAATGAAGCCTCGTACCGCCCACCCATCGCTGCGCGCCGGCGCACTGGCCGCCGTCGCCGCGTCCTTTCTGCTGAGCTCGTGCGTGAGCAACGCGCAGCCCACGGCGACCAGTGCGAACGTCGCTGCGAAGAAGATCCCGGCCGAAGTCTCCGCCGACACCTCCCTCACCGTCGGAGCGCCCGACCTCAAGGTCGCTCTGGAGCTGTCCGGCCAGATCGACAAAGTGCCGTTCAAGGTGGAGTGGGCCAACATCAGCGGCGGTCCGCAATGCTCCGAGGCATTTCGCGCCCATGCGCTGGACATCTGCTCGGCCGCCGACATCCCGTCGATCAACGCGCACTGGACCGGCCTGGACACCAAACTCGTGGCGGCCAAGTTCCGCGAGGACCCGATCGCGGACCCGATCTACGAGCTGGGGATCGCACCGGGCGCGCACATCAAGACCCTCGCGGACCTGCGCGGCAAGAAGATCGCCTACAGCCCGGGACAGGCGCAGGGGGCGCTCGTCCTGCGGATCCTGAAGAAGGCGCACCTCAGCCAGAAGGACGTCCACCTCGTCGAACTGGCCAGCACCGGCGACGTCTACCCCACCGCTCTCGGCAACCGCCAGGTCGATGCCGCGCCCATCGCCGACGTCAACGTCAAGCGCTATCTGACGAAGTACGGCAGGGACGGCGGCACGACCGTCAAGCACGGGCTCCGGGACGATCCGGGACACCTGTGGGCCCTCACCGAATCCGTCGGCAACGCCCAGAAATCCGCCGCCGTCCGGGAACTCATCACCTTCTGGGCACGGGCACAGCTCTGGGTCGACGCACACCCGCGGCAATGGATCGACGGATATTACGTCAAGGACCAGGGGCTCAGCCCCGAGGACGGCGCCTACCTGGTGAAGAGGTCCGGCCATCCGGTCTTCCCCGCCGACTGGACCGACGCCATCAAGCGCCAGCAGCAGACCGTCGACCTGCTGGCGAAGGAGCAGAACCACAAGACGTTCGACGCGGCGACCCTCTTCGACCGCCGGTACGAGCGCGTCGCCGCCGCCGCCGTCGCCGGTGAGAGGAAGACGCCATGAGCAGCACGGCTCTCGGACAGCGGGCGGCGACCGCGACGTCGACCGGCGAGTCCGCCCGCCCCGGCCCCCGCGCGCGAAGGCGTAGGAAGCTGGGACCGGGCCGCCCCGTCCCCTACGGCTGGGCGCTCGGCCCGTTGCTGCTGCTCGCGGTGTGGGCGGCCGGCTCCGGCGCCGGACTCATCGACGCACGCAGCCTGCCCGCGCCCTGGACCATCGCCGACACCGCGGGCGACCTCATCGCCGACGGCAGGCTGCAGTCCAACTTCGCGACCTCCGCCCAACGCGCCCTGCTGGGGCTGGTGTTCGGCACCGCCGCGGGGCTGCTGCTGGCCCTCGTCGCCGGCCTGAGCCGGCTGGGCGAGGGGATCGTCGACGGACCGGTGCAGATCAAGAGGGCGATCCCGTCGCTCGCGCTGATCCCGCTCCTCGTCCTCTGGTTCGGCATCGGCGAGACGATGAAGGTCATCACGATCGCGCTCGGCGTCTTCGTCCCGATCTACATCCACACCCATAACGGGCTGCGCACCATCGACAACCGCTACGCCGAGCTCGCCGAGACGGTACGGCTGAGCCGGCTCCAGTTCGTCCGCCACGTCGTCCTGCCGGGGGCGCTGCCCGGGTTCCTGCTGGGGCTGCGCTTCGGCGTGACCGCCGCCTGGCTGGCGCTGGTCGTCGTCGAGCAGGTCAACGCGACCAGCGGCATCGGCTACATGATGGAGCTCGCGCGGACCTACGGCCAGACCGACGTCATCATCGTCGGCCTCGTCGTGTACGGACTTCTCGGCCTCGTCTCCGACGCCCTGGTACGACTCGTGGAGAGGAGGACCCTGTCATGGCGACGCACGCTGGCGGGCTGACCGCGACCGAGACGGCGGACCGTACGACGGTCCGCATCGAGAACCTGGTCCGCACCCTCGGTGGCCGCGACGTCCTCGACGGGCTCGAACTGAGCATCGCCCCGGGTGAGTTCGTGGCCCTCCTGGGCCGCAGCGGCTCCGGCAAGAGCACCCTGCTGCGGGCGCTCGCCCGCCTGGACCACGACGTTCCCGGCAGCGGTGGACTGGCCGCGCCCGACGACGTGTCGGTGGTCTTCCAGGACGCGCGGCTGCTGCCGTGGAAGCGGGTCCTGGACAACGTCGTCCTCGGCCTGGGCGGACCGGACGCCGTCGACCGCGGCCGCACCGCGCTCGCCGAGGTCGGCCTCGCAGGCCGCGAACGGGCCTGGCCCGTCGAGCTGTCCGGCGGCGAACAGCAGCGCGTCTCGCTCGCCCGCTCCCTCGTCCGCGAACCCCGGCTCCTCCTCGCGGACGAGCCGTTCGGCGCGCTCGACGCCCTCACCCGGATCCGGATGCACACCCTGCTGCGGCAGCTGTGCGAGCGCCACCGCCCCGCCGTCCTGCTCGTCACCCACGACGTCGACGAGGCCATCGCCCTGGCCGACCGGGTGGCCGTCCTGGAAGCCGGGCGGATCACGTTCTCCGTCCCGGTGGAGCTCCCCGCACGGCGCCGCCCCGGCACCCCCGCCTACGCGCGGCTGCGCGATCGCCTGCTCACCCGCCTCGGCGTGGAACTCGACCCGGAGGAGATCCGATGAGCCAGGAATTCCTCTGGTACATCCCCAACACCGTCGAACCGGGCCACCGCGGCGACGACACGACCGCCGGATGGGGCTCGATCGAGTACTCCACCGAGCTGGCGCTGACGGCGGAGGCCCACGGCTGGGGCGGCGCCCTGCTCGGCACCGGCTGGGGCCGCCCGGACACCTTCACCGTCGCCACGGCGCTGGCCGCGCGCACCACCACGTTCAAGCCGCTGATCGCGGTGCGCCCCGGATACTGGCAGCCCGCGCACTTCGCGGGCGCGGCCGCCACCCTCGACCAGCTCAGCCGCGGCCGGGTCCTGGTCAACATCGTCAGCGGCCTGGACAACCCGGCCGCGTACGGCGACACCAACGTCGACCCGGCCCTGCGCTACGCCCGTACCCAGGAGTTCCTGCATCTGGTGCGGCGGCTGTGGACCGAGGAGCAGGTCACGTTCGAGGGCGACCACTTCCGCGTCACCGGCTCGACGGTGGCGCCGCGCCCGTTCGTCACCGAGGAGCGGAGCCATCCGACGCTCTACTTCGGCGGCGCGTCACCGGCCGCGGAACGGGTGTCGGCGGCCGAGGCGGACGTGCAGCTCTTCTGGGGCGAGCCGCTCGACGGCATCGCCGAACGCGTCGACCGGCTGCGGCGGTTGAGCGCCGAGGTGGGCCGTCGCCACAAGCCGCTGGAGTTCGGGCTCCGCATCACCACGGTGGTGCGCGACACCACCGAGGAGGCGTGGCGCGCGGCGGAGGAGAAGGTCGCCAGGATGGCGGCGGACGACGGCGGGCCGGCCTGGGCGGGGAACCGCAGGACGGCGGTGGGGCAGCGCCGCCTCCTCGACCTCGTGGAGCGCGGCGAAGTGCTCGACACCTGCCTGTACACCACGCCCGGCAGGTTCGGCGGCGGGGGAGCGGCGACCACCTGGCTCGTCGGCTCGCCGGACGACGTGGCCGCGGCGCTGCGGAGCTACCGCAAGCTGGGCGTCACGCACTTCGTGCTGAGCGACACCCCGTACCGGGAGGAGACGGGCCGCGTCGGGGACCAACTGCTGCCGAGGCTGCGGGAGTTCGGTGCGGACACCGCGAACTGACGCGCGACGCGCGGAGCGGCCCGGGCCTGCTGGGCCCGGGCCGCTCAGCGCGGCCGGATACGGCGCAGGTCAGGCGGCGACGGTCTCGCCCGCGTGGCCGTGCAGGCGCGAGACGATCTCGGTGAGCTGCGCGGCGACCTCGGTGTCGTCGGCGGGGTGGGTCTGGGCGAAGCGGGTCAGGGAGCCGGGAATGGAGAGCTTCACGTCCTCCAGCACCTTGCCGCCCGCGATGCCCACGGACTTGCGGACCTCGTCCTGCGCCCACACGCCGCCGTACTGGCCGAAGGCGGTGCCGGCCACGACGACGGGCTTCCCGGCGAAGGAACCGGCGCCGTACGGGCGGGAGAGCCAGTCGATGGCGTTCTTCAGGACGGCCGGGATGGTGCCGTTGTACTCGGGGGTGAAGAACAGGAAGGCGTCGGCGCTCTGCACGGCGGCGCGGAGCTTCTCCGCGGAGGCCGGGACGCTGCCCTCCACGTCGATGTCCTCGTTGTAGAAGGGGATGTCGGCGAGGCCCTCGAACAGCTCGACCTCGGCGCCCTCCGGGGCCAGCTTGACGGCCGCCTCGGCGAGCTGGCGGTTGTGCGAACCGGCGCGCAGGCTGCCGACGAGGGCAAGGATACGGACAGACATGGGGGCTCCAGGGTGCTGAGTCATCGCTCTCTTACGATCCGGACCGGGGTCCGTTTAACTGTCTATCACCCCAAGCGGACCGCGGTCCAGTTCCGCCGGGGATGCTTTACGCTGTGTTCATGTCCAGCAGCCCGCCGCACCTCCCGACCTCGCCCGGCCCCGTCGGCGAGCCGCGGCTGCTCACGATCGGCTCCGCCCCGGACGACGACGCCGGAAGCGGCCTCAGGGCGGACGCCGCACGCAACCGCGCCCGGCTCCTGGAGGCCGCCGGACGGCTGGTCGCCGAGCACGGCCCCGGGGGAGTGACCATGGAGGACGTGGCCGCCGCCGCCTCCGTGGGTAAGGGGACCGTCTTCCGCCGCTTCGGCGACCGCGCCGGGCTGCTGACCGCATTGCTTGACCACACCACGAAGCAGTTGCAGGCCGACCTGATCGGCGGTCCTGCGCCGCTGGGGCCCGGCGCGCCGCCCGACGAGCGGCTGCGCGCGTTCGGGGTCGCGGTCCTGCGCCGGTCGGCCGAGCAGCTGGAGCTGCACCTGGCCGCCCAGCCGGAACCGGAGCGGCGGCTCGCGCACCCCTCGCACCGCGTGCTCGTCACCCACGTCACGATCCTCCTGCGGGAGCTCGTGCCGGAGGCCGACTGCGTGCTCCAGGCACAGGCGCTGATGGGCTACCTCGACCCGGCCTTGATCCACTACCTGACGAAGCGGTGCTCCATGCCGCTGGAGCGGCTGGAGGCGGGCTGGTTCGACCTGGTCGCCCGGGTCACCGGGACCGGCCCGACCCGCTGAGCCGCCCGGGGCGCCTGGGCGCGAGCGCGTCCGCGTCCGGCCGCCCGTACGTCTCCTCATCGGCGCCGCGAGCGGCGCCGATCAGTCAGGCGCGCGGCCCCAGCGGGTGGGCGAAGCCCTGCGCGGCGATCCGCGCGGCGACCTCCAGCAGGTCCCGCGCGAACTCCTCGATCGCCGGGGCGGGGATCCGTGCGCTGGGGCCGCTGAGGGAGAGCGAGGCGACCACCACGCCCGACTGGGAGCGGATGGGTACGGCCACGGCGGTCAGGCCGATGTCGCGCTCGCCCTGGCTGGCCGCGAAGCCGTGCTCGGTGGCCTCGTCCGCCCACAGCCGCAACTGCTGGGCGTGCGCCACACCGTGCGGCGATGCGGCGGCGATACGTTGGAGCAGGCCGTCGGTGGCGCCGATGAGCAGCACCTTCGACGACGCGCCCGCCCACAGGGGCAGTTCGTCGCCGACCCGCACCACGTGCCGCAGCGGTTGCGGGCTCTCCTGCTGGGCGACACAGACACGGTGGATGTCGCGCCGGATCATGAGGTTGGCCGTCTCGCCGCGCCGGTCGGACAGCTCGCGCAGCAGCTTCTGGGTGTCGGCCGGCAACTCCCAGCTGGTGTGCGCCAGATGGGCCCAGCGCCACAGGCCGGGCCCCGCCGTGTAACCGCCGGGGGTGGCCCACAGCAGGCCGTACTGTTCGAGCGTCTGCACCAGGCGCACCACGGTGGTCTTCGGCAGGCCGGTGGCCTCGACCATGTCCCGTAGCGGAACGGTGGGCCGGTCCTCGGTCAGCAGCGACAGGATGTCCAGAGCGCGGCGCACGCTGCGTACTCCGCCCTGACCTTGTTCCAGGTCCATGCTCTCTCCTCGGTGAATTCGCCCGACGGCCGCGCCCGGCGGGCACGGCACTGCTGCGACAGCATCCACCAGCACCGCTCCGCCGGGAAATCGAGGTTCTGCACCTCCGGCGCTCCGTCAGCCGCGCGCCCGCCACCACCGGGGCCGGCATCGGCAACTCGACGCGATCCACGCCCTGTTCCCCGTGCTCGACGAGGTGTGCTCGACGAGGTGCGCCACCGCCTCGCGGCGCGCTCTCGGGCGGCCGACAGCAGATGCCCGCGAGGAACTCCGGGCGAAGTCCGCGCCGAAGGCTTCCCGCCCCCTCCGCACCCTGGTAGAGATAACGGACTGGTCCGTACATTGCCGCTGTCGCCCTTCCTTCTGCCCGTGTGGAGTCGCAGTGACCCAGAACTCGTACCTCCTGGCGCTCGTCGGAACGGGCACAGGGCACTCCCTCGGCCCCGCGCTCCACGAACGGGAAGCCCGTCGGCACGGGGCGCGGTGCCTCTACCGACTGCTCGACGCGGACCTGCCGCAGCACGCGCCGGACGCGGTCGGCCGGCTGCTCCGCTCCGCCCGGCTGCTCGGCTTCGACGGCCTGCACATCACCCACCCCTACCAGCGGCTCGTGTTCGCGCACCTCGACGAGCCGGCCGCGTCGGCGGTGCGGGTCGGCGCCGTCAACACCGTGGTCCTCACGCCCGACGGGAGGGCCGTGGGCCACAACACGGACCTCGCGGGCTTCGCGGCCGCCTTCGCGCGCGGCCTGCCCGGCGCGCCCCTGGGCGACGTGGTGCAACTGGGGGCGGGGAGCGCCGGGGCGGCCGTCGCCCACGCACTCCTCGACCTCGGCGTCGAGCGGCTGACCATCGCCGACCCGCTCCACCAGCGCGCCCACGACCTGGCGAAACTCCTCAACGAGACCGCCGGACCCGACCGGGCGCGGGCCCGCACCCTGTCGGAGGCCGCGGCCCTCACCGCGGTGGCCGACGGTCTGGTCAACGCCTCGCCCGTCGGCGCCCACCCCGATCCCCGGCTGCCGCTGCCGGAGGCGGCCCTGCACCCCGGCCTCTGGGTGGCCGACCTCACCTACCACCCGCTGTGCTCCCCGCTCCTGCACGCCGCCGGCGCTCTGGGCTGCCCCGTCCTGCACGGCGGGGGGATGCTCGTCCACCAGGCGGCGGAGACCTTCCGCCTCGTCACCGGCCTGGAGCCGCGCGTCTCCCACATGCTGGCCGACTTCGCGGAGCTCACCGCGGAGGTGAGCGCCCACTCCTGAGGCCGCCACCGGCAGCCTTCCGGAGTGCACGATTCCGCGGCACCTCACAGACTGGGGCAGTACCACCCGCGCCCAGGAGCTGGGAGTTGTCGTGAGCGCACACCCGCCGCTGCCCGGACCGCCCTCCCGGAAGATCCGGGTCGCCTCGGTACCGGCGGGCCATGTGTATGTACGGCACTGCTCCGCGCCGGAGCCCGACGGCGTCACCCGGCTGCCCGACCCGCGTCCCAACGGCGCCCCCAGCACCTCGCAGCGCTGGTGGCCGCCGGTGATGCTCGACCCGGAGTGGGTCACCGCCAACCACCGGGAATTCGACGTCTTCCACCTGCACTTCGGGTTCGACGCGCAGAGCCCCGACGAGCTGACCGCGCTCGTGGACACCCTGCGCCGGCACGACAGACCGCTGGTCTACACGGTGCACGACCTGCGCAACCCGCACCAGCCGGACCCCGCCGTCCACGACGCCGCCCTCGACGTGCTCGTCCCGGCCGCGGACCGGCTGCTCACGCTCACCCCCGGCGCGGCCCACGTCCTGCACCGCCGCTGGAACCGTACGGCGACGGTCCTGCCCCACCCCCACGTGGTCGAACTGTCGCGCTCCGCCCGCCCCCGGCCACCCCACGAGGGCTTCCGGGTGGGCGTGCACGCCAAGAGCCTGCGGGCCAACATGTCCGTACTCCCCGTCGTCCGCGTGCTCGCCGAGACGGTCGCCGAACTCCCGGACGCGCAACTCCAGGTCAACATCCACCGCGACGTGGCCGAACCCGGCTCCCCGGCGCACGCCCCGCGGCTGATGGCCGCCCTGCGTGAACTCGCCGGACAGGGCCGCCTCACGCTCACCGTGCACGACTACTTCGACGACGCCCGGCTCTGGGAGTACCTCGAGTCCCTGGACCTGTCCGTGCTGCCGTACGTCTTCGGCACCCACTCGGGCTGGCTGGAGGCGTGCCACGACCTCGGCACCGCGGTCGCCGCCCCGGACTGCGGCTTCTACGCCCAGCAGCGCCCCTGCCACACCTACGGGCACACCCAGGGAGGCGGCCTGGACGAGGAGTCGCTCCGCAAGGCGGTGCTCACCGCGTTCGCGGAGAGACCGGCGCCGAAGGCGAGCGCGGAGCAACGGGCACGGGAACGCGCGGAGATCGCGGCCGCCCACCGCGCGCTCTACGAGGACGTGCTGCGGTGAGCACCCTGCGCGTGGCCCTCATCGCGTCGGCGCGCCATCCGATCAGCGAACCCTTCGCAGGCGGCCTCGAAGCCCACACCTGGTGGCTGGCGCACGCCCTCATCAGACGCGGCCACCACGTGGAACTGTTCGCGGCACCCGGCTCCGACCCGGCTCTGGGAGCCCGTGAACTGCCCGTGCGCGAAGTCGTGCTGAGCGCCGCCGCCCGGTCGGACACCAGCATGCCCGGCGCCGCGTGGATGGAGGAGCACCACGCCTACCTGGCGCTCATGCTGGACCTGGCCCGGGACGGCGAGCGACGGTTCGACGTCGTGCACAACAACAGCCTGCACTACCTCCCCGTCGCGATGGCGTCGGCCCTGCGCGTCCCGCTGATCACCACCCTGCACACCCCGCCCACCCCCTGGCTGGAGTCCGCCGTCCAGACCCATGACGCGGTCCCGGTGGCCTTCACCGCCGTCAGCCGGTTCACCGCGTCCGCCTGGCAGCCTCTGATCCCCTCCGCGCACGTCGTGCGCAACGGGGTCGACACCGGGTTCTGGCGGCCGGGCCCCGGCGGCAGCGACCTGGTCTGGTCGGGCCGTATGGTCCCCGAGAAGGGTCCCCACCTGGCGATCCGGGCCGCCCGCGCGGCCGGGGTCCCGCTGCGGCTCGCCGGGCCGATCGCGGACCGGCGCTACTTCGAGGAACAGGTGGCGCCGCTGCTCGGGGACGGCGCGGAGTACGTCGGCCACATCGACCGCGAGAGCCTCGTGCGACTGCTGCAGACCTCGGCGGCGGCCCTCGTCACGCCCAGCTGGGACGAACCGTACGGGCTGGTCGTCGCCGAGGCGCTGGCCTGCTCCACCCCGGTCTGCGGCTTCGACCGGGGCGCCCTCGCCGAGATCCTCACCCCCGACTGCGGGCTGCTCGCGCCCCCGGATGACGTCCAGGCCCTCGCCGAACTCATCCCGCGCGTCATGAAACTCGACCGGGGGGACGCCCGCGCGCGGGCGGAGCAGTTCTGCGCGCTCGACCGCACGGCCGACGCCTACACCGCCCTCTACGAAGAGGTGTCCGGGTGATCGGCTACTACGTGCACCACCAGGGCCGCGGTCACCTGCACCGTGCCCAGTGCGTCGCCGGGCACGTGGACGGGCCGGTCACCCTCCTGTCGTCCCTGCCCAGGCCGCGGACGTGGACGGGACCGTGGGTCGCCCTGCCGGCGGACAGCACGGACGAGCCCGTCGACCCCACGGCCCGCGGCCGGCTGCACTGGGTGCCGCGGCACCACCCGGGACACCGCGAACGCATGGCGGTCATCGCCGCGTGGATCAGGCGGCACCGGCCGTCCCTGTTCGTGACCGACGTGTCGGTGGAGGCCACGGTCCTGGCGCGGCTCATGGGCGTCCCGGTCGTGGTGATGGCCATGCGCGGCGACCGGTCCGACGCCGCCCACCGGCTCGGCTACGACCTCGCGGACGCGCTCGTCGCCCCCTGGCCGCACTCCCTGCCGGAACCCGGCTGGCCCGCCCCCTGGTACGACAAGACCCTGCACACCGGGAGCATCTCGCGCTACGACGGCCGCCCCCGCGCGCGGCCCCACGGCGGCGCAGGGGCCGGTGAGGTGGCCGTGCTGTCCGGCGCGGGCGGCACGGGGCTCACCGCCGCCGACCTGCGCGCGGCGGAACGGGCCACCCCCGGCTGGACCTGGACCGTCCTGGGCGGCCACGAGGGTGCCTGGCACGACGACCCCTGGCCCGTGCTCTGCCGCGCCCGCGTCGTGGTCACCCACGCCGGACAGAACGCGATCGCGGAGTGCGCCGCCGCCGGGGCCCCCGCCCTGGTCGTCCCGCAGGACCGGCCGCACGGTGAACAGCACGCCACCGCGCGGGCGTTGCGCGCGGCCGGCCTGGCGACCGTACGCGCGTCCTGGCCCGCCGCACAGGAGTGGCCCGCGCTCCTGGCGGAGACGGCCGCCCGGCCGGACCGCTGGGACCGGTGGTCCTTCGGCGACGGGGCCGCGCGCGCCGCGGGCCTGCTGACCGAACTGGCCGCCGACGCACCCGGGCAGGCCGTGTGCGTACCGCGGTGATCACCCTCGCGGCCGGCCGGCACCAGCACCTGCTGCTCCAGCAGGACGGTCTCGCCGCCGGTGGGCGCGGCCCCGACCAGTACGTGGTCGTCGCCATGGCGGACCCCGGCATCGCCCCGCTCGTCGCCGGGCGCGAGCCCCGGGCGCGCGTGCTCACCGTGCCGCTGTCCGAGGGGCGTCTGCCCCTGGCCGCCGCCCGCAACGAAGGCGCCGCACACGCCCTCGCGGACGGCGCGGACCTCCTGGTCTTCCTCGACGTGGACTGCGTACCGGGCCCCACGCTCCTCGACGGTTACGCCCGCGCGGCCGAGGACGGCGCGCTGCTGTGCGGCACCGTCGCCTACCTGCCGCCCCCGCCCGCCACCGGCTACCGGCTCGGCACCCTGGCTGACCTCGCGCCCGCGCACCCCGCGCGCCCGGCCCCGGCGCCGGGCGAGGTACGGCGCGGGGGAGACCCGCGCCTCTTCTGGTCCCTGTCCTTCGCCCTCACCGCCCGCACCTGGCACGAGGTCGGGGGCTTCTGCGAGGACTACACCGGATACGGGGGCGAGGACACCGACTTCGCCCTCGCGGCGGCGGACCGCGGGATCGATCTGTGGTGGGTCGGCGGCGCCCCCGCCTACCACCAGTACCACCCGACGCGGCACCCGCCGGTCCAGCACCTCGACGACATCCTCCGCAATGGGGCGCTCTTCAAACGGCGTTGGGGCACCTGGCCGATGGACGGCTGGCTGCGCGCGTTCGAAGCACGGGGCCTGGCGGTGTACGACGGCGGCTCGGACGTCTGGCACCGGGCCTGAGCGCGGCACCCGGCCGCCCGTAAAGCACTCGGGAGACCCGCCGTGAAGTGCGTAAAGTCCCCGGCATGGATCACAGCGCGCTCCGCGAGGCAGTAGACGAGGCGTTCGCCGTCACCGGTGCGGACACCCCGCCCTGGCCCGACCCGCACCCCGACGGCGACGTACGCGACGAGGAGTACTCGCGGTGCTCGCGGCCGGAGAAGTACCGCATCCTCGCCGCCCGCGCGGAGGCATGGTCGCGGGCGCTGCGCGGGCTCGGTCTCGCCGAGGCGCCGGAGCCGGCCGTCGACCCGGCGGCGCTGTGGCGAAGGCCCACCGAAACGGCCCTAGGGAGCGCGGTCCTGCTCCGCCCCGTGCGCGCGGGCGCGGCACCGCTGGTGTTCGGGTTCGCCGCCATCGAGGGGGCGCCCCGGACGGTTCTCCTGGTGGGCGCGGGGGAGCCCGCCACATCGCTGGGGACGCTGCCGGACTGCGGCTGCGACGCGTGCGACGACGGCTCCGAGCACCTGATCGAGGTGGTCGACGAGCTCGTCGGCGCCGTGGTCACCGGCGCGTTCGTGCACATCGGCGCGGGGCGGGGCCGGGAGATCGTCGCCACGGGGGACAGCTGGTCGGCGAGCAACTGGGACGACGAGCGGGCGCCGATCGAGGAAGCGGTCGCCGCGGCGCGGGCGGGCCGGTCGCCGTACGAGGTCGTGGCCGGGCGGCCCTGGGGGTGAGGCGCCGGATCCGGCAGCACTCAGGAAGCAACAGAAACTGACGTCGATATTGTCTCGGTTGTGTTCTCTTTCTAGGGTGGGCGCGACTCAACAGGCGTTCCTGGCCTCACCGGTTGCACATCCCTGCACTTGACGAAGGGCACAGTCATGCCGCACCCGCACCGCGTGTACGTAAGCCGTCGTCGCCTCCTGGAAGCGGGCGCGGCCGTGCTCGGCGCGCTCGCGCTGCCCACCGCGCTCCCCGCCGCCCGGGCCCTCGGCGCCACCGCGAAGGGCGTCGCCGCCGACGGTGACGAGTGGAACGGGCACATCGACCTCTTCCGGCTCGGCACCGAGCCCGCCCACACCACCCTCATGCCGTACGGAAGCGTGCGCCAGGCCCTCGCCGCCGACCGCACCGCGTCCCCGTACCGGCAGAGCCTCGACGGCGACTGGAAGTTCGCCTACGTGGAGCGGCCCGCCGACAAGCTCGACGACTTCTACCGCACCGATCTCGACGACTCCGGCTGGGAGACCACCCCGGTCCCGTCGGCCTGGCAGCTGCACGGTCACGACGTCCCGATCTACGTCAACATCACCTACCCCTGGTGGGGGCCGAACGGGCACGGCGAGGAGGCACAGCCGCCCGCCGCGCCGACCCGGTACAACCCCGTCGGCCAGTACCGGCGGACCTTCACCGTGCCGAGGGGCTGGGCCGGGCGGCGGACCTTCCTGCACTTCGAGGGCGTCAAGGCGGCCCACTACGTCTGGGTCAACGGGCAGTTGGCCGGATACCACGAGGACTCGTACACCCCCGCCGAGTACGACATCACCCCGTACCTGAAGGACGGCACCAACCAGATAGCCGTCGAGGTCTACCGCTACTCGGACGGCGACTGGCTCCAGGACCAGGACATGATCCGCCTGAGCGGCATCTTCCGCTCCGTCTATCTCTTCTCGACGCCCACGGTCCACCTGCGGGACTTCAAGATAGAGACGCCGCTCGGCGACGGCCACACCTCGGCCCGGCTGTCGGTCACGGCAAGCGTGCGGGACTACGCGGGCGACGCCGACGGATCGACGTACACCGTCGAGACACAGCTCTACGACGCCGCCGGCCACGCCGTCTGGGCCCGGCCGCTGACACGGTCCGCCGCGCTCACCGGATCCGAGGTGAGGGTCGAGGCCGCCAGGTCCGTCCCCGCGCCGCGCCTCTGGTCCGCCGAGGACCCCTACCTCTACACCGCCGTCCTCCGGCTCCGCGACCCCGCGGGCAAGGTCGTCGAGACGCTCTCGCACCGCGTCGGCCTGCGCGAGTTCGCCCTCGAGGACGGACTCATGCGGATCAACGGACAGCCCGTCTCCCTGCGCGGCACCAACCGCCACGAGATGCACCCGGAGCGCGGCTCGGCCCTCAGCCGCGCCGACATGGTCCAGGACATCCGCATCATCAAGCAGCTGAACATCAACTCCGTACGCACCTCGCACTACCCCAACAACCCGCTCTGGCTCGAACTCGCCGACGAGTACGGCCTCTACCTCGTCGACGAGACCAACCTGGAGACCCACGGCATCAACGGCTCCTATCCCGGCAGCCGCGCCGACTGGACCACGGTGTGCGTGGCCCGCGCGCAGAACATGGTCCACCGCGACAAGAACCACGCCTGCGTCGTCATCTGGTCGCTCGGCAACGAGGCCGGCGGCGGCTCCGCCTTCAGCGCCATGTACGACTGGATCCACGCCTACGACCCGACCCGCGTCATCCACTACGAGGGCGACGACCGGCCGGGTGTGAGCGACATCCGCTCGAAGATGTACGAGTCGCCGAGCAGAGTCGAGGCCCGCGCGAAGGACACCACCGACACCCGCCCGTACGTGATGGTGGAGTACGCCCACTCGATGGGGAACTCGACCGGCAACTTCAAGGAGTACTGGGACGTCGTCCGCCGCCACGACGTCCTGCAGGGCGGCTGGATCTGGGACTTCGTCGACCAGGCGCTGGACTGGCCCACACCGAGGAGGGAGTTGCTGACCGAGACCGGCCCCGCGGCGCTGAAGGGCGAGGTCATCAACCCCTCGGGCACGTTCAGCCGCGACAAGGGTGTCTCTGGGGCGACCGTCTTCGCCCGCGACGACCGGCTCGACCTGCGGGGCTCGCTCACCCTGGAGGCGTGGGTGACCCCGCGCTACCGCGGCTACGACCAGCCGATCCTGGCGAAGGGCGACACCCAGTACGCGCTCAAGCAGTCCGGGAAGACCCTGGAGTTCTTCATCCACTCCGACGGCCAGTGGAGCACGGCGTCCTGGGCCACCCCGGACGACGGCTGGACGGGCCGCGAGCACCACGTCGCGGGTGTCTTCGACGCGGACGCCGGGACGCTGACCCTGTACGTGGACGGCGCGGTGAAGGCGACGAAGGCGACCACCCGCAAGCCGTCCGGCAACACCGCATCGCTGTCGCTCGGCGGTGAAGTCGACAACTCCACACGGGAGTTCAGCGGCACGATCCGGCGGGCCGGCGTCTACGCACGCGCACTGACCGCCGATGAACTGACCGACGGCGGCCGCGGCCCGGACGGCGACGGCGTGCGCTTCTGGTTCGACGCGCGCACGGCAGGACACGAGGCGAAGAAGGCCCGGGCCAAGACCTTCCCCGCGTACGGCGGCGACTGGGGCGACAACCCCAACGACGGCGCCTTCAGCGGCGACGGCATCGTCCTGCCCGACCGCGGCCACACCGGAAAGGCGGCCGAGGTCAAGCGGATCTACCAGGCCATCGGCGCGACACGCAAGAGCGGCGGCGCCCCCGGCGAGATCACCCTCACCAACGAGAACCTCTTCACCAACCTCCGCGCCTGGCACGGGACATGGGAGCTGGCCGTCGACGGACAGGTCGAACGGCGCGGCAGCCTCACCCGCGCCCAGCTCGACATCGCACCGCTGAGCAGCAAGGACATCACCCTGCCGGTGAAGCTGCCGGACCACCCCGCGCCCGGCGCCGAGTACTTCCTCCAGCTCTCCTTCACGCCCAGGGAGCGCACTCCCTGGGCGGACGAGGGCTACGAGGTGGCGCGCGTGCAACTGCCCCTGGACGCGGGCAGCCCCGAGGTCGTCCCCGTACCGCTCGCGGACGTCCCGGCGCTCTCGTACGAGGACGGCGACTCCGGCGTCAGCGTCACCGGGAAGGGGTTCGAGGTCACCGTCGACAAGTCGACCGGGCTCATCACGACGTTCCAGGCGGGCGGCACGAAGCTGCTCCTCTCGGGCGCGGTCCCCAACTTCTGGCGCGCCCCGACCGACAACGACCGCGGCAACGGCCAGCACACCCGCAACCAGACCTGGCGGGACGCGGGCGCGCGGCGCAGGGTGACGGGCGTGACGGTGCGCGAACTGGCCGGCCGCGCCGTCGAGATCACCGTCAAGGGCACGCTGCCGACCACCACCGAGTCGGCGTACAGCACGACGTACACCGTCTTCGGCAACGGCGAGATCAAGGTCGACAACACTCTCCACCCGGGCGCCTCGACCCTTCCCTACCTCCCCGAGGTCGGCACGCTCCTGCACCTCCCCGCGTCCCTCGCGCGGCTGCACTACTACGGCCGCGGCCCCGAGGAGAACCACTGGGACCGCAACGACGGTACGGACGTGGGGCGTTGGTCATCCACCGTGCCCGACCAGTGGACCCCCTACATCCGGCCGCAGGAGAACGGCAACAAGACCGACGTGCGCTGGGCGGCGCTCACCGACCGGCGCGGGCGGGGCCTGCTCGTGTGGGGTGACGAGCTCCTGGAGGTCAACGCCTCGCACTTCACCCCGGAGGACCTCTCCGTCGGCGCCCGCCACGACTACCAGCTCACCCCGCGCGACGAGGTCGTCCTGCGCGTCAACCACCGGCAGATGGGCGTCGGCGGCGACAACAGCTGGGGCGCGCACACGCACGACGCGTACAAACTGCTCGCCGACCGGGACTACGCGTACACGTACCGGCTGCGGCTGATCACCGACGTGGAGGAGGCGGGGCGGCTGACGCGGCGGCCCACAGCGGTGCGGTAGCCGCGCACCTCCGCAGAAGGAACCCGGTGGAGTGGGCCGCGTACCGGAGCGGCTCACTCCACCGTCGCGTCGACCGCCCGCGTCCGGTCAGCCCCGGCGGTAGGCGCTGCGTCCCACCGCGGAGAGCAGCGAGCCGATGGTCGCGCCGATCACGAGGTACACCACGGCCGTCGCGATCTTCGGCCACAGGTCCGCGCCGGTGGTGAACGGGAGCAGCACCATGACCGCCGTGGCCAGGGCGACGATCCAGCTGAAGAAGCGCCCCGGCTGCGGCGTCAGCAGGATCAGAAGATGCAGCAGCGCCGTCGCCATGAGGGCCGCGACGGCCGCGCCGACGGCGAGTACCCCCGTGGTGGCGTTGCCCATGGCGCCGTCGCCCTCCGGCGCGAAGACGGGGATGCCGAGGACACCGCGTACGAAGAGCAGCGCGACGGCGGCGGTCAGGGCCGCGACCAGCGCCGTCACGGCCCCGCCCGCCCACAGCCGGCCGGCGTCGGCCCGCGGGCTCGGCGCGGGCCGCACGGGATCGGAGGAGTAGTACGTCGGCGCGGCGTACGACGGGTCGTGGTGCGGAGGGACAGGGCGGCCGTACGGTCCGTCGGGGTTCTCCACGTGCGGACACTCCTCACAGAACGGGGGGCGGATGACAGCGGACGTGCCCGCCATCCGTACCCGGTGAGGATCTTGAGCGCGCCTCGCGCTCCGCCGACAGGGTGAGCGGCGGATTCTGCACCATGCCGGTGGCGTCTGTCGGCGGTATGGAGAAGTTCGCCGAGAAGTCATATGCCGTCGGTCAGTGTGGTGCTGCCTGCCTTCGAGTAGATGGGATGGTGGGGGATCCGTGACCGCGGATCCCGGATCGATGGTCTCCTTACCGGAGTCGACGAACTCTTGTGGCGCAGGTCTGGCAGCGCGGCTCCGTGACGCCCGGATCGCGGTGGTGACGGTGGACACGGGCGGCACCGTGCTGTCCTACAGCGAGCCGGCCGCGTCGTTGCTGACGGCTGTCCGGGTCGGTGCGGCGTTCGGCGACGCCGCGCCCTCCTGGCTGGCCGAGGCGCACCGGCGACGGGCCGGCGGCGGTGCGGGGGAGGAGGCGCCGGTGTGGGCGGCCGGGCGGATCGGCGGACGGCGGGTGCGGGCGCTGGCCGGGCCGGCGACGGACGATGCGATGTCCTGGTGGCTGGTGGACGACAGCGAACCGGGCGGCGGCCCGGGGGAGTTGACGCACGAGCGGACGAGCGCCGCGCTGCTGGAGGAGCTGTCGGGCGGACTACCGACGGCCCTCGACGTCGAGCAGTGCCAGGCGATGGTCGTGGAGCGGGCCGCACGCCACCTGGCCGACGCGGCGGTCCTGGTCGCCGCGGACGACGGGCGCGCCTACTCGGTGACCCGGTGCACCGGCGGCGAACCGGTGACCCAGGAGCGGATCGTCCTCGACCCCGGCCAGGTGCCGGGCGTGGCCGAGGCGCTGGCGGGGCTGCCCGGGGCCACCGCCGCCGCCGAATGGACCGATCCGCAGCGGCTTCCGGGCTGGGCGATGCCCGGCGGGCGCGCGGACGGCACCACCAGGATCGGCTCCCTCCTGGTGGTACCGCTGCCGGGGCACGGCGCGTCGGCCGGGTGCCTGATCCTGCTGCGCCGCCGCCCGGCCGCGTTCACCCCCGCCGACCGGGCCTTCGCCGAGCTCTTCGCCGCACGCGCGGGCGCCGCGCTCTCGCTCGCCCGGGCCCACGCCCGCCAGGCGCACGTCACCGAGGTGCTGATCCGGGAACTGCTGCCACCACCCCTGGGCCGGGTGCACGGCATCGACTTCTCCGGCCGCTACCGCGCCTCGGCACCCGGCGACCGCATCGGCGGCGACTTCTACGATCTCCACCCCGCGCAGACACCGGACGCCGAGACCGTCGCGGTCCTGGGCGACGTGTGCGGCAAAGGGCTGGAGGCCGCCGTCGTCACCGGCACGATCCGCACGGCCCTGCGGGCACTGCTGCCGTTCGCCGCCGACCACGGCCACCTGCTGACCCTCCTCAACACGGCACTGCTGTCCGCGGACCGGACCCCCTTCGCCACCCTGGTCCTCGTCACCGCGAGGCGTCAGGGCGCGGAGGCACGGCTGCGGATCACCAGCGCGGGCCACCCCGCCCCCCTGATCGTGCGCACCACCGGCCGGGTCGAAGAGGTCCCGGCATCCGGCACGCTGCTCGGCGCGCTCGCGGAACCGGAGTTCACCACCACCGAGGTCACCCTGCGGCCCACGGAGACCTGCCTGCTGTACTCCGACGGGATCACCGAAGCGCGCGGCGGGCCGCTGGGCAGCGCGATGTTCGGCGAGGACAGGCTGCGCACCGTGCTCGCCCAGTGCGCCGGAATGCCGGCCGAGGTGGTCACCGAACGGGTGCAGATGATCGCGGGCCAGTGGCTGGGCGAGGGCCGCAGCGACGACATGGCCGTCCTCGGGATCGGCGCGCCCCGGCACGACCCCCGACAACCCTCAGAGCCTGTCTTTGAACGAGCAGAGACCCGGAGAAGGTGAACCACATGACCGGTGGCGAGGACGCGTACTCCTTCGACGACCCCCGTGAGCACCTGTGGCAGGCACTCATCGACTGCGACGAGATCCGCGCCGTCGCCCTCGTGCGCCGCGTGCTCGACGCGGCAGCGGCCCGGCAGACACCCGGCGCGGCCGCCGCGCGGACGCGGGGCGCGGCGGAACGGGTCCTGCTGGAACTGATCGCACCGGTCCAGGAACGGCTGGGCCTGGCCTGGGCGGCCGACGACATCACGGTCGCGCAGGAGCACGCCGCCACGGCGATCAGCGAACGGTGCGTCGCGGCCGTCGCCGACGCCACCGTGCCCGCTCCCGCCGACACGGTGAGGGAGCGGATCCTGGTGGCGTGCGTCGACGGCGAATGGCACGCTCTGCCCGCGCGTCTGGTCAGCGAGGTCCTGCGCCTGCGCGGCTGGCGCGTCGACTACCTCGGGGCGCAGGTCCCCACCGAACACCTGGTCGCGCACCTGCGCCGCGTCCACACCCACGCGGTGCTGCTGTCCTCGTCGATCCCGACTCTTCTGCCCGGCGCCCACCTCGCGATCAGCGCCTGCCGGAGCGCCGGCGTCCCGGTACTGGCCGGAGGCGCCGCGTTCGGTCCACAGGGCCTCTACGCCCGGCTGATGCGGGCCCAGTGGGCGAAGGACGCACCGGGCGCGGCCGCCCTCCTCGACCGGGGCCTGACACGACCCGGTCCGCGCGTAGCCCGCCTGCCCGACCTGGACCTGCCGCACCTGAACGACCAGGAGTACACCCTGGTCCGACGGACGAGGCCGCGCCTGGTGAAGCAGACCCTCGTCGACGTCGAGGCGGACTTTCCGCAGATGCGCCACTACAGCGCCTACCAGGCGGAGCGCACCGCCGAGGACATCGACCACATCGTCAGCCACCTCGCCACCGCCCTCTACGTCGACGACCCCGGCCTCTTCACCCGGTTCCTCACCTGGACCGCCGACATCCTGGCAGCCCGCGGCGTGCCGCCCCGGTGCCTGCTCCCCGCCCTGGAATCGCTGCTGGACCAGCTCAAGGACTTCCCCCGCGTGGTCGGTGTCCTCCACCGCGCCCGCCACTTCCTGCGCACTCCTCCCGGCCCGCCACAACCCACCTGACCGAGGAGGTACGGGCAGGTGGGACAGTGGAAGGACGTGTTCTGTCCCGAGGAGGTACCCCCCGAATGCGCCTGCTGCTCATCCGTCACGGCCAGACCCCGTCCAACCTCAAGCACCTGTTGGACACGCAGGCGCCAGGACCGGGCCTGACACCGCTGGGCCAGGACCAGGCGGCCGCGCTGCCCCGGGCGCTGGCGGGCGAGAGGATCGACGCCCTGTACGTCTCGACGCTGCTGCGCACCCAGCTGACCGCCGCACCGCTGGCCGCCGCGACCGGTCTTGAGGCCCAGGTCCGGGACGGCATCCGGGAGCTGGTCGCCGGGGACCTGGAGATGCGCGGTGACGCCGAGGCCGCCGCGCTCTACCTCGACACCGCCTTCGCCTGGTCCGGGGGCGACGTGGAGCGCCGCATGCCGGGCGGCGAGAACGGCGTGGAGGCGCTCGGCCGCTTCGACTCGGTCGTCGCGGAGGCCGCCGCGACGGGAGCGCGGACCGTGGCCATGGTCAGCCACGGCGCCGCCATCCGGACCTGGGTGGCCGCGCGGGCGGCCAACGTGGACGTGGCGTACGCGTCGAGCCACCCGCTGGACAACACCGGCGTCGTCGTCCTGACGGGCTCACCCGCCGAGGGCTGGCAGGCGCTGCTGTGGGCGGGCCACCCGATGGGCCCGGAGGGAGACTCCCCCGAGGACGGCGGCCCCGCAGGCGAGCCCGCTCCGACGCGCTGAACGGATCAGCTTCCCAGGGGCGTCGGGCGGGCGCGCTCTCCCCTGCGGCCCGCCGAGCTGGTCGCCCGGTCAGCCGGTGGCGGCGTTGAGGAGGTCGAGCGCGCTCTGCTGGCAGCCGTAGTCGGTGGTTCCGTTGCCGCCGCTCCAGTGCGGGCCGTACTGGTCGAGCGGGTTGCGATCGTGGTCGTAGGCGCTGTTCGCCCAACGGGTGAGCGCGGGGGCATAGGGGTGGTCGGACAGTCGGCGGTTGAGGACGCCGAGGCCGCGCACGTAGGCGCCCTTGAAACTCGGGCCGTCCCCCGTGCAGGTGTCGCCCTCGCCGGGTTCGCGCAGGACGCCGTCGCTCTGGAGCCGGACGGTGGACGCGTCCGCCAGACCGCGTGCGGTGCTCAGGAGGGCGGCGTCGCCGGTGGCCCGGTGGAACTCGGTCAACGCGCCGAGAATGACGCCCTGATTGTAAGTCCAGGTGGGCTGCACGTTGTTGGCGCAGCCGTCGGTGAGACCGTCGTTGATCAGGCG
Source organism: Streptomyces sp. NPDC030991 (assembly GCF_055571235.1). Lineage (NCBI taxonomy): Bacteria > Bacillati > Actinomycetota > Actinomycetes > Kitasatosporales > Streptomycetaceae > Streptomyces > Streptomyces sp. NPDC030991. The sequence continues at coordinate 201,109 of NZ_JBVIFR010000013.1, forward strand.
GTCGCCGTTGATCATGCCGCTCTGCCGGAACCAGTTCCATTCACTCCGCGCCCGCTCCAGGTAGACGGTGTCCCCGGGAAGGCGGTTGTGCAGGGCCGAAGTGAGCTGCAGGAAGAGTTCGTTGGTGATGGCGTTCTTGTAGTTCCCGTTCGTGCTCCACCGGACGCCGCCGCCGCAGGTGCTGTTCCAGTTGGCCTGCATATGGTCCGCGTCGGCCCGCGCGGTGTCGAGATAGCGGCGGTCGCCGGTCAGGTCGTACGCGGCGACCCAGGCCAGACCCCACCACCCGGTGTCGTCCAGGTACTCGTTGCGGAACTGCCCGCCCTGCGCGTTGATGTTCTTGTCGTAGATCTCGGCGATCGTGTACGTGTAGCTGCCCATCCCGCTGATCCGGCTGTTGTCGATGACCGCCGTCAGGGCGTTGGCGGCGGTCCACCAGCCGTTGCCGCCGAAGAGCTTGCTGCTCCTGTCGTACGACATCATCAGCGCGGTGGCCGCCGCGGTGCTCCGACTGCCCGCGTTCCAGGTGGTCCGCGCCCAGGGCGTGCAGGCGATGGCACCGCCGACCGGCTGCCCGCAGGCCCGCAGGGCTCCGACACCCCGGGTGTTCCACTCGTCGACGTTGTACATCTGGCTGCGCCATCCCGTGCTGCCGGAAGGCACCGCCGTGTCGCCCAGACGACTCCCCGAACTCCAGGTCCGGCCCCCGTCCATGGACCGGTCGAGCCACACCTGGTCACCGGAGCCGCCGTGCTCGATGGAGGCCCATCCCATCGCGTCGGCGTCGTCGATGTGCAGCGCGACGGTCCGCGAGGAGACCGTGGCGGTGACCGGGACACGGTCCTGAGGAGCAAGCGCCGGATCGCGCGCGTCGCAGTACTTGTTGCACACGGCCGCCGGCGCGGCGACCGCGGGCGTTCCGCCGACGACGAAGGTGGACAACGTTGTCAGGGCGGCGAGGAGGGCGGCTGGCATACAGCTCTTCGGCTTCATGGGGGAGGCTCCTGAGGCGTCTGATCTCGGTGGGGGGTGTGCCCTGCCGGCTCAAGGAGAGCGCTCTCCGAACGTAGCGATGCTGCATGACCACGTCAACGCATCGGACGGCATCGGGCGGCCTCGGCGGACGGGGGCCGGGGGCTGAGGCCGGGAGCGGCGTATTGGCTGGGCCCTTCCTGGTGGGCTGAACCCTCCCTGCCCCTCCCGGCCTTTCCTGTTCGTCCTGGCTCGGCGGGCCGCGCCGTTCCGTCCGCCGAGGCCCGTGGCACCGCCTCCGCGCCGCTTCAGCTCTCGGGGCGGAGGAGGCCGCGCTCGTCGCCTTTCTGAGGTGCTGGGCGCCAGGTGGGTGCTCCCGTCGACGGTGACGGTGACGGGGACGGGGACGAGGGGCGGGGTGCTTGACGAAGTCCTCCTGGTGACCGGCTCGTCGGCCGGGGGTGACACGTCCGTGGCGTCCCCCGGCCGCACCGCGAGTGCGCAACTCGGGCCGTCAGCAGCGGAGTTGGCTGATAGTTGTGGGATTCTGGGGACTCTTGTGCGGCCCATTGACGCCGGGTGGGGAGCTGGCTAACTTCCTGGGAGCGCTCCCCTCTCGACCGCGCGTCACCGCCCTGGCCTCCCCGCACGCCGCCCGCGACGCGGGAGTTCCGTGCCGCCCCAGTTCGTGCGTCCAAGCCCCATCCGCCTGCGTGCCGACAACGATGTCGCCCGTCGGCCATCGGTCTGCTCACCCCGCGCCACTGTCCCCCAGCAGTGAGGAACCGATCATGAAGAGACTCAGATCCGCCCTGGTCGCGTCGGTGCTGACCGCGCTGGCCGCCGTCGTCGCCCTGCCGGCGACGGCCACGGCCACGGCCACGACCGCCGGCCCGCCCGCCGCCGCGAGCGCCGCCCGCCCCTCGTCCGCCACCGCCCCGGCCGCCCTGCGTCTGATGCCGCTGGGGAACTCGATCACTTGGGGCGTCGGAAGCGCCTCGGGCAACAGCTATCGGGGCTTTTTGTGGAACAAGCTGGCCGCCCAGGGGCGCGCGTCGGACTTCGTCGGGTCCGGCCGCAACGGTCCCATGTCCGATCCGGACAACGAGGGGCACTCCGGCTGGCGCATCGACCAGATCGCCTCCATCGCCGACTCCGTACTGGCCCGGTACCGCCCCAACGTCGTCACGCTGGAGATCGGCACCAACGACCTGAACGGCAACTATCAGGTACCGACAGCGCCCGACCGGATGGGCGCGCTGATCGACCAGATCCTGCGGGCCGCGCCCGACGCGACCGTCCTGGCCGGCACCGTGATCGTCTCGACCAGCGCGACCGAGGAGGCGTACCGGCCGGAGTTCAACCAGAAGCTGGCGCAGCTCGTCCGGTCGAGGGCGGACGGGGGCAAGCATGTGCGGCTCGTCGACATGGGCGCCCTGACGGCCGCCGACCTCTCCGACGCGCTCCACCCGAACGACAACGGCTTCAGCAAGATGGCCGACGCCTTCGACGCGGGCGTGCGGGCCGCCGACGCGGCGGGCTGGATCGCGCCGCCCGTCGCGGTCGGCGGCGCGGTGCGATCCGGGATCGACGGGAAGTGCCTGGACGTCGACGGTGGCAGCTCCGCCAACGGGACGGCGGCCCAGATCTGGTCCTGCAACGGCACCGGCGCGCAGCTCTGGTCGGCGCGCTCGGACGGCACCCTGCGCGTGCTCGGCGCGTGCCTGGACGCCGCGGGCCGGGGGACGGCCAATGGCACGAAGGTCCAGGTCTGGGAGTGCAACGGCGGCGCCAACCAGGTCTGGCAGGCGTACAACGGCGGGTACCGCAACCCCGTCTCCGGCCGCTGCCTGGACGACCCGGCCTCCTCCACGGCCGACGGCACCCAAGTGGTGCTCTGGGACTGCACCGGCGGCCCGAACCAACGGTGGACCACTCTTCCGGTCACCGCCTGAGCCTCTGCTGAGGTGCGAGTGTCCTGACGCCCACGCCCACGCCCACGACCGCGGCGAACGGCACGCAGGCGATCACGGGCATACATAGGATCTCTACGGCCGCAGCTCTGTCCAATCGCCTGTTCCTGGGTCATGATTCCCCGGAGCTCAGCGAAGAGATCCGAGCAATGTGCCCGTAGGAGGGAACAATGACGTCTCGCCGCCAGATCCTCGGCGCCCTGGGGGCCGTCCCCGTGATCGCCGCCCTCGGCAGCACGGGCGCGTACGCCACCACCACCGGGCCCACGGCAGCACCGGCCGCCGGACGCATGCGCGTCCGTCCCGCCTCGATCATCCCGGTCGCCGCGGACGACACCCCGGCGCAGATCGTCGCGAAGGCCGCGAACGTCGTCCCCAGGAAGGGCCAGACGGGGTGGCAGCGGAGGGAGATCACGGCGTTCACACACTTCGGGATGAACACCTTCACCGACCGTGAGTGGGGGTCGGGCGCCGAGGACGCGGCGACGTTCGCGCCGTCCGAGGTCGACGCCGACCAGTGGATCCGCACGTACAGGGCGATGGGCGCCGAGCTGGCGATGATCACCGCCAAGCACCACGACGGGTTCACGCTCTTCCCCAGCCGCTACACGCCGCACTCGGTCCTCAAGAGCCCGGGGCAGCCGAACATCGTGCGCAGGTACGTGGATGCGGCGCGCGCCCACAAGCTACGCGTAGGGATCTATCTCTCACCCTCCGACGGCTCCGAGCTGCCGCACGCCTGGCACGCCACGTGGATCGAGTCGCTGCGGAAGAAGCAGGCCGAGGGCGGGACGCTGACCTCGGTGGAGCTGACCGCGCTCGCCGACGGTGACCGTTCCCCCGGCGGCCTCGGCCGGTTCGGCAACGGCAGCGCGGTCAGGAAGCACACCATCCCCACGCTCGTGGAGGGCGACGACCGGGCCAACGATGTGCGCTCGGGGAAGCTGCCGACGTTCACCGTGCGGGTCAACGACTACGACGCCTACTACCTGAACCTGGTCTACGAGCTGTTCACCGAGTACGGGCCGCTGGACGAGTTCTGGCTGGACGGCGCCAACCCGTGGTCCGACGCCGGGATCACCCAGGAGTACCGCTTCGACGAGTGGTTCCGGGTGATCAAGGCGCTGTCGCCGGACACCGTGGTCTTCGGTGGCCCGACCGGTGTGCGCTGGGTCGGCAACGAGAGCGGGGTCGGCCGCGAGACCGAGTGGAGTGTGGTGCCGACGACCGCCGACCCGTGGACGTACCACGGCGAATGGTTGCTGCCGCACGGTCCGACCGCCGCCGACATCGGGTCCCGGGCCCGGCTCACCGAGGCCGGTGTGACCCATCTGTCCTGGTTCCCCGCGGAGGCGGACGTCTCCAACCGGCCCGGCTGGTTCCACCACCCCGGTCAGCGGCCGAAGACGGCGGCCCAGCTCTTCGACCTGTACGAGAAGAGCGTCGGGCGCAACACGACGCTGCTGCTCAACGTGCCGCCGTCGAAGGCGGGGACGATCGACGCGGCGGACGTCGCCGAGCTGACCGCGTTCGGGCGGCGGGTGCGGAAGGTGTACGGCCGGCCGGTCGCGAGGAACGCCGACGGGACGACGACCTTCGACCGGGTCGCGGTGCGCGAGGACATCGAACACGGGCAGCGGGTGGAGAAGTTCGCCGTGGAGGCCGAGATCGGCGGCGCCTGGCAGCGGATCGCCGCCGGTACGACCATCGGGTACCAGCGGACCCTGCCGCTCGCCGCGCCCGTCACCGCGAGGCGCGTACGCGTCAAGGTCCTCGCCTCCCGCGCGGAGCCCCGACTGGGACGGACCACGCTCCACCGGGCGGGCGACTGAGCCGGGCGAACAGGAGCGCGGCCGGCCGGCCGGCCGGACGGGCGCGGCGGAAGGCAGGGGCGCCGCCGCACCTGTCAGGGGTAGCCCGGCCGAAGGTGATCCGGACTGCCCGGGCCGTCGACGCAGGTCGGCGTCAGCCGAGACCGAGGACGCTCATCGTGCGCTCGGCCATGCGGCGCTCTCCCAGCGCGTTGGGGTGGACGGGCACGATGTTCTGGCCGAACAGCAGCGGCTCGATCCATCGGGTGCCGGCCGGCTTGCACGCGTCGTGCCCCTCGGACGCCTCGGAGAAGTCCACGTAGGTGGCACCGGTCTCCTGGGCCGCGCGCTGGATGGCGGAGTTGAGGCGTGCCTGGATGGAGCGGAGATAGGGGACGTCGCCTGCGGCGATCGGCAGCTTCACGAAGCAGGACGCGTCGGCGGTGGGCGGCGTGATCCAGGGGTAGCCCAGGGCGGCGACACGGGCGTCCGGGGACTTGGCCCGGATGTTCTGCAGGGCCTTCTTGAGCGCGGGGTAGGTGTTCGCCTCGATCTGGTCCTCGAAGCTGCTGCCGTTCTTGTCCTTGCAGGGGCTGCCCTTGCCGCCGCTCAGGATGCCGGCGGTGCCGCAGGCCGTCAGGGCGTTGATGAACGTGTTGTTGTCGTTGCCCCCCATCGTGAACGTCACCAGATCGGTGCCGGCGCTCAACGCGTCCAGCTGCGGCGCCACCCCCGGGTACTGGGACGCGGTGAAGTCCTTGGTCTGGGCCGCTCCGCAGGTCACGTCCTTGAGGTGGGCGCCGGTCCGGGAGGCGAGGACGTGCGGGTAGTTCGCCGTGGACCGCAGGCACAGCAGGTTGCTGGTGTCGATGGGCAGCACCCCCGAGCCGGCGCTGTAGCTGTCGCCGAGCGCGACGTACTCCACCGACGGCGCGGCGTGGGCGGCGGGCCCGGTGAATCCGACGGTCAGCAACCCCGCCAATGTTGATGCGGTCATGACAGTGTGAACAGTGGGCATGTGCTCTCTCTTCTCAGCAGAGTGTGGAGGAGGGGCCCGGCCGCGGCGACACGGCCGGGTTCCATGAGAATGAGGCGGCTCGAGCGGACAGCGAGGGGGCGGAAGCCGGTGCATACCGGCGCGGGGGCAGGACCGGAGACGGAGTTACTGATTGGTACTACCGATAGGAAATGTGGGGCCTCGGCGCCCAGGGGTCAACATGGTTGACAGCGGTTTTTGAACCGCCGGGCAACACGCGGCCGTCATTCGCCGCACCTCGTCGGCCGCCCGGCTGTGCCGGAGGAGCCGCTGCCCGGAGCGGTGGCGCCGGACATGCGCGGTCACCGCACCCGGCCCCGCGGCTTCAGCGGCACGGGCGGAAGCTCGGGCGCGGGCAGCGGGGCACCGTCGTACCCCTTCACCTCGCCGAACCGCGTCCCCGTCATCCAGTCCTCCCGGGCCTGGCGGATGTCGTCCTGCGACCGCCCGACGAAGTTCCACCACATCACCAGCTCCTCCTCGAACGGCTCGCCGCCCAGGAGCATCAGGCCCGCGTCCGACTCCGCCCGCAGAGGGAGTTCGGTGCGGCCGCAGCCGAGGTAGAGCATCGAGTCGGGAAGCAGCGGCACGCCGTCGACCTCGGCGGCGCCGGACATCGACAGGACCGCGTACTCGAAGTCGGGGTCCAGAGGGACGCGGACGTCGGCGCCGCGGGCCAGGGCCAGGTCCGCGCCGACGATCGGGGTGTACGTGGTGCCGGGGGACGTCGCCCCGTCCAGCGTGCCCAGGACGACCGTGGCGGTCAGGCCGGGGGCCGTCACCCGGGGCAGTTCGGCGTGGTGCTCGAAGAGCGGGTCCGTGTGGCGGTGGGCGTCCGGGAGCGCCACCCAGAGCTGGGCGCCGTGCAGGAAGCGGGCGTGGGACCTCGGGCTCTCCTCGGAGTGGGAGATCGCACGACCGGACGTCATCAGGCCCAGTTCGCGGGGGCGGATCGACTGATGGCTGCCGGTCGAGTCGCGGTGCAGGACCTCGCCTTCGTGCAGCCAGCTCACCGTCTGCAGACCCATGTGCGGGTGCGGCGGCACCTGCATGCCCGGCTCGTCCGCGATGTCGTCGGGTCCGTAGTGGTCGACGAACGCCCAGGCACCGACCATCCGGCGGCCCAGGTTCGGCAGCAGTCTGCGCACCTCCGTGGAGGCGCCGAGCCGGACGTGGCGCGGGCTGAGGAGTTCACGGACCGGTTCCGCGACGACGAACCCGCGCCCGCCGCACACGGAGGGGACCGGCGCGCGATCAAGATTGCTCATGCCGGACAACCTAACCCCGCCACCGTGGCCCGTCAGGGCCGCGGCGGGAAGTCACCCCACCGCCCGTACGGGTCACCCCAGCGCGCCGCGACTCGCCGTGGCCACTGGAATGGACCCGTGCCCCTCGTGACCGCCGCGCCCGCCCTCTCGCCGCCGGACGACTGCCTCGCCCGCAACGACTGGATCTGCGGCGCGTACCTGAGCACGCGTCGGCACATCCTTCTCGACGCCGTCGCCCAGCATCTGCAGATCACCCTCGTCGCTGTGGCGATCGCCGTCGTCATCGCCGTGCCGCTGGCCGTCGTCGCCCGCCGGTGGGGGTGGGCCGCCGGCCCCGTGCTCGCCCTGACCACCGTGCTCTACACGATTCCGTCCCTGGCCATGTTCTCGCTGCTGCTGCCCGCCTACGGGCTCTCCGCCACGCTCGTCGTCGCCGGTCTCGTGCTGTACTCGCTGACCCTGCTCGTGCGGAACATCCTCGCCGGGCTGCGGGCCGTGCCCGAAGAGACCCGGCAGGCCGCCCGGGGCATGGGCTACGGGCCGATCCGGATGCTGCTCACCGTCGAACTGCCCCTCGCCCTGCCCGCCGCCATGGCCGGCCTGCGCATCGCGACGGTGTCGGCCGTGTCCCTGGTGACCGTCGGCGCCATCGTCGGCCACGGGGGCCTCGGGAACCTGATCTACGCCGGGATGAACACGTACTTCAAGGCGCAGGTGCTGACCGCCTCCGTGCTCTGCGTCGTCATCGCCGTCGCCGCCGACCTGGTGCTGCTCGGCGTGGGCCGGCTCCTCACCCCCTGGACGAGAGCGAGCCGCGCGTGAAGACCCTCACCGACGCCTGGGAGTGGCTCGCCGACGCCACGCACTGGTCCGGCGACGACGGCATCTGGCACCGCCTCACCCAGCACCTGGTGCTCACGCTCGTCTGCCTCGTCATCAGCTGCCTGATCGCCCTGCCCACCGCCCTGGTCCTCGGCCATCTGGGCAAGGGCGGGGCGCTCGCCGTGAACATCTCCAACGTGGGCCGGGCCGTGCCCACCTTCGCCGTCCTCGTCCTGCTGCTCCTCACACCGCTCGGACAGTACGGCGAAGGGCCCACCGTCGTCGCCCTCGTCCTGTTCGCCGTGCCGCCGCTGCTCACCAACGCGTACGTGGGCATGCGCGGCGTCGACCCGGAAGTCGTCCGGGCCGCGCGGGGGATGGGCATGACCGGGCGGCAGATGCTGCTGCGGGTGGAGGCCCCGCTCGCACTGCCGATGATCTTCAACGGGGTGCGGATCGCCGCCGTGCAACTCGTCGCCACCGCCACCATCGCGGCACTGGCGGGCGGCGGCGGGCTCGGGCGCATCATCACCGCCGGGTTCAACCTCGCCAGCACCCCCCAGGTCGTCGCCGGCGCCGTCCTCGTCGCCGTGTTCGCGCTCGTCGTCGAGGCGCTGTTCGAGATCGCCGAGCGGCTCGCGCCGGCCTGGGCACGCGGGAGGGCGGGGTGAGCGCGGCGCGACGCCGGCTCGGGGCGGTGCTCGGGCTCGTACTGCTCGTCGCCGGCTGCGCCACCGGGCCCTCCCTGGAGACACAGGGCGAGGTGACCGCGCTGCCCGGCGACAGCAAGGACCTGGTCATCGGATCGGCCGGGTTCACCGAGAGCGACCTGCTCGCCACCATGTACGCGCTGCTGCTGAAGGACGCCGGGTACCGGACCGAGATCCTGTCCGTCGCCAACCGCGAACTGTACGAACCCGCCCTGGAATCGGGCCAGATCGATGTCGTCCCGGAGTACGCGGCCACCTTCGCCGACTGGCTCAACGCCAAGACGAACGGCGCCGACGCGGCGCCCGTCGGCTCACCCGACCTCGACGCCACCATGAAAGCCCTGCGCTCGCTCGCCCGGCCGCGCGGCCTGACGATCCTCGACCCCGGCAAGGCCGTCGACCAGAACGCCTTCGCCGTGACCGGCTCGTACGCCACCAGGCATCGGCTGAGCACCCTCAGCGACCTCGGCGCCGCCGGGCTCGGGGTACGGCTCGCGGCCGGCGACGAATGCGTCCAGCGCCCCTACTGCGCACCAGGGTTGAAGAAGGTCTACGGGATCGACGTCACCGGGGTCGACCCGAAGGGCGTCGGCACCACCCAGTCCAAGAAGGCCGTACAGAACGGGCAGGCCCAGATGGTGCTGACCACGAGCACCGACGCGACGCTGTCCGACTTCGGCCTGGTGCTGCTCACCGACGACAAGCATCTGCAGAACGCCGACTACATCGTGCCCGTCGTCAACCGGTCGCGCGCCGGCAGCGAGAAGGTCGCCGAAGCGCTCGGCGCCCTCAACTCCGTCCTGACCACCAAGGACCTGGCCGCCATGAACCAGCAGGTCGACAGCTGGCGACGGCTGCCCGAGGACGTCACCCGGACCTACCTGAAGGACAAGGGACTCCTGGACTAGCGGGCCTCGCGCCCGGGTGTGCGGGGGCAGGATCGCGGGAACGCGGAACGCCTCTCCCGGACCCGCCGAACAGGACCGCCATGGACACAGCCGTCGTCGTCGGCGCGGGCGTGCTCGGCGCCTGCGTCAGCTACCACCTCGCCCGCGAAGGCGTCCGGGTCGTCGTCGTGGAGGAGGAGGCGCGGCCCGCGGGCGGCACCTCCGGGGCCACCTTCTCCGCGGACGTGACCCATCTGAAGACCCCGTACGCGTACTACCGCCTGAACCGTCAGGGCGCCGAGGAGCACCGGCTGTTGTGCGAGGCGCTCGACGGACCGGCCTGGCGGCACCCCGCGCCGCTCGTGCAGTGGGCCGACGGCGACGCGGAACAGCGGGCGCTGCGCGAACGGGCCCGGCGCGCCAGAGGCTGGGGCCACGACTGCCGCCTCGCCCCGCCGTCCGTGCTGCGCGAACTGGCGCCGGCCGTGGACCCCGCCGCCTGCGCCGCCGACGAGGTCGTGGTGTACGAGAGCGCGGCCTGGTTCGACGCGCCGCACTTCGTGCACACCCTGCTCGACGCGGCCCGGCGGCACGGCGCCGAGACGCACTACGAGACCGCTGTCACCGGCCTGACCCGGGCCGACGACCGCATCACGGGTGTCATGGCGGGGCCCCGCTCCTGGAACGCCGACGTGGTCGTGAACTGCGCCGGCCCCCGGGCCGACCGGATCGCCTCCTTCGCCGGGGTACGGCTGCCCCTGCGGCAGGTCCCCGGCCTGGTCACCGAGAGCGATCCGCTGCCCGGGGCCCCGCTCACCGCGATCGTCGCCGCCCCGGGTATCGACCTGCGCCCCACGCCGGGCGGTGGCGTGCTGGCCCTGTCCTGGGAGGTCGACGCGCGGCTCGACGGGGCCGACGTGGTCGACGGGGGCCCGCAGGAACTGCACCGACGCGCCGGAGCCGTCCTGCCGGGGCTGGTGCGGACCCGCATCGAGGACGCCCGGATCGGCGTACGGCCGGTGCCCTTCGACGGGCTGCCCCTCGTGGGCGCGGCGGCCGGGGCGCCCGGCCTGTACCACCTCGTCTCGCACAGCGCGGTCACCCTCGCCCCGGTCCTCGGCCGGCTCGCCGCGCGGGAGATCACCACCGGACGGCCCGCCACGGAACTCGCCGCGTACCGGCCGGACCGGGCCGTCCCCGGCGACGTACAGGACGAGAACCTGCGTGCGATGGACCGTCGGCGGCCGCAGCCTCGACGTGAACCTTAGGGTGAGACTCTGAGGCTCCTGGGCTCTGAGGCTCAAGCGCGGGGGAGGAGTGCTCAGGCGTCGGCCACCGAGTCGAACTCCACCTCGCCGCGACCGACCCCCTGCGCGTCCGCGTCGACCGAGCGGCGCAGCGCCTCGTGCAGTTTGGCGGGGGTGAGGACGCCGAGGAAGCGTGCGCCGTCGAGGACCGCCACCCACCCCGCGTCGTGCTGGAGCATCACGCCGAACGCCTGCTTGAGCGGGGCGCCGACCGGCACCCACGCGTTCATCCGGTGCGCCAGATCGGCGACCCGCCCGTCCGGTCCGGCCAGCGTGGCCTCGTCGACGCCGACCCAGCCGTGCAGATCGCCCCCCGCGTCCAGGACCACGGCCCAGCGCGCCGCCTCGCCCCGCATCCGGGCCGCGGCCTGCGCGGCGGACTCGTCGAGGCGGGCCACCGAGGGCTGTTCCAGATCGGCCGGCTCGATCTCGGTCACCGACAGCCGCTTGAGGCCGCGGTCCGCGCCGACGAACTCGGCGACGTACGGCGTCGCCGGCGTGCCGAGGACCGCGCCCGGCGTGTCGTACTGCTCGATGCGGCCCTGCCCGTACACCGCGATCCGGTCGCCGAGCCGTACCGCCTCCTCGATGTCGTGCGTGACCAGCAGCACGGTCTTGCGGACCGCCGCCTGCATCCGCAGGAACTCGTCCTGCAACTGCTCGCGCACCACCGGGTCGACGGCCCCGAACGGCTCGTCCATCAGCAGCACCGGCGGGTCCGCGGCCAGCGCCCGGGCCACGCCGACGCGCTGGCGCTGACCGCCCGAGAGCTGCTGCGGATAGCGGTCGCCGAACGTCTTCGGGTCCAGGCCCACCAGATCGAGCAGCTCCGCGGCGCGGGCCCGCGCCTTCGCCTTCTTCCAGCCGATCAGCGCGGGCACGATCGCCGTGTTGTCGAGGACCGTGCGGTGCGGGAAGAGGCCGACCTGCTGGATGACGTAGCCGATACGGCGGCGCAGCCGGACGGGGTCGACCGTGGCGATGTCCTCGCCGTCGACGTAAATACGGCCCGATGTCGGCTCGATGAGCCGGTTGACCATCATCATCGTCGTGGTCTTGCCGCAGCCGGACGGGCCGACGAGCGTGACCAGTTCGCCCTCGGCGACCTCGAAGGAGAGACCGTCGACCGCCATCGTGCCGTCCGCGTACCGCTTGGTGACCTGATCGAACCGGATCATGAGCTCACGCTAACCGCACCCGTTACTCCTCGCTCACCAGAATCACCTCAAGGGTGCGCGGCCCGTGGACCCCCTCGACCCGGTCGAGTTCGATGTCGCTGGTCGCGGACGGCCCCGAGATCCAGGTGAGCGGACGGGCGGGGTCGAGCCGTTCGAGCGCCGCCGGGACCGAGGCGACGACCTGGTCCGGGACGCGGACCACGCAGATGTGGTGGTCGGGCACGAGGGTGATACGACGACGGCCCTGGTCGGGCGAGCCGTCGAGGACGATCGTGCCGGTCTCGGCGACCGCGACCGCGCAGGCGGTGACGACGCTGTCGACGGCGTCGAGTTCGGCGGGCGTGTCCGCCGCCCGGTCGTGGACGCGGGTCGGACCGGCCTCGGACAGCCAGTGGGCCGGGAGCTTGGGGGGCACGAGCACCGTCCGCGAGCCGCGTTCGGCCAGCAGCCGTGCGAGCGTCCGGCTCAGTTCGGCGCGCGTGGCGCGGTGCACGCGTGCCCGGTAGTCGGCCAGGTTCTCGGCGAGCAGCTCGACCGTCTGCCCGGTCGTGCGGGAGCCGTGCTCACGCCGATAGCCCCGGGCCACTTCCCTCTCGTACGTCTCGTACGTGGGCGGGGGCCCGGCCGGGTCCCCGAGGGCCCGACGCACCCGGCCCAGGATCACGTCCCTGCTGCTCACTTCTGCCCGTCCTTTCCACCGTTGGTCCGCTGCCACCAGTCGCGGAACGGCTCCGCCGGCACCTTCGGCAGGTCCCGGGTCTCCGTCCACGCGCGGCCGGGCCCCGGCACCGTCCGCGGATGGAAGCGGCGGGTCCGGGAGGCGAGGCGCTGGCCGGTGCCGAGCACGCCCGGGTGGGTGAACGCCCAACGGGCGGCGCGCATCGCGGCCCGTTCCGCCGCGTGCCCCTTCGCGGGGCGCAGCGTCACCTTCGCGCCGTGCCGGGTCACCTCGCCGCCCTGGACGACCCGCTCCCGCAGGTGCACCAGCACCTCGGGGATGTCGATGGCGACCGGACACACCTCGTAACAGGCACCGCAGAGCGAGGAGGCGTAGGGGAGCGAGGCGTCGATCTCACTCGCCGTGCCCCGCAGCTGGGGGCTGAGGATGGCGCCGATCGGGCCGGGATAGACCGAACCGTAGGCGTGGCCGCCCGCCCGCTCGTAGACCGGGCAGACGTTCAGACACGCCGAGCAGCGGATGCAGCGCAGCGCCTGGCGGCCCACCTCGTCGGCGAGGGTGTCGGTGCGGCCGTTGTCGAGCAGGACCAGGTGGAAGGCGCGCGGGCCGTCGGAGTCGGTCGTGCCGGTCCAGGTCGACGTGTACGGGTTCATGCGCTCGGCCGTGGAGGAGCGCGGCAGCGTCTGGAGGAAGACCTCCAGGTCGCGCCAGGTCGGCACGAGCTTCTCGATGCCGACGACCGAGATCAGCGTCTCGGGCAGCGTCAGACACATCCGCCCGTTGCCCTCGGACTCGACGACGACGAGGGTGCCGGTCTCGGCGACCATGAAGTTCGCGCCGGAGACGCCGACCTTGGCGCGCAGGAACTTCTCGCGCAGGTGCAGCCGGGCCGCCTCCGCGAGTGCGGCGGGGGTGTCGGTGAGTCCCTCCGGAGCCGGACGGCCCCAACTGCCCATCTCCTTCTCGAAGATGGCACGGATCTCGCCGCGGTTGCGGTGGATCGCCGGGACGAGGATGTGGGAGGGGCGGTCCTTGCCGAGCTGCACGATGAGCTCGGCGAGATCGGTCTCGTACGCGGCGATCCCGGCCTCTTCGAGGGCTTCGTTGAGACCGATCTCCTGCGTGGCCATCGACTTGACCTTGACGACCTCCGACTCGCCCGTCTCCCGCACGAGCCGGGTCACGATCCGGTTGGCCTCCTCGGCGTCGGCGGCCCAGTGGACGGTGCCCCCCGCGGCCGTCACGGACTCCTCCAACTCGACCAGGTAGTGGTCGAGATGGCGGAGCGTGTGGTCCTTGATCTGTTTGCCCGCCTCGCGCAGGTCCCCCCAGTCGTCGAGCTCGGCGACGGCGCGGGCCCGCTTGTCGCGGATGGTGTGGGTGGCGTGCTTCAGGTTGGCGCGCAGGGTGGTGTTCCGTACGGCGTCGTGCGCGGCCTTCGGGAAGGCGGGCATGCCGAGATACGTGCCGCTCATGACAGGGGCTCCTCTTCGGTGCTCGCCAGGATCTCCGCGATGTGGACCGGCCGCAGCGCCGTGTGCAGCCGGCTCATCGTGCCGCCGATGTGCATGAGGCACGAGTTGTCGGCGGCGCACAGCACGTCCGCGCCGGTCGACTCGGCGTTGCGGACCTTGTCGGCGCCCATGGCTGCCGAGACATCGGAGTTCTTCACGGCGAACGTGCCGCCGAAGCCGCAGCACTCCTGCGCGCCCGGCAGCTCAAGGAGCTCAAGTCCCTTGACCGCGCGGAGCAGTTGGGTGGGCCGGTCGCCGAGGCCGAGCGAGCGCAGGCCGTGGCAGGTCGGGTGGTACGTCACCTTGTGCGGGTAGTACGCGCCGACGTCGGTCACCCGCAACACGTCGACCAGGAACTCGGTCAGCTCGTACGTCTTCGGGACCACGGGCGCGAGCGTCGTCGCGAGGCCGTCGCCGCGGCCCTCCGCGCGGGCCCGCTCACCCATCCGTGGGTACAACTCACGCACCATCGCCGCGCACGAACCGGACGGAGTGATGACCGCGTCGTACGCCCCCGAGTCGAGGCCGGGGCCGAAGACATCGGAGAAGTGGCGGGCGAGCGGCTCGGCCTCGTGCCGGTAGCCCGTGTTGTAGTGGGCCTGCCCGCAGCAGGTCTGGGCGGCCGGGAAGTCCACCTCCACGCCCAGTCTGGTCAGGAGTTTCACCACGGCCCTTCCGGTGTCCGGGTAGAGCGTGTCGTTGACACAGGTGAGGAAGAGCGCGACACGCATCGTGGCCCCTTCGGGTACAGAGGTTCGGGTCGGACATCGGACGGGTGCAGGGTACGTCGTCGGCGGTGCCGGGTCACGGGGCGGCGACACGGGCCTCTGCCGCCGCCCACGCGGCGCCGTCGCCGCGCGGCTCGTACCGCGTCAGCGGCTGGGTGCCGGCGACGAGGCGGCGCACCGCCGCCCGGTCGCCGATGACGCCGTCGGCGCGTGCCTGGACGAGGACGTTGCCGAGCGCGGCGGCTTCCGCCGGGCCCGCCACCACCGGCAGCCCGCAGGCGTCCGCTGTCAATTGGCAGAGCAGGGCGTTGCGGGCGCCGCCGCCGACGACGTGCACGACGTCGACCGGCCGGTCGGCCAGCCGCGCCGCCTCCGCGACGGCCCTGCGGTGGGCGAGGGCGAGCGAGTCGAGGATGCAGCGGGTGAGTTCGGCGCGGGTGCGGGGTTCGGGCTGCCCGGTGGCGCGGCAGGCGGCGGCGATGCGCTCCGGCATGGAGCCCGGGGCGAGGAACGCCGGGTCGCCCGCGTCGACGACCGAGCGAAGCCCCGTCGCCCGCGCGGCGGCGTCCAGGAGCTCGGCCAAGTCCGGTTCGCCCCAGGCGCGTTGGCACTCCTGGAGCAGCCACAGGCCCATGATGTTGCGGAGGTAGCGGATCGTGCCGTCGACGCCGAGCTCATTGGTGAAGTTCGCGGCGCGGCTCTCCTCGGTGAGGACGGGCGCGTCGAGTTCGAGCCCCGCGAGGGACCAGGTGCCGGTGCAGATGTACGCGAAGTTCTCGCCGCCGGTGGCCGGTACCGCGGCGACGGCGGAGGCGGTGTCGTGCGAGGCCACGGTCGTCACCGGGACGGGCCCGGTGAGGCCGGTCTCGTCCAGGACGCGGGGGAGCAGCTCGCCGGCCCGGTCGCCGGGGCGGCGGAGCGGGGCGAAGAGGTCCAGGTCGATGCCGGTGCGGGCCGCGACGTCGCGGGCCCAGTCGCCCGTGCGCGGGTCGATGAGCTGGGTGGTGGAGGCGTTCGTCAGCTCGGTGCCCTGCTGACCCGTGAGCCAGTACGTGAGCAGATCCGGGATGAGCAACAGGCGCCGTGCGGACCGGAATTGGGCTGTGTCGCGGGCCGCGGCGAGCTGGTACAGGGTGTTGAAGGGGGCGTACTGGAGGCCCGTCGCGGCGTACAGCTGCTCCGGGGGGACGCTCGCCCAGACCTTCTCCGCGATGTGGTCCGTGCGGGTGTCGCGGTAGTGGAACGGGTTGCCGAGGAGGGTGCCGTCCGCGTCGAGGAGGCCGTGGTCGACGGCCCAGCTGTCGATGCCGACGGAGCGGACCTGGCCCGCCTTGCGCAGTCCGTCCAGGATGCCCGCGTAGAGGGCGAGGATGTCCCAGTGGAGGTGGCCTCCGGCGTGCACGGGCCTGTTGGGGAAGCGGTGGGCTTCGCTGAGGGTCAGGCTCGTCGAGGTGACCTGGGCCGTGATGACCCGGCCGCTGGAGGCGCCCAGGTCTATCGCGGCGTAGGGGATGGTGGACATGGGGTTCGCCTTCGCGCCGTTTGCGGTTGATGGATCGATCGCGGGTGCGGGAGCGCCGTGCTTGCTCGCGCAGTTCCCCGCGCCCCCCGGTGGCCCGGGGCGCGGTGATGAGAGCCGCGTTCGGACGGGCGCGGCCCTCGCGCGGCCCGGGTGGGCGGCGCGAGGGGGCGGGAACGCAGGTCCCGCCCCGCCCCGGTCACCGCAGGAACGCCGCCGCCACCCCCGCGTCCACCGGCACGTGCAGGCCCGTCGTGTGGGTCAGCTCGCCGCCGGTCAGGGCGAACACCGCGTTCGCCACGTGCTCGGGGAGCACCTCGCGCTTGAGCAGGGTCCGCTGTGCGTAGAACTCGCCGAGCTTCTCCTCCTCGATGCCGTACGTCGCCGCGCGCTGTGCGCCCCAGCCGCCCGCGAAGATGCCGGAGCCGCGTACGACACCGTCCGGGTTGACGCCGTTGACGCGGATGCCGTCCGCACCCAACTCGGCTGCCAGCAGCCGCACTTGATGCGCCTGGTCGGCCTTGGTGGCCGAGTAGGCGACATTGTTCGGGCCGGCGAAGACGGCGTTCTTGGAGGCGATGTAGACGATGTCGCCGCCCATGTCCTGCTGCCGCATGACGCGGGCCGCCTCGCGGGAGACGAGGAAGGAGCCGCGGGCCATGATGGCGTGCTGGAGGTCCCAGTCCCTGGCCGTCGTCTCCAGGAGCGGCTTGGAGATGGAGATGCCGGCGTTGTTGACGACCAGGTCGACGCCGCCGAAGGCGAGCACCGCGGCCCTGAACGCCTCGGTGATCTGCTCCTCCGATGTGACGTCCACCTCGACCGCGACGGCCCTGTCCGGACCGCCCAGTTCCTCGGCGACCGCGGCGGCGCCCTCGGCGTTGAGGTCGGCGACGACGACGCACGCGCCCTCGGCGGCGAGCCGGTGCGCGATGGCCTTGCCGATGCCGCTGCCCGCGCCCGTCACCAGGGCCACCCGGGTGGCCAGCGCCTTGGGTTTCGGCATCCGCTGGAGCTTGGCCTCTTCGAGGGACCAGTACTCGATGCGGAACTTCTCGGACTCCTCGATGGGCGCGTACGTGGAGACCGCCTCTGCGCCCCGCATCACGTTGATCGCGTTGAGGTAGAACTCGCCCGCAACCCGCGCCGTCTGCTTGTCCTTGCCGAAGCTGAACATGCCGACGCCGGGGACGAGCACGATCGCCGGGTCCGCGCCGCGCATCGCGGGGGAGTCGGGCGTGGCGTGGCGCGCGTAATAGGCGGCGTACTCCTCGCGGTACTCGGTGTGCAGTTCCTTCAACCGGGCCACGACGGCGTCGAGTTCGGCGGTCGGCGGCAGGTCGAGGACGAGCGGGCGCACCTTGGTGCGCAGGAAGTGGTCGGGGCAGGACGTGCCGAGTGCGGCGAGACGCGGATGCTCGGCGCTCGCCAGGAAGTCGAGGACGGTCCCGGAGTCGTCGAAGTGCCCGACCTGGGGGCGGTCGACGGAGGCGAGCCCACGCACGAAGGGGGCGAGTTCGGCGGCCCGGGTCCGGCGCTCGGCCGCGTCCAGGGCGGCGTAGCCCTCGATGGCGGGACCGAACGGTTCGGCCTTGCCGCGCTCGGCGAGGAACGTCTCCGCGGTGCGGATGATGAACAGCGAGTTCGCCTCGCACTCCTCGGCGGTGTCGCCCCACGCGGTGATGCCGTGCCCGCCCAGGACGCAGCCGATCGCCTCGGGGTGGGCGGCCTTGAGGGCGGCGATGTCCAGGCCGAGCTGGAAGCCGGGCCGCCGCCACGGCACCCACGCCACCTTGTCGCCGAAGCACTCGGCGGTCAGCTTCTCGCCGTCGGCGGCGCAGGCCAGGGCGATACCGGAGTCGGGGTGGAGGTGGTCGACGTGGGCGGCGTCCACCAGGCCGTGCATGGCGGTGTCGATGGACGGCGCGGCGCCGCCCTTGCCGTGCAGGCAGTAGTCGAACGCGGCGACCATCTCGTCCTCGCGCTCCACCCCCGGGTACACGCCGGTCAGCGCCCGCAGGCGGTCCAGGCGCAGCGCGGCGAGCCCGGCGGCGGTGAGGGTGCCCAGGTCGCCACCGGAGCCCTTGACCCACATCAGCTCGACGTCCGTGCCGGTCACCGGGTCGGTGGCGGTGCCCTTGGCGGAGGTGTTGCCGCCTGCGTAGTTGGTGTTGCGGGGGTCGGCGCCGAGGCGGTTCGAGCGCTCCAGGAGCGCGGCGACTTCGGGAGGGGTGGCGGAGGCCATGTCGAGTTCCTTTACGAGTTCGGTGAGCGGGCGAGGCGGTGGACGGGTGCGGTCACGCCCCCCAGCCGGCCTGCTCGCCGCCCACGCGCTCGGCCACGATCCGCTCCTGCCACCCGCTGGCGTGGTAGGCGGCGACGGGGTCGGGGCCCAGGCCCTGCTCCTCGCGCAGTTCGCGCAGCAGCGGGCGTACGTCCGTGTTGTAGGCGTCCATGAGGGCGGCGTTGGCGGTGAGGACGTCGCCCTCGCGCTGCGCCGCGGCCAGGGCGTCGCGGTCGACCAGAAGGGCCTTGGCGGTGGCCTCCTGCACGTTCATCACGGAGCGGATGACGGCCGGGATCTTCGCCTCGATGTTGTGGCACTGGTCGAGCATGAAGGCCACGTTCGTCTCCGCCTCGAAGCCCTTGTTCTTGGCGACCTCGTGCAGGATGCGGAAGAGCTGGAAGGGGTCGGCGGAGCCCACCATCAGGTCGTCGTCCGCGTAGAAGCGGGAGTTGAAGTCGAAGCCGCCGAGCTTCCCCTCGCGCAGCAGCAGCGCCACGATGAACTCGATGTTGGTGCCCGGCGCGTGGTGCCCGGTGTCCACGACGACCTGGGCGCGCTCGCCCAGCTTCAGGCACTGCAGGTACGAGGTGCCCCAGTCCGGTACGTCCGTCGTGTAGAAGGCGGGCTCGAACAGCTTGTACTCCAGGAGGAGGCGCTGGTCGTCGCCGAGCCGCTCGTAGACGGCGGCGAGGGACTCCGCGAGGCGGTCCTGGCGGGCCACGATGTCGTCCTGGCCGGGGTAGTTGGTGCCGTCGGCGAGCCACAGCTTCAGGTCCTTGGACCCGGTCGCGTCCATGATGTCGACGCACTCCAGCAGGTGGCCGACGGCCTTGCGGCGCACCTTCGGATCCGGATGACAGACGCTGCCGAGCTTGTAGTCGTCGTCCTGGAAGGTGTTGGAGTTGACGGTGCCGAGCTCGACACCGCGCTCTTTGGCGTAGGCGGCGAGGGCGGCGTAGTCGTCGACGGTGTCCCACGGGATGTGCAGCGCCACCTTGGGCGCGATGCCGGTGAACTCGTGCACCTTCGCCGCGTCGTCGAGCTTCTCCCGGGGCGTGCGCGGCACGCCGGCCTGGGCGAACACCTTGAACCGGGTGCCGGAGTTGCCATAGCCCCAGGACGGCGTCTCGATCCGCTGGTTGGCGAGTGCGGCCTTCACGGCAGCGATGTCGGGCATGTTCACCTCTGAGTGCGTGAATCGATTCACTTCGCTGGGGAAGTTAACCCGGGCCCATCGGGGCGTCAAGGGGTCCGGCGCGAGGTCAAGTGCGTTACGCAATCGTGCTGTTGCCGGTTCCGGTCCGGTTTTCCTCGTCCTTTCCTCGCAGTTCACGGCGGAGGAAGGGTGGGTGAAAGGGGCAATCCGCCGCAGCCCGGTGAATCGGCTCCACCCCTGCCTCTTGACCTCCCAGGAGAGACGGAGCTAGCTTCCGGGCAACTTCACTGAAACATTTCACCGCCGGTGATCCACCCGGCGCTCTCAGCCACTCCCGTGCGCTCGGCACGGCCAGGCCCACCCCTGCACACTCACGGAGACATGCAATGACGCATCCTGAACCGGAGACCACTCCGGTACTCGCGCTGGAGGGGGTGAGCAAGTCCTTCGGCGCGGTGCGCGCCCTGCGCGGCGTCAGCCTGCGCCTGTACGCCGGAGAGGCGCACGCCCTCGCCGGCGAGAACGGCGCGGGCAAGTCGACCCTGATCAAGGCCCTCGCCGGGGTGCACAGGCCCGACACCGGCACGGTCCTGCTCGACGGCCGGCCGGTGGAGTTCCACGGCCCCGCCGACGCCCGGGACGCCGGCGTCGCCGTCATCTACCAGGAGCCCACGCTCTTCCCCGACCTGTCGATCGCCGAGAACATCTTCATGGGCCGCCAGCCGCGCCGCTCGCTCGGCCGCGTCGACCACCGCGCCGTCAAGCGGGCCACCGCCGAACTCTTCGCCCGGCTCGGCGTCGCGCTCGACCCGGACCAGCCCGCGCGTGGCCTGTCCATCGCCGACCAGCAGCTCGTCGAGATCGCCAAGGCCCTCTCCTTCGACGCCCGCGTCCTGATCATGGACGAGCCGACCGCCGCGCTCACCGGCAGCGAGGTCGCGCGCCTCTTCGGCGTCGTCAGGACGCTGCGCGAGCAGGGCGCCGCGGTGCTGTTCATCTCGCACCGCCTGGAGGAGATCTTCGGACTCTGCCAGCGTGTCACCACACTGCGCGACGGCGGCTGGGTGGCCAGCGAACCCCTCGACGGACTGACCGAGGACGACCTCGTGCGCCGCATGGTCGGCCGCGACCTCGACGAGCTCTACCCCAAGCAGGACACCGAGATCGGCGAAGTGGCGCTCAGCGTCCGCCGGCTGACCCGCGAGGGCGTCTTCACCGACGTCTCCTTCGAGGTGCGGCGCGGCGAGATCGTCGGCCTCGCCGGACTCGTCGGGGCCGGCCGCAGCGAGGTGGCCCGCGCCGTCTTCGGCGTCGACCGCTTCGACGGCGGCGACGTCGAGGTGCTCGGTCAGAAGCTCAAGCCGGGCGCCCCGAGCCTCGCGATGCACGCGGGCCTCGCGCTCGTCCCCGAGGACCGCCGCGCCCAGGGCCTGGTGATGGACATGTCCATCGAGCGCAACATCGGCCTGACCGGCTTCGCCTCCACCAGCCGCGCCGGCCTCATGAACCGCAAGGCCGAGCGCAGCCGCTCCCTCGACTGGTCCGTCAGGCTCCAGGTGAAGTACGCGCGCCTCGCCGACGTCGTCGGCACCCTGTCCGGCGGCAACCAACAGAAGGTCGTCCTCGCCAAGTGGCTCGCCACCGGGCCGCAGGTCCTCATCGTCGACGAGCCGACCCGCGGCATCGACGTCGGCACCAAGGCCGAGGTGCACCGGCTGCTCTCCTCGCTCGCCGCCGAGGGCGTCGCCGTCCTGATGATCTCCTCCGACCTGCCGGAGATCCTCGGCATGGCCGACCGCGTGCTCGTCATGCACGAGGGCCGCCTCACGGCGGAGTTGACCCGGACCGAAGCGACCGAGGAATCCGTCATGGCCGCGGCCACCGGGAGGGCAGCATGACCGTCACCGCTCCGCCCGTGCGGGAACACTCCGCACCGGAACCCACCGCGGGCCGCCGCCTGATCGACAAGGTCTTCAAGGCCCGTGAACTGGCCGTGGCCGGCGTGCTCCTCGCGATGCTGCTCGCCACCCAGGTCTCCAACAGCGAGTTCCTGTCCGAGCAGGGCGTCAAGGACCTCCTCCTCAACGCCACCATCCTCGTCCTCGTCGCCACCGGCCAGGCCGTCGTCGTCATCACCCGCAACGTCGACCTCTCCGTCGGCTCCGTCCTCGGCATCTCCGCCTTCGCCGCGGGCGACTACCTCCAGGGCGGCGGAAGCTCCCTGATCGCCGTCGTCTACGCGGTCGCCATCGGCGCCCTCTTCGGCGTGCTGAACGGCGCACTGGTCAGCCTCGGCAAGGTCCCCGCCCTCGTCGTCACCCTCGGCACCCTGTACGTGATCCGCGGCATCGACTCCATCTGGGTCGGCTCGCAGCAGATCGTCGCCGCCGACCTGCCCGACTCCTTCGTCGACTTCGGCCACGACGGCCTGTGGATCGTGCCCTACCTGGCGATCCTCGCCGTCGCCGTCCTGCTCTGCGTCGGCTACTACCTGCGCAGCTACGGCAGCGGCCGCGACATGTACGCCCTCGGCTCCAGCCCCGAGGCCGCCACCCTCGCCGGTGTCCCGGTCCGCAAGCGCATCATGACCGCCTACATTCTGTGCGGCGCCCTCGCCGGACTCGCCGGCGCCCTCTACCTCGCCCGCTTCGGCAACGTCGACTCCGCCACCGGCAACGGCTACGAACTCACCGTCGTCAGCGCCGTCGTGGTCGGCGGCGTCGCCTTCACCGGCGGCTCCGGCACCGTCTACGGCGCGGCCCTCGGCGCGCTGCTGCTGACCTCCATCAACAGCGTCCTGCCGGCCATCGGCGTCAGCTCCGTCTGGGTCACCGCCATCAACGGCATCCTGCTGCTGCTCGCCATCGCCGTCGACCGGATCCTGGCCCTGCGGGTCGCCGCAGTGCTGCGCAAGCAGGCCGCACAGATGAGGAGCGCCCGCCATGCCTGACACCTTGAAGAACGCCGTGCGCTGGGACACCGCCGTCGGCGCCCTGCTGATCGTGCTGCTGCTCTGCTCGTTCTCGTTCGTCGACAACTTCGGCAACGCGCTCAACATCTCGTTCCTGATCGGCAACACCCTGCCGATCGCCCTGATCGCGCTGCCGATGACGATGCTCGTCATCTCCGGCGAGGTCGACCTGTCGGTCGGCTCGACGGCCGGCCTGTCCGGCGCCGTCATGGGCGCCCTCTGGAACAACGGCATGGCGATCGAGACGATCATCCCGCTCTGCCTGCTCCTCGGCGTCGTCTGCGGCCTGATCAACGGCCTGCTCGTGACCCGCCTCGGCCTGCCCTCCCTCGCCGTCACCATCGGCACCATGGCCGCCTACCGCGGCATCGCGCAGATCGTCCTCGGCTCGGACTCGGTCACCGACTTCCCCACGCAGTACCTGGACTTCGGCGCGGGCCGCTTCGGCGACACGTTCCTGCCGTACGCGGCGCTGCCGTTCGTCGTGCTCCTCGCGATCGCCGTGGTCGTCCTGCACGCCACCCGCCTGGGGCGTTCGCTCTTCGCGATCGGCGCCGGCGAGGAGGCGGCCCGGTTCTCCGGCGTCCGCGTCAAGCGGCTCAAGCTCTCCATGTTCGTGACGACCGGCGTGCTCTCCGCGCTCACCGGGGTCTTCTGGGCGCTGCACTACGCCAGCGCCCGCTACGACAACGCCACCGGCCTCGAACTCTCCGTCATCGCGGCGGTCCTGCTCGGCGGCATCGACTTCGACGGCGGCAAGGGCACCCTCGGCGGCGCGATCGCCGGTGTCTTCCTGCTCGGCTCGCTGCAGAACGTGATGAGCCTGCTGAACGTCTCCGCGCAGTCCCAGATCGTCGTCACCGGTGTCCTCCTGGTGATCTCCGTGCTCGCCCCGCGCGTCGGCCGCCAGATCGCGCAGGCCAGAGCCCGCCGCAGGACGGCGGCGGCGCACCCGGCGCCCGTCACCTCCTGACGCGCCCCCTCAGCTCCGTACCACCCACCACCCGTTAAGGAACCGCCATGTCCCGGACCGTCACCGCCAGAACCCGCCGGCTCTCCGCCGCGCTCGCCGTCACCACCGCCCTCGTCCTCGGCGCCACCGCCTGCGGGGGCACCACCAAGGACGACGCCGACAAGGGCGCGGCCAAGTCCAACGCCGCAGGCAAGGCCGACCCGAACGCCGCCACCAAGAAGGGCCTCACGGTCGCGTTCCTGCCCAAGCAGGTCAACAACCCGTACTTCACCACCTCCGACAACGGCGGCAAGAAGGCGGTCGAGGAGCTCGGTTCGACGTACAAGGAGGTCGGCACCAGCAGCGGCACCGACACCTCGGGCCAGGTCTCGTACGTCAACACCCTCACCCAGCAGCAGGCCGACGCCATCGCCGTCTCCGCGCAGGACCCGGGCGCCCTGTGCACCGCCCTGAAGCAGGCCATGAAGAACGGGGTCAGCGTCGTCACGTACGACTCCGACACCAAGGCGGACTGCCGCAACATCTTCGTCTCGCAGGCCAGCGCCGAGGACCTCGGTCGCACCCAGGTGCAGCAGATGGCGAAGCAGATCGGCAACAAGGGCGAGATCGCGATCCTCTCGGCGGCCCAGACGGCCACCAACCAGAACACGTGGATCGACTACATGAAGGACGAGCTGAAGAAGCCCGAGTACAAGGACATCAAGCTCGTCACCACCGCCTACGGCGACGACGACGCCCAGAAGTCGTTCCAGCAGACCCAGGGGCTCCTCCAGGAACACCCGAAGCTGAAGGGGATCATCTCCCCGACCACCGTCGGCATCAAGGCCGCCGCCCAGTACCTGTCGGGATCGAAGTACAAGGGCAAGGTCAAGCTGACCGGCCTCGGCACCCCCAACGACATGCGCGCCTACGTCAAGAACGGCACCGTCGACGCGTTCGAGCTGTGGGACCCGGCCAAGCTGGGTGCGCTCGCCGCGCACACCGCGGTCGCCCTGGAGTCCGGCCGGATCACCGGCAAGGAGGGCGAGACCTACAAGGCCGGTGACCTGGGCGAGTTCACCATCGGCAAGGACGGTGTCGTCTCCCTCGGCAAGCCGACCGTCTTCGACAAGAAGAACATCGACCAGTTCAAGTTCTAGGCACGAGGGACGGGAGGGGGCTCCATGACGGACACACAGCGCGTCTGTTTCCTGCTGAAGGTCAAGGCCGACCGCATCGACGAGTACCGCGCCCGCCACAGTGACGTGTGGCAGGAGATGCGGGAGGCACTGACCGCCACCGGCTGGCGCAACTACTCGCTCTTCCTGCGCGAGGACGGCCTGCTCGTCGGCTACCTGGAGACGGCGGACTTCGACGCGGCGCGCGCCGCCATGGACGCCACCGACGTCAACGCCCGCTGGCAGGCGCAGATGGCCGGCTTCTTCGAGGAGCTGGACGGGCAGGCCCCGGACGCCGCGATGCGGCCCCTCACCGAGGTCTTCCACCTTGCCTGAGCGCGGATCGGTCGGCATCAAGGAGGTGGCGCGGGTGGCCGGGGTCTCCGTGGGCACCGTCTCCAACGTCCTCAACCAGCCCCACCGGGTCTCCGAACCGACCCGGCGCCACGTCCAGCAGGTCATCGCCCGCCTCGGCTACGTCCGCAGCGAGTACGCCCGTCAGCTGCGGGCCGGGCACAGCCGCATCATGGCGCTGCTCGTGCTCGACATGGGCAACCCGTTCTTCGTGGATGTCGCGCGCGGCGCCGAGCGCGCCGCGCGCGACGCCGGGCTCGGCGTCATGGTGTGCAACAGCGCGCAGAGCGCCGCGGAGGAGGCCGAGTACCTCTCCCTGTTCGCCGAACAACGGGTGCGCGGCGCCCTGATCACCCCGGCCGACCCGAGCGGCGCGACCCTGCGCGACTTCCGCCGCCACGGCATCCCGTACGTGGTGGTGGACCGGGTCGCCGGGGCCAACGAGGACGGCGCGGGGTGCTCGGTCTCTGTCGACGACGTGTCGGGCGGCGCGCTCGCCATCCGCCACCTCGTCGCCGGGGGGCACCGCTCCCTCGCCTTCGTCAGCGGCCCGGCCCACCTCAAGCAGGTGCAGGACCGACGGGAGGGCGCCCTCAAGGCACTCGCGGAGGCGGGCCTCCCGGGGGGCCTGCTCCGCGAACTGCCCACCGAACGGCTCGACGTGGCGGCGGGCCGCGACGCGGGCGCCCGCCTGCTCGGCCTGTCCGAACGCCCCACCGCGGTCTTCTGCGCCAACGACCTGCTCGCCCTCGGCGTCCTGCAAGCCCTGTACGCGGCCGGGGTCAAGGTCCCCGACGACATGTCCATCGTCGGCTACGACGACATCGAGTTCGCGGCGGCCGCCACGGTCCCGCTCACCTCGGTGCGCCAGCCCGCGCTCACCCTGGGCGCCATCGCGGCGGAGCTGCTGCTCCAGGAGACGGGCGAACGCGCGGCCGACCACCGCCACCAACACGTGGTGCTCCGGCCGGAGTTGGTGGTGCGGGGGTCGAGCAGAGGGCTCGGCTGACCCCCGCGCCGGCCCCCCTGCTCGACCCGTCGGCGCGGGTCAGCGCACCACGCTGGTCACCTGGTACCGCCCGGCCGGCAGGACGTACGTGGCCGTGCCGTCCTCGAACCCGGTGAACCGTACGCCGTCCACCGAGGAGAGCGGCGTACGTCCCTCACGCACCGCGGACGCCGATACCGCGGGCAGGCTCAGCGTCGCCTCGCTGTTCGCGGGGACGACCGCCTCGTAGGTCAGCCTCCCGTCCTTGGCCAGCGTCCACGCACTCGTGATCTCGCCGTACGGGGACAGGTGACGGCCCGACACCCGGGTGATGGCGCCGGTCGGGTCCAGGTGCGGCTGGAGACGGAACCGTCGGAAACCCGGGTGCTCCGGGTCGCGGGCGATGCCCGCCATGTACGCGTACATCCACTCGGCGATCGCGCCGTACGAGTAGTGGTTGAAGGAGTTCATCTCCACGGGGCCGAACCCGTCCTCCTTCGAGTACGAGTTCCAGCGCTCCCACACCGTCGTCGCGCCGTTCTCCACCGAGTACAGCCACGACGGCATGGCGTTCTGGTGGAGCAGTTCGTACGCCAGGTCGGCGCGGCCCTCGTCGGTCAGGACCGGCGCGAGGACGTTCACGCCGAGGAAGCCGACCGACAGGGTGTTCTCCGCGTACCGCACGCGGGCGCTGTCCGGATGCGCCGCCTTGTACGCGGCGTCGTTGCCTATGTTGTCCGCCAACAGGCCGACCAGCGCCCGGCGTTGGGCCTGCGTGTCGTAGAAGCCGAGCTTGAGGACCCACAGCAGCGCGGACTGGCTGTCGTCCTCGGGGTCGCCGCCCATGCCCGGCTTGCCGCCGAGGCTCGACCGCACGGTGATCCTGTCACCGTCGACCTCGACGTACCTGGCCATGAAGGCGCGCCGGATGCGGGTGAAGAGGTCGTCGTACGCCGCGGCCTCGGCGGTGCGCCCGGTGGCCCGCGCCATCCGCGCCATCAGCCGGACGCTGTAGGCGTAGTAGACGTCGCTCATCAGCTGGGTGCCGGTGTTCTGGAACGCGAGCCAGTCGGCGAAGATCGCGCCCTGTCCCGCGTAGGTGTCGCCGCCCTTCTGCCGGATCCAGTCGATGTAGCGGACCATCGCGTCCCAGCTGCGGTCGACGATGGTGCGGTCGCCGCTCATCTGCCACACCGTCCACGGCACGATCACCCCGCAGTCCGCCCAACCGCTGCACGGCGCCGCGGCGTTGTACCGGTTGCCGGGCGCCACCGCGGTGAACTGCGCGCCGTCCACGCCGTAGATCTTCTGCGACTCGATGAGGATGGACTCGAACTGGCTGAGGAACGCGACGGCGTCCGTGTTGTAGAGGCCGGTGTTCGAGAAGACCTGGGTGTCGCCGGTCCAGCCGAGCCGCTCGTCGCGCTGCGGGCAGTCGGTCGGCACCCACAGGTAGTTTCCGCGCTGGCCCCAACGCACGTTGCTGAGCAGCTGGTTGATGGCGTCGTCGTCCGTGGTGACGTGGCCGATGTCGCGGATCGCCGACGTGCCGACCTTGCCGGTCAGGCCGGAGACGGT
The DNA here is from genome assembly GCF_055571235.1 of Streptomyces sp. NPDC030991. Taxonomy (NCBI): domain Bacteria; kingdom Bacillati; phylum Actinomycetota; class Actinomycetes; order Kitasatosporales; family Streptomycetaceae; genus Streptomyces; species Streptomyces sp. NPDC030991. The sequence continues at coordinate 228,977 of NZ_JBVIFR010000013.1, forward strand.
GACCTCGGCGCCGGGCGTCGTCACCTCCACCGAGACGTAGCGGAAGCCGTAGAACGTGAGCGAGTCCTGATGGGTCTCGCCGTCCTTCGCGCCCTTGAGGATGTACGTGCTGGTCGCCTTGGCGCTGCGCAGGTTGGCCCGGTAGAGCGAGCCCACCGGACCGTCCGCGCCCGCGCTGTCGTCGTTCAGCATCTCGCCGAACCGGACGACGACCTGGGCGCCCGCCGGGCCGCGCAGTGTGTAGCGGGGGACGCCGACCATGTTCTGGCCGAGGTCGAACACGGCCGTGTCACCGGGGCGCAGCGTGACGGGCCCCGGCTCGCCGGCGGTCGACCGGGCCGGGTCCGGCACGATGCGGCCCTTGCCGTTGGCGCTGGACGACGCGCCCGTGACCTCGCTGTAGACGGTGGCGGACTGCGGGCGCCGGTCCCACTTCGCCATCAGCCGCGCCGACTCACCGGGGTAGGCGGTCAGTTTCGCGTCGGGGAACCTCGCGGCGTAGCCGGCCTGTTCGACCTCCGCCCAGCCCGTGGTGTCGAAACCGTTCGCGGTCCAGCCGTCCAGCTCCTTGCGGGCGTCGTACGTCTGGCCGTCGTAGATGTCGTCGGCGCGGTAGGGCCCGGTGTCGGTGGCCCGCCAGCCGCCGCCGGGATCCGTGACGACGCTCTGCGTGGAGCCGTCGGCGTAGCGGATCATGAGCTTGGCCTTGAGCGCGAGGGGGTTGCCGTCCTTGGAGTAGTAGGTGCTGCCCTCGGAGACCCGCCCGTTGTACCAGCCGTTGCCGAGGACGGCCGCGAGCGTCACCGACCGGGCGCCCGCGACGCTCTCCGTGACGTCGTACGTCAGGTAGTTGACGGTCATGTCGTAGTTGGTCCAGCCCGGCGTCAGCAGCTCGGCCGTCCGGCCGCCGTCCTGCGGCACGGTGACGCGTGCGCCGTTCACGTACGCCTCGTAGACGCCGAGCGCGCTCACGTACAGGCGGGCCTCACTGACTCTGCCCTTGCGCAGCGGCGTCTCGCAGCGGACCAGCGGCGCGCCCGCCGAGTTCGGCGCCTTGCCCTTCATGGCGACCCACTGCGCGCCGTCCCAGCCGGTGACGCCGTCGGAGCTGAGCAGGCTCGTCTCGAACCACGCGGCGGGCGCCGTGCCGAGCGGCCCGCCCTGCGCGTCCCACGCCGTCACCGTCCAGAAGTACCGGGTGGACGGCTTCAGTCGCGGCCCGTCGTACAGGACGGCGACGGAGTCGGACGACGTCACCCGGCCGCTGTCCCACACGTCGGCGCGCGATCCGGTGAGCCGTGCGGGCGAGGACGCGACCCGGATCCGGTACGCGCCCTGCGTCAGCCCGCGCCGCCGCGAGCCGAGGCGCCAGCCGAAGCGGGGCCGGGCGGCGTCCGTCCCGAGCGGCTGCTCGCGGTGCTCGACGGTCAGGCCGGTGACGCCGCTGTCGCCCGCCGGGACGGCGGCGGGGGCCGCCTGGGCGGGGGAGGCGCCGCCGAACGCGCCGGCGGCGGCCACGGCGGGCACGGCGCCGGCGGTCGCGGCGAGTACGGTCCTGCGGCGGATGTCGCTGCTCATCTGTCAGGTTTCCCTTCGACGGTGAAGGTGCTCTGTGATGGTGGGGGGTGCTGCGGTCGCTGGAGCGGGGGTGGGGTGAGGGGATGGGGGGACGGGGGTCAGGTGCGTACGGCCGCGCGCGCGTACGGGACGAGGCGGACGGGGCCGGTCAGCCCGTACTCCTGCCGCTTGGCGGCGCCGAACACGGCGGGGCGGGTCACGCGGAGCCGGTTCAGCAGGGTGGTCGCCACCTCGATCTCGATGGTGTTGGCGCCCGGCCGCAGGCGCGTGCCGAGGTCGGCGACGCGGGTGAGCTGGTCGACGGTCGGCAGGTCGTGCCCGTTGACGCGGACGGTGAACGTGTCGAAGACGCCGCCCAGTTCGAGCAGTGCGCCGTGGGCCGCGCTCCACTCCCGGCCGAGGCGCACGGTGGTGCGGTAGGTGCCGATGCCGGAGACATCCTCGAGGCCGGGCAGCCGGGTCCAGGGCGCGAGCGCGTCGAGCCGCACCACATGGTGGTCGTGGACGGTCTCGGTCGCGCTCGCCCCCGGCAGCCAGTCGTCGACGGTCAGTTCCCAGGAGGTGAGGTCCATGGGCTCCGGCACAGCGCCGATCCTCGTGGTGACGGTGCGCCCGTCGTCGAGGGTGGTGGTGTAGGTGCCCGCGGCCGACGCGCGGATCTCCAGGCGCCCACCCCCGGTCACCCGGATGTCGTCGGCCCGGGTCGCCGTGGCGTGGCGTTTCGGCGCGGCGCCGGACGGGCGGGCCAGGACGACGACGGTGACGGCGCCCGGCCACAGGTCCACGGTGAGGCGGACGCGGCCGTCGTCGGTGCGCGTGTACAGGGCGACCGGGGTGACGGTGCCCGTCCACGGGTCGAGGACGTGGGGGACCGCGCCCTTCACCCGGGCGGTGAGGGTGACGTCGTGCGTGATGCGGGTCCCGGTCGAACCCTTCTTGCTGACCGCGTCGTTGGCGAAGAAGAAGTAGTCGGTGTCCTTGTCGGCGCGGTGCGCGTGCAGCAGCATCGACGATTCGGCGTACTCGACATCGCGGGTCAGACCCAGCGCGGCGATGGCCTCCGGCACGTCGGGCCGGTCCGCGACCGTGTGGACGCTCGGCAACTCCTGGAGCCGCGTGAGGAGTCGGCGGAGCCGTTCGTCGTCGCCGGGGCGGGCGAGGCCTGGGACGTGGGCGTCGGACCAGTCGCCGATGAGGATGACCGGGAGCCCCGCGCGGGCGTACCCCAACAGCTTCTCGGCGACGTCCAGTTGCAGGGTGTGTTCCCGGTTGATCATGATGTCGCCGTCGACGAGCAGCGCCTTGACCGCGGGCCCGTCCGGGGCGAAGCGGCCGTCCCTGACCACCGCCGAGTCCAGGTCGAGCAGGCGCGGGCTGAGAAACGTGTGCGTCCAGCCGACCGGGACACCGTCGCTGGTGAACCAGGGCGCCCCGAGCCCCGAACCGGCGTAGCCCTTCTGGCGCAGCACCCCGATGTCGACCCGGTTCACGCCGGTCTGCAGGACGGCCTGGACGCGGGCCAGGAAGTCCGCGACCTGCGGGGTGTGCCGCCACAGCGGCTGGCGCGGGCCCCATGCCTCGCCGTATCCGGCGGCGCCCTTGTAGGGGGAGAACGCCGCGAACCCGGGCCACTGGGCGCCGGGCGCGTCCGCGTACGCGAACCCGTGGAAGACGGCCTGGTTGACCCCGGCCGCGTACTGCGTGACCAGCTTCTTCAGCGTGTCGGACCAGGTCGTGGCGTAGGCGCCGCCCGCGGTGCCGCCTGCCTCGTTCGACACCAGCGGGCGGCCGCCCATGTCCCGGCCGCCGGCCAGGCAGCGGAAGTCGTCGAGGTTCTTGAACCCCAGCGACTCGCCCTCGGTGACGTCCAGGAGCGCCGACTTGTAGATCGCGTCCGTCTCCAGACCGTACGGCTGGATGCGCAGTCCGAGACCGAGCGTGTGCGCCCACTTCTGCAAGGGCCGCAGGTGATGTTCCACGTACAGTTCGGTGACGACCTCCATCACGTCACGCCGGATCGCCTTGTCGAGCGACGGCTCGAAGCTGAAGACGTACTTCTCCTTCTTCTCGACGAACGTCGCGAGGTGGGGCAGGAGCGAGTAGCCCATCCGCCGCTCGAACTCGGCGGGCAGCGCGGGCGTCCACAGCGTCGCGTCCGTCTCGATCTCGATGGAGTCCTCGAAGAGGGTGCCGCCGGTCGCCCTGAGCAGCCCGCGGATCGAGGGGGTGAGGATGTGCTTCTCCCAGAAGTCGGTCACCGCGCGCGTGCCCGCGTCGCTGAAGTGGTCGACGACATAGGCGAGCGGTGTCGTGTGGTCGCGGCCCTCCGGGCGCTGGCCGGAGCCGCGCTCCCAGTAGGCGACCAGCAGCCAGGTGGCGCCGTCGTCGGGCGCGGTCCACGAGACGCGGCCTCCGGTGACACGGGCGGTGACGTCGGTGACGGTGCTCCGGTCGAGGCGGACGGGCACAGCGGCCGGCGAACTGCCCGCCGTCACCCGCACCGCCTGCACGAGCAGCAGCCGCTGGTCCGTGACGCCTTCCCCGGCCTCGCTCACCGCGGCGGGAACCGGCCCCTCGTACGTCGTCCCGGGCTCCAGCACGGCGATCCCGTGGGCGAGTTCCTTCGCCGCGGCCCTGCTGTCCGGCGTGATCGACGGCACCGCGGCCGGCCACGCGGGGCCGATGGTCAGGTCCACCACCACATCGCGCTTCCTCGCCTCGCGCAGCGCCGCCTCGACCGCCGCCCGCCACGCCTCGGTGCCCCAGCCGTGGCGCACGGTGTCGAGCTGTTCGTCCAGGCTGTGCGTGACCGCCGCTATCTCCACCCCGCCGAACCCGGCCGCCGCGATCGCCCGGATCTCGCGGGCGATCTCACCGGTGTCGACCAGCGCGTCCGGCCACCACCAGCGGAACTTGGGCCGCACGGCGGCCGCCGGTTCGCGCAGGCCCACGGCCGCCGTCCCCGCCGCCGAACCCCGCGCGAGGGCCTGCCCGGTACCCGCGAGGGGCAGCGCTGTCGCGGCTCCGGCCAGGGCGCCCATTCTCAGCACGGTCCGACGGCGCAGGCTCATGGCTCTCCTTGTCCCTGGTCACCAGGGCAGTCACTCGGTTGAACAGTTTCAAACGATTCAATGTGGGGTGGAGGAACCTACGTGCAGCTGTGACCAGTGGCAAGAGGCGTGCACCAAACGCACCTGTGCACGTGGATTGACAGGCGATGCCGCCTCGCGCAGAGTTGCCGACGGTGTAGAGCGAAACGATTCAAGTCGCCCTGGCCGCCGCCCTCGTGGCGCGCCCGCCGCACCCCACTCTCCCCGTCGCAGGGACGCGCAAAGGAGCCGCCGCATGCCCGGACCAGAGCTGACGAGACGACACTTCGTCGCGGCATCAGGTGTCGCGGCCGGAGCCGCCGCCCTCGGCACGGGGCCGGGTGGCGCGCTCGCCGCGACGGCGGCCGCCGGGTCCCCCGACGGACCGGCGACCGCGCGACATGCGAGGTGACCTCCGGGACCTGGACGTTCCGCTCCGCGTACACCCCGGCGCGGTGACCCGGTGCCCGCCCCCCACCCCCGAAGGAGCCCACATGCCCGCACGCCGCACGATCCTGCTCGGCGCACTCGCCGCCGCCACCGTCCCGATGACATCCGCGACGGCCGGAGCGGCCGGCCCCGCCGGAGGCCCCGCCGTCCGCCTCGTCGCCGACACCCCACTCGACGACCGGGCGCTCTACTTCGTCTCCTATGACGGCCTCGTCAACAACAACTCGTTCCAGAAGAGCGGCCTGCTGACCCACGCGGGCCACCAGTACGCCGCCTGGTACACGGCCGACCGCACCGCCGTCCTCGCCCGCAGGCGCCTGCCGCGCGGACCGTGGCAGACCCTGCGCCTGCCGCACCGGCTGCGCTACGACGACTCCCACAACGTCATCAGCCTCGGCGTCTCGCCGCTCGACGGCCGCCTGCACGTCCTCATGGACTCGCACAGCGACGCCTTCTTCTACCTCAAGTCGGCGCGGGGCCTGGCCTCCGAGCCCGGCCGCTTCACCTGGAGCGCCGCGCACTTCGGCGCCGTACAGAACACGCTCGACGGCACGCCGCTCACCGACCGGTTCACCTATCCGCAGTTCCTCGCCACCCCCGAGGGACGACTCCAACTCCTGTACCGCACCGGGGTGTCGGGCAACGGCCAGGCCGCGCTCGCCGAGTACGACGGCGCCTCCTGGCGGAACCTGGGGGAGTGGTCCGACGCCGCCGGCACCTACACCAGCGAGCACGGCAGCAGCACCGCCCGCAGCATGTACGTGCACGGCTTCGACTACGGGCCGGACCGGGCGCTGCACGTCTTCTTCACCTGGCGCGAGCAGAACGCGGCCGTGATGTGCGCCCCAGGCGGCCTCTCCAACCACGACATGGCGTACGTGGCCAGCACCGACCGGGGCCGCACCTGGCGCGACACCTCCGGCGCCCTCGCCGGGACGACCGGGACCGCCGACCGGGTCTCCGTCACCGACACCGGCACCGTCGTCGAAGCCCTCGCCCCCGACCACTCCCTGATGAACCAGGAGAGCCAGGCCGTCGACTCCAAGGGGCGCCCGCACGCCCTGTGGTCCTACGTCCCCGGCCGCTTCGGCCAGTGCACCACCAGCTACGCGGCCGACCGCGTCGCGAACGCCCGCACCTTCCACATGTACCGGGACTCCGCGGGGAGTTGGCACAAGACGGAGATCCCCGAACCGCCCCGCTCCACCCAGCGCACCCGCCTCGCCCTCGACCGCCACGACAACGCGTACGCGATCATGCCGCGCGGAAAGATCGTCGCCGCCTCGGCCGCGAGCCGCTGGAGCGACTGGCGGGTCCTGTACGACGGCGCGGAGCTGAACGCCTACGGCGAGGTCCTCATCGACGAACCGCGCCTCAAGGCCGACGGCACCCTCTCCGTCCTCTACCAGCAGGCGTCCACCGGCACCACACCCTCACCGATCCGGGTGGCCGACTTCGCGCTGTCCGACTGACCGAACAACCACCGGACCGTCCCACGTACACTCCCCCTGCCGCACCCGCTCACCTGGAGGTCCACGCCCGATGGCACAGTCCGTGGGGATCAAGGACGTCGCGCGCGTCGCCGGGGTGTCCGTGGGCACGGTCTCGAACGTCATCAACCGGCCCGAGACCGTCGCCGACGAGACCCGGGCCCGCGTCCTCGCGGCCATCGACCGCCTCGGCTACGTCCGCAGCGAGTCCGCCCGGCAGCTGCGCGCGGGCCGCAGCCGCATCATGGGCCTGCTCGTCCTCGACATGGGCAACCCGTTCTTCGTGGACGTCGCGCGCGGCGCCGAGCGCGCCGCACGCGCCTCCGGGCTCGGCGTCATGGTGTGCAACAGCGCGCAGAGCGCCGCGGAGGAGGCCGAGTACCTCTCACTCTTCGCCGAGCAGCGGGTCCGCGGCGTCCTGCTCACCCCGGCCGAGGCGACCGGCCGCACGGTGGAGGGCTTCCGGCGCCACGACATCCCGTTCGTCCTCGTCGACCGCGTCGCCGAGGGCGCCACCGAATGCTCGGTCTCCGTCGACGACGTCAACGGCGGCGCCCTCGCCGTACGCCACCTTCTCGACGCCGGACACGGCCGCATCGCCTACGTCAGCGGCCCGCCCGCCCTCAACCAGGTCAAGGACCGCAGGCAAGGCGCCCTGCGCGCCCTGGCGGAGGCCGGGCTGCCCGCCTCCGCCCTGCACGAACTGCCCACCGAACGGCTCGACGTCGCCGCCGGACGCGACGCGGGCGCCCGCCTCCTCGGCCTCGCCGACCGCCCCACCGCCGTCTTCTGCGCCAACGACCTCCTCGCCCTCGGCGTCCTGCAGTCCATGTACGCGGCCGGGGTACGGGTCCCCGAGGAGTGCGCGATCGTCGGCTACGACGACATCGAGTTCGCCGCCGCCGCGGCGGTCCCGCTCACCTCGGTGCGCCAGCCCGCCGTCACCATGGGGGCGCTCGCCGCCGAGCTCCTGCTGGAGGAGATCGACGCCGCCGACCACCCGGACACCGCCCACGAGCACCGCCGCGTCGTGCTCCAGCCCGAGCTCGTCGTCCGCGGCTCCAGCCTGGGCCCGCGCTGACCCCGCCGACAGCCATGTGCTGAACTGGGCGGCGGCCCGGACGTCCGGAATCCGGGCAGCCCGCACCGTATGCAGAACTCCCGCACAGGAGCCGATTTGAGCGCCGTCAGCTACCGCCAGCCCGGGGTCGTCCTCACCGACCGCCGTTTCTCCGTCCCCCTGGACCACGACGCCCCGGACGGCGAGCGCATCGAGGTGTACGCGCGCGAGGCCGTCGCCGCCGGACGCGAGAGCGAGCAGCTGCCCTGGCTCCTCTACCTCCAGGGCGGCCCCGGTTTCGGCGCCAACCGGTTCAGCGGCACGCAGGCCTGGCTCGGCCGCGCCCTCCAGGACCACCGCGTCCTCCTCCTCGACCAGCGCGGCACCGGCGCCTCGAGCCCCGTCAACCGCCAGACGCTCCCGCTGCGCGGCGACGCCCGCGCCCAGGCCGACCACGTCGCGCACTTCCGGGCCGACGCGATCGTCCGCGACTGCGAGCTGATCCGCCGGGAGGTCACGGGCGGCGCGCCCTGGACGGTCCTCGGCCAGAGCTTCGGCGGCTTCTGCGCCACCCACTACCTGTCGAGCGCGCCCGACGGCCTGACGGCGGCGCTCATCACCGGCGGCCTGCCCACCCTGGACGGCCACGCCGACGACGTCTACCGCGCCGCGTACCCGCGTATCGAGCGCAAGGTCCGCGCGCACTACGCCCGCTACCCCATGGACGTCGAACGCGCGCGGGAGATCGCCGCCCACGTCCTCGAACACGAGCCGGTCCTCCCCAACGGCTACCGCCTCACCCTCGAAGCGTTCCAGTCGCTCGGCATCTGGCTCGGCGCAGGCGACGGCAGCGACCGGCTGCACTACCTGCTGGAGGACGCGTTCGTGCCCACCCCGGGCGGGCGCGCGCTGTCGGACGCGTTCCAGGAGCAGGTGGCGGCGGCCCTGTCGTACGCGAGCCACCCGCTCTACGCGCTGCTGCACGAGGCGATCTACGCGCAGGACGGCCGCGCCACGAACTGGGCGGCGGAGCGCGTGCGCGGCGAGTTCCCGCAGTTCGACGGCGAGAAGGCGCTCGCCTCAGGGACGGCCCTGATGTTCACCGGCGAGACGATCCACCCGTGGCAGTTCGACCGCGACCCGGCGCTGCGCCCCCTGCGCGACGTCGCGGAGCACCTGGCCGCGCGGACGGACTGGACGCCCCTGTACGACCCGGCCCGGCTCGCCGCCAACGAGGTACCGGTGGCCGCCGCCGTCTACCACGACGACATGTACGTCGACACCGCGCACGCCCTGCGGGCGGCCGCCGCGATCCGCGGGCTGCGCCCCTGGGTCACGAACGAGTTCGAGCACGACGGGCTGCGGTCGGGCGGCCCGCGCGTACTCGACCGGCTCCTCGGCATGGTGCGCGGCGAGGTGTGACCGCGATCAGCCGTGACAGGGGCCCCGGGAGCCCTGATCCGCACGCCCGCGGCCCGGGGCGCCTAGGCTGCCAGGCATGACCACGCCTGAAGCGTACGACCCGGCCCCGCTGGAGCCCCTGCCGGACGACTGGTCCCGCGCCCTCGCGGTCGTCGCCCACCCCGACGACCTGGAGTACGGCTGCGCGGCGGCCGTCGCGGCCTGGACCGACGCGGGGCGCGAGGTCACGTACGTCCTCGCCACCCGCGGTGAGGCCGGCATCGACACCCTCGCACCGGACGAGTGCGGCCCGCTGCGTGAGCGGGAGCAGCGGGCCAGTGCGGCGGTCGTGGGCGTCGACACCGTCGAGTTCCTCGACCACAAGGACGGCGTCGTCGAGTACGGCACGGCACTGCGCCGCGACATCGCCGCCGCGATCCGCCGCCACCGCCCGGAGCTCGTCATCACCCTCAACCACCGCGACACGTGGGGCGGCGTCTACTGGAACACGCCCGACCACGTCGCCGTCGGCCGCGCCACGCTCGACGCCGCCGCCGACGCGGGCAACCGCTGGATCTTCCCCGAGCTGGCCGAGCGGGGCCTGGAGCCGTGGGGCGGGGTGCGGTGGGTGGCCGTCGCCGGTTCGGCGCGGCCCACGCACGCGGTCGACGCCACGGCCGGACTGGAGCGCTCCGTACGCTCCCTGCTCGAACACCGCACCTATATCGAGGTGTTGACGGACGAGGACCCGGAAACGTACTGCCGCACCTTCCTGATGGCGAACGTGCAAGCGATGGCCGACCGGTTCGGGGGGAGGCCCGCGGTGCCGTTCGAGGTCTTCGGCCGCTGACGGCGGGGTGCGCCCGGACTCCGCCGGGACCGGGGTCGTGGCAGACTCGGGTACGTGGACACCGCAAAGCTCGAACTCGCAGCCCAGCGCTACCAGGAGGCCGAGGAGGCGCTCGAAGGAGCCCGCCTCGACCTCCAGACCGAGGCCCTCGCCATCCTCGGCCAGGACGACGCACAACACGGCGGACAGGCGGAGGTGGCCCGGATCACCGGATGGAGCCGGGAGTACCTGCTCCGCCTCCTGGAGAGCGCCCCCGAAGTGCCCCGCCGATGATGGCGCGCTCCAAGCTGATCCAGGAGCTGCGCCGCGGCGGCCGCAGCCCGGCGGCGGCCGCAAGCCTCGTCGAGGACTACGCCCACCAGCTCGCCGTGCAGCTTCGGGAAGCCGGCCACCGTGACGCCGCCGGCCTCATCGACCCCCGTGCGGGGCAGTGCACGTGCGGCGCCCCCGCCGGCGCCGACCAGGACAGCGAGCAGACCCGCCAGTACTGGTACCACTCCCGCTCCTGCCCCCTGGGCAGCGCGTAGCCGGGGCGCTCGGCGCGGCCCGGTCCAGCCGGTGGCCTGCGAGGACGGATGGATCTGCGCCATGAAGTCGCCCTCGACGACGGCGTGCGGCACGGCCGCGGCGAGGAGGGCGGAAAGCCGCCGCGCCGCCCGGAGCGGTCAACCAGCGGGTGCGCGGAGCACTATCGTGGCCGGATGGTTGCCGAGCTGATCCGTATCGTCTCTCGTTCCTCCCCGATGGCGCTGGCCCAGGTGGAGCGCGTCCGCGCCGAACTCGCCGCGCTGCACCCGGGCATCCGCACCGAGGTCGTCCCCGTGACGACCAGCGGTGACAAGTGGATGGGCGATCTCGCCAAGCTCGGCGGGAAGGGCGCCTTCACCAAGGAGGTCGACCAGGCGTTGCTCGACGGGCGCGCCGACCTCGCCGTGCACTGCCTCAAGGACATCCCGGCTGACCGGCCGCTGCCCGAAGGGTGCACGTTCGGGGCGTACTTGAAGCGTGACGACGTACGTGACGCCCTGATCGACCCGCTGGGCCGCACGCTCGACGAGCTGCCCGAGGGCACCCGGATCGGCACCTCGTCCGTGCGCCGCGTGGCCCAACTGGCGGCCACGCACCCGCACTTGACCTGCGTACCGATGCGGGGCAACGCCAACCGCAGGTTGGAGAAGCTCGCCGCGGGCGACGCGGACGCCCTGCTGCTCGCCGTGTCGGGGCTCGAACGGATCGGGCGCCCCGACCTCATGACCGACGTCCTGTCGCCGCAGCTGATGTGCCCGCCGATCGGCGCCGGGATCCTGGCGTTGCAGTGCCGCGCCGACGACGAGGCGACCCTCGACACGGTGCGCGGGCTCGGGCACCAGGACACCTGGCGGGAGGCGACCGCCGAGCGGATGTTCCTGCACGTGCTGCAAGGGCACTGCAACTCGCCGGTCGCCGGGTACGCGCGGGCCGAGCGCAGCGGCGATCTGTCGCTGCGGGCCTGCGTGTTCACGCCCGACGGGAAGCGGGTGCTCAACGCCCAGGAGTGGGCCGGGCCGCTGGACCCCGCGACGCTCGGCATGTCCGTGGCGGTGGCGCTGCTGCGGCAGGGGGCGCGGGAGCTGATCGACGGCATCGCCCACTGAGACGGCGCGGGACGCGCGGGGGCCGGCCCCCGTCAACTGCCCGGCGGCCCGGACTGTTCCAGCGGTGAGGTGCTCCGGGCCCCGCGCGGCCCCGGGGGCAGCCCCCGCGCGGCCACCGCGCCGACACAGGCGATGAGCGCCAGCGCGGTCAGCGTCGGGCCCATCGAGCCGGCGAGGTCCCGGCCCGACGCGAGCAGCATCGTGGACAGCGCCACCCCGAGCGTCGGTCCGACGTTCATCGCGGTCTGCTGGAGCCCGCCCGTCACCCCGGCGTCGGCGGCCGCCGCCCGGCGCACGAGGACCTCCGTCGCGCTGACCATGACGGTGCTGAAACCCGCGCCCATGGCGAACGCGCACGTCCCCACGGCCAGTGCCGTGGCCGTCGCGTCCAGGCGCCCGAAGGCGAAGACGCCGAGCGCCATGAGGACCATGCCCGCCCCGGTCGTCGCCCGCGCCCCGTGGCGGCGCAGCAGCACCGCGCTCAGCGGCGCCGCGAGGACCATGCACACCGCGGCGGGCAGCATGTACAGGGCGGTGCCGAGGGCGTCGAGGCCGAGGACGTCCTGAAGGAAGTACGACCCCACGAACAGCGTGCCGAACAGGGTCGCCGACGCGGCCAGCAGGATCCCGAGCGCCGGTACGACCACCGGTGACGCCACGACGGACGGCGGCAGCAGCGGGCTCGCGGTGCGGCGTTCGTGCCGGACGAGCGCCACGGCAGCCACCACCGCGCCGCCCACCGCGATCCCCGTCCCCGTCGACCAGCCCGTGCCGGGCAGTGTGACCAGCGCCGTGACCAGGCAGGCGAGCGCCACGCCGAGCAGCAGCACGCCCCCCGGGTCCAGGCCGACCGGCCGCGGCGGCTGTGCCGGCTGCGGATCACGGGCGCGCAGCACCAGCAGCGCGATCACCACCGCGGGCAGCACCCCCAGGAAGAACACCGAGCGCCAGCCGAACTGGGCCGTCAGGACGCCGCCGACCAGGGGACCCGCGGCGGCGGAGACGCCGATCGCGCTCGTGCGCAGCGCGATGGGCATGCCCAGCTCGTCCGGTGGATACGCCGCCCGCAGCATGCTGAGCGTCGCCGGTTGCAGCAGCGCGCCGCATCCGCCCTGGACCACGCGCAGCGCGATCACCCAGCCGATGTCCGGGGCGCACCCGATGCCCGCCGACGTGGCGGCGAAGCCGAGCATGCCGAGGGCGAACAGCCGCCGGTGCCCGTACCGGTCGCCGAGCCGTCCTGCGAGGACGAGGAGGCTCGCCACCGCGATCAAGTAGCCCGTACTGGTCCACTGGGCCTGTGCGAGGGACGCGCCGAGGTCGTGCTGGAGCGCGGGCCGTGCGATGGTCAAGGCCGTGCCGTCGAGGGCGACGAGTACGGCGCCGACGACGCTGCCGGCGAGCGTGACGCGGCGGTACGACCGGAGGCTCATCGCGCCACCGGCCCGAGGTGCGCGTCGAGCACCGAGGTGATCAGCGGGTCGATGTCGTCCACCCCGACAGCGAGTTGCAGGCTTCCCCACCCCCACAACTGGGCGACCCCGTGCAGGTTCGCCCACAACGCCCCTGCCACGACGGCCGGTTCGGCATCGGGGCGGACCGCTCCGACCAGTTCGGTGAGCATCCGGAAGAGCGGAAGGCTGGTCTCCCGCAGGCCCAGCTCGCCGCTCTCCAGCAGGTCATGACGGAACATCAACTCGTACATGCCGCGGTGTCGCGCCGCGAAGTCGAGGTAGACCCGGGCCAGTGTGGCCAGCCGCGCGCGCGGGTCCTGTCCGTCCGCTCCCGCGGCGTCGGCCGCCGCTTCGGTGGCCCGCGCTCCCAGGTCCGCGAAGCCGCGCCGCGCGATGGCCGACAGCAGTTCCAGGTGGGTGGGGAAGTGGCGGCGGGGCGCGCCGTGCGAGACGCCCGCCGCGCGGGCGATCTCCCGCAGTGTCAGTGCCGCGGCGCCTTGGGCGTCCACCAGGGCGACGCCGGTGTCGACGAGGCGGTCCCGAAGGCCGCCCCCGCTCCTGCTGTCCTGTTGCATAGACACTGTCTACCGCAGCGGAGTAGACAGTGTCTACTCCTGTTGTCGCGGCCGTCCGGCACTTCAACGTCGCGCCGAACACCGCTACGCTGCGCCGCCGCGTGCAGGACGATCCGACGACCGGCAGGGGGCCGCATGATCGACACGACCGACACCGGGATCCCCGACGGCGAGGCGCGGCGGCTGCGCCTGGACGTGGAGGAGGGCGGCATCGGCGTCCTCACGCTCTGCCGCCCGGCCAAGCTGAACGCGTGGAGCTGGGAGTCGAGCCGCCAGCTCGGTGTCATGGCCGACCGGATCCGCTTCGACGACCGCGTCCGCGTCGTCCTGCTGCGGGCCGAGGGGCGGGCCTTCTGCGCGGGCATCGACGTGAGCGCGCCCGGTGGCGGCATCGAGGGGGAGAGCGGCTCCGCGCGCAGCCGCGCCTACTACGAGGGCATCCGCTGGGCGCACGAGCGGTTCGCCGCGTTCGCCCGGCTGCCGCAGCCCGTGGTCGCGGCCGTGCGGGGGTACTGCCTGGGCTTCGGGTTCGAGCTCGCCCTGATGGCGGATGTGCGCGTCGCCGCGCAGGACGCCGTGTTCGCGCTGCCCGAGGCGCGGTTGGGGGTCGCGGTCGACGCGGGCGGCGACCTGCGGATCGCGCGCGAGGCGGGTGCGGGCTGGGCCAAGCTTCTCGCGCTCACCGGGCGCCGGATCGACGCGGACACCGCCCACCGGCTCCATCTGCTGCAACAGGTGGTACCCGGCGAGGAGTTGGAGGAGGTCGCACACGCTCTCGCGGCCGAGATCGCCGCGAACGCGCCCCTGGCCGTGCAGTCCGTCAAGCGGGACATCGACGCCTACGCCGACCAGGGGCTCGCCGCGGCCCTGGACCGCGTGGCCATGAGCGCGGCCCTCACCCTCACGTCCGACGACGCGGCGGAGGGCTACACGGCGAAGGCGCACCGTAGGCCGCCGAAGTTCCGCGGCGCGTGAACCTCCCCGCCCGGCGGGAGCGTTTGAACACTCCCCACCGGGCCGGGGGACCATGTGAACCCCCGCCCGGCCGGGGTGGGCTGCCGCCGCGGCGCCGGATGCGTCACGATGACCGGACAGTTCCGCGGGGCTCCGGGCCCTGCCCGACCCAGAGGTGACCATGACCGCCGCACCCTTCGACCCGCGCTCCCTGCTCGCCGAGAGCCGTCTCGGTGTCCTCGCCACGCTCAAGGCCGACGGCCGCCCCCAACTGTCCCCCGTCACACCCTTCTACGACCGTGCGAGCGAGACCCTGTACGTGTCGATGACCGAGGGACGTGCCAAGACGGTGAACCTGCGTCGCGATCCGCGCGCCGCGCTGGAGGTCACCAGCGCCGACGGCCGCGCGTGGGCGACCGCGGAGGGCGTCGTGAAACTCACCGGCCCCGGCACCGACCCGCACGGCCCCGAGATCGAGGCGCTCGTCGACTACTACCGCAGGGCCGCGGGCGAGCACCCGGACTGGGACGAGTACCGGTCGGTCATGGTGTCCGACCGCCGGGTGCTGATGGAGATGGCCGTCGACCACGTGTACGGGCAGCGCAACGGCTGACCCCGCTCACCTCGCGTCGAACGGCCCGCGCCCCAGCTGCTCGCGCACCGTCGTCACCGGCGCGTTCACCAGGTCGCGCCGCTGCCAGTTGGCGCCGTCCACCACCAGGGTGTGCCCGCTGACGAACCGCGCGTAGGGCGAGGCGAGGAAGGTCGCGGCCCAGCCCAGCTCCCGGGGCGCGCCGACCCGCAGGGCGGGCTGCCGGGCGCCGGGATCGTCGGCGCGGTCGAGGTGGTCGCGGATGTCGGGCGTCATGTCGTCGTGCGGCACGAGGCCCGGCACCAGACCGTTGACCTGGATGCCGTACGGGCCCCACTCCACGGCCAGCGTCCGCACCAGGTTGGCCACGCCCGCCTTCGCCGCCGCGCTGTGCGCGAAGCCCGGGCCGCCGGTCCACGCGTACGAGGCGCCGACGGCGATCACCGAGCCCGGGGTGCCGGCCGCGAGGTGTCCGCGGCCGAACTCGCGGGTCATGAAGAACGTACCGCCGAGCGTGATGTCGACGACGGAGCGCCAGCCGTTCGGCGTCAACTCCTCGGCCGGGACGGGAAAGTTGGCGGCCGCGTTGTTCACCAGCACGTCGGGGAAGCGGCCGTGTGCCGTCCGCGCCGCGTCGAAGACCTCGGCGATGCGGCCGGCGTCCCGGATGTCACAGGTCGCTGCCGTGACAGGACCGGCGCCCTCGATGGCCGCCAACTCCTCGCGTGCGGGCGCCAGATGCTCCGGATCCCGGCTGACGATCAGCAGGGCGGCGCCGAGCCGGGCGAACTCCGCGGCGATCGCCCGGCCGAGCCCGGTGCCGCCGCCGGTCACCAGGACGAGCCGGTCTTCGTACGTGCCCGGCGGCAGGGCCGCGGCGCCGAGCGGGGGAGGGGCGGGCAGTCCGTGCGGTGCGCTGGAGGACGTCATGCGGGCATGAATACCGCTTGCGCCCTCAACCCTCCATGCCCGCGCCGTACTTCACGCACCGGCCCGTGCCGTGCGGGCCCGGGCCACCGCGCGCTCGCCCTCCGGTGAGAAGACCCCGCTCATGCGCTGCCGGGCCACCCGCCCGAGGTCGGTGCGGAGCAGTTCGGCGTGGAGCGTGGCCCCGGCCCGGTACCCGGCGCTCGCCGCGTTCACCACCTGCTCGGCGGCGCCCGCCGCGTTGCCCACCGCCCAGACGCCCGGCACGCTGGTCAGTCCCGTCGCGTCCACGGCGACGAACGGGCCGGCCGGGGTCTCCTCGGTGCGGGCGCCGAGCGCGGTGAGCAGCGTGTCCCGCGGGGTCATGCGCGGCGGCACGACGAACACCGACCGCGCGACCACCCGGCCGTCGGCGAGCCGCACCCCGGACAGCGCGTCGTCGGTGACGACGAGCCCGGCCAGCTCCCCGCTCACCACGCTCACCCCGGCCGCCGCAAGCAACTGCCATTCGGAATCCGGCAGTTCGTCCTCGTCGGCGCCGTCGAGGAAGAGGGTCACGTCGTCGGACAGCTGACTGAACAGGAGGGCCTGGTGGCTGCCCGCCGCCTCCGCGTACAGCACGCCGATCGCCCGGTCCCGCACCTCCCAGCCGTGGCAGTACGGGCAGTGGAGCACATCATCGCCCCACCGCTCGGCGACCCCCGGCAGGTCCGGCAGCTCGTCCACCAGGCCGGTGGCGATGACGAGCCTGCGGGCGTGCACCCGGCCGCCGTCCGCCAGCGTCACCTCGAACCCGTCGGACCCGTCAGGACCGGCCGCCGTCACCCTGTCCCGGACGATCTCCACGCCGTACGCGGTGACCTCGCGCCGCACCTCGGCCAGGAAGGCCGCGGGCGGCATGCCGTCCCGCGACGGATAGCCGTGCATGTGCGCGGCCGGCGCGTTGCGCGGCTCGCCCGCGTCGACGACGAGCACCGAGCGGCGGGAGCGGCCCAGGACCAGCGCGGCCGAGAGGCCCGCCGTCCCGCCGCCGACGACCACGACCTCGTACGCGCCCCTGTCGTGCTGCTGCTTGCCCATGGTGACCACCTCGTTCGGACGGTGGGCGCTGTCGCGCCCTGGTGCCGAACATGCACCGGGAGGCGCGGTATTGACAAACATGCTTGCTGAAACTGCAATGGAGCCATGAAGCAGCACGCCCATGACCATGAAGACGGCGAGTCCGAGGCGAGCATGGACGCCGTGCTCAGCGGTGTGGGGCCGCGCCTGCGCGCCCTGCGCAAGGAGCGCGGGGCCACGCTCGCCGGCCTCTCCGAGACCACCGGCATCTCCGTCAGTACGCTCTCCCGCCTGGAGTCGGGCCTGCGCAAGCCCAGCCTGGAGCTGCTCCTGCCGATCGCCCGCGCCCACCAGGTGCCGCTCGACGAGCTGGTCGGCGCCCCGCCCGTCGGGGACCCGCGTGTGCGGCTGAAGCCGATCGTGCACCACGGCCGGACGATGATCCCGCTCACCCGGCAGCCCGGCGGGCTCCAGGCGTACAAGGTGATCGAGCCGGAGCGGCAGCTCCAGCCGGACCCGAGGACGCACGAGGGGTACGAGTGGCTGTACATGCTCTCCGGCAGGCTGCGTCTCGTCCTCGGTGAGCACGATGTGGTGCTGGGGCCGGGCGAGGCCGCCGAGTTCGACACGCGCGTGCCGCACTGGTTCGGTTCCACGGGGGACGGGCCCGCCGAGTTCCTCAGCCTCTTCGGGCCGCAGGGCGAGCGCATGCACGTACGGGCCCGGCCCACCCGGGGCAAGCCGGACGGTGCGGCGGACTGACCCCGGGCGGGGCATTCCCAGGAGGGCAAGCGACCGCTTAGTATGCGGCTGAACCCGGTCGCGAACGCCGGTCGTGGAAGCCGGTGTCGCAGCAGTCCCGACGCAGCAGTCCGTGGAGGCCCCGCATGCAGGCATGGCAAGTGCACGAGAACGGCGAGCCGAGCGAGGTGATGCGCCTCGAAGAGATCGAGCGCCCCGTGCCCGGCGAGGGGCAGGTTCTGCTCAAGGTGCGTGCCGCCAACATCAACTTCCCGGACGCACTGCTGTGCAAGGGGCAGTACCAGGTCAGGCCACCCCTGCCGTTCACGCCCGGGGTGGAGATCTGCGGCGAGACCGAGGACGGGCGGCGCGTCATCGCCAACCCGGCGCTGCCGCACGGCGGGCTCGCCGAGTACGTCGTCGCCGACGCCCGCGCCCTGCTGCCCGCGCCGGACGCCCTGGACGACGCCGAGACGGCCGCCCTGCACATCGGCTACCAGACCGGCTGGTTCGGCCTGCACCAGCGCGCGCGTCTCCAGGCGGGCGAGACGCTCCTCGTGCACGCGGCGGCGGGCGGCGTCGGCAGCGCCGCCGTCCAGCTCGGCAGAGCGGCCGGCGCCCGGGTCATCGGCGTCGTCGGCGGCCCGGAGAAGGCCGAGGTCGCCCGGGAGCTCGGCTGCGACGTGGTCGTGGACCGGCGCAACGAGGACGTCATCGCCGCCGTGAAGGAAGCCACCGGCGGCCGCGGCGCCGACGTGATCTACGACCCCGTGGGCGGCGAGGCGTACACGCAGTCCGCCAAGACCGTCGCCTTCGAGGGCCGCATCGTCGTGGTCGGCTTCGCCAGCGGCACCATCCCGAGCCCCGCGCTCAACCACGCCCTGGTCAAGAACTACTCGATCATGGGCCTGCACTGGGGCCTGTACGCCACCAAGAACCCGAAGCTGATCCCGCACTGCCACGAGCAGCTCACCGAGCTGGCCACGCGCGGCGCCATCAAGCCCCTGGTCAGCGAGCGCGTCGACCTGACCGACGCCGCGGCCGCCGTGCAGCGCGTCGCCGACGGCGTCACCACGGGCCGCGTCGTCGTGATCCCGGGGCTGAACGCGCACACGGAAGGAGCCGCCGCATGACTGTCGACGCCACGCGACTGCGCACACTCACCCAGGAGTTCCTGGCCGCGCACCCGCCCGCCGACACGCCCCGGGCGGAGTTCCTGAGCGCCCGTTTCGACGCCGGACTCGCCTGGGTGCACTACCCCGAGGGCCTCGGCGGACTCGACGTGCCGCGCTCCCTCCAGGCCGTGGTCGACGCCGAGCTGGAAGCGGCGGACGCGCCGGACAACGCCCCCCGGCGCAACGGCATCGGCCTCGGCATGGCCGCCCCGACCGTCCTGCGCTACGGCACCGAGGAGCAGAAGCGGCGCTTCCTCAAGCCGCTCTGGGTCGGCGAGGAGGTGTGGTGCCAGCTGTTCAGCGAGCCCGGCGCGGGCTCGGACCTCGCCGCGCTCGGCACCCGCGCCGTCCGCGACGGGGACGACTGGATCGTCAACGGGCAGAAGGTGTGGACGTCCGGCGCGCACAACGCCCGGTTCGCCATCCTCATCGCCCGCACCGACCCCGACGTGCCCAAGCACCGCGGCATCACGTACTTCGTCTGCGACATGAGCGATCCCGGCGTCGAGGTGCGGCCCCTGCGCCAGATCACCGGCGAGGCCGAGTTCAACGAGGTGTTCCTCACCGACGTCCGCATCCCCGACGCCCACCGCCTCGGCGAGGTCGGCGAGGGCTGGAAGGTCGCCCAGACCACGCTCAACAACGAGCGCGTCGCCATCGGCGGCATGCGCATCCCGCGCGAGGGCGGTCTGATCGGCCCCGTCGCCAGGACCTGGCGCGAACGCCCCGAGCTGCGCACCGGCGACCTGCACCAGCGCCTGGTCAAGCTGTGGGTCGACGCCGAGGTCGCCCGGCTCACCGGCGAACGGCTGCGCCAGCAGCTCGTCGCGGGCCACCCCGGCCCCGAGGGCGCCGGGATGAAGCTCGGCTTCGCCCGCCTCAACCAGGAGATCAGCGGCCTGGAGGTCGAACTCCTCGGCGAGGAGGGCCTGTTGTACGACGACTGGACCCTGCGCCGCCCCGAGATCGTCGACTTCGGGGGCCGCGAGGCCGGCTACCGCTATCTGCGGGCCAAGGGCAACAGCATCGAGGGCGGGACGAGCGAGATCCTGCTGAACATCGTCGCCGAGCGCGTCCTGGGCCTGCCGTCCGAGCCGCGCACCGACAAGGACGTCGCCTGGAAGGACCTGTCCCGATGAGCACCCAGCCCGATCTCCTGTACTCCGAGGAAGAGGAAGCGCTGCGGTCGGCGGTCCGCGATCTGCTCGCGGACCACTGCGACGCCCCCTCCGTGCTCGCCCGCATCGAGACCGACGCGCCGCACGACCGCGCCCTGTGGAAGAGCCTCGCCGAGAGCATGGGCCTCGCCGGGCTCCTCGTCCCGGAGGAGCGGGGCGGCCAGGGCGCCACGCACCGCGAAGCCGCCGTCGTCCTGGAGGAGTTGGGACGGGCCGTCGCCCCCGTCCCGTACCTGACGAGCGCCGTCATCGCGACGGAGGCACTGCTCGCGTGCGACACCGACGAGGCGCGGACGCTGCTCGCCTCCCTCGCCTCGGGCCGCACCGTCGGCGCGCTCACCGTGCCGCTGTCGGCGACGGCGGGGCAGGAGTTCCGGGACGTGGAAGCGGCGGACGGGGTGGTGAACGGGCGCGTCACCGCGGTCGCCGACGCGGCCGCCGCCGACGTGTTCCTCGTGCCCACGCCCAGCGGCCTGTTCGCGGTGGACGCGACGGCGGGCGGCGTCACCGTGGAGCCCCAGGTCTCCTTCGACCGTACGCGCCCGCTGGCCGCCGTGACGTTCGACGGCGCGGCGGGACGCCTGCTCACCGGCGACACCGCTGTCGCCGTGCGCCGGGCCCTTCGCGCCGGAGCGGGACTGCTGGTCTCCGAGCAACTGGGCCTCGCCGACTGGCTGTTGACGGAGACCGTGCGCTACACGCGCGAACGCAACCAGTTCAACCGGCCCGTCGGCTCCTTCCAGGCGCTCAAGCACCGGCTCGCACAGCTCTGGCTGGACGTGGTCAACACCCGCGCCGTCGCCCGGAACGCGGCCGACGCGCTCGCCACCGGCAGCGACGACGCCGACGTGGCGGTGGCCGTCGCCCAGGCGTACGCGGCGCCCGTCGCGGTGCGCGCCGCCGAGGAGGCGCTCCAGCTGCACGGCGGCATCGGCATGACCTGGGAGCACCCCATCCACCTCTACCTCAAGCGCGCCAAGGCCGACTCGATCGCACTCGGCACCGCGGGCCGCCACCGCGAGGAGCTGGCCGAACTCGTCGACCTGAGGGCGCCGTCGGCCTGACGGGGCGCCCGGGGGCGGGGCAGCGGACGCGGCGGTCACCGCGGGGGGCGGTGGCCGCCGCCGGTGGGCGCGGGGCCGTGACGCCGTCATGAACCGGGGGCGGCGGTCCGGCCAACTCCCGTCACAGCCCTGCCCCCGGCGGCAGCCGCCCCGCATACTCGCCGTGTCCCCACCCGCCCACCACGGGAGGCACACATGGCCCCGACGACCCGCCGCAGAGCCCTCGCCACCCTCGCCGCCGCACTCGCCGCAGGCATCGCCACACCGCAACTCGCCCACGCCGGCGAGCGCGGCCGCGGGCCCCGCCCGCTCCTGCGGGCCCACGCCCACAACGACTACGACCACCCGCGGCCCCTCTTCGACGCCCTCGACCACCGGTTCAACAGCGTCGAGGCCGACATCTACCTCGTCGACGGCGACCTCCTCGTCGCGCACGACCCCGTCGACCTCGACCCGGCCCGCACCCTCGACTCCCTCTACCTCGCCCCGCTGGCCGCGCGCGTACGGGCCCACCACGGCTCCGTGTACCGCGGCTCGCACACCCCGCTCCAGCTGCTGATCGACGTCAAGACCGAGGGCGCGGCGACCTACCTCGAACTCGACCGCCGACTGCGCCGGTACCGCGGCCTGTTCACCACCTACGCCCACGGGCGCGTACGCCCGGGACCTGTCACCGCCGTCGTCTCCGGGGACCGCGCCGCCCGCGCCCCGATGGAGGCCCAGCGCACCCGCAGCGCGTTCTACGACGGGCGCCTCGCCGACCTGGGGACGCAGGCCCCCGCCTCCTTCGTGCCGCTCATCAGCGACAACTGGTCCGCGAACTTCACTTGGCAGGGCGCGGGGCCGATCCCCGCCGCCGAACGCGCCAAGCTGCGCGGCATCGTCGCCGCCGCGCACGCGCACGGCCAGCGGGTGCGTTTCTGGGCCACACCCGACATCGCGGGGCCCGAACGCGACGCCGTCTGGACCGAATTGCTCGCCGCCGGTGTCGACCACCTCAACACCGACGACCTCGCCGGCCTCGAGGCGTTCCTCGACGCGCACGAGCGGTGATCGATTTTTAGCACTCTTTCGGGGGACAGGTCAGACAACGTCGAATGCCCCGCGTTGCGTCACACTTGCGGCCGAAAGCCACGGTGCGGACGTGGCGGAGGAGGTTCGACGGTGTCTCTGTCCATTTCCATCGTGCTGCTGCTTCTGATCGTCGCGGTGATCATCCTGCGCAACGGAGCCATGAAACTCTCGCACGCCCTAGTGTGCGTCCTGCTCGGCTTCCTGCTCGCGGGCACCACCGTGGCCCCGACCATCCACGACGGCATCAACGCCACCGCCGGCCTGGTGAACAGCCTCCAGCCGTAGAGCGCGGGCCCGGCCCCGGGCGGTGATCGTTTCGACCTCGTGAACAACTCCCGTACGGGCATGGACACTTCAGGCGGCGGTATCTAGCTTCAGGCGCATGCCGCAGCGAAGAAACCTCGCCCGGGCCCTGGCCGCGACCCTGACGCTCCTGGCCGCCTGCGCCGTGCAGCCGCCCGGGGCCTGGGCCGAGGAGATCCCCAAGGCGCCCGGGCACCGGCTCGTCGAGCAGTACGACGGCGCCCCCGCCACCCCGGCGCCGGTGCCCGGCGGCGCACCCGCCCAGCACCCGTTCCTCGCCGCCAACGGGCGCAGCGGGATGCACGCGGACGCCTGGGGCAGCGGCACGTACCCCTGGAGCGGGCCCCTCGGGCGGACACCGGACGTCACCAGCGAGAAGATGGCGGCGCTCGGCGGCGAATGCGCCACCGTCACCTTCGACAAGGCCGGCCGCATCGTCACCGTCTGCGGCACCTTCACCGGCTTCCTCGTCAAACTCCTCGACCCGCGCAGCCTGGAGACCCTCGCCGAGTACGCGCTGCCGCAACGCCCCTCCACCGTCGAGGCCATCACCCGGCTCGACTTCTCCAGGATCTTCAAGGACACGTCGGGCGGCGCCTACTCCTACCTCGACGACCAGGACCGCCTCGTCCTCGCCGACTCCCGCCAGCACATCGTCCGCCTCGCCCACGAGCAGGCCGCGGACGGCGGCTGGCGCTTCGTCGTCACCGACGACTGGGACCTGACCGGGCAGGTCCCGCACGCCTGCGCGAGCTGGACGAACCTCTATCCGAGCGGCGTCTGCGACCCCGTCACCTCCGTCATGCCGGACTGGACGGGCCGGATCTGGTGGGTCACCCGGCAGGGACGCGTCGGCACCGTCGACGCGGCCACCGGCGCCATCAGGTCGATCCGGCTGGACGGCGAGGAGATCCAGAACTCCTTCTCCGTCGCCGAGGACGGCGTCTCCATCGTCTCCGACCACGCCCTGTACAGCTTCACCGCGGCCGCCGACGGCACCCCGAGGATCGTCTGGCGGCAGACCTACGACCGCGGCACCGGCACCAAACCCGGCTCGGTGAACCAGGGTTCGGGCACCACCCCCGACCTGTTCGGCGAGGAGGACGACTACGTCGCCATCACCGACAACGCCGACGACCGGATGAACGTCCTCGTGTACCGGCGCGGCGCAGACGTCCCCGCGGACCGGCGTCTCGTCTGCCGCGTCCCGGTCTTCGGCTCCGCCGCCTCCACCACCGACAACAGCCTCATCTCGTACGGCGACAGCCTCGTCGTCGAGAACAACTACGGCTACGAGAACATCACCTCGCTCACCTTCGGGCGCAGCGTCGTCGGCGGCGTCACCCGCGTCGACGTACGCCCCGACGGCAGCGGCTGCGACACGGTGTGGGAGAGCGGCGTACGCTCCCCGTCCACCGTGCCCAAGCTCTCCACCGCCAACGGGCTGCTGTACTTCTACACGAAGGAGCCGAGCCCCCTCGGGGTCGACGCCTGGTACTTCACCGCCGTCGACTTCCGCACCGGCGCGACCCGCTGGAAGCGCCTCACCGGAACGGGGATCGCGTACGACAACAACTGGGCTCCCGTGACGCTCGGCCCCGACGGCACGGCCTACGTCGGCGTGTTCAACGGGCTGGTGGCCGTACGGGACGGGTCCTAGCCTCGCGCGTAGACGCCGATGCCGTTGGCGACGGCCCGCTCGGGGGCGTCGGTGGGGTGGTTGAGGAGCGTGACCGAGGGCGCGCCCGGCTCCCGCGCCACCAGCGTCGAGGAGCCGCCGCCGTCCAGGCTGAACGCGTCCCGCGCCCCCAGCGACCGCATGGTGTCCGCCACTTCGGCGATGGACAGGCCCGTGCGGTACGCCGGCGCGCCGTCCAGGGCCAGCAGAAGCAGGGTGTGTCCGTCATCGGCGATCCCCGCGGCCGTGCGGACCGCGGACGTGTTCGCGTCGAGCCCCGGCAGCGGGGCGCCGCCCCGCAGCACCGGATAACCGCCGACCGCGAACCGGTACGGCACGCGCGCGTGCGCGGCGACAAGGCGGTGCCGCACCTGGACCGGGTCGCCCACGGACAGCTTCCGCAGCCACCGCGCGCCGGACTCCCGACCCACCAGCACGGTGGTGCCGTCCGCCACCGGACCGCTGCCGGGCGTCTCCGCCGTCGCCACGACCCGGCCCCGGTCCACCGTCACCTCGTACGTGTCCGTGCTGCACGGCGCCGCCCGCTGGGTGTCCGTGCCGCAGACCGCGCGGGCCCGCGAGACGCTGCCCCACTCCGGCGTGAACGCGCCGACCGCACCGACGGGCAGCGCGTACTGGTTGAGCCCGCCGAGCGCCACTTGGTCCGCGCCCGTGCGCACCGAGCCGTCCAGAGCCATGCTGTCGAGCCGGGCCCGCCGGTCGGTGCCCACGCCGAGCACGTCCCGGGTGGAGGTGCCCGGCGGCAGGGCCGGCCCGAATCGCTGCCCGTCCGGGACGGCCGCCTTGAGAGCGCGGCCGCTCGCGACCGCGGGGCCGACCGCGGCCCCGGTCGCCTCGACCCCCGGGTGCTGGGTCTCGGTGATGTTGAAGAAGTCCCCGTTGACGCCGCCGACGGCGCCCGTCGCGTCGGCCATCGAGGAGACCGTGGCCCGGGCCCCGACCGCGCCCGGCCGCAGCAGGTCCACGCGTACGCGCGGGTTGCGCAGATCGACGGTGAGGACATGGGCGTGGGCGGTGCCCCTGGCGGCGGGCAGATCGAACTCGGCGTACGACACGCCCGGCGCCAGCCGCCCGGCCGCCGTCGCGGCCCCGGCAGGCGCCGCACCGGACAGGCCGACCCCGGCCAGCGCGCCCACGACCGCCACCGTCGCCAGCAGTCCCCTGCGTCTCTTGCCAACTCTCGTCCGCATCAGAAGAGTTCAGCAGAGGACCGGGGCCCCGTCGATGGCTACGCGCCGACCAGCCGGGAACGGATCAGGAAACGTACGCCCTCCGGCGCCTCGAGGGAGAACCCGCTGCCGCGCCCCTCGACGACATCGACGATGAGCCGCGTATGGCGCCATACCTCGTACTGACTCCTCGACATCCAGAACGGCACCGGCTCCGCCACCCCGGGCACGGCGAGCTCTTCCAGGAGCACGTCCGCGGCGCCGGTGCGGAACTCGCCCGCCAGGAAGCACATCGGCGCGCTGCCGTCGCAGCAGCCCCCGGACTGGTGGAACATCAGCGGCCCATGGGTCTCGCGCAGTCGCCGCAGCAGTTCGGCGGCGGTGGTGGTCAGCTCCACGCGGGGTGCATCGCTCATGACAGGACAGTCAGGACGACAGGACGTTGCGACCACGTTGCACGCGCGGGCGGCTCGCCCGCATAGGCTCCGCACATGGAACAGAGGGAGATCGTTCTGCGGGCCATCGGAGTGCTGACCGAGACGCAGGAGATGGTGCGCAGACTCAACGACGGGGACGAGCTCGACAACGACCTGACCCAGCTGGGGCGGCTCGTGTCGGAGGTGTTCCCGACGATCGAGATTCCGACGGGGGCCGATCCCGAGGAGGCCGCGGAGCTGGCCATCGCCGCGCTCATGCCGGCCAGCGTGTCGCTGGTCGAGGCGTTCGCGTTCCTCTTCACGCAGCTGGCGAAGGTGCACGACGAGGGCCGCACCGACGTCAACTCCACCGAGCTGCTGCGGGAGATCGCGCTGCGGATGTCCGACCCGGGGGGCCTGGAGGCGGAGGAGGAGTGAGGCGGGGGCGCTCCGCGCGTGCGCGCAGGAGCGCCCCTACTTGTTCGGGTCCCGGAAGCGGCCGAGCGCCTTCGTGAGGGCGCTCAGCGGCGAGCCGTCCGCCCTGGCAGGCCCGAGCGCGGGCAGCCGGGGCGGACCGTCACCGGCCTCGGCCAGCGCCGCCTGCGCGGCCTCGGCCGCCTCCCGGTACAGGTCGCGCGAGGTCGTCATGGCGTCGAGCGCCTCGGCGTACCTGGTGACCATGGACTGGGCGTGGGCCAGCTCCTCGTCCGGGGTCAGCAGGTGCCAGCTCTGCCGCAGCCGCGTCAGGGCCTGCTCCGCGTCCGGGGTCAGCGGATGCGGCCGCGCGGCGAACTCCTTGATCCGCTCCAGCAGCTCCACCGGCTCGGAGCCGTCCAGGAAGACATTGCGGACGGTGAAGCGCTCCGCGTCGTACCCCGGCTCCTGCGGGGCGACCGGCAGGACCACGGCGCCCCCTCGCGGCATCCGCAGCTTCAGCTCCCGCTTCATCGCGAAGTCGGCGATCTGCGCCTGCTCCGGCGTGGCCCGGTGCTCTATCACCCGGTGCCGCAGACTCGGCGGCAGGAACGTCGTGACGGGCCGCTGCCCCCGCGCGTCCGGCGTCATCGCCTCGTGCACCACGACATGGACGTACCAGCTCTGCCGGGTGCAGTCGCGCAGCCGGTGGCGCAGCTCGTCGTCGTCCTTGGGCAGGTAGTTCGTCGTCCGCAGGCGCACGCCGGGCACCGCGTAGTGGTCCCAGGGGACCCGGTCGCTGTCCGGCCAGAACATCGTGGCGGGCGACGGCCAGTGCGCGTCCCACACCTGCTCCGCCTCCGCGGCGAGGACCCAGCCGACGCCGTCGCCGTCCTTGCGGCGCCCGTCGGGGTCGTACATCGTCAGCTGTGCGCGCACCGTGACGTCGTCGGCCACGCGCCAGCGCGCTTCGAACAGACGGCGGGCCGAGGGGCCGGGGTCGGCGGTCTCGTCGCGCGGGTGCAGGACGGTGGAGCGGGCCGCCTCGACGGGGTCGAGGTCCAGGAAGTCGTCGAGCACCCCGGCCGCCTTGAGGGCGATCAGGTTGCGCCGGACGTCCTGCTCGGGCTCGGGGCCGAGATGGCGCCCGCGCCCCAGCCACGCGGTGTCGGGGACGGTGGTCGGGGAACTGCTCTTCTTGGCCATGGAGTCTTCTGTGGGTGATCGGGGCACGACCAGTATGGGGCGTGAACCGCTCGGCGGAAGTGGGCAGGGTGGGCGGGTGTCGGGATTGTCGCGCGTGTACGCGGCTTTCGGCACCCCGCAACGCCGTGGCTCCGGCCGGTGATCCCGTAGGCTCGGCGGATGGCCCGGTACTTCGACGTGCATCCCGAGAACCCGCAAGCGCGCATCATCGGCGCGGTCGCCGACGGCATCCGCGACAGCGCGCTGATCGCTTACCCCACGGACTCCTGCTACGCGCTCGGCTGCCGCCTCGGCAACCGGGAGGGCGTCGAGCGGATCCGTACGATCCGGCAACTCGACGACAAACATCACTTCACCCTGGTGTGCCAGGACTTCTCCCAGCTCGGCAGGTTCGTCCACATCGACAACGACGTGTTCCGCGCGATCAAGGCGGCCACGCCCGGCAGCTACACGTTCATCCTCCCCGCGACGCGCGAGGTGCCGCGTCAGTTGCAGCACCCCAAGAAGAAGACGGTCGGTGTCCGCATCCCCGACCACGTCGTCACGCAGGCGCTCCTCGCCGAACTCGGTGAGCCGCTGCTCTCCAGCACCCTGCTGCTGCCCGGCGAGGACGAGCCGCTCACCCAGGGCTGGGAGATCAAGGAGCGGCTCGACCACGTGGTGGACGCCGTGCTCGACTCCGGCGACTGCGGTACGGAGCCCACCACGGTCATCGACTTCTCCGGCGGCGAGGCCGAGATCGTCCGCCGCGGCGCGGGCGATGCCGAGCGGTTCGAGTAGCGACTACGCGGCTACACAGTCCCGGCGAGCGTGCCCAGGAAACGGATGTGGGGGCGCTCGCCGGGGCCGGGCCGGGTGATGTGGGCGCGGACGCGGTAGACGTCGGCGATGAGCTCCTCGGTGAGGACGGCGCCCGGTTCGCCGGCCGCCACCACCCGGCCCTGGCGCAGGACCACGATCTGGTCGCAGTAGGCGGCCGCGAGGTTCAGATCGTGCAGGGCGACGACGCTGGTCAGCTCCAGGCCGGAGATCAGGTCGAGGAGCTCCAGCTGGTGCTGGATGTCCAGGTGGTTCGTGGGCTCGTCGAGCAGCAGCTCGCGCGGCTCCTGGGCGAGGGCGCGGGCGATCTGCACCCGCTGGCGCTCGCCGCCCGACAGGGTGTGCCACAGCCGGTGTGCCCGGCTCGCGAGTCCGCTGCGCTCCAGGGCGGCCAGGACCGCGGCCTCGTCCTTGGCCGAGGCGGGCGTCCAGGCCCCCCGGTGCGGGACCCGGCCGAGCCGGACGACGTCGCCGACCGTCAACGCGACCTGGGTGTCGGCCTGTTGGTGGACCAGGGAGATGCGCCGGGCGGCCGCCCTGCGGGGCACCGCGGCGAGCGGGTCCCCGTCCAGCGTGACGACGCCGGACGCCGGGGCGAGCACTCCGGCCAGCAGGCGCAGCAGCGTCGACTTGCCCGAGCCGTTCGGGCCGAGCACGCCGGTGACGGTGCCGGCCCGTGGCGTCAGGCTCACCCCGTCCAGGACCAGGGCGCCCCCGGCCGACCAGGACACCCGGTCCGCGGCCAGGCCCGCGCTCATCGGGTGCTCCGGCCGCGGAAGAGGACGAGCACGAACGCGGGCACGCCGATCAGCGACGTCACCACCCCCACCGGAACCTCCTGCGGTTCGAGGACCGTACGGGCCAGTGTGTCGACCCACACCAGGAACACCGCGCCGGCCAGCGCCGTGACCGGCAGCAGCCGGGTGTGCCCGGGGCCCACCAGGGCGCGCGCCGCGTGCGGCAGCACGAGCCCGACGAAGCCGATCGCCCCGGCCGCGCTGACCAGCGCCGCCGTCAGCAGCGCCGTCACGCAGAGCAGGACGAGCCGGGTGCGGGCCACGTGCACGCCGAGCGCGGCGGCCGCCTCCTGTCCGAAGGCGAACGCGTCCAGGGTCCGGCCGTACCCGAGGCAGACGGCCAGCGCCACCACCAGCACCGCCAGGCACAGCCACACCTCGCTCCAGCCGACCCCGCCGAGCGAGCCCAGCAGCCAGAACAGGACGCCGCGCGTCGTCTCCGCGTCGGCCGCCGTCAGCACCACGAACGAGGTCAGGGAGGAGAACAGCTGCATCGCGGCGACCCCGCACAGCACCACCCGGTCGGTCGTGCCGCCCAGCACGTGGCTGAGGAGCAGCACCAGCGCGAACGAGACGAGCGCCCCGACGAACGCCCCGCCCGACACCGAGAGGGCGCCGCCGCCCAGGCCGAGCACCACCACGAGGACGGCCCCGGTGGAGGCCCCCGAGGAGACGCCGAGCACGAACGGGTCGGCGAGGGGGTTGCGCAGCAGCGCCTGGAGGACCGTGCCGCACACCGCGAGCCCCGCCCCGCAGACCGCGGCGAGCAGGGTGCGCGGCAGCCGCAGGTTCCACACGATGCCGTCGCGGATCGGGGAGAGGTCCGTGGTGCCCCAGCCGAGCCGGGCGCCGACCGCCGACCACACGTCACCGACGCGGATGTGCGCCGGGCCGATGGTGATGGCCACGGCGACCGAGGCGCAGAGCGCGGCGAGGGCCGCGGCCCAGTACAGGGCGGGCCGGACCGTGGTCACCTGTCGAGACCGAACTCGCGCAGCGCCGCGGCCACCTTCTCCACACCGTCGACGGTGCGGATCGTCGGGTTCATCGCCTGGCCGCTCAGCAGCACGTACCGCTTCTCGCGGACCGCGGTCATGTTCCTGGTGACCGGGTCGGACTCCAGGAACCTGATCTTCTGCGCGGCGGACTCCGCGGACTGTGAGCGGCGCGTCAGGTCGCCGATGACGAGGACGTCGGGATCGCGGTCCGCGACGGTCTCCCAGTTGATCTGCGGCCACTCCTCGTGCGTGTCGTCGAAGACGTTGCGCACGCCGACTTCCCTGGTGACGATGCCAGGGGCGCCGCAACAGCCCGCCATGTACGGCGAGTCGGAGTTGGCGAACCAGTACAGGACGCTCACACCGTCGGCGTCGATCCCCGAAGTGGCCTTCCGCACCCTGGACTTGAGCTGTGCGACGAGCTTCTCGCCGCGCTCCGCCACGTCGAAGATCCGCGCCAGATCGCGTATCTCGCCGTATACCGTGTCCATGGACAGCGCGCTGCTGCGGACGCCGTCGCCATCGCCGCTGTTGTCCTTGCCGGCGCAGTCGGCGGGGGAGAGGTAGGTGGGCACGCCGAGCTTCTCGAACTGCTCGCGCGGTGCCACCCCGCCCTTGCCGAGGGTGTACGTGAAGGAGGCCGTGGCGAGATCCGGCTCGGCGTCCAGGACCTTCTCGAACGACGGATACCGGTCGGCGAGCCGTGGCACCTTCGCGTTCGCCTTCGCCAGCCCCTCCAGGACCGGGTCGGTCCACGTCGCGGTCCCCACCATCCGGTCCGCGAGACCGAGCGAGAGCATGATCTCCGCCGACCCCTGATCGAGGGCGACGGCCCGGCGCGGGGCGTGCGTGACGTGCACCCGCGTGCCGCAGTTGTCGAGGGTGACGCCGGACCCGGCGCCGCCCGCGCGGTCCGCGGTGCCGGCGCCGCCGCATGCCGTGAGCAGCAGCGCGCCCGCCAACAGCGGGGCCAGGCGGGCGACGTGACGTGCGAACAGCACGGAACTTCCTCTTCGTCCAGGGCCCATACGCGGAGCCGGCCTACGGTTCACCCCCGGCCGGGTGTCGGTCCCGGAGGCCGCCAGCAGGTCTTCGGACTCGGGATCGTCCGGACGAAGCGCCTTCCCGAACCGGTACCCGGCTCAGTGGCAGTGGCTCCGCCCGTCCCCCTCACCGCTGCGCGTCAGCTCCGGACTTCCACCGGATTCCCTGACCCGTACGCGTTCGAGAACGCACAAAGGTACGACTGGCCTCCGGAACGTATCACGGGCGTGACCAGCCGCTGACGGGCGGTACCGGCAGGTCAGGGGGTGGCGCGCCGCGCGGCGGGGATAAATCGTTCGCCGCTCCTGGCGTGGGCCCCTACCCTGCGTCGGATGATGACAGCGGACGACGTGCGGGCCGTCCTCGCCCTGCTGCGGCAGCCGGGGTGGACGTGTGGATCGGGGGCGGCTGGGGCATCGACGCCCAGATCGGCTCGGAGAGCCGGGAGCACCGCGATCTCGACCTGATGCCGCCGACGGCTCCGCCCGGCAGGCGTCCTTCGATCCGCAGCGGCCGTTCACGTACCCGGCGGACGCCTTCGTCACCGGTACGGTCGCGGGGGAGCGCGTGCCCTGCCTCTCCGCCGAGCAGCAGGTCCGTTTCCACCAGGGGCACGAGCCCGCCGACCGCGACCGGCACGACATGGCGCGGTTGCGCCACGCCTTCGGGACCGCCACCCGCTCCTGACCGCCCGTCAGAAGGCCACGGGCTCACGGATGATGGGGCACGTCATGCAGTGACCGCCGCCCCGGCCGCGGCCGAGTTCGGCGCCGACGATGGTGACGACCTCGATACCCGCCTTACGCAGCAGCGCGTTGGTCTGGGTGTTGCGGTCGTAGGTGACGACGACCCCCGGCTCCAGGGCGACCGCGTTGTTGCCGCTGTCCCACTGCTGGCGCTCGGACGCGTACACGTCACCGCCGGTCTCGATCACCCGGAGTCCTGGCAGCCCGAGCCCCTTCGCGACGACGTCGACGAAGGGCGTCGACCCCTCGTCGGTGATGTGCAGGCCGGGCGCCCTGTCGCTCGGGCGCAGGGAGAACGTGTGCACCGAGTCCATGATCCGCGGGTAGAGCGTCACGATGTCCCGGTCGGCGAACGTGAAGACGGTGTCCAGGTGCATCGCCGAGCGCAGCCTCGGCATCCCGGCGACGATGACGTGCTCGGCCGCGCCCGCCGCGAACAGCGCGGCCGCGACCTGGGTGATGGCCTGCCGCGAGGTGCGCTCGCTCATGCCCATCAGGACCACTCCGTTGCCGACGGGCATGATGTCACCGCCCTCGAACGTGGCCTGGCCCCAGGCGAGTTCGGGGTCGCCCCACCACACCGTCGAGCCGGTGAAGTCCGGGTGGAACCGGTAGACCGCCTTCATCAGCAGCGTCTCGTCGTGCCGCGCGGGCCAGTACAGCGGGTTGAGCGTGAGGCCGCCGTAGAGCCAGCAGGTGGTGTCGCGGGTGTAGAGCGTGTTGGGCAGCGGCGGCACCAGGTACTCGCGTACGCCGGTCGACTCGCGCGCCATCGACACGTACGCGGAGCGGTACTCGTCGGGCAGGTCGGTGGTGGCGAGACCGCCGATGAGGAACTCGGCGAGCCGCCGCGGCTCCAGCGTCTCCAGGAAGGCGCGGGTGTCGTCGATGAGTCCCACCCCCACCTGATTGGCGACGATCTTGCGGTCCAGGAGCCAGGACTTCGCCTCCGGGATCGCCATGGTCTGCGCGAGCAGGTCGTGCAGCTCGACCACGTCGATGCCGCGCCGCCGCAGCTCGGCGACGAAGTCGGCGTGGTCGCGCTGGGCGTTCTCCACCCACATCACGTCGTCGAAGAGCAGGTCGGCCGAGTTGGTCGGGGTGAGCCTGCGG
This sequence comes from Streptomyces sp. NPDC030991, assembly GCF_055571235.1. Taxonomy (NCBI): domain Bacteria; kingdom Bacillati; phylum Actinomycetota; class Actinomycetes; order Kitasatosporales; family Streptomycetaceae; genus Streptomyces; species Streptomyces sp. NPDC030991. The sequence continues at coordinate 262,046 of NZ_JBVIFR010000013.1, forward strand.
TGCGCGAGTCCCGGCGCGCAGACGAGGACCTTGCGCAGCCGGCCCACCTCGGAGTGGACGCCGTACGCGGCGGACGCGGGGGAGTCGTGGTCGGTCACGGGGAGCCTCCGGGGCTTGACGGGATGACGGGTCTCACAGGCTGATCCAGCCGGCGGCCAGGGCGGCGACGCCGAGCACGGCGCCGATGACGGAGACGGCGAGAACGACGCGTTCGCGCGGGGAGAACAGGCGTCTGCCCTGCTCCCTGCGGGCCATGACGAACAGGATCGTGGCCGGGGCGTAGAAGACGAAGGAGACGAGGACGAACTTCAGCCCGGCGGCGTACAGCATGAACGCCGTGTAGAGCGTGGCGACGGCCGCGACGGTCAGCTCGCGCGTCGAGGTGCGCCCACCCTCCGTGCGCCGGTCGGCCCGGGCCCCGATGCGCACGGCGAACCCGGCCGCCAGCAGGTACGGGATCAGGGAGAGGGCGCTGGTCAGGTCGAGCGCGAAGTTGAACGCGTCGTCCGAGAACGCGGTGACGACCAGGACCACCTGGGTGAGTACGGTCGTCATGAGCAGCGCGGGCACGGGGACGTCCGCGGCGGTGGAGCGCCGCAGGAAGCGCGGCATGTCGTCGTCCTTGGCGGCGACGAACAGCACCTCGGCGGCCATCAGCGTCCAGGCCAGGTAGGCACCGAGCACGGAGACGATCAGACCGACGCTGATGAACACCTTGCCCCAGGTGCCGACGGCCTCCTCGAGGACACCCGCCATGGACGGCTGGCGCAGCCCGGCGATCTCGCCCATCGGCAGGATCCCGTACGACACGACGACGACCGAGGCGAAGACGGCGAAGACGCTGAGGAAGCCGAGGATCGTGGCCCGGCCGACGTCCGAGCGCTTCCTGGCGTGCCGGGAGTAGACGCTCGCGCCCTCCACGCCGAGGAAGACGAAGACGGTGGCCAGCATGGTGCCGCGGACCTGGCCGAAGAGGGATCCGGCGTAGTCCGCGCCGCCCCAGTTCTCCGCGAAGACCGAGGGGTCGAAGAAGACGAGGGCCAGGACGACGAAGACCAGGATCGGCACGATCTTCGCCACGGTGACGATCTTGTTGATCGCCGCGGCCTCCTTCACGCCACGTCTGATCATCAGGAAGAACGCCCACAGCCCGGCCGATGAGAGCACCACCGCGAGCGCCGTGTCGCCCTCGCCGAGGGCCGGCCAGATCGCGCCCACCGTGGACATGATGAGGACCCAGTACGTCACGTTGCCGACGCAGGCGCTGGCCCAGTAGCCGAACGCCGAGAAGAAGCCCAGGTACTCACCGAACCCGGCCTTCGCGTACGCGTACACACCCGCGTCCAGATCCGGGCGGCGCACGGCCAGGGACTGGAAGACGAGGGCGAGCGTCAGCATGCCGGCCCCGGCGATCGCCCAGGCGATGAGCGCGCCCGCCACCCCGGTCTCCTCGGCGAAGCGGCGCGGGAGCGAGAAGACCCCGGCGCCGACCATGGAGCCGATGACCATCGTGGTCAGGGTGAAGACCGACATCTTGGCGGTGGGAGCACTCCTCTCGACGGACTGCTCCATATGGTCCCCCTCTGTCTGGCTGCGTACGGGCGCGGGCGTCATGGGATGCCGAGGCAACAGTTTCATCCAGCTTGCTCCCGTGTCGCACCTTTTATCCGCAGCCGAATAGCCAGAAATGCCCACTTGTGGGCAGCATGGGAGGCGTCGCGACAGAAGGGCACTGAGGCCATGCACTCCACGTTGAACCCGGCGATCCTGCGAGAGCTCCGCGAACCGCGGCCCTATCCCGCGGTGTCGCTGGCGATGCCGACCCACCGGAAGCGGCCGGAGAACGCGCAGGACCCCGTCCGCCTCGGCAACCTCGTCCACGAGGCGGCGCGGCAGCTCGACGCCGACCCCGGTGTGACCAGGGAGCGCCGCGACGACGTGGTGGCGCAGCTGGAGGCGGCGGTGGCCGAGACCGACCTCGCCCACGCCAGGGACGGCCTCATCGTCTTCGCGGCGCCCGGCGAGCACCAGGTGTGGGCCGTCGACCGGAGCGTGCCCGAGCGCGTCGTGGTCGCGGACACCTTCCTCACCCGCAACCTCGTCGCCGCCGACGCCGCACGGAGCCCGTACTGGGTCCTCGCCGTGGCCGCCGACCGGATCACCCTCTGGGACGGCCGGGGCGAACGCGTCACCGAGGACACCTCCCACGGGTTCCCGCGCACCCGCAGCCTCGAAGCCCCGGACTCCGAACGCAAGGAACGCATCGGGGACCTGCCCAGCACGTTCAGCGACGAGCAGACCCGCCAGTTCTTCCGCGACGCCGACACCGCGCTCGCCGACGTCCTCGCCGCCCGGCCCCGCACGCTCTACGTCACCGGGGACCCGGCCGCGCTCGCCCTGTTCGGCGAGGCCGGGACCGCCGCGCACGGCGCGGTCCAGGTGGCGGTCGGCGGACTCGCCCAGGCCGCGCCGGACGCCGTCGCGCGGGCCGTCGCCCCGGCCCGCGCCGACGCCGCCGAGCGGGTGGTCGCCGACGCGCTCGCGGAGCTCGACCGGGCGCGCGGCGGCAACGCGTACGCGGCCGGTGTGGACGAGGTCTGGCAGAAGGCCTCCGACGGCCGTATCCACCGGCTCGTCGTCGAGGAGAACTACCGCGTCACCGTACGCGCGGGGGAGGGGCACCTCGAACCGGCAGAGGACGACGACCTGGACGCGATCCACGACATCGTCGACGAGATCGTCGAATCGGCTCTGGAGACGGGCGCGCAGGTCGTCTTCGTCCCCGACGGAACACTGGCGGACGCCGGACACCTGGCCGCCGTACTGCGCTTCTGACCGACCGCCGCACCGGTACGACCGCCGCACCGGCACGACCGCCGCACCGGCACGGCCGCGGCAGCGGCGAGGAGATCCGGGCTCTGAGAGAGGAACCCCCACCATGAGTGCAGCCAAGGCGTCCGGACGTCCCCGGCGCGGGCCGCTCCTCCTGGCCGTGTGCGCGCTCACCGGCGCGCTGACGCTCGCGGCCTGCGGCGACGACGACAACGACAGCGGTACCGGTGCCAGCCCCCGGCCCACCGCCGCGAACTCGTCGAAGTTCTCCGGCGAGCCGCCGTCCTCGATGGCCTCCGGCGCCGCGTCGAAGAAGGCCGAGGCCAGGAAGTCGGCCTCCGCGGCGGCCGAGTCGGCGTCACAGCGGGCCCACGACTTCGAGGCGTCGGTCGCCGCCGACGTGGAGCGCGACCGGCAGGAGTTCACCAAACAGCTGGACGGCGTCGACGGCCGGGGCAACGCCATCAAGGACGTCTCCCTGACCGGCAAGCCGCTCTCGCAGACCGACAACGTGCGTGCCCTCGTCGTCCACATCACCAACAGGACGGACACGACCGCCTCGTTCGCGGTGCGGGTCGACTTCAGCGACTCCGACGGCAAGGTCGTCGAGACCACGGTCGTCGGCGCGAAGGACCTGAAGGCGGGCGACCGCGCCCAGCCGCTGGCCATCAGCTCCAAGCCGCCGCAGCCGCACCTCACCGCGAAGATCGCCAAGGCGCAGCGGTACTGACGGTGCTGGTGGGACGGGGCGCGGGCCCGGTCGCTATCTTGTGATCCATGCAGTCCTACACAATCGGCCAGGCGGCGCGGCTGCTCGGAGTGAGCCCGGACACCGCGCGGCGCTGGGCCGACGCGGGCAAGGTCCTCACCCACCGCGACGACAGCGGGCGGCGGCTCATCGAGGGCAAGGACCTGGCCGCGTTCTCCGTGGAGCTCGCCAAGGGCGCCGGCGGCGAGGACGACGTGTCGTACACCTCGGTCCGCAACGTGTTCCCCGGCATCGTCACCGCCGTCAAACTCGGTGACGTGGCCGCCCAGGTCGAGATCCAGGCCGGACCGCACCGGCTGGTGTCGCTGCTGACCCGCGAGGCCGTGGAGGAGCTCGGCCTGGAGGTCGGCATGGAGGCCACCGCCCGCGTCAAGTCGACCAACGTGCACATCGACCGCGTCTGACCGCGGCCGCGAGACGTAGCCCCCGTCCGGGCCGGCGGGATCGCGCCGATCCCACTGATCCCACTGATCCCGCTGACACTCCTGCATTCCGCTGATGCGGCGACCGGCTCACGGGGCATCCCCTCCGCAGGACTGCACCCGCGGGGTCCGCGCGTACCCCCGCACATGCGTATGTCCAAGCCGTGCGATCTCCGCTCATGCGATGTGACAGGAGACTTACGCCTCGCAGATGCGGCAGTATGATCCACGCAATCCTTCGACCGCCGCCCACGTCGAACGCCCAGGAACCAAGGGAGTGGACCCGTGATGACCCGTTCCGCGCGCCGGACCCGCCGGATGCTGTCCGTGGCCGGGCTCGGCACCGCCGCGCTGCTGACCGTGAGCGCCTGCGGCTCGTCCGACTCCGACTCCGGTTCGTCCGCGGGCTCCTCCGCGTCGGCGGACAAGAAGCTGTCCGGTACGGTGACCGTCTTCGCCGCGGCCTCCCTCAAGGAGAGCTTCACGACGCTGGGCAAGCAGTTCGAGAAGGCGCACCCCGACACCAAGGTCACCTTCAGCTTCGGCGGCAGCGACACCCTCGCCGCGGGCATCACCGGCGGCGCGCCGGCCGACGTGTTCGCCGCCGCCAGCCCCAAGACGATGCAGACCGTCACGGACAAGGGCGACGCGGCCGGAGAGCCGAGCACCTTCGTCCGCAACCAGCTGGAGATCGCCACTCTGCCGGGCAACCCCGACAAGGTGGCCTCCCTCAAGGACCTCACCAAGTCCGGCCTGAAGGTCGTGCTGTGCGACAAGAGCGTGCCGTGCGGCGCCGCGGTCCAGAAGGCGCTGGACGCCGGTGGGTTGAAGCTCACCCCGGCCTCGTACGAGCAGGACGTCAAGAGCGCCCTGACGAAGGTGGAGCTGAAGGAGGCAGACGCCGCCGTCGTCTACAAGACCGATGTGAAGGCGGCAGGTGACAAGGTGGAGGGCGTGGAGTTCCCCGAATCGGCCGACGCCATCAACGACTACCCGATCGCCCTGCTCAAGAACGCGCCCAACGCCGCCGCGGCGAAGGCGTTCATCGAGCTGGTGCGCTCCGCCGACGGCCAGAAGGTCCTGACCGGGGCCGGATTCCGCACGCCGTGACCCGGCTCGACGAGCGGGACACCGCGGCCGGGACCCGCGAGGACCGGCCGCGCCGCCGCCACACCCGCGCCGCACCGCTGCCCCTGCTGCTGCCCGCCCTGCTGGGGCTGGCGTTCCTCGTGGTGCCGCTGCTCGCCCTGCTCGTCCGCGCCCCGTGGCGGGAGCTGCCGTCCCAGCTGAGCAGCACCGAGGTGTGGCAGGCGCTCCAACTCTCCCTGGTGTGCGCCACATCGGCGACGCTGGTGAGCCTGGTGCTCGGGGTGCCGCTCGCCTGGCTGCTGGCCCGCACGGAGTTCCGCGGCCGCGGCCTCGTCCGGGCCCTGGTGACGCTGCCGCTCGTGCTGCCACCGGTGGTCGGCGGCGTGGCCCTCCTGACGGCGCTCGGCCGCAACGGCATCGTCGGCACGTACCTGGACCAATGGTTCGGCCTCACCCTGCCGTTCACCACGACCGGAGTGATCGTCGCCGAGGCGTTCGTCGCCATGCCGTTCCTCGTCATCAGCGTCGAAGGCACCCTGCGCGCCGCCGACCCGCGCTACGAGGAGGCGGCGACGACGCTCGGCGCCTCCCGCTTCACCGCGTTCCGCCGGGTGACACTGCCGCTGATCGCCCCCGGCGTCGCCGCGGGATCTGTCCTCGCCTGGGCGCGGGCGCTCGGCGAGTTCGGCGCGACCATCACCTTCGCCGGCAACTTCCCCGGCCGCACCCAGACCATGCCGCTCGCCGTCTACCTCGCCATGCAGAGCGACCCGGCCGCGGCCATCGCCCTCAGCCTGGTCCTGCTCGCCGTGTCCATCACGGTCCTCGCGGGCCTGCGCGACCGCTGGACGACCGCCTCATGACCGCCACCCCGGCCACCACCACGACCGGCTCCGGCGCGGGACTCGACGCCCGTCTCGTCGTCGACCGCGGCACCTTCCGCCTCGACGTCACGCTGAGCGCCGCTCCCGGCGACGTCGTCGCCCTCCTCGGCCCGAACGGCGCCGGGAAGACCACCGCGCTGCGCGCCCTCGCGGGCCTCACCCCGCTCGACGCGGGCCACCTGCGCCTGGACGGTGCCGCATTGGACGCCACCCCGCCCGAGTCCCGCCCCGTCGGGGTCGTCTTCCAGGACTATCTGCTCTTCCCGCACCTGAGCGCCCTGGACAACGTCGCCTTCGGCCCGCGCTGCCGTGGCAGGTCCCGGACAGAGGCCCGCGCCGAGGCCGCCGCCTGGCTCGACCGGATGGGCCTGGCCGCCCACGCCGGGTCCAAGCCGCGCCGCCTCTCCGGCGGCCAGGCCCAGCGCGTCGCCCTCGCCCGCGCCCTGGCCACCCGGCCGCGCCTGCTCCTCCTCGACGAGCCCCTCGCCGCCCTCGACGCCCGCACCCGCCTCGACGTACGGGCCCAACTCCGGCGTCACCTCGCCGAGTTCGAGGCCGTGGCCGTCCTGGTCACGCATGACCCGCTGGATGCCATGGTGCTGGCGGACCGCCTCGTCGTCGTGGAGAACGGGCGCATCGTCCAGCAGGGCGCCCCCGGGGACATCGCCCGGCGGCCCCGCACCGACTACATCGCCCGACTCGTCGGCCTCAACCTGTACCGGGGCCGCGCCGACGGCCACACCGTCCGCGTCGACGACCACGGTCCCGCGATCACCACCACCGAGGACCTCACCGGCCCCGTCTTCGTCGCCTTCTCCCCGGGAGCGGTGACCCTGCACGGCGAGCGGCCCAGCGGTTCCAGCGCCCGCAACCTGTGGCGCTGCGAGGTGAGCGGCATGGAGACCCACGGCGATCAGATCCGCGCGGCCCTCACCGGTGAACTCCCGCTCGCCGCCGACCTCACCACGGTCGCCGCCGCCGAGCTCGACCTGCACCCCGGCGCCACGGTGTGGGCGACGGTCAAGGCGGCCCAGACCCACGCCTACCCCGCCTGACGGGCCGCCGCACGACCCGCGGGGCGATCGGGGAGGATGGCACCGAGAAGATCGTCCGGGCCCCGCGGGGCCCGTCGCCCCGGAAGGAGACGACGCGCTCATGCACGACCTCGTGACCCCGGTGGGCCCAGCCCCGACGGAGGCACTCCGATGACCGGCGACGAGCCCCCCGTTCTCGTCCGCAGGGAAGGACGCGCCGCCCACCTCGTCCTCAACCGGCCGCGCGCCCTCAACGCCCTCGACCACGACATGGTGCTCCGCATCGACCGGGCGCTGGCCTCGTGGGAACACGACGACACCGTGGGGACCGTCGTCATCAGCGGCGCCGGAGAGCGCGGACTGTGCGCGGGCGGCGACATCCGCGCCATCCACGACGACGCGCGGGACGGCGACGGCACGGCCTCGGCCGGCTTCTGGCGCGACGAGTACCACCTCAACGCCCGCATCGCCCGCTACCCCAAGCCCTACGTCGCCGTGATGGACGGCATCGTGATGGGCGGCGGCGTCGGCGTCTCCGCCCACGGCGACGTGCGGATCGTCACCGAACGCTCGCGGATCGCCATGCCGGAGACCGGCATCGGCTTCGTGCCCGACGTCGGCGGAACCCACCTGCTCGCCCGCGTCCCCGGCGAGACGGGCACCCGCCTCGCCCTGACCGGCGAGCACATCGGCGCCGGTGACGCCCTGCTGTGCGGACTCGCCGACCACTACGTCCCCTCCGCGGCGCTGCCCGCACTCCTGGCCGACCTGGCGGCGGAACCGGTCCTGGACGTCCTCGCGCGCCACGCGCACCCCGCGCCCCAGGGCGTGCTGGCATCCCAACGCCCCTGGACCGACGCCTGTTTCGCCGCCGACACGGTCGAGGAGATCCTCGCCCGACTCCTCGACCACGGCGACCCCGCGGCCAAGGAGACGGCCGAGACCTTGCTCACCAGATCGCCCACCGCCGTGAAGGTCACACTGGCCGCGATGCGCCGGGCCCGCCGGCTCGGCACCCTGGAGAGCGTGCTGGACCAGGAGTACCGCGTCTCCCGCGCCGCGCTGCGCGACCCGGACCTCGTCGAAGGCGTCCGCGCCCAGGTCATCGACAAGGACCGCAGGCCACGCTGGTCACCGCGCACCCTCGCCGAGGTCACCGAAGCCGACGTCGAACGCCACTTCGCACCGCTCGGCGAACACGAACTCGGTCTCGGCGCGAGGCAGTTGTAGAGGCGCGCGCGGTCGAGGACGAGTCCACCCGGGCCGAGACCGTCTTGGCCATGCACGCGCCACGCGGTACCTTCAGTGCGTATCGACGACGGCACGACGGAAGCCGGTGGAAATCCGGCACGGTCGCGCCACTGTGTGCGAGCGGCCCGAGGGGGCCGTTCGTGAGTCAGACCCGTGGCTGTCGTCCTGTGCACCACCGAGATGGGACGCGAACTCCCGAGGAGCCTGCCATGGCGCAGCACGTCGCCCAGCCGACTGCCACCACCCCTGCCGTACCCGCCGCACTGCCGCTGAAGGCGATCGCCCCCTGGGCTGCCTTCTTCGGCGTCCTGATGCTGGTCCTGTTGTACTTCGTCGGCGCGGAACAGGGCGCCACGTCCGTGTTCAGCGGCGCCGGAGTCCATGAATGGGTGCACGACGCCCGCCACCTGCTCGGCTTCCCCTGCCACTGACCAGAGGACGACCGCGCAGCTCATGAACTCGACAACCGTACGCAACCTGCTCGTTCGGGGCATGCTCGCCGGCCTGGCGGCCGGCGTGCTCGCCCTGATCGTCGCCTACTTCCTCGGCGAGCCGAGCGTCGACAGCGCCATCGGCTTCGAGGAGGGCCACGCCGGCCACTCCCACGGGGACGAGGTCGAACTCGTCTCGCGCAGCCTGCAGTCCACCGCCGGCCTCGCCACCGGAGTCCTCGTCTACGGGGTCTCCTTCGGTGGCATCGCCGCACTCGCCTACTGCTTCGCCCTGGGCCGGGTGGGCCGCTTCGGCCCGCGCGCCACGGCGCTGCTGCTGTCGCTCTGCGCGCTGCTCGCCGTGTACGTCGTCCCGTTCCTGAAGTACCCGGCCAACCCGCCCGCCGTCGGCAACCCCGACACCATCGGCAAGCGGACCACCCTGTACTTCCTGATGACGGTGCTCAGCGTGCTCCTCGCCGTGGGCGCCACGATCCTGGGCAGGCGCCTCGCCCCGAGGACCGGCACGTGGTACGCCACCGTCCTCGCCGTACTCGCCTTCGCCGCCGTGACCGGACTCGCCTTCGCGCTCCTGCCCGTGGTCAACGACGTGCCGGAGCACTTCCCGGCCACCCTGCTCTGGCGTTTCAGGCTCTCCGCCCTCGCCATGCAGATCGTGCTGTGGGGCGGGTTCGGCCTGCTCTTCGGCGAGTTGGCCGAGCGGCTGCTGCGGCCGCGGACCGTCGTCGCACCGGGTCGGGCGGTACCGGCCGGACAGTGATCCGGCCCGCCGCAGTAAAGGCCCGCGGAACCATCCGCGGGCCTTTACGCGTCGTCGCAACAGGACCCCGGCGTGCCACGCCGGGGACGTACACGGACGCGGCGCGTTCGCGGCCGTGATGCCACCCGGACGTGGCCGACCGCAGCGGGAGCGCGGTCGGCCACCCGCCACGGCCTACCTCTCGTGTCCACACGCCACGCCCGACGTTTCGTATACGCGTCGCGCACCGGCCCCGTCGACCGGCTCAGGAGAGCGCGCCCAGCGGCCGGCCGAGCCCGACATTCCAGCGCCCGAGGCGCCCGCTGAGTTCCGTGACCGTCAGCGGTGCCACGTCCAGCCGCCAGAACGCGCTCGGGGGCGCCCCCACCGCGTGGACGACCGCCGCCCGCACCACATCCGGTTCCACCACCGCAACCAGGCGCCCCGGGCCCGGCTCAAGCTCGGACAGCCACCGCGCGACCCGCGCGCACGCCTGCGCCACCGACTCCCCGCCGGGCGCCGCGGTCTCCGGCTCGGTGAGCCAGCGCCCCAGCGCCTCGGGCTCCGCCGCGCCCACCTCGTCCAGCGTCCGGCCGCGCCAGCGCCCGGCGTCGATCCCCGCAGGCGCGGGACGGATCGACGGGACAGGGATCCCCAGCGCACCGGCGGTCTCCTCGCAGCGTGGACTGGGCGACACCAGCACGCGCGCGCCGACGGGCAGCGCACCGGCCGCCGCGCGGGCCTGTGCGGCGCCCACGGGGTCGAGCGGGCCGCCGTCGTCGAAAGCGGCCCGGCGCTGCGCCACGCTCAGCGCGGGCGTCACAAGGAGGACTCGACTGGTCTGGTTCATAGAACATCAGACTAGCGAGACCCCAGCGCGGGAGCGCTCTCCCATTCCTCAACCGACCTGGGCAGTACGGCACTTGGCGGGGTCTCCGATCGCTCCCGAACCGGGCTGGGCGGGTGCCGTCGCGTGAAACAGGGCGTTCACTTTCTCTTGACACTGCCACGTCAGAGCGAGAACACTCCCCGGCGAGAGAGCGCTCTCTCAGGTTCCGCGCACGACCTGTCCCACGGGCGGCGACGCTTCTGTGCCGCCGCCCACCCCCCACCACACGCCGTACCGACATGGCAGGAGGTCTCCATGGCACGGAGATCGAAACTCGTCTCAGGGCTGCTGATATCCGGCGCGCTCGTACTGACCACGATGGGTGTGGGCGGCGTCGCCCTCACCGCCGGGGCCGCCGAGGCGCCCGCGCGGCAGGCGACCGCGCCCGCCGCCGCGCACCAGGGCCACGCGATGGCCGCGTCCACCGTGCCGGCTGCGGAGGACGCGGACGGCGACGGCTACATACCCGCGAACCCGCCGGTCACCGGCGTGGAACCGTCCACGAAGGTGCCGCCGCCCGCCTACTTCCACGAGTTCCAGGCGCACTGTTCCGTCACCCACACCAAGCCCGACGACCCCATCGTCTACCCGGGCCAGGCCGGCAAGTCCCACGACCACACGTTCATGGGCAACACCACGACCGACGCGAACAGCACCACCGGATCGCTCGACAGCGGCGCCACCAAGTGCCTCGCGCCCGGCGACAAGTCCGGCTACTGGATGCCCACCATGCTCAACGGTGACAAGCCGGTGCTCCCGGTCGGCGAGCAGACCATCTACTACAAGGCCGGTGTCACCGACTACACCAGCGTGCGACCCTTCCCCAAGGGGCTGCGGTTCGTCGTCGGCAGCCCGATGCAGAGCGCGCAGGAGTTCCGCGACCACCCGGGCTTCGTGGAGGGCTGGGAGTGCGGCACGAGCTACTTCAACGTCGACTTCCCCAAGAGCTGCCCCACGAGCCAGGACACCCAGGTCAACATCCGCTTCCAGGCGCCGAGTTGCTGGGACGGCAAGTACCTGGACACGCCCGATCACAAGAGCCACATGGCCTACACCGTGGTGAAGCCGGGCACGAACGACAACATGTGCCCGGCCGACCACCCCGTCGCGCTGCCGATGATCGAGTTCAAGATGGCGTTCCCCGTCAACGGTGACCTGTCGAAACTGCGGCTGTCCAGCGGCCGGGGCTACTCCTTCCACTACGACTTCTTCAACGCCTGGGACGACCGGACGCTGAAGGCGATGGTGGACCACTGCGTCGTCGGCGGCCTCCAGTGCGACCCGCGCGGCTACGACCAGAACCACCCCGAGAAGGGCGCGGCGCTCAACGACCACTACGAGCTGCCCTGATCCCGCGTCCACGACAGACCCGGGGCGGCGGCCGCCCCGACCGGCCGCCGCCCCTTCCCCCACCGCCCCTTCCCCCCTCGGACCCCCGCCGCCGGAGGCACCCCATGCGCAGCACCCGCACCATCCACCGGAGATCGCACCGCCTGGCCGTCCCCCTCACCGCGGGCGTACTCGCGGCCGGCTTCCTCGCCCTGCCCGCCCAGCACGCGCACGCCGCGGGCGACGTGGTCAAAGTGACCGGGTCGCAGGGCAACTGGCAGCTCCAGGTCAACGGCGCCCCGTACCACGTCAAGGGCCTGACCTGGGGCCCGTCCGTCGCCGACGCGGGGAGATACCTGCCGGACCTGCGGTCCATGGGCGTCAACACCATCCGCACCTGGGGCACCGACGCCTCCAGCAAGCCGCTGTTCGACTCCGCGGCGGCGAACGGCATCAAGGTCATCGCCGGTTTCTGGCTCCAGCCCGGCGGCGGCCCCGGCAGCGGTGGCTGCGTGAACTACCTGACGGACACCACGTACAAGAACCAGATGCTCGCCGAGTTCCCCAAGTGGGCCGCCACGTACAAGGACAACCCGGGTGTCCTGATGTGGAACGTCGGCAACGAGTCCGTCCTCGGCCTGCAGAACTGCTACAGCGGCGACGAGCTGGAGAAGCAGCGCGACGCCTACATCACCTTCGTCAACGACGTCACCAAGAAGATCCACGCCGTCGACCCGAACCACCCGGTCACCTCCACCGACGCCTGGGTCGGCGCCTGGCCCTACTACAAGAAGAACGCCCCCGACCTCGACCTATATGCCGTCAACTCCTACAAGGCGGTCTGCGACGTCAAGTCGGCGTGGCAGCAAGGGGGTTACACCAAGCCCTACATCATCACCGAGACCGGGCCCGCGGGGGAGTGGGAGGTGCCGGACGATGCCAACGGGGTGCCGCAGGAACCCACCGACCAGGCCAAGGCCGAGGGTTACACCAGGGCCTGGGGCTGTATCACGGGGCACAAGGGTGTCGCCCTGGGCGCCACTATGTTCCACTACGGCACCGAGTACGACTTCGGCGGCATCTGGTTCAACCTGCTGCCCGCCGGCGAGAAGCGGCTGTCGTACTACGCCGTGAAGAAGGCGTACGGGGCCGACACCTCACGGGACAACACCCCGCCGGTCATCTCGCAGCTGGACATCGAGGGCGGCGCCACGAACGTGCCCGCGGGACGCGACCTCGTCATCGCCACCAAGGCCACCGACCCCGACGGCGACCAGCTCTCCTACCAGGTGCTGAGCAACAGCAACTACATCGACCAGGGCAAGCAGCTCGTGCCGATGCAGGTCACCGACCTGGGCTCGGGCCAGCTCAAGGTGACCGCGCCGGACAGGCCCGGCGTCTGGAAGATCTACGTCAAGGCCACCGACGGCAAGGGGAACGTCGGCGTCGAGACCCGTTCGGTGCGCGTCGTGCCGCCGCCCGTCACCGGGACGAACATCGCGCTCGGCAAACCGGCCACCGCCTCCTCGCAGCAGACCACCGACTACGGCGACTGCCCGTGCACCGCGGCGAACGCCGTCGACGGCAAGAACGACACCCGCTGGGCCAGCGACTGGAGCGACCCGCAGTGGCTCCGGGTCGACCTCGGGTCCCGCCGGTCGTTCAAGCACGTGCAGCTCAACTGGGAGACCTCGTACGCCAAGGCGTACACGGTCCAGACCTCGGACGACGGACAGAACTGGACGACCGTCCGCCAGGTGAGCGACGGCAACGGCGGCGTCGACGACTTCGACGTCTCCGGCACCGGCCGCTACGTCCGTGTCAACGGCACCGGCCGCGGCACCGGATACGGCTACTCCCTCTACGAGTTCGGCATCTACAGCTGACCGACATCCGGTAGAACGACAGGGGAGAGAGCGCTCTACGGCGCTCATCGGCGCGAAGGGTGGGGGCAATGGCCGACGAGGAGCCGGACCGGCTGGCCGACAAGCTGGGTCCGCGGCAGAAGGTACGGCTGCTCACCGGCGGGACCACCTGGCGCACCCGCGCCGAGCCCGCCGTGGGCCTGTCCGAGATGGTGACCTCGGACGGGCCCGCGGGGGTGCGCGGAGAGGCCTGGGACGAGCGCGTCACCTCGCTCCTGCTGCCGTCCGCGTCGGCCGTCGCGGCGACCTGGGACGAACAACTCGTCGAAGAACTGGGCGGGTTGCTCGCCGATGAGGCGCGCCGCAAGGGCGTGCACGTCGTGCTGGCCCCCAACCTGAACCTGCACCGATCGCCCCTGGCCGGCCGCCACTTCGAGTGCTTCTCGGAGGACCCCTGGCTGGTCGGCCGCGTCGGCGCCGCCCTGGTCCGCGGCCTCCAGGCGCGCGGGGTCGCGGCCACGGCCAAGCATCTCGTGGCCAACGACTCCGAGACCGGCCGGCTGACCGTCGATGTACGGGTCGACGAACGGACCCTGCGCGAGGTCTGCCTCGCCCCCTTCGAAGCGGCCGTCGACGCCGGCGTCTGGGCGGTGATGGCCGGGTACAACCGCGTCAACGGGGCGACGATGACGGCCAGTTCACTGCTCGCCCACCCCTTGAAGGACACCTGGGGGTTCGACGGCGTCGTCCTCTCCGACTGGGGCGCCCTGCGCACGGCGGTGGACACGGCGAACGCGGCGCTCGACCTCGCGATGCCGGGACCGGGCGGCCCCTGGGACGAGATGCTCGCCGACGCCGTGGCCGCCGGGCAGGTGCCGCAGACCACGATCGACGACAAGGTACGCCGACTGCTCCTCCTGGCCCAGCGCGTCGGCGCCCTGGACGGAGTCGGCCCCCCGCCGCGGCGCACGCCCCCGGAACCCTCCCGGGCCCGGCGGCTGCTCCGCCGCGCGGTCACGGCCGGAACGGTCCTGCTGGACAACGACGGCGTACTCCCGCTGCGCGCGGACGGGCCGGGCGCCCTCGCGGTCATCGGCGCGCACGCCGTGGCACCCCGTGTGCAGGGCGGCGGCAGCGCCGGAGTCTTCCCCGAGCGCATCGTGGCGCCCCTCGACGGCATCCGGGAGCGGCTGCGCGGCCGGGTCCGCGTCGTCCACGCCCCGGGCCCGGACCTCGGGGCCCCGCCCGCCCCGCTGAGCCCCCGCGACTGCACCGACCCGCGCTCCGGCGCGCCGGGCGTGCTGCTGCGCATGCTGGACGCCGAAGGGAACGAGCTCTACGCCGAGCACCGGGGCTCGGGCCGGCTGCTCGAACCGGACGTGACCGCCGAAGCCCGCACCGTGGAGATCAGCGCCGTGCTGACGCCGGAGAAGGGCGGCCGCTGGGCGTTCGGCGTCGGCGGATTCGGCCGCATCTCCCTGCGCGTCGACGGCCACCGGCGGATCGATGGCGTGTTCCCGCGCCGCACCGACGACCCCGCCGTCGTCCACGTCACGCCGCCCGGCCCCACGGCGCACCACCGGCTGGCCGAAGGGGTCCCCGTGCTGGTCGTGGCGCGGCGTGAACTCGCCCCCGGTACAGGCCGCGCCACCGTGCTCACCGCGGCCCCGCCCGCCGCCCCCGTCGCGGAGGCGATCGCCGAGGCCGTCGCCGCGGCCCGCGCCGCCGACACCGCCGTCGTCGTCGTGGGCACCACCGACGGAAGCGAATCGGAGGGGCACGACCGCACCTCCCTCGCCCTGCCCGGGCACCAGGACGACCTCGTGCGGGCCGTCGCCGCGGTCAACCCCCGCACGGTCGTGGTGGTCAACTCCGGCGGACCGGTCGAACTGCCCTGGCGCGCCGAGGTCAACGCGGTCCTGCTCACCTGGCTGCCCGGCCAGGAAGCCGGCGGCGCCCTCGCCGACCTCCTGTTCGGAGAGGCCGAACCCGGCGGCCGGCTGCCGACGACCTGGGCCGGACGGCTCGCGGACGCCCCCGTCACCACCACCCGGCCCGTCGACGGCGTCCTCACCTACGACGAGGGACTCCACGTCGGCCACCGGGCCTGGCTGCGCACCGGCCGCACCCCCGCCTACTGGTTCGGGCACGGCCTGGGCTACACGACGTGGCGCTACGAGAGTGTCGAGGCACCGCACGTCGTTCCCGCGCGGGCCGGGTTCACCGTCACGGCGCAGGTACGGAACACCGGTGACCGGAGCGGGCGCGAGGTCGTCCAGGTGTATCTGTCCCGGCCGGAGTCGGCGGTGGAGCGCCCGGTGCGCTGGCTCGCCGGGTACGCGGCCGTGCACGCGGCGCCGGGCGGGACGGCGCGAGTCCGCGTCCAGGTGTCCGCCCGTTCGCTGCGGCACTGGAGCACCGAGGAGGGCGACTGGGCGGACGAGCCGGGCCGCTTCACCGTCCACGTGGGACGCTCCGCGGGCGACCTCCCGCTCACCGCACACGTGGACGTGCGGTGAGCGGGAGGACGCCGACCGGGAGGGCGTGATCAGAGAGCGCTCTATGCGCGGTGGGTCGGCGCGATTAGGCTGCGTGCATGCGACGACAGGCCCTGACGTTGGAGGATGTCGCCCGTGAGGCGGGGGTCTCGCGGGCGACCGTGTCCCGGGTGATCAACGAGGTCCCCAGTGTGGACCCCGCCATCCGGGAGACCGTGCGCGAGGCGATCAGGCGCACCGGCTACACCCCCAACAGGGCGGCGCGGGCCCTGGTCACCCGGCGTGCGGAGACCATCGCCCTCGTGGTGTCCGGTGCGGGCGAGGAGGGCGAGAGCGCCCAGAACGCCTTCGCGGCGCGGGTGTTCGCCGACCCGTTCTTCGGCCGCGTCGTCAGCGGGGTCGTCGCCTTCCTGCGGACACGCTCCATGCACCCGGTCCTGATGTTCGCCGAGTCCGATGCGGCCCGGGACGAGGTGATGGCGTACCTGCGCGAGGGCCGGGCCGACGGGGCGCTCGTGGTCTCGACGCACGCGGAGGACCCGCTGCCGCCGCTGCTCGCACGGGAGCAGGTGCCCGCCGTGTGCTTCGCGCGGCCCGCGCTGCCCGCACCCATCAGCTATGTCGACCTGGCGCACGGCGAGGGCGGCAGGATGGCCGCGCAGCACCTGCTGGAGCGCGGCCGGCGCCGGGTGGCGACGGTGGCGGGGCCCCTGGACCTGCCGGCCGGCCAGCAGCGGCTCGCCGGGTTCCGGGAGGCGTTGGAGCGGGCGGGGCTGGCGTACGTCCCCATCGCGGAGGGCGGGTTCACCCTCGCCAGCGGGGCCGCGGCGATGGCCAGACTGCTGGACGACCACCCGCACCTGGACGGCGTCTTCGCGGCCAACGACCTGATGGCGCAGGGCGTGTGCCAGGTGCTGAGGGAGCGGGGGCGGCGCATTCCGCAGGACGTGGCGGTGGTCGGGTTCGACGACTCCAGCGTCGCGATCACGTGCACTCCGCCGCTGACCACCGTCCGCCAGCCGGTGGAGGAGATGGCCATGGCGATGGCCCGCATCCTTCAGGAGCACATCGAGGGCGAGCGCACGGAACCGACGTCCCTCATCTTCGAGCCCGAGCTGGTGATCCGCGCCTCCACCTGAGCGCTCCGGGCGCCGAGGGAGCGGCCCGGCCGTGTCTCACCCCGCGTCGCGGGCCACCTTGCGCGCCCACAGCGCCAGCGGCACCTGGAGCGGGACCCGGGCCCGGGCGGCGCGCCGCAGCGGCGCCGGGCGGTCCCGCCAGTCCAGGGCCATCTTCACGTTGGCCGGCGCGACGGCGACGAAGAACGCGGCGGTGACCGTGGCCGCCCGCCGCCGGGTGCGCGGCAGGGCGACCCCGGCCGCCAGCGCCAGCTCCGCCACGCCGCTGGCGTACGTCCACGCGCGCGGTGAGCCAGGCAGCCCGCGCGGCACGATCGCGTCGAACGGCTTCGGCGCCAGGAAGTGGGTGACCCCGGCGCCGGCCAGCAGCCCGGCGAGGAGGTGAGGTGAACGTACGCGGCGCAAGGGGCCTCCCTGGAGCGGGTGCGAGCATGACTGCCGCGTGAGCCTACTGACCAGTAAGTAACAATGTCGAGCCTCTGCTGTCGCGCTCGCCCCCGCCGCGCCCGCCCCTGCCGCGCTCACCGCGCGGCGGGAGCCCGCACAGGCTCCCGCTCGGCGGTCAGACCCGGCGGTAACGCGCGAGCGCGAACGAGAACAGGCCGAACAGCACCAGTCCGAACGCGATCAGCGCCAGCAGCCACGGCCCCACCGGAGTGCCGGCGAAGGCGCGCAGGGTGCCGTCCACCCCCTTGGCCTTATTGGGGTCGTACTTCGCGGCGGCGATCAGCACGAAGACGCCCGCGCCCGCATAGATCAGCCCGCGCGCCACCCCGCCGCTGACCCCGAGCACGTCGATCGTCCGGCGCGTGTGCCGCGACATCTGCGCCTTCTTGAGGTTCTTGTGGAACTTGCGCAGCGCCGCCCGTACGCCGACCCCGATGCCGACGCCTATCACCACCAGGCCGGCGATCCCCACCAGCCAGCGGCCCGCCGGGAGGTCGAGCGCCCGCGCGGTGAAGTCCTGCGACTTCGCGTCACTTCCCTGGCTCTTGCGGGCGGACGCCGCGAACGACAGCACGGAGTACGCCATGAACCCGTAGAAGACGCATCGCCCGGCCGACAGAGCCCGCTTGCCCGGTTTGTCGCCCTCCGGTCCCGCGGAGCCGAACAGCGCCTCACTGAGCCGCCACAGCGCCATGCCCACCAGACCGATCCCGACGGCCCACACCAGGACCTTGCCGAACGGTTGCTGCGCCAGTTCGCGGATGGCCCCGCTGCTGTCGGCCTCCTTGTTCTCGCCGCTGAACGCGACGCGCAAGGCCAGCAGCCCGATCAGCAGGTAGAGCACCCCGCGTGCGATCAGCCCCCAGCGCGCCCCGGTGTCGACGACCGAACTGTTCGCGGCTCTCCGGGCGTTGGCCCTGCCCCTCATCGCCTTCACGTGCCCTCCTCATGCATCGGCGCCTGTGGTCCGGCGCAGGGACGACGACTTCCCCGGCTCGCGCCCGGCATGCGGCGCCGGACTTTGAACTCGTTGATGACAAAGTCTGGACGAGCTGAGCAGAAGTCCCCTAGCGTGACGGCGCAACCGTAGGAGTCCTGCCTTCCGCGCACCCGCGGAACGGCATAGCAAGACCGGGGTGCGATCCGGCGGCCTCCGGTCCCGTCCTGGAGGACCGATGCATCCACGGCTGTTCCGCCATGCCCGAAGACGCCTCACCACCCTGCTCGTCGGAGGCTTTCTCGCCGGAGGCGTCTGGGTCGCGCCCCCGTCCGTCGCCGCTCCCGCCGACATCCCGCCCCAGGAACCCGGTGTCACCCTGCGGGTGTTCGACACCCAGCTCCCGCTCAGCAAGTTGTGCACGCTCAAACCCGGCCAGACCCCCAACCACGACAAACTGATGCGGACCGTGGACTGGTCCACGACCGACGACTTCGGCGGATTCGCCGACAACTTCACTGTCCAGGCCACCGGTTACCTCGTCGTCCCGGCCGACGGCACGTACTCCTTCCGCCTCACCAGCGACGACGGCTCCCGGCTCACCGTCGACGACCGCGAGGTCATCGACCACGACGGACTGCACGGCGCCGAGCCGAAGGACGGCGCCGTCCAACTCACCGCGGGCTCCCACCCGTTCCGCGTCGACTACTTCGAGGCGACCGGCGGCCAGCAGCTGACGCTCGCGTGGAAGCCGCCGGGCGCGGCCGACTTCGGCGTCGTCCCGCGCGAGGCGCTGACCACCGACGCCGGGGTCGTCCGGGTCACCGCGCCGGGCCGCAAGGAGTGCGAGGCGGGGACGGACAGCCCCGGCGACGGCCTGCCGCTGACCGGCGTACGCCCCGACCTCGACCTCACCGACCTGCGCCCCGACGGCTTCGAACCGCAGGTCACCGGCATGGACTGGCTGCCCGACGGCCGCCTCGCGCTCAGCACGTGGGGCGGCTCCGAGAACGTGGCGGGCGAGGTGTACCTCCTCGACCACGTCACCGGCGACACCGACCGCACCAAGGTGGGCGTCAAGAAGATCGCGAGCGGGCTGCGCGAACCGATGGGCATCAAGTACGTCGACGGGTCCCTCTACGTCTCGCAGAAGCACGAGCTGACCCGACTCGTCGACACGGACAAGGACTCCGTCACCGACGAGTACCGCACGGTCGCGACCTGGCCCTACGGAAAGAACTTCCACGAGTTCGCCTTCGGGCTACTCTACCGCGACGGCTACTTCTACGTGAACCTCTCGGTCGCCATCGACTACGGCGGCGCGACCACCACTCCGCAGCCCGCCCCCGGCCGCGGCACCACGTACAGGATCAGCAAGAAGACGGGGAAGATCCACGCGATCGCGGGCGGTCTGCGCACCCCGAACGGGATCGGCTGGGGCCCCGAGGGGTCCCTCTTCACCGCCGACAACCAGGGCGGCTGGCTGCCCGCGTCCAAGCTGGTCCAGATCAAGCAGGACCGCTTCTTCAACCACTACACCGAGCCGTCGGGCCCCTTCGACGCTCAGCCGGTCACCCAGCCGGTGCTCTGGCTGCCGCAGAACGAGATAGCCAACTCACCCAGCACCCCGCTGTACCTGACCAAGGGCCGGTTCGCGGGCCAGATGCTCTTCGGTGACGTCACCTACGGCGGACTCCAGCGCGGGTACCTGGAGAAGGTGAAGGGCCAGTACCAGGGCGCCGTCTTCCGCTACACCCAGGGACTCGAAGCCGGTGTCAACCGGATCACCATGGGCCCCGACGGAGCGATCTACACGGGCGGGCTCGGCGCCGACGGCAACTGGGGCCAGGAAGGCAAACTCCGCTTCGGCCTGCAGAAGCTGACCCCGAACGGCGGGAACACCTTCGACATCAAGGAGATGCGCGCCGTCCCCGGCGGCTTCGACCTGGAGTACACGCAGCCCCTCTCGCCGGAGACGGCCGACAAGCTGGTCGAGCGCTACACGGCCGAGCAGTGGCGCTACACCCCGACCAGGGACTACGGCGGACCGAAGATCGCCGAGGAGCAGCTCGCCGTGGGCTCGGCGACCCTCGCCGACGGCGGCCGCACCGTGCGGCTGCGGCTGGACGGCCTCAAGCCCGGCCGCGTCGTGCACGTCCGCTCGCCGCGCCCCTTCGCGTCCGCGTCCGGTGAGACGCTCTGGTCCACGGAGGCCTGGTACACCCTCAACGAAGTGCCCGGGAAGCAGCCGCCGGCCGCCACCCTGTACGAGGCCGAGGAGGCGCATCTGACCGGCACGGCCGGCGTCCACACCGACCACACCGGTTACTCGGGCAGCGGCTTCGTCGACCGCTACGACACCGAGGGCAAGGCCGCCACGACCTTCGACGTGACGGTCCCCAAGGCCGGCGAGTACGACGTGAACCTGCGCTACGCCAACGGCCCCAACCCCTATCAGGGCACCAAGTCCCTTTCCCTGTACGCCAACGGGACGAAGCTGAGACAGACCTCGCTCGCCTCCACCGGTGACTGGGACACGTGGTCGACGAAGACCGAGCGCGTCGCTCTGCGCGCGGGGAAGAACACCCTTGCCTACCGCTTCGACACCGGCGACGCGGGCCACGTCAACCTCGACCTGATCACCGTGCGCCCCCGCGGCACCCCGGCCGCCCTCTTCGACGGCACCGCCGCGTCGCAGAGCCAGTGGCAGCATCCGGACGGGCGGAACATCACCTGGCCGCTCACCGCCGAACGGTCGATGGAGGTGTCCGGCGGTGACATCCGCACCAAGGACGCCTACCAGGACTTCACGCTGCACGCGGAGTTCCGGGTCCCGCTCCTGCCGGACGACGTGACCGGCCAGGACCGCGGCAACAGCGGCATCTACCTCCAGGACCGCTACGAGCTACAGATCCTCGACTCCTACGGTGACACCACCCCCGACCCGAACGAGGCCGGGGCGATCTACCTGAAGAAGGCGCCGGACAGCAACGCCTCGACGGCGCCGGAGACCTGGCAGACGTACGACATCACCTTCCGCGCGGCGCGCTTCGACGACAGCGGCGACAAGACCGCCGACGCGCGGGTGACCGTGGTGTGGAACGGCAAGAAGGTCCACGACGACGTCGCGATCGACGGCCCGACCGGCGCGGGCGCGCCCGAGGGACCGGCGGCCGGGGCGATCCGCCTCCAGGACCACGGCAACAAGGTCCGGTTCCGGAACATCCGGGTGACGCCACTGGCCTGACACTCACCCGCGCCCCCCGGAGGCGCGGCCGAGCGAGAGTGGGGGGGGGGGGGGGGGGGGTGGTGGGGGGGGGGGGGGGTTTCCCCCCCCCCCCCCCCCCCCCCCCCCCCCCCCCCCGCCCCACACCCCCCCCCCCCCCCCCCCCCCCCCCCCCCGCCACTGGGTTCCACCACCGTTCCCGGCCTGTCATCATGTGATGACATCACTTGATGACATGAACGGGAAAACCTTGCGTCCCTCCATACCGGCGCCCGCGTCCACGCCCTCCCCGGCGGCCCCCGTGCTGCGCCACCCCCGCGCGCTCGTGCCCGTACTCGTCTCGCTCGGCATGCTCGTCGCCGTCGTCAGCAGCCTCGGCGCGCCGCTGATCCCGACCATCGCCGCCGAGGACCACGTCTCCCTCGCCGGCGCGCAGTGGGCGCTGACCGTGACGATGCTGGTCGGCGCCATCGCCACACCGGTCATGGGACGGCTCGGCGACGGGCCGTACCGCAAGCGCGTCATCCTCACCGGCCTCGGCGCCGTCATGGCGGGCAGCCTGCTGGCGGCCCTGCCCCTCGGCTTCCCCTGCCTGCTCGCCGGCCGGGCCATGCAGGGCGTCGGCATGGGACTCGTCCCGCTGGCCATCGCCACGGCACGGGACGCGCTGCCGCCCCACAAGGCGCGCGCGGCGGTGGCCACCCTCTCGCTGACCACCGCGGCGGGCATCGGCCTCGGCTACCCGATCACCGGACTGTTCGCGGAGTACCTCGGCATGTACGCCGGGTTCTGGTTCGCGTTCGCCACGGCGGTCGCCGCGTTCGTCGCCACCGTGCTCGTCGTGCCCAAGCCGCCGCGCCGGCCCACCACGCCCATGGACGTACCGGGCGCGCTGCTGCTGGCCGGCGGCATGGCGGCGCTCCTGCTGAGCCTGGCGGAGGGGGAGCGCTGGGGCTGGGGCTCCCCGCCGCTGCTGGCGCTGGCCGTCGTCGCCGTCCTCCTTCTCTGCGGGTGGGTCCTGCACTCGCTGCGCTCCACGCACCCGCTGGTGCGGGTGAGCCTCGTCAAGGACCGGGGCGTGCTCGTCGCCAACCTGACCACGATGGTCGGCGGCGTCGGCACGTATCTGCTGATCGCGCTGGTCACCCGGTACGTCCAGACGCCGGGGTCCGCCGGGTACGGCTTCGGCGCGTCCATCGTCGTCACCGGCCTGCTGCTCGTCCCGTTCTCCGCGGCCAGTCTGCTCACCGGCCGTCTGGTCCGGATGCTGGGCAGCGCCGCCACGCCCGCGCGCATGCTCCCGCTGGGCTGCCTCCTGTCGTTCGCCGGACTGGTCTGCTTCCTGCTCGCGCGCTCCAGCCTGTGGGGCATCGGCGTGATGATGGCGCTGGCCGGGCTCGGCGTCGGCGTGACCTTCGCCGTCACCCCCGGACTGATCGTCGGCGGGGTGCCCGCGGCGGAGACGGGCAGCGCGATGAGCTTCAATCAGGTCGTGAAGTACATCGGATACTCGACCGGCAGCGCACTCAGCGCGGTCGTCCTCCAGGCCCACACCGCGCCCGGCGCGGCGCTGCCCACCGACGGCGGGTACCACAGCGCGGGCCTCGTCGGCTGCGCCGCCTTCCTGATCACCGGCGTCCTCGCCGTGGTGCTGACCCGGGTCGGCGTGCGGCCGCGGCCGTCCGTCGTCGCCGCGGCGCGGACCGCCGGGGCCGACGCGAGCGCAGAATCGAGCCGTTCGTGACCGGCCGGGCCTCCTCCGAGCGGCCCCGCAGCGGCGCCCGCAGCCGTGACGCGCTGCTGCGCGCGGCGACGGAGCTGTTCTCCGAGCGCGGCTACGACCGCACCACCATCCGCGAGATCGGCGAGCGGGCCGGGGTCGACGCCGCGCTGATCGCCCGCCACTTCGGCAGCAAGGCCCTGCTCTATGTAGAGGTGCTGCGGGCCGAACACGGCGACAGCGCCCCGGTCGACCTGCTCACCGAGCCGCGGCTGCGGGAGGTCGCCGAACGGGCCGAGCGGCGCGGCCCCGTGCCG
The DNA here is from genome assembly GCF_055571235.1 of Streptomyces sp. NPDC030991. Taxonomy (NCBI): domain Bacteria; kingdom Bacillati; phylum Actinomycetota; class Actinomycetes; order Kitasatosporales; family Streptomycetaceae; genus Streptomyces; species Streptomyces sp. NPDC030991. The sequence continues at coordinate 285,885 of NZ_JBVIFR010000013.1, forward strand.
CTGCTGCGCGTCGCGGTCCAGCCACTGAGCGAACACGGCGCCCAGGAGGCCACGCGCGCGGCCCTCCAGGCGCGCCTCGTGGAACCGTTGCGGGCCCGCTTCGCCCGCGAGGGCCGCGACCGGCCGGGGCTGCGCGCCGACGTGCTGGTCGCGGCGGTCGCCGGCGTCCTGCTCGCCCGCCACTCGGGGGCCTTCGACGACCTGGCCGACGCGTCGGTGGACGAGGTCGTCGACGTCCTCATGGAGATGTACGAGGGCGGCGCCTGAGCGGCGTGCGCACGCCCCGCGCCACCGGCTCCGCGGGTCAGCAGACGCTGTCGGTCGGCTTGGGGTTGCCCAGGCCGAACAGCGGACGCAGCCGCAGCCCCGCCCAGGTGCCGAGGATGGCGACGGCGCCCCAGATCCAGCCGTGCAGGGAGCCCGAGGCGATCCCGGCGAGGTAGGCGCCGATGTTGCAGCCGCCCGCGAGACGCGCCCCGACACCCATCAGGATGCCGCCGGCGACCGCGGCGAGCGCCGTCCGGGCGGGGATGCCCCGGTGCAGTTTCCACACGCCGCCCGCGGCGGCGGCGACCGCGGCGCCGACCATGATGCCGATGTCGGTGAGGCTGTTCTTGTCGGCGAGCACCGGCCCCCACAGCTGGGCCGCGCTGCCGGGCTGGCGCCAGTACGCCCACGCCTCGGGCGAGCCGCCGAGGGCGCCCACCACCTTCGAGCCCCACAGCGAGAACGCGCTGGTGATGCCCCAGGCGCCGCCCGACACGAGCAGCACACCGGCGCCCAGCACCGCCAGCGCCACGGCGCCCGCCGCCAGTGGCCAGGAGCCGCGTACCGCCCGGGCCAGGGTGCCCCGCGCGGAGGGCGGCGCACCGACGGGCGGTGGGTTGCGCCGGACCTGGACGGCGCGGGCGACCCACCAGATCGCGGCCAGCGCCACGACGGTCAGCGCCCAGGAACCGAACCAGCCGACGTGGTCGGAGAGCAGGAACGGATCGAGTGCGGGCAGGTCGTTCCAGAGCGTGAACTGCCAGGCGGCGAGCGTCGACCCGGTGAGGAAGCCGAAGAGGGTCAGCACGATGGTGCTCTGCCCCGAGCCGACGGCGAAGAGGGTGCCGGAGGCGCAGGCACCGCCGAGCTGCATCCCGACGGCGAAGAGGAACGCCCCGACGAGCAGGCCCACGCCGATCGGACCCGCGCTGGGCGCGGGCACCGCGCCGAAGAGGCCGCTGCCGGTACCGATGATCAGCGCGAAGAGCGTCGCGGTGGTGCCGAGGAGCAGGGTGTGCGCCCGCAGACCGGTGCCGTTGCCGACGGCGACCAGCTGACGCCAGGCGGAGGTGAACCCGAACCGCGAGTGGAACAGGGCGAAGCCGAGCCCGGTGCCGAGCAGCAGCAGGACGCCGGGCTTGGCGCCGTGCACGGCGAAGACGTAGAGGGCGAGCGCCACACCGATGACACCGGCGCCGATCAGCGGCGCCCGGCGGACCGGGGGCGCGGGTTCGGCACGGGGCGCGGGGGCCGAGGTGGGGGCGGGGGCGAGCAGGGTGGCGCGGGGCGGTGCCCCGGCGGGGGGAGCGGTGGTCAAGAGGGGACTCCGGAACAGGGAGGGGGGAATGTCGGACCGGCGGTGGGGCGCGCGGTGCTCGCGGCCTGCGTCAGCGGGGACAGAGCGCGTCGTCGACGCTCCACGGCGTGGCCGCGAAGAGAGCGAGCGCCAGGCGGCGAGCGGGTCCGAACATGCGAACCACTGTAAGGATCCCGGTGGGCGGACCTCAATGCGTCTCATATGGCGGGCGCGGGCTCGGCTGCCTACGGACAGGTGTGCGTACAGAGTTCCCGGGTAAGCGCCGCGCAACGAGGAATGACAGGCCGGGCTCGATACACAAGGAGCGGGACTCAATGATCACCGTGACGGCGCAGGAACAGAACCAGGCCACCCGCGGCACCAAGGATCTGGTCGAGCGCGCATACACGGATCCTTCTTCCATCGCGCCGAAGGATGCGCGTGAGGTCGGCCGGCACTTCTTCGACCGGCTCGCCCAGCTCGAAGAGGGCACGCGCGAGTACAGCTACGTGCGCAACGTGCTGATCGAGATGAACCTCTCCCTGGTGCAGTACGCGGCCTCCCGGTTCAAGCACCGCGGCCCGCAGGAGATGGAGGACATCGTCCAGGTGGGCACGATCGGTCTGATCAAGGCGATCGACCGGTTCGAGGTGACCCGCGAGGTCGAGTTCACCTCCTTCGCCGTCCCCTACATCACGGGGGAGATCAAGCGGTTCTTCCGTGACACGTCCTGGGCCGTGCATGTGCCGCGCCGCCTTCAGGAGGCGCGGATCGAGCTGTCCAAGGCCACCGAAGAACTCCGTACGCGCCTGGGCCGTTCCCCCTCCACCGCCGAGTTGGCGGAGCTGATGCAGCTGGAGCCGGCCGAGGTCGCCGAGGCGCAGCGCGCCTCCAACGGCTACAACAGCGTCTCCCTGGACGCGGCCGTCAACGGCCACGACGACGAGTCCGACACGATGCTCGCCGACTTCATCGGCATCGACGAGGACCGCTTCGAACTTGTGGAGAACTTCCACTCCCTCGCGCCCCTCGTCGCCGACCTCGACGAGCGTGACCGCCGCCTGATCCACCTCCGCTTCGTCGAGGAGCAGACCCAGCAGCAGATCGCCGACGAGTTCGGCTGCTCGCAGATGCACGTGTCGCGGTTGATCACCCGTGTGGTGGGCAAGCTCCGCGCCGGCCTCATGGCCACCGACTAGACCGCCCTATCGCCGCGAAGAGCCCCACCGGGGCGCCCCCGGTGGGGCTCATCGCGCGCAGGGCCTCGGAGCCGCCTCCGAGGCCCCGTTCTCCTGTTCTCCTGCGGGACGCCGCCGACGCCCGGGCCTCAGCGCGCCGTGAGCCGGAACTGACTCTCGCGTTCCTGGTCCCCGGAGACCGAGCCGACGTCCTCCACGGTGAAGGCCCGCTCCAGCGCCGCACGCAGGGTGCTCACGTCGTGCGGCGCCCCTTGCGCGGTCAGGGAGACCGGCCCCTCGACACCCGGGGCCCCGGACGCGCCCTGCGAGGCCGCCGCACCGCGGGCCACATCGAGTTCGGCCGTCCAGACCGTGGCGTGCGTGCTGTCGGAGCCCGGCGTGTCCTGAGCGGGGGAGCGGTCGGGGAACTCCGCGGCGAGATGCCCCAGCACACGCCGGGCGTCCTCGTCCGTGCACTCGCTCACGGTCACGGTGACCGGGTGGTCGTCGGAGCTGTCGTTCATACGGGTCTCCTGGATCTCGTCCGGCTCGGCCGGCCTGCGGGTCCCCACGGAGGCGGAACACAGTCACGGCCTCGGGTCCTGCCTCCACCCTGACCCACGCGGACGGCGCCCGCACCCAGATGACGTCCATGGGCGCGCATCAACCGTCCCGGCCCTGGGTACGCGGACCGGCCTCCGCCACCGGCGGTCACATGGCGGGGCGCCGCGCAGTGTGAGCCCCTGGAAAGGGCTCCGCGCAGCGGACCCGTCCGAAATCCGACGAACTCGCGACGCACGTTGGGAGGCGCGACATGCGCGCACTGACATGGCAGGGAAAGCGCGACGTACGCATCGAGGAGGTGCCCGATCCCCGGATAGAGAAGCCGGACGACATCGTCGTCCAGGTGACGTCGACCGGTATCTGCGGATCCGACCTGCACCTGTACGAGGTCCTCGGCCCCTACCTCGACCCGGGCGACATCCTCGGGCACGAGACGATGGGCGTCGTCGCCGAGATCGGCCCGGAGGTCACCGAGGTGGCCGTCGGGGACCGCGTCGTCATCCCGTTCAACGTCTCCTGCAACACCTGCTGGATGTGCAGCAGGGGGCTGCACTCCCAGTGCGAGACGACGCAGGTGCGGTCCATGGGCAGCGGAGGCGCCCTGTTCGGCTACACCAAGCTGTACGGGCAGGTGCCCGGCGGACAGGCCGAGTTCCTCCGCGTCCCCTTCGGCAACACGTTGCCCATCAAGGTGCCCGACGGCCCCCCGGACGACCGGTTCGTCTACCTGTCCGACGTGCTGCCCACCGCCTGGCAGGCAGTGGAGTACGCCGACATCCCGCCCGGCGGCAGCGTGACCGTCCTGGGGCTCGGCCCCATCGGTGACATGGCGGCCAGGATCGCCCGGCTGCGCGGCGCGGAACGCGTCATCGGCGTGGACCTCGTCGACGACCGTCTGGAGCGGGCGCGCCGGAACGGCTTCACCACCCTGGACCTGCGCGCCCACAAGAAGGACCTCGGCGACGCGGTGCGCGAGCTCACCGACGGCCGCGGCAGCGACGCGGTGATCGACGCGGTCGGTCTCGAGGCGCACGGCGCACCGGTCGCGCAGGCGGCGCAGTGGGCCACCGGTCTCCTCCCCGACAAGATCGGGCGGACCCTGATGGAGAAGGCCGGTGTCGACCGGCTCGGCGCCCTGCTCACCGGGATCGATGCGGTACGCCGCGGCGGCACGCTCTCCATCAGCGGCGTCTACGGCGGCGCGGCGAGCCCCATGCCCCTGCTCACCATGTTCGACAAGCAGCTCCAGATCCGCATGGGGCAGGCCAACGTGTGGCGCTGGGTCGACGACATCCTCCCGCACCTCACCGACGCCGACCCCCTGGGCGTCGACGGGTTCGCCACCCACCACCTGCCGCTGACCGAGGCGCCCAGGGCGTACGCGACCTTCCAGGCCAAGGAGGACGGCATGGTGAAGACGCTCCTGCAGCCATGATCACGAGCCGGTCGCGGGCCCGGCCTCCCGGGTGTAAGGGCAGCCGGCGCGGGCACTTCGTCCCGGGAGCGAACACCTGTCACTCCAGCCTCCCGCGTCGCTCACGATGCGTGATGCCCCAAGTGGTCGTCGGCAGCGGCCCGGCGGAGGCTGGAAGGCAGGCGTTCCTGTCCCGACCACCGGAACCAGAGCAGGGTGAGGCCCGCATGACCACACACGCCCGGCCCAGACAGCCTCAACAGCCGCCACGAGGCCCGCGCCTCGTGGCCCCGCCCGGCGTGTACGCGCCGCAGTACGACACCGGTCTGCTGCTACGGGCGCTGAGCGAGGAGCGCGTGGACGAGCGGACCGAGGTACTGGACCTGGGCACCGGCACCGGGGCGCTGGCCGTGGCCGCCGCACAGCTGGGCGCCCGGGTGACGGCCGTGGACCTCTCGTGGCGGGCCGTCTGGACAGCGCGCCTGAACGCCCGCATCAACCGGACGTCGGTCAGGGTCCGCCACGGCGACATGGGGACCGCGCTCGCCCCTGGCTCCTTCGACCTGATCGTCAGCAATCCGCCCTACGTCCCCTCCCGGTCCCCGCTCCTGCCTCGCCGGGGCCTCGCGCGGGCGTGGGACGGCGGGCTCGACGGCCGCTCGGTCGTCGACCGGGTCTGCGACGCCGCCCCGCGTGTGCTGCGGCCCGGCGGCGCGCTGCTGATGGTCCACTCCGAACTCTGCGACCCGTCCGCGAGCCTGCGCCGGCTCGCCGAGCACGGCATGAGCGCGGCGGTGATCGACAAGACCTCCGTTCCGTTCGGACCGGTTCTGCGAGCACGCCGCGCCTGGCTGTGCGACCAGGGACTTCTCGACACCGACGCGACCCATGAAGGGCTGGTGGTCATCCGTGCCGAACGCATCTGACGCCGCCGACCGCCCGCGCCGCGTCACCGTCGACCGCGACGAGGGGCCCCTCCTGATCGAGGGGCCGGTCGAGGTGACCGACGGCGACGGCACGACCCATGTCTCCCGGCGGTTCCAGGCCGCCATCTGCACCTGCCGCCGCAGCCGCACCTTCCCCTGGTGCGACACCAGTCACCGACGACGGAGCCGGGCCGGCGAGAGGAGCGAACCGTGAGCACACCGACGCAGTCGCGCCGCCTTCAGCCCGAACTGCCCGCGCCCTGCGGTCGGTTGTCCGGCTCGGTCGTCGCCGCGCTGCGCCGCGACGAGTCGCGGGCCGAGACGTTCGTGCCCGCACAGGACGGCGCCGAGGCCGCGGACCCGTACGGCCGCGACCTCCAGCTGGCGCTGTACGTGCTCTATGAACTGCACTACCAGGGGTTTCGCGGGGTCGACGAGGAGTGGGAGTGGGAGCCGCGCCTGCTGGCCCTGCGGCGCTCCCTGGAACGGCGCTTCCTCGACGCCCTGCGCGCCGACGCGGCGCCCGCGGCCGACGCCGAAGAGACGCTGGCCGGGCTGCTGGTGGAGCCCGCCGGGTTCGACGACACCGGCGTCAGCCACCATCTGCGCCGCGACGGCGAACTGTGGCAGTTCAGGGAGTACGCCGCGCTGCGCTCGCTGTACCACCTCAAGGAGGCGGACCCGCACGCCTGGGTCATCCCCCGGCTGCACGGCCGGGCGAAGGCGGCCATGGTGGCTGTCGAGTACGACGAGTTCGGCGCGGGACGCGTGGACGACATCCACGCCGGGCTGTTCGCGGAGCTGATGGTGGATCTCGGGCTGGAGACGGCGTACGGCCACTACCTCGACGCGGCGCCGGCCCAGGCTCTCGCCACGGTCAACCTCATGTCCCTGTTCGGCCTGCACCGCAGCCTGCGCGGCGCCCTGGTCGGCCACTTCGCCGCCGTCGAGATCACGTCCTCGCCCGGTTCGCGCCGCCTCGCGGACGCGCTGCGACGCCTGGGCGCGGGCACGGCGGCCCAGCGGTTCTACGACGAACACGTCGAGGCGGACGCCGTGCACGAGCAGATCGTGCGACGTGAGGTGGTCGGTGGCCTGCTGAGCGCCGAACCCGGCCTCGACGCCGATGTCGCTTTCGGCGTCACCGCGACCGGCTTCCTGGAGGACCGGCTGGCCGAGCGGCTGCTGGCACGGTGGCGCCAGGGCAAGAGCGCCCTGCGGCTGCCGCTCCCGCCGCCCGGCTGAAAGACCCGGTGGGGCGAGATCGGCAGGAATGACCGGCGCCGCACCGAGCACTCCATCCAGTGGGCCCCTACACGGGTGACCGACAACGAGAGAAAGGCGCATCATCATGGCTGACACCCAGCTCGAAGGCCGTCGTGTCCTGGTACTCGTCACGAACTACGGCGTGGAACAGGACGAACTCCTGGTCCCGCTGAAGAAGCTCCGGGACCGGGGCGCGGACGTCACCGTCGCGGCCCAGTCCGAGGACCCGGTGCAGACGCTGGTGGGGGACAAGGACCCCGGCGAGACCGTGCAGGTCGACACCACGATCGAGGCCGTGGACCCCGACGCGTACGAACTGCTGGTGATCCCCGGCGGCACCCTCAACGTGGACACGCTCCGGCTCGACGAGAAGGCGGTCGCGACGGCCAAGGTCTTCGCCGGCTCGGGGCGCCCGATCGCCGCGATCTGCCACGGCCCCTGGCTCCTGGTGGAAGCGGACGTCCTGAAGGGTAAGACGCTCACCTCCTACGCGTCCCTGCGGACCGACATCCGCAACGCCGGGGCCGAGACGTGGGTGGACAAGTCCGTCATGAACTGCCCCGCGAGCGGCTACACCCTCATCACGTCACGCAACCCGAAGGACCTCGACGACTTCGTGGGCGCGATCGACGAGGTGCTCGGCGCCTCCTGACGCCCGGCACCCGGCCTCGTCACGCGCGGCACCCCGGACATCCCAGGCATCGGCATCCCAGGAAGGAGCGGTATGAGCGCGCGCGCAGCTGTCTTCGATGTGGACGGCACACTCGCCGACACCAACCATCTGCACACCGTGTGCTGGTGGGAGGCGTTGCGGCAGGCAGGGCACCGGGTACCGATGGTCTCGGTCCTCGGCGCCATCGGCCTCAGCTCGTCCGACCTGCTGGAACACCTGCTCGGCAAGGAACGGGACCAGGACGGGGACGCGGCGCTCAGCGCCGCGCACAAAACGCTCTACGCCACCTGGTTCGAGCGCCTCGCTCCCGTCGAGGGCGCCGCCGACCTGCTGCGGCGGCTGCACGCCGACGGGTGGAAGGTCGTCCTGGCGACCTCGGCGGGCGGGCCCGAGCTGGCGGCCCTGCGCTCGGCCATCGACGCGGACGACGCGATCAGCGCGACCGCGAGCGCCGACGACGTGGACGAGGGGAAACCGGCCGCGGAGCCCGTACGGCACGCGCTGGACCTGGTCGGAGCGGAACCGCGGGGCAGCGTCTTCGTCGGTGACTCGGTCTGGGACATGCGGGCGGCCGAGCGCGCGGGCGTGACCCCCGTCGGCGTCCTCAGCGGCGGGGTGAGCCGGGCGGAACTGGAGCGGGCGGGCGCCGCGGAGGTCTACGCGGACACGGCCGAACTCCTGCGGGAGCTCGACCGCAGCCCGTTCGGCCGAGGCTGACGGGGCGCGGGCGAGGAGTCACACCGGGTCGGCGCCGCGGCGCGGCCGGTCTCCCGCCCGCGCCTTCGGTGTGTCCGGGCCCGGGCCCGGGGTGCCGCCGAAAGCACTGGTCGGCCCGTTCGCGCACGGTTTGCCCGGCGCCCGAAGGGACACCCGGCGACTTCGAGAGCGATATGAGAGAGGCCGGTGGGACACCATGGTGGATCGCATCGCCGTAGAGCGATCAGTGCTCGAGGCGGCCGAGGGCGACCCGGCCCGCCTGCCCCGGCGTCTGTGCGAGGCGGTGCGCGAGAGTGTGGCGATGGATGCCGCCACGCTCTCGCTGTTCACCGACACCCCGCACCGTCAGTTGTTGTGGGCGACCAGTGACGCGGCCCTGCGCCTGGAGAAGCTCCAGTTCGGACTGGGCGAGGGCCCGTGCGTCACGGCGGCGCGGACGGGCGACAAGGTGATCGTGAACGATCTGCGCCAGGATCTGACGGGCTGGCCGTTGTTCGGTCCGTGCGCCCAGGAGCAGCTCTCCGACGTCGGTTCGGTCTACGCCTTCCCTCTGCGGCTCGACCACCGCCGCACGCTCGGCGCGGTCGACGTGTTGTGCCACAAGGCGATGGAGCCGGACCCCGAGCTCATCCAGAACGGCGTCATCGCGGCCCGCGCCGCCGGCCGGGCCCTGCTCAGCGCCTACCAGGCGACGGTCGAGGAGGGCGGACTGCCGCAGTGGGAGCCCGAGGACATCCTGGACTCCTACTGGGGCCCCACCCATGCCGCCGTCGGCGTGCTCGTCATCCAGCTGGACATCACGGCCGAGGAGGCGCTGTCCCGTATGCGCGCTCGCGCCTTCGGTACGGAACGTTCGTTGCCGGAGATCTCGGACGCCGTCCTCGCGGACCCCGAGGGCTGGTCGCGGGAGAGCGGAGCCTGAGCGCGACGGCCGGGTGGTGGCGTCCGGGTGGTGCCATCCGGGTGGTGACGTCCGGTCGGTGACATCGGCGCAGGGACATAGGGGCAGTGACATCGGGCGGGGGCCTTCAGCCCTCGCCTTACGGGCTGTATGTCCTGTTTCCTGCCTCTGGTCTCGGGTACCCCGAACAACGAGAGAAGGGCGGAACCGAGCGTTCCGCCCGGAGCCCCCAGCGGCCCCTTCCGTCGTCGTTCTGGAGATGTTTCATGTCGGACCAGCGAAAGAGCTCCTTCGCGACCGTCAACCCCGCCACCGGGGAGACGCTCGCCGAGTTTCCGGCCCTGGAGAGCGAAGAGGTCGATTCCCGGCTGGAAACCGCGGGTCACGCCTTCGACGCATGGCGAAAGCGGCCCATCGGGGAGCGGGCCGCCATCGTCGGACGCGCGGCCGAAATAATGAGGGAACGCAAGGAGCAGCTCGCGCGGACCATCACCACGGAGATGGGCAAGCTCATCTCCGAGGCGCGCGGCGAGGTGGATCTCGCCGCCTCGATCCTGGAGTACTACGCCCAGCACGGCCCGGAATTCGCCGCCGCCGAACCCCTCGACGTGGAGGAGGGGGAGGCGTACCTGGTCAACGAGCCGCTCGGCGTCCTGCTCGGCGTCATGCCCTGGAACTTCCCGCTCTACCAGGTGGTCCGCTTCGCCGGCCCCAACCTGGTGCTGGGCAATACCGTGCTGGTCAAGCACGCGGGCATCTGCGCCCAGTCCGCGCTCGCCCTGGAATCACTGTTCCGCGACGCCGGGGCGCCCGAGGGCGTCTACACGAACCTGTTCGTGAGCCACGAGGAGATCGAGCGCATCATCGACAGCCCCGTCGTCCGCGGAGCCTCGCTCACCGGCAGCGAGGGCGCGGGCGCGCAGGTCGCCGAGCGGGCCGGGCGGAACATGAAACCCAGCCTGCTGGAGCTCGGCGGCAGCGACGTCTTCATCGTCCTCGACGGTGAGGGGCTGCAACGCACCGTCGGCGCCGCGGTGGCGGGCCGGATGGGCAACACGGGCCAGAGCTGTGTGGCCTCGAAGCGGTTCATCGTGCTGGAGGACGTCTACGACGACTTCGTGGCCGGCCTGCGCCACGCGTTCGAGGGGCTGAAGCCCGGCGACCCCGCGGACGAGTCGACCACGCTCGGCCCGCTCTCCTCGGAGAAGGCGGTCGCGGACCTGGCCGACCAGATCCGCGAGACGGTGGAGCAGGGCGCCGACCTCGTCACCGGCGGCCACCGGATCGACCGGCAGGGCGCCTACATCGAGCCGACGATCCTCACCGGCGTCAAACCGGGGATGCGGGCCTACAGCGAGGAACTCTTCGGCCCCGTCGCCGTCGTCCACAAGGTCGCCGACGAGGACGAGGCCATCGCGCTCGCCAATGACAGTCAGTACGGCCTCGGCGGCTCCGTGTTCTGCGCGGACGTGGAGCGAGGCCGCCGGGTGGCCGAGCGCGTGGAGACGGGCATGGTCTGGGTGAACCACCCCACCTCGACCCAGCCCGACCTGCCGTTCGGCGGTATCAAGCGCTCCGGCTACGGACGGGAACTCTCCAAGCTCGGCATGCAGGAGTTCGTGAACCGCAAGCTCGTCCGTGTCCTGCCGCCCGACGCGCGACTGCGCGGAATCGCCGGCTGAGAACGCCTGAGCACACCCCCTCACCACCATCGATCTTTCAGGAGGTCCACCGTGACCGCAGTTCCCACCCTCACCCTCAACAACGGCGTCCGGATCCCGCAGCTCGGATTCGGCACTTATCAGATCCCGCCGGAGGAGACCCGCGAGACGACGCTGGCGGCGCTGGAGGCCGGCTACCGGCACATCGACACCGCCCAGATGTACGGCAACGAGAAGGGGGTCGGCCAGGCCGTACGCGACTCCGGGCTCGACCGCGCCGACGTCTTCGTGACGAGCAAGCTCAACAATGACGCCCACGCGCGCGACGACGCCCTCCGGGCGTTCGACACCACCATGGAGGAGCTGGGCCTGGACCACCTGGACCTCTTCCTCATCCACTGGCCGCTGCCCGACAAGGGCGACTTCGTGGAGACGTGGAAGGCCCTGGAGGAGATCTACCGCTCCGGCCGCGCCAAGGCCATCGGCGTCTCCAACTTCCAGCCCCACCATCTGCGCCGGCTGCTCCAGGGCAGCGACGTGGTGCCCGCGGTCAACCAGATCGAGGTGCACCCCTACCTCACCCAGGACGACGTCCGGGCCTTCGGCGCCGAGCACGACATCGCCACCGAGGCATGGTCGCCCATCGCGCGCGGCAAGGTGCTCGACGACCCGACCATCAACCGCATCGCGCAGAACGTGGGCAAGACGCCCGCCCAGGTGGTTCTGCGCTGGCACCTCCAGCGCGGCGACATCGTCTTCCCCAAGTCGGCGACGCAAAAGAGGATCGAGCAGAACTTCGACCTCTTCGACTTCGAGCTCAGCGAGGGCGACATCGGCGAGATCTCCGCGCTCAACCGCGACGAGCGGACCGGGCCCGACCCGGACCGCTTCACGGGCTGACCCCGGCCGCTCAGGCCACCACAGCAGACATACAGCGCGTCCCCCACGGAAGGCCCGGTCCACGACGGACCGGGCCTTCCGCCGTGCCTGGAGCCGCTCCCGGGGCCTGTCCGAGCGGCTGATCCGGGCCGGTTCCGCAGGCCGCTTCCCGGCGTTCGCGAGCGCCTCGAAAACGGCCCGGGCAGTGAGCCCACCCATAGGAGCCACGTCACATGCGAACCCGCTTAGTAGTGCCCGGACCGCCCCGTTCGGGGCAGGAGCCGCTTTTGTCCGCTTTGCCCGGCTGTTTCTCCGTAATGCGGTAGTACGTCACATTCTTGCCTCTCCTCCCAGGCGTCGCTAAACCTTGCAGAAGTTCCGGTTGCCGAGTCCGTTGGCGGCCGACCACCGCCTCGCATTGGAGAGTCACCCCGCATGTCGATCGCCTTCTCGCAGACCAGCACCGACCGCGCCGCCCGCCTCCGCAAGGTCTCCCTCTCCGGCATAGCCACCGCCGGTGCCGTGGCCGCGGCCCTCACGCTGGTCCCCGCGTCCGCCCAGGCCGCCGAGCCGGCCGCGGCGAGCGCCGCCACGAAGACGACCCACGCCCCGGCCGCGAAGAGCGCGAAGAGCGTGACGAGCTACCCCGACAACCTCGACGGCTGGATCCGCGAGTCCCTCGCCATCATGAAGGCCAAGGGCATCCCCGGCTCCTACGAGGGACTGCACCGCAACATCATGCGGGAGTCCTCCGGCAACCCGAACGCCCAGAACAACTGGGACATCAACGCGCGCAACGGCATCCCGTCCAAGGGCCTGCTCCAGGTCATCCAGCCGACGTTCGACCGTTTCCACGTCTCGGGCACCGCCGACAGCCTGACGGACCCGGTCGCCAACATCACCGCGGCCGCCAACTACGCCGCCCACCGCTACGGCTCCATCGACAACGTGAACTCGGCGTACTGAGCGAGCCACCGGTCGACGACGAAGGGCAGCGCATGCCGCACGAGAGCGGAAACGAGCAGCAGGCGCACCTGGCCGACGGCTCCGCGGTGCCCCCCTACGGGCCCGCGCGGGTACGCCGCGCCTGGCGCAAGCCGCGCAAGAAGGCCCTCCGGTACGCCGCATGGGGCGCCCTGGGACTCGTCCTGGTCGGCGGAGGCGGCACGGTGTACGCCTGGCAGCACCTCAACGGCAACATCAAGGGCACCGACGTCGACGCCGTCCTCGGCGACAACCGCCCCGGACAGCAGCACAACGGTGCGATGAACATCCTCCTGCTCGGGTCCGACTCCCGGGCGGGGACCCACGGCCAGTACGGCCGCGGTGTCGACGGAGCCCGCGCCGACACGGCGATGGTGCTGCACGTCGACAAGACCCACAAGAAGGCCTCGGTCGTCAGCATCCCGCGCGACACGATGGTCGAGCGGCCCCGGTGCGCGACGGGCCACGGCTCCGCGGCACCGGCCGCACACCAGGCCATGTTCAACTCGTCCTACCAGGTGGGCGGGCCGGCGTGCACCGTCAAGACGGTCGAGCAGATGTCGGGCCTGCGGATGGACCACTACCTCGAAGTCGACTTCAAGGGCTTCCAGAAGCTCATCGACGAACTCGGCGGGGTGGACATCACCACCCACAAGAACATCAGCGACCCCGACAGCGGCCTCTCCCTCGACAAGGGCCGGCACACGCTGAAGGGCAAGCAGGCACTGGAGCTCGTCCGCACCAGGCACGGCGTGGCCGACGGCAGTGACCTGGGCCGCATCCAGCTCCAGCAGGCCTTCGTCAAGGCTCTGATCCACCGGGCCGACACCGTCGACCCGCTCAGCCACCCCGGCAAGGCCTACGACCTGGCGGACACCGCGACCAAGACCATCAGCGCGGACTCCGGCCTGGCCTCCACCGACAAACTCCTCGGCCTGGGCAAGGACCTCAAGGGCATCAGCCCCGGCCACACCGACATGGTCACGATGCCGGTCACCTACGACGCCGAGGACTCGGGCCGGGTGCTGCCGCTCGACAAGGCGTCGCACCAGGTGTGGACCGCGCTGCGCCAGGACCGGCCGATTCCCGGGTCCGCGACCCGGGGCTCGGTGGCCGACCGGACCGACTCGCCGGTGTCGGCGGCCTCCTGACCGGGCCCACCGCCCGGACGACCTGCTAGAACGGGTTTACAAGTGGGTACGCGGGTCAGCGGATAGGCCCCCTACTTCTTTGGACGGTTACGGATGCGCAGTGTCGGAGTGGAAGAGGAACTGCTGCTCGTCGACGACGAGAGCGGCGAGGCGCGGGCGCTGTCCCACGCGGTCCTGGCCAAGGCCGCGCGCGAGGAGAAGAGCGACGACGACGCCTTCGAGGCCGAGCTCCACCGCCAGCAACTGGAGTTCGCCACCAGCCCGCACAAGGACATGTCGGAGCTCGCCCAGGAGATCGTCCGCTGGCGGGAGGAGGCCGCCCGGCACGCGGAGACGTTCGGCGCCGCGATCGCCGCACTGGCCACCTCGCCCCTCCCGGTGAGCCCCACCGTCGGCACCGGCCCGCGTTACCGGTGGCTCGAGGAACAGTTCGGCCTGACCACGCTCGAACAGCTCACCTGCGGCTGCCACGTACACGTCCACGTCGAGTCCGACGAGGAGGGCGTGGCGGTGCTCAACCGCATCAGGCCCTGGCTCTCCGTGCTGCTCGCCCTGAGCTCCAACTCGCCCTTCTGGCAGGGCAAGGACTCCCTCTACAGCAGCTACCGGAGCCGGGTGTGGGGGCGCTGGCCTTCCGCGGGACCGGTGGAGCTCTTCGACGACGCCGCCGCCTACCACGAGCAGGTCGACGCGATGGTCGCGACCGGCGTGCTGCGGGACGACGGCATGATCTACTTCGACGCCCGGCTCTCCGCCGCCCACCCGACCGTCGAGGTGCGGGTGGCCGACGTCTGCCTGGAGCCGTCCACGACGGTGCTCCTGGCCATGCTGGTACGCGGCCTGGTCGAGACGGCCGCCCGGCAGTGGCGGGCCGGTGAACCCCCGGCCGCGCACCCGGTGACCCTGCTCCGCCTCGCGAATTGGCGCGCGGGCCGCTCGGGCCTGGAGGACCAGCTGGTGAGCCCCGTGCACCTGCGCCCCGTCCCGGCCCGCTCCGCGGTGGAGTCCCTCGTCGAGCACGTCCGGCCCGCCCTTGAGGACGCGGGCGACTACGACGAGGTCCGCGACCGCCTCGACCGGCTCCTGCGCGACGGCACCGGCGCACGTATCCAGCGCGAGACCCTCGCCCGCACGGACAGCCTGCGGGACGTGGTCGAGGAGTGCGTGCGCCGCACCGCCCGTCCCGTCTGACGACAGGCCCTAGCTGTAATGCCGCGGGAGGTTGTGGACGGGTGATGCAGGTCTCGGCTTAGGGATCTTGAACGGGTGAGGGCCTTCCGGGTTCGGTGTGGATTGCGAC
>NZ_JBVIFR010000014.1:0-214446 GCF_055571235.1 Streptomyces sp. NPDC030991
ACACCCAGATGGCCGACCAGCTCGACACCGCCATCGAACAACACGGCAAAGGCGACCTCACCGCCCTCCTCACCGGCGGCGACACCTGGACCGTCATCGGCTGAGACGGCCGCACGACACGGCTACGGGGAACGGCAGGGGCAGGGCCCGGACACGACGACACCGCGTCCGGGCCCTGCCCCTGCCGTGCCCCGCCGTCAGGCCCGCGCCTCGTCGTACCCCTGCCGGGCCTCGGTCACCCGGGCCATCCGCCGCTCCGTCCAGTCCGCGAGCGCCCCCACCTGCGCCGCCGCCTCCCGGCCTAGACCGGTGAGCGAGTAGTCGACGCGCGGCGGGATGACCGGCTTGGCGTCGCGGTGCACCAGGCCGTCCCGCTCCAGGGTCTGCAGCGTCTGCGTGAGCATCTTCTCGCTGACCCCGCCGATCTTCCGGCGCAGCTCGCCGAAGCGGAACGACCGCCCCTCCAGGGCGAGCAGCACGAGCACGCCCCACCTGCTCGTGACGTGCTCCAGGAGCTGACGCTCCGGGCAGAGCCCCGCGTCGCCCATCCCCCACTCGCGCACCTTGCCCGCCTTACTTACTTCCATACCAGTACCTTACTTCAAAGTGGGTACTTACGAATCCACAGTGCTAGCTCTACGGTGAGGAAAGAACCGCTCACACAAGGAGATTTCTGCCATGAGCCTCGTCATCACCGGAGCCACCGGGCACCTCGGCCGCCTCGTCGTCGAAGGGCTGCTCGCCGCGGGCGTGCCGGCCGGCGAGATCGCCGCGGTCGTACGCGACAAGGAGAAGGCCGCCGGCCTCGCCGCCCGCGGCGTCGAGCTGCGCATCGCCGACTACAGCGAGCCCGGCACCCTGGCCGGCGCCTTCCGCTCCGGCGACAAGGTGCTGCTGATCTCCGGCAGCGAGGTCGGGCAGCGCGTGGCCCAGCACCAGGCCGTGATCGACGCCGCGAAGGCCGCGGGCGTCGCCTCGCTCGCGTACACCGGCGTGCTGGGCGGGCCCGACGCCGACTTCGCGCTGGCCGACGAGCACAAGGTCACCGAGCAGGCGATCCTCGACTCCGGCCTGACGTACACGTTCCTGCGCAACGGCTGGTACCACGAGAACTACACCGACAACCTGGCCCCCGTCCTGGAGTACGGCGCCGTCCTCGCCTCCGCCGGTGAGGGCCGGGTCGCCTCCGCGTCGCGCGCCGACTACGCCGCGGCCGCCGTCGCCGTCCTGACCGGTGAGGGGCACGAGAACACGGCGTACGAGCTCAGCGGCGATGTCGCCTGGTCGCTCGCGGAGTACGCCGCCGAGGTCGCGAAGCAGTCCGGCAAGGAGATCGTCCACCGGAACGTGACGCCCGAACAGAACCGCGAGGTACTGCTCGGCGCGGGCCTGCCCGCACCCTTCGCCGAGATCCTCGTCGGCGTCGACACCGCCATCGAGCAGGGGCTGCTGGCCCGGCGGAGCGGGGAGCTCGCCCGTCTCATCGGCCGCCCCACGACGCCGCTCGCCGACGCCATCGCCGCGGCTCTGAAGTAGCCGCCCCCGCCGACAGGACCGTATGCCGATACGGGCATGACACGTACCGCCCCGCGGCGCTACCTTGCTTGGTGGCCGCCGCGGGGCTGCCGGGTGTCATGAGGAGGGTCCGTGCGGGACGGGGCGGCAGGAGAACCGGGTCGGGGCGACGAGGGCCGCACAGGGCTCATCAACGGGTTCGCGGCGTACGGGATGTGGGGCCTCGTGCCCCTGTTCTGGCCGCTGCTCAAACCCGCCGGGTCGGTGGAGATCCTCGCCCACCGGATGGCGTGGTCGCTGGTCTTCGTGGGCGTCGCGATGCTCTTCGTACGGAAGTGGGGCTGGGCCAGGGAACTGCTGCGGCAGCCCAGGCGGCTCGGGCTCGTGGCCGTCGGCGCCGCCGTCATCACCGTCAACTGGGGCGTCTACATCTGGTCCGTGAACTCCGGGCACGTGGTGGAGGCGTCACTGGGGTACTTCATCAACCCCCTCGTCTCCATCGCGCTCGGCGTGCTGCTGCTCAAGGAGCGGCTGCGGGCCGCGCAGTGGACGGCCGTCGGGGTCGGGCTGCTCGCCGTGCTCGTGCTGGCCGTCGGGTACGGGCAGCCGCCGTGGATCTCGCTGGTCCTCGCGTTCTCCTTCGGCACGTACGGGCTCGTGAAGAAGAAGGTGAACCTCAGCGGTCTCGAGTCGCTGGCCGCCGAGACCGCCGTCCAGTTCCTGCCCGCCCTCGCGTATCTGGTGTGGCTCGGGGCGCAGGGCCGTTCGACGTTCGCCTCGGAGGGCGCTGGGCACGCGGCGCTCCTCGCCTCGACGGGTCTCGTCACCGCCGTCCCGCTGGTGTGCTTCGGGGCGGCCGCGATCCGGGTGCCGCTGTCGACGCTCGGGCTGCTCCAGTACCTCGCGCCCGTCTTCCAGTTCCTGCTCGGGATCGTGTACTTCCATGAGGAGATGCCGCCGGAGCGGTGGGCCGGGTTCGGGCTGGTGTGGCTGGCGCTCGCCCTGCTGACCTGGGACGCGTTGCGTTCCGCCCGGGCCGGGCGGATCGCGCTGGCCCGGGCGGAGCTCGCCGCAGCCGGAGCGCTCGACGAGGCCGAGGCCGAGTCCGCTCAGCGGGGCTCGGCTGTCTGAACGCGCCGGGCCGGCCGCAGTAGGTCACGGCCGGACCTACTGCGGTTCTATAACTGGGGCATGACCTTTGACTGGAAGCTCGTCGTCGACGCCGCCGATCCGCATGCGCAGGTCGAGTTCTGGGCCGCCGCGCTCGGCTACGAGATCGAGGACAACTCCGCCCTGATCGAGCGGCTCCTCGGCCTCGGCGCCCTGACCGGGACCGAGACCGTCGAACGCTGGGGGCGCCGGGCCTTCCGGGACCTGGTCGCCGCCCGCCACCCCGAGGACCCGGTCGACGGGCAGACCGGGACCGGACTCGGGCGGCGCATCCTGTTCCAGCGCGTACCGGAGGCCAAGTCCGGCAAGAACCGGCTGCACATCGACATCCACGCCGGGGGCGAGCGGCGCGACGCCGAGGCCGCGCGGCTGACCGGCCTCGGCGCGAGCGTGCTGCGGTCCGTGGACGCGCAGGGCGGCCGGTGGCTGGTGCTGGCCGACCCGGAGGGCAACGAGTTCTGCTTGCAGTGACGCGCGGCGGTGATGGATCGCCCCCGGGCCACCCCGGGAGCACCCCGGGAGCACCCCGGGGTGCAAGTGCCCGGTATACGAACAGCGTTGACCGGATTGCGCTCTTGACGGTGCATCAGGGAGCCAGGACCATCGGGCCACCTCAATCCCCGTACCCGCCCAGGAATCAGGAGCCCCCCACATGGCCCTGCACCCCATACGCGTGCGGCTCGCAGCCGCGTCCCTGCTCACCGTCGGCGCCCTCGTCGCCGCCACTCCGGTCGGTGCGACCCCGGCCGGCGCGGCGCCCGACGTCGCCGCCGCGCCCGACATCCCGGTGGCGTCGGTCAAGGCCCACCTCGACCGGTTCCAGTCCATCGCCACCGCCAACGGCGGCAACCGCGCCCACGGCCGGCCCGGCTACAAGGCCTCCCTGGACTACGTGAAGGCGAAGCTGGACGCCGCCGGTTTCACCACCTCCGTCAAGCAGTTCACGTCCGGCGGCCGCACCGGCTACAACCTGATCGCCGACTGGCCCGGCGGCGACACCGGCCAGGTCGTCATGGCCGGCGCCCACCTCGACAGCGTCACGGCCGGGCCCGGCATCAACGACAACGGCTCGGGGTCCGCGGCGATCCTGGAGACCGCGCTCGCCGTCTCCCGCGCCCAGTTCAAGCCCGTCAAGCATCTGCGGTTCGCCTGGTGGGGCGCCGAGGAGCTGGGCCTGGTCGGTTCCCGGAACTACGTCAACTCGCTGGCCACCGGGGACCGTTCGCGGATCGCCGGTTACCTGAACTTCGACATGGTCGGGTCGCCCAACCCCGGCTACTTCGTGTACGACGACGATCCGGCCCTGGAGAAGGTGTTCAAGGACTACTACACCGGCCTGGGCGTCCCCACCGAGATCGAGACCGAGGGCGACGGGCGCTCGGACCACGCCCCCTTCAAGAGCGCCGGCATCCCGGTCGGCGGCCTGTTCAGCGGCGCCGACTACCGCAAGACCGCCGCCCAGGCCCAGAAGTGGGGCGGCACGGCGGGCAAGGCGTTCGACGCCTGCTACCACTCGGCCTGCGACACGGCCACGAACATCAGCACGACCGCGCTCGACCGCAGCAGCGACGCCATCGCCTACGCCCTCTGGGAGCTGGCCGGGTAGACGCACCCCGCTTTCCCGCTTCCCCTTCCGCGACTTACTTGCGTGTGCATATACTGCACACGCAAGTAAGTCGTGACCGCTAGGGGGAGCCATGACCGCCCGCACTTTCCTGTTCCTGCTCGGCAGCAGCCGCGCCGACGGCAACACCGAGATCCTCGCGCGCAAGGCCGCCGAGCAGCTGCCGCCGGACGCCGGGCAGCGCTGGATCGATCTGGCCCGGCACCCGCTGCCCGACTTCGAGGACCTGCGCCACGACAGCGACCACGTGCGCCCGCGCGGGGACAATGCCGCGCTGCTCCTCGACGCCACCCTCGCCGCCACCGACATCGTCATCGCGTCGCCGCTGTACTGGTACTCGGTCTCCGCCTCCACCAAGCGCTACCTCGACCACTGGTCGGGCTGGCTGCGCACCCCGGGCATCGACTTCAAGGCCACCCTCGCCGGGCGCACCCTGTGGGGCGTGACCGCGCTCGCGCACGAGGAGGAGGTCGTCGCGGACCCGCTGGTCGCCACCCTGCGCAACTCGGCCGCGTACATGGGCATGCGCTTCGGCGGCGTACTCCTCGGCAACGGCAGCAAGCCCGGCGACGTACACCAGGACGAGGCGGCGCTGGCCCGCGCCAAGACGTTCTTCGCGCAGGAGGCACCGCTCGCCGCGTTCCCCTACGAGCAGCGGTAGGGCGCGGCGACGGCTACGCGGTGATGTCCTTCGCCGTGAAGCGGGCCCAGGCCGCCGAGCCGAACACCGCCGCGTACAGCGCCTGGAGTTCGAGGTTCTTGGTGAGGTCGTCCCAGTAGACCGGGTCGCGCATCAGGTCGGCGAAGGACAGCCAGTGGTGCGAGAAGAAGTATGGCTGGATCGTGTGCAGTTGAGGGATCTGGTCGAGGATCTGGACGGTGATCAGCAGGCCCACCGTCGTCGCCATCGCCGCGACGCCGCTGTTCGTCAGCGTGGAGACGAACAGCCCGAGGGCCGCGATGCCGATGAGGGACGCCGCCACCATGAGGGCGATGAGGAACGCCCGCCACAGCCCCTCGCCGAAACCGATCCGCGTACCGGAGATGGTGACGACGTCGCCCAGCGGGAAGAGGATCGCGCCCGTGACGAGCGCCGAGACGGCGACGACCACCGTCGCCACCAGGCAGAACGCCATCGTCGTCACGTATTTGACGAGCAGGAGGCGGCTGCGGCCGGCCGGGGCGACCAGGAGGTAGCGCAGCGTCCCGGCGCTCGACTCGCCCGCCACCGCGTCCCCCGCGACGACGCCGACCGACATGGGGAGGAAGAACGGGAGTGTCGCCGCCAGGGCCGTGAAGACCAGGAACAGCCCGTTGTTGGTGATCTGGGCGATGAAGGCCGGCCCGCCGCCGCCCTCGGGGCCTCCCCCGCCGAACGACTGCCCGT
Source organism: Streptomyces sp. NPDC030991 (assembly GCF_055571235.1). NCBI lineage: Bacteria > Bacillati > Actinomycetota > Actinomycetes > Kitasatosporales > Streptomycetaceae > Streptomyces > Streptomyces sp. NPDC030991. The sequence continues at coordinate 5,697 of NZ_JBVIFR010000014.1, forward strand.
CGCTCGTCTCGATCTTCACCGCCACGCCGATCAGGACCGGGACGCCGGTGAGGACCGCGAGCAGCGCGAGCGTGCGCCAGCGGCGGAACGTCGTGGTCAGCTCGTTGCGCAGCAGGCCGAACGTCCACAGCGGACTGACCCGCGGGGCGGTGCGTACCGCCTCAGCCCGCGACATCGAAACCCTCTCCGGTCAGGGCGACGAACGCGTCCTCAAGGGACGCCCGCTCCACGCCGAAGCCGCGCACGCGGACGCCCGCGGTGACCAGTGCCGCGTTCAGTTCGGCCAGCTCCCTCCCGGCGGGCGGTGGTTCGGCCATCACGCGGTCGTCGGCCGTCTCCAGGACCGTGAGGTCCAGCTCCTTGAGCACCCGGACCGCGTCGGCCGGGTCGGGGGTGGTGACGGTCAGCTTCCCCCGGGTGCCCGCCGCCAGTTCGGCGACCGGGCCCTGGGTGATCAGGCGGCCCCTGGCCATCACCGCGGCGTGCGTGCAGACCTGCTCGATCTCGTCGAGGAGGTGGGAGGAGAGGAAGACCGTGGTGCCGTCGGACGCCAGCTCCCGCACGAGGCTTCGGATCTCGCGCATGCCCTGCGGGTCCAGGCCGTTCGTCGGCTCGTCCAGGACCAGGAGGCGGCGCGGCTGGAGCAGCGCCGCGGCCAGGCCCAGGCGCTGCTTCATCCCGAGCGAGTACGCCTTCGCCTTCTTCGCCGCGGCGGCCGTCAGACCCACCCGGTCCAGGGCCTGGGCGACCCGCGCCTTGCGGGTCCGCGGGTCGGCGGCCGGGTCGGCGGAGTCGTAGCGCAGCAGGTTGTCGCGGCCGTTCAGGAAGCCGTACAGGGCCGGGCCCTCGATGAGCGCGCCCACCTGCGGCAGGACGGCGCGGGCGGCGCGGGGCATGGGCCGGCCCAGCACCCGGGCGGTGCCCGCTGTCGGCTCGATCAGGCCCATCAGCATGCGGATGGTGGTGGTCTTGCCCGATCCGTTCGGCCCGAGGAAGCCGAAGACGGCGCCTTCCGGGACGGTCAGACTGAGCCGGTCCACCGCCGGTGGTCCGCCGCGGTACCGCTTGGTGAGCTCCTGGGTCTCGATGACCGGCGTCATGCCCCTCCCCCATCACCTGCCTCGTCCACGAGCGGTGGGGGGGGGGGGGGGGGGGGGGGGGCCCTCCCCCCCCACCCCCCCCCCCCCCCCCCCCCCCCCCCCCCCCCCCCCCCCCCCCCCCCCCTCCCCCCCTCCCCCCCCCCCCCCCCCCCCTTCCCTCGCGCGGGCCGGGGCAACCCCCCCCCCCCCCCCCCCCCCCCCCCCCACCGGCCGCCGTTCCGTCAGCCCGCGTCGGCCGCCTTCACCAGCGCGTCCTTGGTGACCGCTCCCGCGTAGACCTTCCCGTCCCCGGTGATCAGTACGTTCACCAGGCGGGTCGAGTACACGGTGCCGGACCCGAACTTCCCCGTCACCTTGTCGCCGAGGGAGTCGAGGAACTTCTGCGCGTCGCCCGGCATGTCGCGCGACGCGGTGCCGGAGGCGAGGCCCGCGACACCGGAGTCGCCGGGCAGCTTCAGCTCGGCGACCGAGGTCCAGCCCTCGCCGATCACCTTGAGGCCGTCGAGGCTCCCGGCGCCCTTCGGCGCCCGCTTCGCCCGGTCCCTGTCCCGCGCCGGCAGCTCGTCGGCCTCGGTGACCTTGGTGCCCTTCGACGGCTTGAAGTCGAAGGTGGACGCGGCCGGTTCACCGAAGTCGACCTTGGTGAAGCCCGCGTCGACGACGGCCGCGCCGCCGCTCGCCGGGGTCAGCGTGAACTTCAGCGGCGTACCGGTCTTCGCGTCCACGGAGACCGTGATCGCGCCGACCGTCGAACCGGACTGCTTGGGCTTGATCTGCAGCCGGTACGCGTCACGGCCGGCGACCTGCGCCGTGCCGTCGACGGTGTACGACGTCGTGGCGCCGGACGCCTTCAGGATCTCGTCCGTGAGCTGCTTCGGCGTGGCCGGCACCTCGGACGGACGCTTCTTCGCCCGGTCTCCGGACGCGCCCCCGGCGTCCTTCGCGTGGTACGCCTCGTCCGACGCGCTGTCGTACGCCCATACGTCGGCGCCCTTGTGGATCACGCTGTACTCGGACGCGTCGTCCAGGATCGACAGCTTCTGCCGCTCCTGGCCGTCCGCCGCGATCCGCAGCGTGTGCGTACCGGTGGCGAGTTCGGTCAGCTTCGCCTGCGGGTCGGCCGACGAGGAGCCCTTGCCGCCGGTGCCGGGCAGCCCCGAGGCCGCACCGCCCAACGACGGCAGGCCCAGATCCGTGTGGATCTTCACGGTGCCCGACAACTGTTCGGTGTCCGACTTGGCGATCTTCTCGATGAGTTCCCGGGCGGTGATCTTCGGGAGATCCGGGTCGCCCGAGTCGGCGAGCGCCGGGACGAGCCCGATCGTCACCGCGGCCACCCCCACCACGGCCACGGGGACCGCGTACCGGGCCGCCTTGCGGCGCCCGGAGCCCTGGCTGTCTTCGGATTCGTACGGTGCCATGCTGTTGCCCTACCTCCGTGTTCGGCGGCGGCCTACCGTCCTGTGCACACGTCGTCTGTCGATTCGGATGCGCTTCGCGCTCGTCCACCCCAAGCCGCCATTCTCACCCGAATTGGTCAGGAGTGGTGTAACCAATCTGACCGAACCGGCCACCTCGAAGCGTCAGACCGCGGGATCAACTCCGCCTACGCCTACGGGATGACACGGCGGGGCGCCGCGTCCCCCGACCCGTAGGGGTGCCGCCACGAAGGCCGCACCGGCCGGCTCGGGGAGGGTCGCGGCCGGCCGCGACCCGCCGCGGCACGGCGGCGCGGACCGGCGGGGTGGGCGCCCGGACCGAGAGCTCCGGGCCTGTGACCTACGTCACAGTGCAACGACAGGCTCTCAGCCCGCCCGGTGCACCACCGCGTCGCAGAGTTCCACCAGCGCCGCCTTCGCCTCGCACTCCGGGAGCGGGGCCAGCACCCCGCGGGCCTCCTCCGCGTACCGCACGGTGTCGCGGCGGGCCTGCTCCAGGGCGGGGTGGACGCGCAGCCGTTCGATCGCCTCGGCGAGTCGCGCGTCGTCCGCGAGGTCGGAGTCGAGCAGCTCGACCAGGGCCTGGTCGTCGGGGAGGCCGAGCAACCGGGCGCGCTCGCGCAGGCGCAGCACCGGCAGCGTGGGGATGCCCTCGCGCAGGTCGGTGCCGGGGGTCTTGCCGGACTCGTGCGAGTCGGAGGCGATGTCGAGCACGTCGTCGGCGAGCTGGAAGGCGACGCCGAGCCGCTCGCCGTACTGGGTCAGCACGTCCACGACGGTCTCGTCGGCGCCGGACATCATCGCGCCGAACCGGCATGCCACGGCGATCAGCGAGCCGGTCTTGCCGGAGAGCACGTCCAGGTAGTGGTCGACCGGGTCGCGGCCGTCGGCCGGGCCCGCGGTCTCCAGGATCTGGCCGGTGACCAGGCGCTCGAACGCCTCGGCCTGGATGCGGACGGCGTCCGGGCCGAGGTCGGCGAGGATGTGCGAGGCGCGGGCGAAGAGGAAGTCCCCGGTGAGGACCGCGACGGAGTTGTCCCAGCGCTGGTTGGCGCTCTGCACGCCGCGGCGCACGTCGGCCTCGTCCATCACGTCGTCGTGGTAGAGCGTCGCGAGGTGGGTGAGCTCGACGACGACGGCGGAGGGCACGATGCCCGGCGCGTACGGGTCGCCGAACTGGGCGGCGAGCGTCACGAGCAGCGGCCTGAAGCGCTTGCCGCCGGCCCGCACCAGATGCTGGGCGGCCTCCGTGATGAAGGGGACCTCGCTCTTGGTCGCTTCGAGCAGCCCCTCCTCGACAGCCACCAAACCTGCCTGGACATCGGCTTCGAGAGCCTGGTCCCGCACGCTAAGACCGAAAGTCCCGACGACGGTCACGAGAGGTTCTCCTGTCTGCTGACGATCACGACGCTCACATGGCGAACTCGGTCGATCATTCGGTCGTTCATTCGGTCGATCACACAGTTTGTCGATGTGTCGCTGCCATCACTCAAGTCAGCGTATCCGGTCGCGTTTCGATCACAGGTGGCGCCCGCCCGGACAACCCGGACCGGGCGCCTCTCCGGCGCCCCCGGTATGTTCTTGATCAGCCGATACGACCGGGAGTACGCACTTTGTCCCGCATCACGACCGACCCCGACCCCGCGGCCGGACCGCCGCCGGGGGACGACACCGCCTTCTTCGGACAGCCACGCGGCCTGCTCACGCTCTCCGGCCTGGAGGTCTGGGAACGCTTCTCGTTCCTCGGCATGCAGGCCATCCTCGTGCTGTTCTTCGCGGACACCGTCGCACACGGCGGCATGGGCATGGCCGCCGGCACGGCCGCCTCGGTCTCGGCCGCGTACGGCACCCTCGTCTACCTGGTCTCCGTCGGGGGCGGCTGGCTCGCCGACCGGATCCTCGGCTCGTACCGCGCCGTCCTGTGGGGCGGCATCCTCATCGCCTGCGGCCACTACTCGATGGCGGTGCCCACGCCGACGATGACCTGGGTCGGGCTCGGCCTGATCAGCGCCGGTACCGGGCTGCTCAAGCCGAACGTGGCCTCCATGGTCGGCAAGCTCTACCGCACCGACGACCAGCGTCGCGACGCCGGTTTCGCGCTGTACTACATGGGCATCAACATCGGCGCCTTCGCCGGACCGCTGATCACCGGCTGGCTCGGCGACCACAAGGGCTGGCACTGGGGCTTCTCCGCTGCCGCCGTCGGGATGACCCTCGGCCTGATCCAGTACGTCGCCGGGCGGCGCCACCTGGCCGGGCGCAAGCGCACCGCCGAGTTCGCGCTGCCGCCCGAGGGGATGCGCCGGGCGGTGCGCACGATGATCGTCGGCGCTGTCGTGGTGGCGGCCCTCGCCGTGCTCCTGGCCTCGGTCGGCTGGCTCACGATGGACCGTTTCGTCGACTGCCTCACCGTCGTGTCGGTGATCGCCCCGGTCGTGTACTTCACCGTGATGTTCAAGAGCCCGCGCGTCGCGGCCGACGAGCGCGGCCGCCTCCGTCCCTACCTGGTCCTCTTCGTCGCGTCCGTCGCCTTCAACTTCATCCTCTTCCAGGCGTACTCGACGATGATGCTGCTGGCCGCGACGAGCGCCGAGACGAGCCTCTTCGGCTTCCACTTCCCCGCGAGCTGGTACGCCTCCGCGCTCGGCGCCTTCGAGGTCGCCCTGGCGCCCGTGGTGGCGGGCGTGTGGGCCCGGATGGGCCGGCGCCAGCCGCACGCCTCCAACAAGATCGCCTTCGGCGTGATCCTGGGCGGCCTGTCCTTCCTGCTCATGGTCGTGCCGACGGCCGGTCACGGTGACGGCTCGTACCGGATGGCGGTCTGGTGGATCGTCGGCTCGTACCTGCTGCTCGGCCTCGGCGACATCCTCGTGGAGACGTCGGGCATGTCGGCGACGACGAAGCTCGCCCCGCGCGCCTTCGCCAGCCAGACCATGTCGCTCTGGTTCCTCTCCCTCGCCCTCGCGAACGGCATCCAGGCACAGACCGTGAAGCTCTACGGCGAGGTCTCCAACCCCGCCTATTTCGGCGTCAACGGCGCCGTCGCCGTGGCCGTCGGAGTCGCCGTCATCGCCCTGGCGCCGTGGTTGCGCCGCACCATGCACCCCGTTCACTGACGCCACCGACGCCACCGAGGAACTCCCATGAGCACTCCGAGCACTCCCAAGGTCCGGACGACCTTCCCGTACGGAACGGTCCGCGAGGACATCCGCGTACCCCTCTCCGACGGGACGACGCTCTTCGCGCGCGTCTGGCGCCCGGTCACCGAGGAACCCGTCCCGGTCCTCCTCGAATACCTGCCCTACCGGCTCTCCGACTGGACGGCGCCGCGCGACTGGCAGCGCCACCCCTGGTACGCGGGGCACGGCTACGCCTCCGTCCGCGTCGACGTGCGCGGGCACGGCAACTCCGAGGGCATGCCCGGCGACGAGTACGACGCGCAGGAGCTCGCGGACGGCGTCGAGGTCGTGCACTGGCTGGCCGCGCAGCCCTGGTCGAGCGGCAAGGTCGGCATGTTCGGCATCTCCTGGGGCGGTTTCAACTCCCTCCAGATCGCGGCCCTCGCACCTGAGCCGCTCAAGGCGATCGTCACCGTGTGCTCCGCGGACGACCGCTACGACAACGACGTGCACTACATGGGTGGTTCCGTCCTCGCCGTGGACATGCACGCGTGGGCGGCGACGATGCTCGCCTTCGTGTCGCGCCCGCCGGACCCGCTCTTCGTCGGCGACCGCTGGCGCGACATATGGACCGCCCGGCTGGAAGGCGTCGAACCCTTCATCGACACCTGGCTGCGCCACCAGACCCGCGACGAGTACTGGCGGCACGGCAGCGTCTGCGAGGACTACTCGGCGATCAAGGCGGGCGTCCTCGCGGTGGGCGGCTGGCACGACCCGTACCGCGACACCGTGCTCCGCCTCGTGGAGGCGCTCCCCGCCGAACAGGTCCGCGGCATCATCGGGCCGTGGTCGCACCAGTACCCGGACCGCGGCCTGCCGCCGGGCCCGGCGATCGGCTTCCTCCAGGAGACGCTGCGCTGGTGGGACCACTGGCTCAAGGGCGAGGACCGTACGGACGTGATGGCCGAGCCCGCGCTGCGCTCCTGGATCAGCGACTCGCACCCGCCGGCCACGGTCTACCCGGAGCTGCCGGGCCGCTGGGTCGGCGAACCCTCCTGGCCCTCCCCGAACGTCACCCCCGTCTCCTACGCGCTCCAGGGCAGCCCGGTCCTCGTACGCTCCCCGCAGCAGACGGGTCTGGACGCGGGCCGCTTCTTCCCGTTCGGCAACGACGCGGACCTGCCGCCCGACCAGCGGGACGAGGACGCGAAGTCGGCCTGCTTCGAGTTCGAGGTGGACACGGACGTACGGGTACTGGGCCGCCCGCGCGTCACGGCGCGGCTCACCAGCACGGTGCCCCGGGGCCAGATCGTGGCCCGCCTCTGCGACGTCGCGCCGGACGGTTCCTCGACCCTGGTCACCCGCGGCGTCCTCAACCTCGGCTCGCGGCACGGCCGGGCCGCCTCCGTGCCCTGGCTGCCGGGCAGCACCGAGGACGTCACCTTCGAGCTGAACGGCATCGGCCACACCTTCCCCGCCGGACACCGCATCCGCCTCGCGGTCTCCTCGGCGTACTGGCCCTGGATCTGGCCCCAGCCCGGCTCGGCCACCGGCTTCACCCTGACCCCGGTGGGCAGCACCCTCGAACTCCCGGTCCGCTCCGGCGACCTGGGCGCCGGAATCACCTTCGAGGAGCCCGAGCAGTCCGAGCCGCTGGGCGTGGTGTATCCCGCGTCGCTGGACGAGCCGCGCCCCGAGCGGCTGGTCGTACGGGACGTGGCCAAGGGCGAATGGCGCCTCGAGGTCGACCCCCGGTACGGCGGCACGCGGGTGTACCCGGACGGCCTGGAGTTCACCGAGGACGCCGTGGAGACGTACGTCATCCAGGAGGACGACCCGCTCTCCGCCCGCACCCGCTCCGACTGGTCGATCCGCCTGCACCGGCCGGATCTCTCCTGGGACGCGACGGTCCGGACACGGTCCGAGATCTCCTGCACGGAGCAGGAGTTCGTCACATCGAGCGAGGTGGTGTGCCGGGACGGGGACGAGGTGGTGTTCCACCGGACGTGGGAGGAGCGGATTCCGCGGACGGCGGGGTGAGCCGGGGTCCGGCGCCGGGCCGGGCGGGCGAGGCGGGGTGAAGCCCGGTCCCTGTCCCTGTCCCCGGCCCAGGGGTGCGGAAGCGCCGCGTCCGGGGCGGCTCAGCCGAACAGCCGCTCCAGCACCTCAGCCACCCCGTCCTCCTCGTTCGACGACGTCACCTCGTCGGCGACCGCCTTGAGTTCGGGGTGCGCGTTGGCCATCGCCACCCCGCGCGCCGCCCAGCCGAACATCGGAACGTCGTTCGGCATGTCGCCGAAGGCGATCGTGCCGGCGGGGCCCGCGCCGAGCCGGTCGGCGGCCAGTTCGAGGCCCGTCGCCTTGGTCACGCCACGCGGCTGAAGTTCGACGGTGCCGGGGCCGGACATGGTGACGGAGGCGAGGGGGCCGACCGCGGCGCGGGCCACGGTCGCCAACTCGTCGTCGCTCAGGCCGGGGTGGCGCAGCAGGACCTTGCTGATGGGTTTCGCCCACAGGTCGGCGCGGCGGTGCACCTGGACGGCGGGGAGCGTGGGGTGCGGCATGAGGTAGCCGGGCTCGATGAGGGTCGGGCCGTCGACCCCGTCCTGGTCGACGGCCGCGTGGACCTGGCCCACCTCCGCCTCGATCTTCCCGAGCGCCTGCTCGGCCAGCTCCCGGTCGAGGGTGAGTGACCAGAGCAGCCGGTCGTGCGCCCCGTCGTACAACTGCGCGCCCTGCGCGCACACCGCGAGCCCTCCCCCGCCCAGCTCGTCGAGGAGCGGCTTCACCCGGGGCGCGGGGCGTCCGGTCACCACGATGTGCCGGGCCCCCGCCGCGACGGCTGCGGCCAGGGCGGCGCGGGTCCGGGCCGAGACGGTGTCGTCGCCGCGCAGCAGCGTCCCGTCCAGGTCAGTGGCGATGAGGGCATATGCGGGTGCGGCCATGATCCGAAGAATACGGACCGGCCGCCCCGGCGAACCGTCGAGTACCGGCCGCCCTGGCGCGCTCCATCTCTTCGAGCTAAGCGGCGGTCAACCTCAGGCCTCAGGAGGGCAGTTGTAGTACAAGGGGCCGTCGCGGGCGGTCACCGGGTGCCCGCCCGGGACACGTAGGACTCGAAGCAGTACTCGGCCTCGATGATGACGACGAGCCTGTCGAGTGACGGGGACAGGAACATCCAGGGGTCCTCGACCGCGGCGCGCAGCCGCGCCGCCCAGCCCGCCGCGGGAAGGTCGCACTCCAGCCAGGGGCGCAGGCCCACATGACTGGCCACGTAGAGCTTCCCGGTCATGCCGTGCGCGCTGAGCTGGGCTTCGATCCACGCGTCGAGTTCCTCCTGCGGGGTGTCGTCGGAGAGGAGTTCGTCCGGCTCCGTGCCCGTCGACCGGGACCGGTCGATCGCCCCGCGGACCCACCCCGGCTCCCCGCCGGGCGGCAGGGCGTGTCCGGTGCCCAGGTCGCCCAGTTCCGCCTCCATGACCTCCAGGGCCACCTGGTCCCGGCGCTCACGGAGCTTCTGTCGCAGCTTGCTCTCCATCGCGTCGCTCCTGTTCCTGCCCCGGGTCCCGCCGGGGGTTCGGCGGCACCTCACCCGTGCGCGGCCGCCAGGTGCCGCGCCGACCGCGGTGACGCCAACTCCGTGCCGCACCCGAACCGCGTCACCGGCCCGTACGACGATCCGCCGAGCATGCCCGTGAAGTACAGCCCCGGGACGGACGAGACGTGGCCGGCGGCGAGCCGCGGTGCCTCCCGGCCGACCGCGGTCCGCGTGCGGAGGCCGTCACCCGGGAAGGGCGTCGCCGCCAGGTCCACGCGGTATTCCGTCCCCGCGATCACCTGGTCCGCGGACAGCTCCTGGCAGCCGCCCGCGTGCGTGCGGACGATGAGGACGGGGGTACCGCCCTCCGCCACCGAGGCCCCTTCGACCGCGGCGACGTCCCGCACCGCCACCTTTCCCTCGAACCGCTCGCGCAACCACCGCGCGCCCAGCGGACCCGGCATCCGCTTGACGAGGAAGTGCCTTGCGCGCGGGAGCAGTTGGCGGTAACGGCGCGGGGAGCGCGTGAGCGCGTACACGGACCGGGCCCGGCCGGAGGGGGTCTGCCGCGGAGGCCGGGGCGAGTGTGCGGGTGGTGGCGCGGGCCGGGTGCGGTTCGGGGCGCCGTCGTGGGACCGGCCGAGGTTCCGCCCCGAGCGCCGCCGCCTCCAGGGCGGACCGGCCCGCATCGACGCCACGCCGGAACCGACCACTCCATCAACGGGTCATTCGGACATTGCGAACTCTTCAGGCACTGCCCGAACCCCCCTTCCCCCACGTAACGTGAACCGCACTCGACGGAAAGAGAGGCAGGTAGGCATGGCCGGCACTCCCGAGCACACCCCGCTCGACCTCCCCGAAGGCGACCCCTTCGGCCCGCACAACCTTCCCTACGGAGTCTTCTCCACGGCCCCCGGCGGCGAGCGCCGCGTCGGGGTCCGCCTCGGCGACCACGTCCTCGACGCGGGCGCCGCCGCCGCGGCCCTCGGCTCCCCCTACGTCTCGCTCCTGGCCAGGCCCAGCCTCAACACCCTGCTGGCGGCGGGCCGTACGGCCTGGTCCGACGTGCGCCGCGCGCTCACCGCCTGGGTGACGGTGCCCGCCCACCGCGCCACCGTCCTGCCCTTCCTCCACCCGCTCTCCTCGGTCACGCTGCACCTCCCCTTCGAGGTCGCGGACTACGTCGACTTCTACGCCTCCGAGAACCACGCCTCGAACCTCGGCCGCCTCTTCCGCCCCGACGAGGAGCCGCTGAAGCCCAACTGGAAGCATCTGCCGGTCGGTTATCACGGCCGGTCCGGCACGGTCGTGGTCTCCGGGACCGACGTCGTACGCCCGTCGGGGCAGCGCAAGGGCCCGGCCGACCCGGCCCCCGTCTTCGGGCCCTCGGTCCGCCTCGACATCGAGACGGAGGTCGGCTACGTGGTCGGGACGCCCTCCGCGCAGGGCACCGCCGTGCCGCTCTCCTCCTACCGCGACCACGTCTTCGGACTCTGCCTCCTCAACGACTGGTCGGCGCGCGACATCCAGTCCTGGGAGACCGTGCCGCTCGGCCCGCACCTCGGCAAGTCCTTCGCGACGTCGGTCTCCGCGTGGATCACGCCGCTCGACGCCCTGGACGCGGCGCGCGTGGCCGCGCCCGCGCGCACGGTCCCGCTGCTCCCCTACCTGGACGACGCCGATCCGTCCCTGGACCCGGCCGGCTACGACCTGCGCATCACCGTCTCCCTCAACGGCCACGTCATCTCCGAACCCCCCTTCTCCGGCATGTACTGGACCGGCGCCCAGATGCTGGCCCACATGACGGTCAACGGCGCCTCGCTGCGCACCGGCGACCTCTACGGCTCCGGCACCATCAGCGGCACCGAGGAGAACGAGCGCGGCTCGCTCATCGAGATGACCTGGAACGGGCAGCGCCCCCTCGAACTCCCCGACGGCAAGCGGGGTTTCCTGGAGGACGGCGACGAAGTGACCCTCTCGGCCTGGGCCCCGGGCCCGGACGGCACCCGGGTGGGCCTCGGCGACGTCACAGGCAGGATCGTGGCGGCGCCGCCCCTCTAAGGGCGCGGGGAACGGCGCGAGCAACCACGCTCCGGGCCGCACCCGCACACGACCCCAGTACCCCGACGGCGCGCAGGCGCCAGGTGGCGCGGGTGGCAGATCGCCCCCACCCGCGCCCCATCGCCGCAGGTCACCGGCGAACCGCCGGAGGCACCCGGTGGCGCAACACAACAGCAACACCACCCCGCCCCACCCCCGGCTATCGTCCGTCCCATGCCCGCCGCAGACCGCGTACGAGACGCCACCGGAGCCGGGGCGACCACCGTCGCCGCCCGGCGCCGGCGGCTGCGCGCGGACCAGGCCCGACAACTCGCCGACCTCCTGCGGTACCAGATCCTCGCGGGCCGCTTCCCGGCCGGGGTGCTCCCCCACGAGGAGAGCATCGGCGCCGACTACCGCGCCTCGCGCAACACCGTCCGCCAGGCGCTCGGCCTGCTCTGCGCCGAGGGCCTCGTGGCCCGGCAGCCGGGCGTCGGCACGACCGTCCGCGCCCAGAAGTACCCGCACGGCCTCGACCGGCTGATGGGCCTCGCGGAGACCCTGCACGAACACGGCCACGTCACCAACGAGGTCCGCACCGCCGGCCCCGTCTCCGCGCCCGCCCCGGTCGCCGAACGCCTCGGCCTGCCGCCGGGCGCCGACGTCCTCTACGTGGAACGGCTGCGCCGCCTCGGGGGCCTGCCGCTCTCCCTCGACCTGACCTATGTCCCCCTCGACATCGGCCTCCACCTCCTCGACGCCGACCTGGAGAACACGGACGTCTTCCGGCTCCTGGAATCCATCACCGGGCAGCCGCTGGGACATGCCGACATCACCCTTGAGGCCGTCACCGCCGACGCGCACTCCGCCACCGTCCTGCAGGCACCGCGCGGCGCCGCCCTGTTGATGCTGGAGCGCCTGACGCACCTGGCCGACGGGCGCCCCGTCGACCTGGAGTTCATCCGCTTCCGCGGCGACCGCATCACGATGAGCGGCCAGCTGCGCCGCTCCCTCTAGAACGCTTTTGCTCGCACCTTCCTGGAGACAGCCATGCCTTTGGCGCCCCAGCGGGCCGACGTGCCCGTGACCATCGACGAGTCGAAGTGCATCGACGGCTGCACCCTGTGCGTCGACATGTGTCCACTCGACTCCCTCGCCATCCACGAGGACAGCGGCAAGGCCTACATGCACGTCGACGAGTGCTGGTACTGCGGCCCGTGCGCGGCCCGCTGTCCCACCGGAGCCGTCACGGTCAACATGCCCTATCTGCTCCGGTGAGAGGCCCGAACCCGTATGAAACGCCCCGTAGTCGCGGTGCTCGCGCTCGCCCTGATCACCCCCCTCGCCGCCTGCGGCGGTTCCGCGTCGGCGGGTGACGACTCGACGGTCACCGTGACCGTCGGCTACCAGTCCAAGACCATCAACACCGTCACGGCCGGTACGTTGCTGCGCTCCCTCGGCGCGTTCGAACGCGAGCTGCGGACGCTCGGCGCGAAGAACGGCACCACGTACAAGGTGAAGTGGGAGGACTACGCGACCGGCGCCCCGATCACCGCGCAGATGGCCGCCGGGAAGACCGACATCGGCTCGATGGGCGACTTCCCTCTCCTGCTCAACGCGGCCCGCGGCAAGCAGTTGGGCCGGCCGACGAAGCTGGTCTCGGTCACCGGGTACAACCTGCGCGGCGGCCTCAACACCGTCGTCACGGCGCCCGACTCGACCCTGACGAACCTCACCGACCTGCGCGGCAAGAAGGTGTCGACCAGCATCGGATCGGCCGCCGACGGCACCCTCGTACGCGCCCTGCGACGCGCGGGTCTCGACCCCGACAAGGACATCCGCAAGCTCAACCAGCAGCCCGCCGTGGGTGCTTCTGCCCTGTCGGCGGGGAGTGCGGACGCCCTGTCCCAGTTCGTGGCGTGGCCGGGCCTGCTCGCGTACCAGGGCAAGGCGAAAGCGCTGTACGACGGCGCCGAGCTGAACCTGCCGACGTTCCACGGCGTCACCGCGCGCGAGGACTTCGCCAAGAAGCGGCCCGCCGTCCTGGAGGCGTTCCTTCGGGCGCAGCAGGACGCCACGGACTACCTGAACGAGCATCCGGTGCCCGCGGCCCAGAAGGTCGCGAAGGCGACCGGCCTCCCGGCGGAGGTCGTCCTCCTCTACAACGGCGCTCAAGGCATCGCCACCTTCGACCCGACCCTCAAGCCGCGCCTCGTCGCCGCCCTGAAGAAGGACGTGCCGGTCCTGAAGGCGGCGAAACTGGTGGGCGACGTCGACGTCGACTCCTTCGTCGACGACCAGTACGTACGCCGCGCCCTCGGCTCCGCCGCGTACGACAAGCTGCTCCCCGCCACCGCACCGCGACCGCGCCCGGAGGTGTGGACGAAGGGCGCCTCCACGACGCGCTCCTTCGACTCCCCGACGCAGCTGCTGCGCCACGTGTCCACGCACCCGAAGTCCGTCCGGGCCGCCTACGTGCCGGACACCCGCACCGGCACCCTCTGGTTCGCCGACCGGGCCGTGTGGGTCGCGGACGGCTCCGCCCTGAAGCCGTTCGTCTCCGAGGCGGGCGCACGGACGTACGTGTCCGCTCATGCCGGTGCCTCCGTGCTCGACTCGTACGCGGACGCCCTGCGACGGGCGGCGTCATGAGGCGGCGCGAACAGCACCCGGGACCCGGGCAGCGCGCACGGTACCGGCGGTACGCGCTGCGCCTCGCCTCCCTCGCCGCCTTCCTCGCCCTGTGGCAGTCGCTGACCGCGCGGGACGTCGATCTGTGGCTGCGCTTCTCGCAGTTCCCCACCGTCACCGATGTCGCCGGGGCCTTCGGGGACCGGCTCGGCACCGGCGCCTACTGGCAGGACGTGACCGACAGCCTGGAGCGGATCGCGACGGGGTTCGTGCTCGCCTCCGTCGCGGGCATCGGCCTGGGCACCGCCGTGGCCCGCTCGCGGCTGGCCGAGGACCTGCTCGGGCCGCTGCTCGAAGTGGTCCGGCCGATCCCGGCGATCGCGCTCGTACCCGTGGCGATCCTGCTCTTTCCGAGCAACGAGCAGGGCATCGTCTTCATCACCTGCGTCGCCGCGTTCTTCCCCGTCCTCGTCGCCACGCGGCACGCCGTGCGGGCCCTGACGCCCGTATGGGAGGAAGCCGTGCGGACCATGGGCGGCGGGCGGTGGCGGGTACTGCGCTCGGTGGTGCTGCCGGGCGCGCTGCCCGGCATCCTGGGCGGCCTCTCCGTCGGGGTCGGCGTCTCGTGGATCTGTGTCATCTCGGCCGAGATGATCTCCGGCGAGTACGGCGTCGGCTACCGCACCTGGCAGGAGTACACGGTCCTCGACTACCCCGGCGTGTTCGTCGGGATGGTGACCATCGGCGTCCTGGGCTGGGCCACCTCCACCGCCGTCGAGGTGGCCGGCCGGCGCCTGACCCGCTGGCTGCCGCGCCGCGCGGTCGCCGGCGGACGCGGGAAGGAGCCGGTGAACCATGCGCCGCGGATCGTCTGAACCCGGGAAGGAACGAGCCGGAGTGCAGCGTGTCGGAGCGCAACGCGTCGGAGCGCACCACTCAGAAGCGCACCACGCCGGAGTGCACCGCGCCGCACCGGAGGGCGCCCACATCGTCCTGCGCGATGCCTCCCTCGGCCGGCCCGGCGCGGCCGTGCTCGACGGCGTGTCGGTGGACGTGTCACCGGGGCAGGTACTGACCGTCGTCGGCCCCTCGGGCTGCGGCAAGTCGACGCTGCTGCGCACCCTCGCCGGACTCCTCGCCCCGCTCGCCGGAGCGGTCACGGTGGACGGCACCCCCGTGCGCGGGCCCGGCGCCGAACGGGCCCTCGTCTTCCAGGAGGACGCCCTGCTGCCCTGGCGGGACCTGCGCGCCAACGTCGAACTGCCCCTCGCCATCGCCGGATCGCCCCGCGCGGAACGCCGAGCCCGCGCCGCGCACTGGCTGACCCGCGTCGGACTCGACGGCCTGGAACGCCGCCTCCCGCACCAGGTGTCCGGCGGGCAGCGCCAGCGCGTCCAGCTCGCCCGGGCCCTGGCGGGCGCGCCCCGCGCCGTCCTCATGGACGAACCGTTCGGCGCGCTCGACGCACGGACCAGGGCCGGGATGCAGGACCTCCTCGTCGACGTGTGGCGGGACACCGGCGCGAGCGTCGTCTTCGTCACGCACGACGTCGACGAGGCCCTCTTCCTCGGCGACCGCGTCGCCCTGCTCGACGCGGGCCGCCTCACCGCCGTCCACGACGTACCCCGTCCCCGGCTGCGCGCCGCCCGCGACGACCCGGCCACGACGGAACTGCGCCGCTCGGTGCTGGCCGCGCTCGGCGCGCACACCCTCCAGGAAGCCCCGCTCTCGTGACCGCTCTTGTGAAAGGCCCCGCCGTGGACAGCCCCCTGGAGATCCCCGCACTCGCCGACGCCGAAGAGCTGTCCTGCGACGTCCTCGTGATCGGCGGCGGCACCGCGGGCACCATGGCCGCGCTGACCGCCGCCGAGCAGGGCGCGCGCGTGCTGCTCCTGGAGAAGGCGCACGTCCGGCACTCCGGTGCCCTGGCCATGGGCATGGACGGCGTCAACAACGCCGTGATCCCCGGCCGGGCCGAACCCGACGACTACGTAGCCGAGATCACCCGTGCCAACGACGGCATCGTGGACCAGTCCACCGTCCGGCAGACCGCGACCCGCGGCTTCGACATGGTGCGGCGCCTGGAGTCGTACGGCGTGAAGTTCGAGAAGGACGAGCACGGCGAGTACGCGGTCCGCCAGGTGCACCGCTCCGGTTCCTACGTGCTGCCCATGCCGGAGGGCAAGGACGTCAAGAAGGTCCTGTACCGGCAGTTGCGGCGGCGCGAGATGCGCGAGCGCATCCGCATCGAGAACCGGGTCATGCCGGTCCGGGTCCTCACCGCCGGCGGCCGCGCGGTCGGCGCGGCCGGTTTCAACACCCGCACCGGGCGGTTCGTCTCGGTCCGCGCGGGCGCCGTGATCCTCGCGACGGGCGCCTGCGGCCGCCTCGGCCTGCCCGCCAGCGGCTACCTCTACGGCACCTATGAGAACCCCACCAACGCCGGGGACGGCTACGCCATGGCGTACCACGCGGGCGCCGCCCTCACCGGCATCGAGTGCTTCCAGATCAACCCGCTGATCAAGGACTACAACGGCCCGGCCTGCGCCTACGTCGCGAACCCCTTCGGCGGCTACCAGGTCAACCGGCACGGCGAACGGTTCGTCGACTCCGACTACTGGTCGGGGCAGATGATGGCGGAGTTCGCCGCCGAGGTGGCCTCCGACCGCGGCCCGGTCTACCTGAAGCTGAGCCACCTCCCCGAGGAGTCCGTCGCCGCCCTCGAAGGGATCCTGCACACCACCGAACGCCCCACCCGCTCCACCTTCCACGCCGGCCGGGGGCACGACTACCGCACCCACGACATCGAGATGCACATCTCCGAGATCGGCCTGTGCGGCGGCCACTCCGCCTCCGGGGTCCGCGTCGACGACCACGCCCGCACCACCGTGCCCCGCCTCTACGCCGCCGGTGACCTGGCCTGCGTCCCGCACAACTACATGATCGGCGCGTTCGTCTTCGGCGACCTCGCGGGCCTCGACGCCGCCCAGCACCCCTGCTACGAGGGCGAGTTGCCGCCGGACCAACTGCGCGCCGCGCACGAGCTGATCTACCGCCCGCTGCGCCACCCGGACGGCCCGCCGCAGCCCCAGGTCGAGTACAAACTGCGCCGCTTCGTGAACGACTACGTGGCGCCGCCCAAGTCCGGCGCGCGGCTCTCCCTCGCCGTCGAGCACTTCGAACGGATGCGGGCCGACATCGCCACCATGGGCGCCCGCACCCCGCACGAACTGATGCGCTGCGCCGAGGTGTCGTTCATCCGCGACTGCGCCGAGATGGCGGCCCGCTCCTCGCTGGCCCGCACCGAATCGCGCTGGGGCCTCTACCACGAGCGCACCGACCATCCGGCGCGCGACGACGCCCGGTGGTTCCACCATCTCGACCTCCGCAAGTCCCCCGCGGGCGCCATGGAGTTCACGGCGCGCCCTGTCGATCCCTACGTCGTCCCCGTGGACGGATTCACCCCGACCGGCGGCCCGTCCCGCCACCTCGGCGAGGTCCACCCGCTCCAGGTCGCCACGGCGGGCGCCCGGGAACTGGCCCCGGCCGGCTCCGCCACCACCACCCGCACCGCGGAGGGCTCACCCGGCGTGGCCGCCCCCGCCACCCGCTCGCCCCGCATCCTCGAACTGAACGCCCTCGCCGAACGCGACCCCGAACTCGCCGACCTCACCCCCTACTTGACCGACCCCGACCCCACCGTGCGCAGGGCCGCCCTCGCGACCCTCACCGAGACCGCGCCGCCCGGCACTGGTCCCGCCCTCGCCGCCGCCCTCGGCGACGAGGCGCCCGAGGTACGGGCCGCCGTCTGCGCCTCCCTGCGCGAACTCGTCGAAGTCCTGCCGCCCGAACCCGAGTTGGGCCGGGCCCTGCTCGACGCGCTCGGCCACGGCGACCCGCGGGTGCGGGCCACCGCCCTGGACACGCTGCGCGCCCTGCGCCTCGGCCGCGCCGCCGCCTACCCGCCCCTGCTCGGCGACCCGGACATCGAGGTCCGTATCGCCGCGGTGCGGGCCCTGGTCTCCGTCGACGCCCTGGACGTGCTGGCCTCGGCCGTCGGCGACCCGGCCCGCGAGGTACGCGTCGCCGTGGCCCGCGGTCTGGCCGACCCCGACGCCCTGGCCCCGCTCCTCGCCGACCCGGACGCCCTGGTCCGCGCGGCGGCCTTCACCACCTTGGGCGGCACGGGGTGCCCGCCCCGGTACGAGGCGTCGGCCACCGCGGCCCTCGGCGATCCGGCCTGGCAGGTACGCGCGGGCGCGGCCACGGCGCTCGGCGGCGCCACCGGCTCCGGACCCGCGATCGAGGCCCTCGCCGGGGCGCTGACCGACGCCAACGCGGACGTCCGCAAGGCCGCCGTCCTCGCCCTGCGCCGCCACGCGCCCACCACGCCTCGCGCCCGCGCGGCCCTGGCGACGGCGGCCGAGGACTCGGACGCGGATGTCAGGGCGTACGCGACCCGCACGGTCTGAGCCGTACGCGGCTCGCGTGGCCGGTGCGGCGTGCCGGGCGTCGTGCGGGGCGCCCACCCGGAGCGGCGTGCGGGGTCCGCGCCGGCGCGGCCTCCCCCGTCACCAGTCGATCTCCTCGGGCTCGGGCTCCAGGTCGGGCTCGGCCCAGAACCCGGGGTCCTCGGCATCGGCGCCCCGAACAGCGGCGCCCCGACCGGGGGTGCCCTGACCGGGGGCGTCTTGACCGGGGGCGTTCTGACCGCTGGGGTTCTGACCTCTGGGGTTCTGGCCGGCGCCGTCCCGGCCGGCGGTGTTCTGGCCGTCGGCGTGCTGAGCGGCGCCGTCCTGGCCGGCGGCATCCTGGCCGGCGGCGTTCTGACCGGGGGCGTTCTGACCGGCGCCGTCCTGGCCGTCGGCGTGCTGGCCGGGTGCCCCCTGGCCGCCGTCGTCCAGCGCGGCCAGGACCCCGAGCACTCCCTCGCCCCAGGTCGCCAGCTTCTTCTCGCCGACCCCGCCGATGGTGCCCAACTGGGCAACCGACGTGGGCCGTTGCATGGCGATCTCCTTGAGCGTCGCGTCATGGAAGATGACGTACGCCGGGACCCCGTTCTCCTTCGCCTGCGCCCCGCGCCAGGACCGCAGCGCCTCGAAGACGGGCATCAGCTCCTCGGGCAGGTCGGCCGCGGGGGACTTGGCCCTGCGCTCGCGCGCGGCGGCCCGCGTCACCGCCTTCGGTGCCTCCTTGCGCAGCCGCACCTCCCGCTGCCGCCCGAGCACGCTCCCGCTCTCCTCGGTGAGCACCAGCGTGCCGTACTCGCCCTCGACCGCGATGAGGGACTGGGCCAGCAACTGCCGCACCACGCCCCGCCATTCGTCCTCCGCCAGCTCGTCGCCGATACCGAAGACGGAGAGCTGGTCGTGGTCGAACTGGATGATCTTGGCGGTGCGCTTGCCGAGCAGGATGTCGATGATCTGGCCCGCGCCGAACTTCTGCCGCCGCTCCCGGTCCAGGCGCACCACGGTGGAGAGGATCTTCTGCGCGGCGACGGTGCCGTCCCAGGTCTCGGGCGGGGTCAGGCACGTGTCGCAGTTGCCGCAGGCCGCGGGCGCCTCCTGCCCGAAGTAGGTCAGGAGCTGGGCGCGCCGGCACTGCGCCGTCTCGCACAGCGCCAGCATCGCGTCGAGGTGGGCGGAGGCGCGGCGGCGGAACGCCTCGCCCCCCTCCCCCATGTTGATCAGCTTCCGCTGCTGGACGACGTCCTGGAGCCCGTACGCCATCCAGGCCGTGGACGGCAGCCCGTCCCGCCCGGCGCGGCCGGTCTCCTGGTAGTACCCCTCGACCGACTTCGGCAGGTCCAGGTGGGCGACGAAGCGGACGTCCGGCTTGTCGATGCCCATGCCGAAGGCGATGGTCGCGCAGACGACCATGCCCTCCTCGCGCAGGAACCGGGACTGGTGCGCCGCGCGCGTGCCCGCGTCGAGGCCCGCGTGGTACGGCACCGCGGTGATCCCGTTCCGGCAGAGGAACTCCGCGGTCGCCTCCACCGACTTGCGCGACAGGCAGTACACGATGCCCGCGTCACCCTCGTGCTCCTGCTTGAGGAAGGTGAGCAGCTGCTTCTTCGGGTCGGCCTTGCCGACGATCCGGTACTGGATGTTGGGCCGGTCGAAGCTCGCCACGAAGTGCTTGGCGTCCGGCATGCCCAGGCGCTGGGTGATCTCCTGGTGCGTGGCGTGTGTCGCCGTCGCGGTCAGGGCGATGCGCGGCACGTCGGGCCAGCGCTGCCCGAGCACCTCCAGGGCCAGGTAGTCCGGGCGGAAGTCGTGGCCCCACTGCGCGACACAGTGCGCCTCGTCGATGGCGAAGACGGAGATCTTGCCGCGGGAGAGCAGACCCAGCGTGGCGTCGAGCCGCAGCCGCTCGGGCGCCAGGTACAGCAGGTCGAGCTCGCCCGCGAGGAACTCGGCCTCGACGGTGCGCCGCTCGTCGAAGTCCTGCGTCGAGTTCATGAACCCGGCGCGCACACCGGCCGCCCGCAACGCGTCCACCTGGTCCTGCATCAGCGCGATCAGCGGGGAGACGACGATGCCGGTGCCGGGTCTGACCAGGGCCGGGATCTGGTAGCAGAGCGACTTCCCGCCGCCGGTCGGCATGAGGACGACGGCGTCCCCGCCGCTCACCACATGCTCGATGACCGCTTCCTGCTCGCCGCGGAACGCGTCGTACCCGAAGACGCGGTGGAGCGTGGCAAGCGCCTCGCTCTCGGTCACCTCGCTCATACCCTCAGTCCCATTCATCGCCTGTCCCCCACGCGCCGTGGATCGACGTCTCCAGCAACGATAGGGGTCCGCACCGACAGCCCCCGAAGTTATCCACAGGCTGGGGTTCACCGGACAGCGAAAAGCCCGGCCCCGCGCGGGGACCGGGCTTTCCGATGCGGTCGGCGCCTACCGGACGAAGACCCCGGCCTGGCTCGCCAGGTCGAGGAAGTACTGCGGCGCGACGCCGAGCACGACCGTGACCGCGACACCCACCGCGATCGTCGTCATGGTCAGCGGCGACGGCACGGCGACGGTCGGTCCGTCCGCCTTCGGCTCGCTGAAGAACATGAGGACGATCACCCGGATGTAGAAGAACGCGGCGATCGCCGACGAGATCACACCGACCACGACGAGCGCGCCCGCGCCGCCCTCCGCCGCGGCCTTGAACACCGCGAACTTCCCCGCGAACCCGGAGGTCAGCGGGATACCGGCGAAGGCGAGCAGGAAGATCGCGAAGACCGCCGCCACCAGGGGTGAGCGCCGGCCGAGCCCCGCCCACTTCGACAGGTGTGTCGCCTCGCCGCCCGCGTCGCGCACCAGCGTCACCACGGCGAAGGCGCCGATCGTGACGAAGGAATACGCGCCCAGGTAGAAGAGGACCGACGAGACGCCGTCCGGGCTCGTGGCGATGACACCGGCCAGGATGAAGCCGGCGTGCGCGATGGACGAGTAGGCGAGGAGCCGCTTGATGTCGGTCTGCGTGATCGCGACGATCGCGCCGCCGAGCATCGTGACGATGGCGACGGCCCACATGACCGGCCGCCAGTCCCAGCGCAGCCCGGGCAGGACCACGTAGAGCAGGCGCAGCAGCGCGCCGAACGCGGCGACCTTCGTGGCCGCCGCCATGAAGCCGGTGACCGGTGTCGGGGCGCCCTGGTAGACGTCCGGGGTCCACATGTGGAAGGGGACGGCGCCGACCTTGAACAGCAGGCCCATGACGACGAGTGCCATGCCGATGAGCAGCAGCGCGTCGTTGCCCATGGTGTCGGCGAGGGCCGGGTCGATGTTCTGGACCGAGCCGTCGGCGACGCTCGCGATGGTCGCGTACGAGACCGAGCCCGCGTAGCCGTACAGCAGCGCGATACCGAACAGGGTGAAGGCGGAGGCGAACGCGCCGAGCAGGAAGTACTTGACCGCGGCCTCCTGCGACATGATCCGCTTGCGGCGGGCCACGGCGCACAGAAGGTAGAGCGGGAGGGAGAAGACCTCCAGGGCGATGAAGAGCGTCAGCAGGTCGTTGGCCGCCGGGAAGACCAGCATGCCGCCGATCGCGAAGAGCACGAGCGGGAACACCTCGGTGGTGGTGAACCCGGCCCTGACCGCGGCCTTCTCACTGTCGCTGCCCGGTACGGACGCGGCCTGCGCAGCGAACGAGTCGATGCGGTTGCCGTGCGCCTCCGGATCGAGCCTGCGCTCCGCGAACGTGAAGATCGCGACCAGGCCGGTCAGCAGGATGGTGCCTTGCAGGAAGAGGGCCGGGCCGTCGACGGCGATCGCGCCCATGGCCGCGATGTGCGCCTTGGTCGTGCCGTAGCCACCGGCGGCGAGTCCGACGACCGCCGCGAAGGCGGCGGCGAGCGCGACGACCGACAGGAACACCTGCACGTAGTAACGGGACTTGCGGGG
Source organism: Streptomyces sp. NPDC030991 (assembly GCF_055571235.1). Classification (NCBI taxonomy): domain Bacteria; kingdom Bacillati; phylum Actinomycetota; class Actinomycetes; order Kitasatosporales; family Streptomycetaceae; genus Streptomyces; species Streptomyces sp. NPDC030991. The sequence continues at coordinate 27,963 of NZ_JBVIFR010000014.1, forward strand.
CACGAACGCCTCGACCAGGACCCCCAGGACGGCGGCACCGATGACGATCAAGGTCGGGGACAATTGCCCGTACTCGATCTTGGGTGCGTCGATCTTGGAGATCGGATCGGCGGCAGTTGTCCACAGGCTGTGGACGGCTGAAGCGCTCACTTGTGGGCCGCCTCCACTTCCGGCTTCGGGTCCTTCTTCTGGACGTCGGACATGGTGTGCTTGACCGCCGGGTTCACCAGCTCGGTGAGCGGCTTCGGGTACACACCCAGGAAGATCAGTACGCCGATCAGCGGGACCACGACCGCCAGCTCGCGCACCCGCAGGTCGGTGATGCCCTCGGTCGAGGGCTTCACCGGGCCGGTCATGGTGCGCTGGTAGAGGACCAGCGTGTAGAGCGCGGCGAGGACGATGCCGAAGGTGGCGATGATGCCGATGACCGGGTAGCGCGCGAACGTGCCGACCAGGACCAGGAACTCACTCACGAACGGGGCGAGCCCCGGCAGCGAGAGCGTCGCGAGCCCGCCGATCAGGAACGTGCCGGCGAGCACCGGGGCGACCTTCTGCACGCCCCCGTAGTCCGCGATGAGCCGCGAGCCGCGCCGCGAGATCAGGAACCCGGCGACGAGCATCAGCGCGGCGGTCGAGATGCCGTGGTTGACCATGTAGAGCGTCGCGCCGGACTGGCCCTGGCTGGTCATCGCGAAGATGCCCATGATGATGAAGCCGAAGTGCGAGATCGACGCGTACGCCACCAGGCGCTTGATGTCGCGCTGGCCCACCGCGAGCAGTGCTCCGTAGATGATGCTGATGAGGGCGAGGACCAGGATGACCGGTGTCGCCCACTTGCTCGCCTCCGGGAAGAGCTGGAGGCAGAAGCGGAGCATCGCGAACGTGCCGACCTTGTCGACCACCGCCGTGATCAGCACGGCGACCGGGGTCGTGGCCTCCCCCATCGCGTTCGGCAGCCAGGTGTGCAGCGGCCACAGCGGGGCCTTCACCGCGAAGGCGAAGAAGAAGCCGAGGAAGAGCCATCGCTCGGTGTTGGTCGCCATGTCGAGCGAACCGTTGGCCCGCGCCTCGGCGATCTGCTGGAGCGAGAAGTTCCCCGCCACCACGTAGAGGCCGATGACGGCCGCCAGCATGATGAGGCCGCCGACCAGGTTGTAGAGGAGGAACTTGACGGCCGCGTACGAGCGTTGGGTGGCCGCCTCCTTCTCGCCGTGCGGGCCCGCGCGGTCGCCGAAGCCGCCGATGAGGAAGTACATCGGGATGAGCATGGCTTCGAAGAAGATGTAGAAGAGGAAGACGTCGGTGGCCTCGAAGGAGATGATCACCATCGCCTCGACCAGCAGGATCAGGGCGAAGAAGCCCTGTGTCGGCCGCCACCGCCCCGCGGCGAAGCTGCCGAGGGACTCGGCACCGGTCTCCTGCGGGTCCGCGTCGTGCCATCCGGCGAGGATCACGAACGGGATCAGCAGCGCGGTCAGTGCGACGAGCGCGACCCCGATGCCGTCCACGCCCACTTCGTAGCGGACCCCGAAGTCGGCGATCCACGCATGGGACTCGGTGAGTTGGTAGCGGCCGCCGTCCGGGTCGAAACGGACCGCGACCAGCGCCGCGAGCACCAGCGTCCCGACCGAGACGAGGAGCGCGAGCCACTTGGCCGCGGTGCGTTGCTTCGCCGGCACGGCGGCCGTGGCGATCGCGCCCACGGCCGGAAGCACCGCCGTCGCTGTCAGCAGAGGAAAGGACATCGGTATCAGACCGCCCTCATCAGCAGGGTGACGGCGGTGATGAGCGCCGCGCCGCCGAACATCGAGACGGCGTACGAGCGCACGTAGCCGTTCTGGAGCTTGCGCAGCCGGCCGGAGAGTCCGCCCACCGAAGCCGCCGTCCCGTTGACCACCCCGTCGACCAGGGTGTGGTCGACGTAGACCAGCGAGCGGGTGAGGTGCTCGCCGCCGCGGACGAGGACGACGTGGTTGAAGTCGTCCTGGAGCAGATCGCGCCGGGCGGCGCGGGTGAGCAGCGAGCCGCGCGGGGCGAGCACCGGAACCTCGCGGCGCCCGTACTGGACCCAGGCCAGGCCCACACCGATCACCAGGCACACCATGGTGGCGCCGGTGACCACGCCCGCGCTGACCGGCGCGTGGCCGTGGTCGTGCCCGGTGACCGGCTCCAGCCACTTCAGGAAGCGGTCGCCGATGGAGAAGAAGCCACCCGCGAAGACGGAGCCGACGGCGAGCACGATCATCGGGATCGTCATGGACGACGGCGACTCGTGCGGGTGCGGCTCGTCGTGGACACCGCGCGTCTCGGCGGCGGGCTCGGCGCTGGGCTGCTCCGGCGACCGGGTCGCCCGGTTCTTCCAGCGCTCCTCACCGAAGAAGGTCATGATCATCACGCGGGTCATGTAGAACGCGGTGATCGCGGCGCCGAGCAGGGCGACGGAGCCGAGGATCCAGCCTTCCGTCCCGCCCTTGGCGAACGCCGCCTCGATGATCTTGTCCTTGGAGAAGAAGCCGGACAGACCCGGGAAGCCGATGATGGCGAGGTACCCGAGGCCGAACGTCACGAAGGTGACCGGCATGTACTTCCTGAGGCCGCCGTACTTGCGCATGTCGACCTCGTCGTTCATGCCGTGCATGACCGAGCCGGCGCCGAGGAAGAGCCCGGCCTTGAAGAAGCCGTGCGTCACCAGGTGCATGATCGCGAAGACGTAGCCGATGGGGCCGAGCCCCGCGGCGAGCACCATGTAGCCGATCTGCGACATCGTCGAGCCCGCGAGGGCCTTCTTGATGTCGTCCTTCGCGCAACCGACGATCGCACCGAACAGCAGCGTGACCGCGCCGACGATGGTGACGACCAACTGCGCGTCCGGGGCGCCGTTGAAGATCGCCCCGGACCGCACGATCAGGTACACGCCCGCGGTCACCATGGTCGCCGCGTGGATGAGGGCCGAGACCGGGGTCGGGCCCTCCATCGCGTCCCCGAGCCAGGACTGGAGCGGGACCTGCGCCGACTTGCCGCACGCGGCGAGCAGCAGCATCAGGCCGATCGCGGTGAGCTTGCCCTCGGAGGTGTCACCGACGCTGCCGAGGACCGGCTCGAAGGCGAACGTCCCGAAGGTCGTGAACATCAGCATGATCGCGATCGACAGACCCATGTCACCGACGCGGTTGACCAGGAACGCCTTCTTCGCGGCGGTGGCCGCGCTCGGCTTGTGCTGCCAGAAACCGATGAGGAGGTACGAGGCGAGGCCCACACCCTCCCAGCCGACGTACAGCAAAAGGTAGTTGTCGGCGATGACGAGGAGGAGCATCGCCGCGACGAACAGGTTCAGGTAGCCGAAGAAGCGGCGGCGCCGCTCGTCGTGCTCCATGTACCCGATGGAGTACAGGTGGATCAGCGTGCCGACCCCGGAGATCAGCAGGACGAACGTCATCGACAGCTGATCGAGCTGGAAGGCGACGTCCGCCTGGAAGCCCTCGACCGGGATCCAGCTGAACAGGTGCTGACTGAGCGTGCGTTCCTCCGCGCCCTTGCCGAGCATGTCGGTGAAGAGCACGACGGCGATCACGAAGGAGACGGCCGCGAGCAGCGTGCCGAGCAGGTGGCCCACCCGGTCGAGTGCCCGCCCGCCGCACAGCAGTACGGCCGCTCCCAGCAAGGGCGCCGCTACCAGCAGCGCGATCAAGTTCTCTGCGTTCATGTGGTTCGCGGCCCCTTACAGCTTCATCAGGCTGGCGTCGTCGACCGAGGCCGAGTGGCGGGAACGGAACAGCGACACGATGATCGCGAGCCCGACCACGACCTCCGCGGCGGCGACGACCATCGTGAAGAACGCGATGATCTGGCCGTCGAGATTGCCGTGCATCCGCGAGAACGCGACGAACGCGAGATTGCACGCGTTCAACATCAGCTCGATGCACATGAACACCACGATCGCGTTCCGCCTGATGAGCACGCCGGTGGCACCGATCGTGAACAACAGGGCGGCGAGATAGAGGTAGTTGACCGGGTTCACTTCGACGCCTCCTCTGAACGCTCCAGACGGTCGGTCGAGCGCTGCTCCAGTGCCTTCAGGTCGCGGAGCGCCTCACCGGAGACGTCACGGACCTGACCGCGCCGGCGCAGCGTCTGCATCACCGTGAGCTCCGACGGGGTGCCGTCCGGCAGCAGGCCGGCGATGTCCACCGCGTTGTGCCGGGCGTAGACGCCGGGGGCGGGCAGCGGCGGCAGGTGCTTGCCCTCGCGCACGCGCTGCTCGGCCAGCTCCCGCTGGGTCTTGGCCCGCTCGGTGCGCTCGCGGTGCGTGAGCACCATGGCGCCGATGGTGGCCGTGATGAGCAGGGCGCCGGTGATCTCGAAGGCGAAGACGTACTTGGTGAAGATGAGGGTCGCGAGGCCCTCGACGTTCCCGTTCGCGTTCGCCTTGCCGAGCCCGTTGAACTGGTTCAGCGACGCGTTCGCGATCCCCGCGACCAGCAGGACACCGAAGCCGAGCCCGCACAGGGCGGCCAGCCAGCGCTGCCCCTTGATGGTCTCCTTCAGGGAGTCCGCGGCGGTGACGCCGACCAGCATGACCACGAAGAGGAACAGCATCATGATCGCGCCGGTGTAGACGACGATCTGCACGATGCCCAGGAAGTACGCACCGTTGGCCAGGTAGAACACCGCAAGGATGATCATGGTCCCGGCGAGGCACAGGGCGCTGTGCACGGCCTTCTTCATGAGGATCGTGCACAGCGCGCCGATCACGGCGACCGTGCCGAGGACCCAGAACTGGAAGGCCTCGCCGGTGGAGGTACCCGCGGAGAGTGTGACGGTGGCGAGCTGCGTCATCAGCTGATCACCTTCTTCGACGCGGGCTCGCCGTCCCCGAAGGTCGCGGCCCCCTCCTGCGGCGTCTCGCCCTTGGACAGGGCCACCTGACGCACGGTGCCGGGCGCCGCCTCGGTCACCAGCCCCTGGTAGTAGTCCTGCTCGTCGGTGCCGGGGAAGATCGAGTGCGGCGACTCGACCATGCCCTCTTCGAGCCCGGCGAGCAGCTGCTCCTTGGTGTAGATCAGGTTGGCGCGGCTGCTGTCGGCCAGCTCGAACTCGTTCGTCATCGTCAGCGCGCGCGTGGGGCACGCCTCGATGCACAGGCCGCACAGGATGCAGCGGGCGTAGTTGATCTGGTAGACGCGGCCGTACCGCTCGCCCGGGGAGTAGCGCTCCTCCTCGGTGTTGTCCGCGCCCTCCACATAGATGGCGTCCGCCGGGCAGGCCCATGCGCACAGCTCGCAGCCGACGCACTTCTCCAGGCCGTCCGGATGGCGGTTGAGCTGGTGCCTGCCGTGGAAGCGGGGAGCAGTGGTCTTCTCCTGCTCCGGGTACTGCTCGGTCAGCCGCTTCTTGAACATGGCCTTGAAGGTCACGCCAAAACCGGCGACAGGGTTCTGGAACCCGGGCTTGGTGTCTTTCTCGTCAGCCATCGGACGCCTCCTTTCCCTCACTAGATCCGCCGAGTGATTCGTCACTCGCAGTATCGGGCCCACCACTGGCAATCAACTCCCGCTCGTGCCTCGGGCGTCGGCGCGGCACGGGCGGCAGGGTCTGTCCGGGCAGCGGAGGCACGGGGAATCCGCCCGCCATCGGGTCGAAGGCGACGGGCTCCTCGGCCTCCGCACGCTGCTTGGCCCCCCGGTCGCGGAAGATGTCCACGACGAACGACAGCAGCAGGATCACGAGGATGGCGCCGCCGACGTACAGGGCGATGTCCGCGAAGTCGTAGTTCTCGTTGTGCAGGGTCCGCACGGTCGCGACGAGCATCAGCCACACCACGGAGACCGGGATGAGCACCTTCCAGCCGAGCTTCATCAGCTGGTCGTAGCGGACCCGGGGCAGCGTGCCGCGCAGCCAGATGAAGAAGAACAGCAGCAGCTGGACCTTGATGACGAACCAGAGCAGCGGCCACCAGCCGTGGTTCGCGCCCTCCCAGAACGTCGAGACGGGCCACGGTGCGCGCCAGCCGCCCAGGAAGAGCGTCGCGGAGACCGCGGAGACCGTCACCATGTTCACGTACTCGGCGAGCATGAACATCGCGAACTTGATGGACGAGTACTCGGTGTTGAAGCCGCCGACGAGGTCGCCCTCGGACTCCGGCATGTCGAACGGGGCGCGGTTCGTCTCGCCGACCATCGTCACGATGTAGATCAGGAACGAGACCGGCAGCAGGACGATGTACCAGCGGTCGTGCTGCTGGGCGACGATCTCCGAGGTCGACATCGAGCCCGAGTACAGGAAGACCGAGGCGAACGCGGCACCCATCGCGATCTCGTACGAGATCATCTGCGCGCAGGACCGCAGGCCGCCCAGGAGCGGGTACGTGGACCCGGAGGACCAGCCGGCGAGCACGATGCCGTAGATGCCGACGGAGGCGACCGCGAGGATGTACAGCATCGCGATCGGCAGGTCGGTGAGCTGCATCGCCGTACGGTGGCCGAAGATCGAGACCTCGTTGCCCGAGGGCCCGAACGGGATCACGGCGATCGCCATGAACGCGGGGATCGCGGCGATGACCGGCGCGAGGACGTAGACCACCTTGTCCGCGCGCTTGACGATCAAATCTTCCTTGAGCATCAGCTTGATGCCGTCGGCGAGCGACTGGAGCATGCCCCAGGGGCCGTGCCGGTTCGGACCGATGCGCAGCTGCATCCAGGCGACGACCTTGCGCTCCCACACGATGGAGAACAGCACGGTCACCATCAGGAAGGCGAAGCAGAACACCGCCTTGACGACGACCAGCCACCACGGATCGGTGCCGAACATCGACAGGTCTTCGAGTGCCACTGGGCCCAGTGCCGTGGGGCTGCTCATGACTGCACCTCCGGGGCTCCGGCGAGGGCCGGGCCGATCTTCACCAGGTCGCCGGGGACGGCACCGGTGTCCGAAGCGACGCCGCCGCCCGCGGAGTTGAGCGGCAGCCACACCACGCGGTCCGGCATCTCCGTGACCTGGAGGGGCAGCGCGACCGCGCCCGCGGGCCCGGTGACGGCGAGCACGTCGCCGTGTTTCACGCCCAGTTCGGCGGCCGTGGCGGCGGACACGCGCGCGTGGGCGGCATGCCGCGTACCGGCGAGCGCCTCGTCGCCGTCCTGGAGGCGGCCCTGGTCGAGCAGGAGCCGGTGCCCGGCGAGTACGGCCTCACCGACGGCCGGACGCGGCAACTGGCCGCCGGTCTCCAGCGGCTCACTCGCGTGCGGACCGTCCCAGTTGCCCAGGCGGTCCAGCTCACCGCGCGCGGCCCGCAGATCGGGCAGCCCCAGATGTACGTCCATGGCGTCGGCCAGCATCTGCAGCACGCGCGCGTCCGTGGGCGCTACGCGGCGCGTCATCTGGTCGGGCTTGAGCGCGGTCTCGAACATCCGCACCCGGCCCTCCCAGTTGAGGAACGTGCCCGCCTTCTCGGCGACCGCGGCCACCGGGAACACCACGTCCGCGTGCTCGGTGACCTCACTGGGCCGCTGCTCCAGAGAGACCAGGAATGCGACCTCGTGAAGTGCTTCACGCGCGCGCACCGGATGCGGCAGGTCGGCGATCTCGACCCCCGCGACGACGAGGGCCCGCAGTTCGCCGGTGGCGGCGGACTCGATGATCTGCCCGGTGTCCCGCCCGTAGCGGTGCGGCAGCTCGGCCACTCCCCAGGCCGCGGCGACTTCGTCCCGCGCGCGCGGGTCGGTCACCGGACGGCCGCCCGGCAGCAGCGAGGGCAGCGCGCCGGCCTCGACGGCGCCGCGCTCACCCGCACGGCGCGGGATCCACACCAGCTCGGCGCCGGTCGCGGCCGCGGCCCGCACGGCGGCGGTGAGGCCGCCCGCGACGGCCGCGAGCCGCTCACCGACGACGAGCACGGCACCTTCGCCGCGCAGCGCTTCCGCGGCGGCGGCGCCCCCCTCCGCCAGGCCGACCCCGGAGGCGAGCGCGTCCAGCCACTCGGTCTCGGTGCCGGGCGCGGCGGGCAGCAGCGTGCCGCCGGCCTTCTCCAGGCCGCGCGTCGCGTGCGTGGCGAGCGAGAAGACCCGCTGGCCGTGCCCACGCCATGCCTTGCGGAGCTTGAGGAAGACGCCGGGCGCCTCCTCCTCCGACTCGAAACCGACGAGAAGCACCGCGGGGGCCTTCTCCAGCTTCTTGTACGTGACACCGCTGCCGTCCAGATCACGGCCCCGGCCCGCGACGCGCGCGGCCAGGAAGTCGGCCTCCTCGCTGCTGTGCACGCGCGCGCGGAAGTCGATGTCGTTCGTGTCGAGGGCGACGCGGGTGAACTTGCTGTACGCGTACGCGTCCTCGACCGTCAGCCGGCCCCCGGTCAGCACACCGGCCCGGCCGCGCGCCCCGCCGAGCCCCCGGGCGGCGACCTCCAGGGCCTCCGGCCAGGACGCGGCCCGCAGCTCACCGGAGCCGGAATCACGCACCAAGGGCGTCGTCAGCCGCTCCGGCCGCTGCGCGTACCGGAAGCCGAACCTGCCCTTGTCGCAGATCCACTCCTCGTTGACCTCGGGGTCGTCGGCCGCCAGGCGGCGCATCACCTTGCCGCGCCGGTGATCGGTACGGGTCGCGCAGCCGCCGGCGCAGTGCTCGCACACCGAGGGCGACGACACCAGGTCGAAGGGGCGGGAGCGGAATCGGTACGCCGCCGAGGTCAGCGCCCCGACCGGACAGATCTGGATGGTGTTCCCGGAGAAGTACGACTCGAAGGGGTCGCCCTCGCCCGTGCCGACCTGCTGGAGCGCGCCGCGCTCGATCAGCTCGATCATGGGGTCGCCCGCGATCTGGTTCGAGAACCGCGTGCACCGCGCACACAGCACGCACCGCTCACGGTCGAGCAGCACCTGCGTAGAGATCGGTACCGGCTTCTCGTACGTCCGCTTCTTGCCCTCGAACCGCGATTCGGACCGGCCGTGCGACATCGCCTGGTTCTGCAGCGGGCACTCGCCGCCCTTGTCGCAGACCGGGCAGTCCAGCGGGTGGTTGATGAGCAGCAGCTCCATCACGCCGTGCTGCGCCTTCTCGGCGACGGGCGAGGTGAGCTGGCTCTTGACCACCATGCCGTCGGTGCAGGTGATGGTGCAGGACGCCATCGGCTTGCGCTGACCCTCCACCTCCACGATGCACTGGCGGCAGGCGCCGGCCGGGTCGAGGAGCGGATGGTCGCAGAACCGGGGGATCTCGATGCCGAGCAGTTCGGCGGCCCGGATGACCAGCGTGCCCTTGGGGACGCTGATCTCGATGCCGTCGATCGTCAGCGAGACGAGATCCTCCGGCGGTACGGCCGCCTCGCCGCCCCCGGAGGGAGCGTTGGTGGTCACAGTCACGCGTTCACCTCCGTGCGGTGCTGGTCGGTCCCGTCCGCCCAGAGCGTCGAGCGGGCCGGGTCGAAGGGGCAGCCCTTGCCCGTGATGTGCTGCTCGTACTCCGCGCGGAAGTACTTGAGCGAGGAGAAGATCGGCGAGGCGGCGCCGTCGCCGAGGGCGCAGAACGACTTGCCGTTGATGTTGTCGGCGATGTCGTTCAGCTTGTCGAGGTCGTCCAGGGAGCCCTTGCCGGCCTCGATGTCGCGGAGCAACTGCACGAGCCAGTACGTCCCTTCGCGGCAGGGTGTGCACTTGCCGCAGGACTCGTGGGCGTAGAACTCGGTCCACCTCGTGACGGCGCGCACGACGCACGTCGTCTCGTCGAAGCACTGGAGCGCCTTGGTGCCGAGCATCGACCCGGCGGCGCCGACACCCTCGTAGTCGAGGGGGACGTCGAGGTGTTCCTCGGTGAACATCGGGGTCGAACTGCCGCCCGGCGTCCAGAACTTGAGTTGGTGGCCGGGCCGGATGCCGCCGCTCATGTCGAGGAGCTGGCGCAGCGTGATGCCGAGCGGGGCCTCGTACTGGCCGGGCGAAGCGACGTGGCCGCTGAGCGAGTAGAGCGTGAAGCCGGGCGACTTCTCGCTGCCCATCGACCTGAACCAGTCCTTGCCCCGATGGAGGATCGCGGGAACCGACGCGATGGACTCGACGTTGTTCACCACAGTGGGGCACGCGTAGAGGCCCGCGACGGCAGGGAAGGGGGGACGGAGTCGCGGCTGACCACGGCGGCCTTCGAGCGAGTCCAGGAGTGCGGTCTCCTCACCACAGATGTACGCGCCCGCGCCGGCGTGCACGGTGAGCTCAAGGTCGAGACCGGACCCGAGGATGTTCTGCCCGAGATACCCCGCGGCGTAGGCCTCGCGCACGGCCTCGTGCAACCGCCTTAGTACGGGGACCACTTCACCGCGCAAGTAGATGAACGCGTGCTCGGAACGGATCGCGTAACAGGCGATCACGATGCCCTCGATGAGGCTGTGCGGGTTCGCGAAGAGGAGCGGGATGTCCTTGCACGTCCCCGGCTCCGATTCGTCGGCGTTGACAACTAGATAGTGCGGCTTGCCATCACCTTGAGGGATGAACTGCCACTTCATCCCGGTCGGGAATCCGGCGCCTCCGCGCCCGCGAAGCCCCGCGTCCTTCACATAGGCGATGAGATCGTCCGGCGCCATCGCGAGGGCCTTGCGCAGCCCCTCGTATCCGTCGTGCCGGCGGTACACATCCAAAGACCAGGACTTGTCCTCGTCCCAAAAGGCGGAAAGGACCGGTGCGAGCACCTTCTCCGGGCTGGTGTCGTTGTTCTCGATCTCGGCTGCCAACGTCATCACTCCCCCTCCTCGGCGGCAGGACCCGCTGGGTTGGCCGGGTCGGAGGCCGATGTGTCCTGCGGCGCGTCGTGCGAGCTCAGGTGCTCGGCGGGCGACGGCTCGTGCGGCGCGTCGCTCTCCACGACCTCGGTGCGCGGATGGACCACGCGCGCGGGCGGCGTCTCGCCCTTGGCGAGCCGGAGTCCGATCAGGGAGGCGGGCCCGGCGCTGCCGCTCGCCTCGACGGCGCCCTCGCGCCGGTCGGGGAAGCCGGCCAGGATGCGCGCCGTCTCCTTGAAGGTGCACAACGGGGCGCCGCGGGTGGGTGACACCTGCGTCCCCGCGCGCAGGTCGTCGACGAGCCGCTTGGCGGACTCGGGCGTCTGGTTGTCGAAGAACTCCCAGTTCACCATCACCACCGGGGCGAAGTCGCAGGCCGCGTTGCACTCGATGTGCTCCAGCGTGACCTTGCCGTCGTCCGTGGTGCCGCCGTTGCCGACGGCGAGGTGCTCCTGGAGCGCCTCGAAGATGGCGTCGCCGCCCATGACGGCGCACAGGGTGTTGGTACAGACACCGACCTGGTAGTCGCCGCTGGGCGCCCGCCGGTACATCGAGTAGAAGGTCGCGACGGCCGTGACCTCGGCGGTGGTCAGGTCGAGCAGGTCGGCGCAGAACCGCATGCCGGTGCGTGTGACATGGCCTTCCTCCGCCTGGACGAGGTGGAGCAGCGGGAGCAGCGCCGAGCGGGAGCCGGGGTAGCGGGAGATGATCTCCTTCGCGTCCGTCTCCAGCCGGGCACGGACATCGTCCGGGTAGGTGGGCGCGGGCAGTTGGGGCATGCCCAGGCTGACGCCCTGCCCAGCAGCATCCGTGGAACTGGTGGTCACCGGTCGACGCCTCCCATCACGGGGTCGATGGATGCGACAGCGACGATGACGTCGGCGACCTGGCCGCCTTCGCACATCGCCGCCATCGCCTGAAGGTTGGTGAAGGACGGGTCGCGGAAGTGGACCCGGAAGGGGCGGGTGCCGCCGTCGGAGACGACGTGCACGCCCAGTTCGCCCTTGGGTGACTCCACGGCGCTGTACGCCTGTCCCGGCGGGACGCGGAACCCCTCGGTCACCAGCTTGAAGTGGTGGATGAGGGCTTCCATGGAGGTGCCCATGATGTTCTTGATGTGGTCGAGCGAGTTGCCGAGGCCGTCGGGGCCGAGGGCCAGCTGGGCGGGCCAGGCGATCTTCTTGTCGCCGACCATCACCGGCCCCGGGGCGAGCCGGTCCAGGCACTGCTCGACGATGTGCAGCGACTGGCGCATCTCCTCCAGGCGGACCAGGAAGCGGCCGTAGGAGTCGCAGGTGTCGGCGGTCGGGATCTCGAAGTCGTAGTTCTCGTAGCCGCAGTACGGGTCCGTCTTGCGCAGGTCGTGCGGGAGTCCTGCCGAGCGCAGGATCGGACCGGTGGCGCCGAGGGCCATGCAGCCGGTGAGGTCGAGGTGGCCGACGTCCTGCATGCGGGCCTTGAAGATGGGGTTCCCGGTGGCGAGCTTGTCGTACTCGGGCAGGTTCTTCTTCATCTTCTTCACGAACTCGCGGAGCTGGTCCACCGCGCCGGGCGGCAGGTCCTGGGCGAGTCCGCCGGGCCGGATGTACGCGTGGTTCATGCGCAGGCCGGTGATCAACTCGTAGAGGTCGAGAATGAGTTCACGATCACGGAAGCCGTAGATCATGATGGTGGTCGCGCCGAGTTCCATACCGCCGGTGGCGATGCAGACCAGGTGCGAGGAGAGCCGGTTCAGCTCCATGAGCAGGACGCGGATGATGCTCGCCCGGTCGGGGATCTCGTCCGTGATGCCGAGGAGCTTCTCGACGGCGAGGCAGTACGCCGTCTCGTTGAAGAACGGCGTCAGGTAGTCCATGCGCGTCACGAACGTGGTGCCCTGCGTCCACGTGCGGTACTCGAGGTTCTTCTCGATGCCTGTGTGCAGATAGCCGATGCCGCAGCGGGCCTCGGTGACCGTCTCGCCGTCGATCTCCAGGATCAGCCGCAGCACGCCGTGCGTGGACGGGTGCTGGGGGCCCATGTTGACGATGATGCGCTCGTCGTCGGACGTGGCGGCGGACTGGACGACCTCGTCCCAGTCACCGCCGGTGACCGTATATACGGTGCCCTCGGTCGTGGCGCGAGGAGTTGCGTGGGGTGTGGTCACGAGTACGACCTCCGCTGGTCCGGAGCCGGGATCTGGGCGCCCTTGTACTCGACGGGGATACCGCCGAGGGGATAGTCCTTGCGCTGCGGGAAGCCCTGCCAGTCGTCCGGCATCATGATCCGCGTCAGCGCGGGGTGGCCGTCGAAGACGATGCCGAAGAAGTCGTACGTCTCGCGCTCGTGCCAGTCGTTGGTCGGGTAGACGGCGACCAGGGACGGCACGTGCGGGTCCGCGTCGGGCATGGAGACCTCGAGGCGGATCAGCCGGCCGTGGGTGAGCGACCGCAGGTGGTAGACGGCGTGCAGCTCGCGGCCCTTGTCGCCGGGGTAGTGGACCCCACTCACCCCTGTGCACAGCTCGAAGCGCAGGGCCGGATCGTCGCGCAGTGTGCGGGCGACGCGGACCAGGTACTCGCGCTCGATGTGGAAGGTGAGCTCGTCGCGGTCGACGACCGTCCTGTCGATGGCGTTGGCGGGGACGAGGCCCTGTTCCTCCAGGGCCCCCTCCAGCTCGTCGGCGACCTCGTCGAACCATCCGCCGTAGGGGCGGACGGACTCGCCGGGCAGCCGGACCGAGCGGACGAGTCCGCCATATCCGGATGTGTCACCACCGTTGTCGGCGCCGAACATGCCGCGCTGGACCCGGATCTCCTCGCCCTGGTCGCCGCGCTGCCCGGGAAGGTTCGCGGCACTCAGGTCCTTCTCGGGGTTGGCCCCGTCGTTCTGCGCGTCACTCACCGCAGCAGCCCCTTCATCTCGATCGTCGGGAGCGCCTTGAGCGCCGCTTCCTCCGCCTCACGGGCCGCCTCCTCGGCGTTCACGCCGAGCTTGGAGGACTGGATCTTCTGATGGAGCTTGAGAATCGCGTCCATCAGCATCTCGGGCCGGGGCGGGCAGCCGGGCAGATAGATGTCGACCGGCACGATGTGGTCGACGCCCTGCACGATCGCGTAGTTGTTGAACATGCCGCCCGACGAGGCGCAGACGCCCATCGAGATGACCCACTTGGGGTTGGGCATCTGGTCGTAGACCTGACGCAGGACGGGCGCCATCTTCTGGCTCACCCGGCCCGCGACGATCATCAGGTCCGCCTGGCGAGGCGACCCGCGGAACACCTCCATGCCGAACCGCGCCAGGTCGTAGCGGCCCGCGCCCGTCGTCATCATCTCGATGGCGCAGCACGCGAGGCCGAACGTGGCGGGGAAGACGGACGACTTGCGCACCCACCCCGCGGCCTGCTCGACGGTGGTCAGAAGGAATCCGCTCGGCAGCTTTTCTTCGAGTCCCATTGGTCTGTGGCTCCTGGTCTCCCCTGTGCGGGGTTCAGTCCCATTCCAGGCCGCCGCGCCGCCATACGTACGCGTACGCGACGAAGACGGTGAGCACGAAGAGCAGCATCTCTACGAGCCCGAAAACCCCCAGGGCGTCGAAGGTGACGGCCCAGGGGTAGAGGAAGACGATCTCGATGTCGAAGACGATGAAGAGCATCGCCGTCAGGTAGTACTTGATGGGGAAGCGCCCGCCGCCGGCCGGCGTGGGGGTCGGCTCGATCCCGCACTCATAAGCCTCTAGCTTGGCCCTGTTGTACCGCTTTGGACCGATAAGCGTGGCCATGACCACGGAGAAGATCGCAAAGCCTGCCCCGAGGGCTCCCAGTACGAGGATGGGCGCATACGCGTTCACCGCTCCTCGCTCCTCTCAGTCGGCACTGACTGCTGGCGGTCACGGGCCCGCACCCCGCCTCACGCAAACGGTCGAAGATCGCTTACATGTGAAGCAGGTCACAAGCCCAACTTGCCCCGCATACTATGCCTGCTCCTCTGTGATCTGCGACACGGGGTGCGCCAACTCGTTTGTGATCTCCACCACCTGACGAAGGATCATGAAGTCGGATGAGCGGTGATCTTCACACTCGAAGCGCCTGAGTGATCACCAGAGGTGACAACTTGCCTCGTCATGGCTGGTGGGGAGGTCCGTCGCACTATCAAGAGGCGGGCACCGGGGGCAAATTGGTGCTGGACGCGAGTGGCTGATAGTGGACGTCGTTCACACCCCAGAGGGAAAGGTGTGGACGGAGGTGGACGAGGGGCCGACCCTTAGGGGTCTCATGTGACCTGCATCACGCGGCAGGTAACGCCCCGGAAACCGGGCTTGGCCAACGGTGTCAACGAGTGGTAGGCGTCGGGTAATTCGGACGTATTGCTGAAACGGCGTGATCACAGCCTGGATCAAGGTTGTCCGTATTGCCCTTTACGGCGTCAATAAGGGCCGCAACACGCCCGATTCGCGCCGCAACTTCACAACTGTGGCGCACCACACGTTTCTTGATGGGAACCGTGAAGCCCTGATAGCGGTTGTACTCATGTCCCACACCGCTCACATACCCAGCCACCGGAAGCCCCGTCGCAGCGCCTCGAAGATGGCCCTGCGCGCCGGAGTCACCGGTGGCGTACTCAGCACCCTCGCCGTTGCTGGTGCGTCCGGTGCGGCGAACGCTGCCGAGCCCGTGACGCAGACCATCGAACTGCCCACGCTCACCACCGACCTGTCCTCCCAGGTCGCCCAGTCCGCGGACGCCACCCAGCAGGCCGCGGCCAACTACCAGCTCCAGGCCGAGCGCGACGAGGCCTTCGCCAACGCCGCCAAGCAGGCCAAGAAGGACCAGGCCGACGCCGAGAAGAAGGCGGAGGCCAAGAAGAAGGCCGAAGCCGCGGCCAAGGAGAAGGCCGAGCGCGAGGCAGCCGCCCAGCAGGCCGCCTCCCGCTCCAGCGAGCGCACGACGCTGTCCGCCTCCTCCGCCTCGGCCTCGGCCTCGGCCTCCACCACCGTGGCCGCCCCGGCCAGCGGCTCGGTCGGCGGCGTCCTCAGCTTCCTGCAGGCCCAGGTCGGCGACGCGTACGTGATGGGTGGCACGGGCCCGAACTCGTGGGACTGCTCCGGCCTCGTCCAGGCCGCGTTCAAGCAGGCCGGCGTGGACCTGCCGCGTACCTCCCAGGAGCAGTCGACCGCCGGCACCGCGGTCTCCCTCTCCAACATCCAGGCGGGCGACATCCTGTACTGGGGCGGCGCGGGCTCGGCGTACCACGTCGGCGTCTACATCGGCAACGGCCAGTACCTGGACGCCGCCAACCCCTCCAAGGGCGTCGTCATCCAGGACCTGTCCGGCTACCCGGCGAGCGGCGCGGTCCGCGTCCTCTGAGACTGTCCGAGTACGGCGGTCCTCCGAGACTGTCCGAGTACGGCGAAGGCCGCCACGCCCGGTTCGGGGCGCGGCGGCCTTCGTACGTTGTTTCCCCGGCTCTCAGCCCTGCGGGGCCAGCTCCCCCATCGCGCCCCAACCCTCGTTCGGGATCTCGGCGTTGATGATCTCGGGGGTGGTGGCGATGAGCGGCGCCATCGCGGCGAGACCGGCCTTGAAGTGGTCGGAGGCGACGTGCACCGCGCCCGCGTCACCGTCCCGGAAGCCCTCCAGGAGGACGTACTGGTTCGGGTCCTCGACACTGCGCGACCAGTCGAAGAAGAGGTTGCCCTCCTCGGCGCGGGTCGCGGCCGTGAACGCGGCGGTCTTCTCCAGCCAGGAGTCGGCGTGCTCGGGGCGGGCGGTGAACTTCACTGCGATGAAAATCATGGCTCCACCCTGCCCCTGACGCGCGGCGCCGCCAAATCGCGCCGCGCCTCCCGGGACGTACGGTTCACGCCTTCGGCGCGACCTTGCTCAGCCCGTTGATGATGCGGTCCATGGCGTCGCCGCCGGTGGGGTCCGTCAGGTTGGCGAGCATCTTCAGCGTGAACTTCATCAGGATCGGGTGGGACAGCCCGCGCTGCGTCGCGATCTTCATGATCTTCGGATTGCCGATCACCTTCACGAAGGCGCGGCCCAGCGTGTAGTAACCCCCGTAGGTGTCCTTGAGCACCTTCGGGTAGCGCTGGAGGGCCAGTTCGCGCTGGGCGTCGGTGGCGCGCGCGTGTGCCTGCACGATGACGTCGGCCGCGATCTGGCCGGACTCCATGGCGTACGCGATGCCCTCGCCGTTGAACGGGTTGACCAGGCCGCCCGCGTCACCGACCAGCAGGAGGCCCTTGGTGTAGTGCGGCTGGCGGTTGAAGGCCATCGGCAGGGCCGCGCCGCGGATCGGCATCGTCATGTTCTCCGGGGTGTAGCCCCAGTCCGCCGGCATCGACGCGCACCAGGCCTTGAGGACCTCGCGCCAGTCGAGCTCCTTGAACGCCTTGGAGGAGTTGAGGATGCCGAGGCCGACGTTGGACGTACCGTCGCCCATGCCGAAGACCCAGCCGTAGCCGGGAAGGAGCCGGTCCTCGCCGGGGCCGCGCTTGTCCCACAGCTCCAGCCAGGACTCCAGGTAGTCGTCGTCGTGGCGGGGCGACGTGAAGTACGTGCGCACCGCGACGCCCATCGGGCGGTCCTCGCGCCGGTGCAGACCCATGGCGAGGGACAGCCGGGTGGAGTTGCCGTCCGCCGCGACGACGAGCGGGGCGTGGAAGGTGACGTCACGCTTCTCGCCCGAGTCGCCGAGCTTCGCGTGGACGCCGGTGATCCGGCCGGTGCGGTCGTCGATGATCGGCGCGCCCACGTTGCACCGCTCGTACAGCCGCGCGCCGGCCTTCTGTGCCTGGCGGGCGAGCTGTTCGTCGAAGTCGTCGCGCTTGCGGACCAGACCGTAGTCCGGGTAACTGGCGAGATCCGGCCAGTCCAGCTGGAGCCGGACACCGCCGCCGATGATGCGCAGGCCCTTGTTGCGCAGCCAGCCCGCCTCTTCGGAGATGTCGATGCCCATGGAGACGAGCTGCTTGGTGGCGCGCGGTGTGAGGCCGTCGCCGCACACCTTCTCGCGGGGGAACGCGGTCTTCTCCAGGAGCAGGACGTCGAGCCCCGCCTTCGCCAGGTAGTAGGCGGTCGTCGAACCGGCAGGACCGGCCCCGACGACGATCACATCTGCGCTGTGCTCAGCGTTGCCGAGTCGCTTGGGCTGCTCGGTCACGGCGGGTTCTCCCCAGGCTCGAAAACAGTGTGCCGTCCGGCACGGACATGGGCAGTCTATTCAGCGGCATCGATCACCCAGCCGAAGGGCCAGCCCATGAGTCGAGTCCTGCCCGCCGTGGATCTGCGTGTCCCCACGCACGAGGACGCCTTCGCCTGGCACCGGGTCTTCGACCACCCGGACGTCATGGAGTTCCACGGCGGTGCCTCGGCCGAGCTGTCCGTCTACGAGGAGCTGACCGCGCGCCAGCGCCGGCACGACGCCGAGCGCGGGATCTGCCTGTGGACGATGACCGACGAGTCCGGCCAGGTCATCGGGTTCACCGGCGCGCAGCCCTGGGAGCGCGCGTGGGGCCCGACCGGTGAGATCGAGATCGGCTGGCGGCTCGGGCGCGCGCACTGGGGCCAGGGGTACGCCACGGCCGCCGCGGTCGCCACCCTGGAGCGGGTCCGGGCGGCGGGCGTCACCAGCGTCGTCGCGATGGTCGACGCGCTCAACGAACGCTCGATCGCGGTGACCCGGCGCCTGGGCATGGAGCGGTTCGAGACGTTCGTGACACCGACGGGGCGCCAGGGGCACTGCTTCCGGCTGGAGCTTTAGCGCACGCCGGTTCTGTGGCCCAGCCGGTTCTGCGGCGCACGCCGGTTCTATGGCGCACGCCGACTCTGTGGGCCACCCCGGCTCAGCGGCGCACGCCGGTTCTATGGCGCACGCCGACTCTGTGGGCCACGCCGGCTCAGTGGCGCACGCCGGTGCCTCGGCGCGCGCCGCGCTCGTGGCGCGTCCTCGATCGGAGCGCGGGGGGCGGGAGTTGTGGTGGTCGCGCCGTTCCGCGCGGCGCCTCCCGGGGGCTACCCTTCCGGTACCTCCTGGGGGTGACCTCTGTGCACATTCCACCCGAGAACCCACTGGAAGTCCGGGTTCCGAAACTGGTCGGTCTGATGGCGGTCGACGCGCGCAGCACGGCCGAGGGCCACGGCGTGCGCCTCGCGACCCCGGACCGGCCCGACTTCCCCCTGACGGCCGTCGACTACGTGGTGCGCCAGTACCCGCTGCCCGGCGCCGAGGTCCCCCGGGACGCAGCGGTCACGATCTGGTTCGACCTCGGCGAGGGAGAGAGCGGCGGTGGGGGCGCGGGCGTGCGCGTGCCCCGCGAGCCGGGCCCGCGGGGCGGTGGCATGCGCCGTGAACTGAACGAACCGGCCGCGCCGTTCACTCCGTGTCAGTGAGACGCCAGGAGTCGAGGCCGACCTGGTAGGTACCGGACAGTTCGGTCCAGGCGTCCTCCTTGCCCGTCAGGAAGATCGTGTACTCGGTGCCGTCGGCGGCGATGTACGACTGGTCGACGCCGTGGATCGTCTGCCCGGCCTCGTTCTCGTACGTGTACTCCCAGATGGCTCCGGGCTTGCCCTGAAAGGTGTTCGTGTCGAGGAGGACGCGCCGGTAGCCCGTCGTGTCCTTGTCCTCCTGGAGGTGCTTCTCCATGGCGAGGAGGTTGCCGTGCGAGGTGTAGGGCGCGTTCGGGATGACGCCGACGATGTACTTCTCCGTGTCGGTGCTGCCCGCGTACGTGATCTGGCTGCCGCGCTTGACGCCGACGCGGCCCCACAGGTCCGGGATGACGAAGGAGAAGCCCTTCTCGTCGAAGACCTGGTGGTAACCGGCGGGTACGACGGGCGCGCCGGTGGGCGCGGCGGCGTTCTCGGTCGGGGTCGGGGTCGGCGTGGGAGTCGGGGTCGGTGCCGGCGTCGGGGGTCGCGTCTGGTTCTGGGTCGGCGTCGGGCTCTGCTGCTCGGAGCGGGTGGAGTTGGGTTTGTCGTCCGCGGCGTTCTTCTTGCCATCGCCGCCGTCCTGGAACAGCAGCACACCGGCCGCCACCCCACCGCCGATGACGAACGCGCCGGCGATGGTCCCGACCCAGACCCCGACGCGCCGCTTCCGGGCGGAGCCGGCGGGCGGGGGCGGGGCGAGCAGGAAGGCGGCGGGGTCGTACGGGGTCGGCCCCGGCCCGTACGCGGGTCCCTGGCCGGGCAGCGCGGACGGAGGAGTCGGAACGGGCGCGGGGGCAGGTGCCGGGGCGGGCACGGGGGTGTGACTGCGCAGGAGCCCCGGGCCCATGGTCAGGGCCTGATCGAGAGCGGGCGGCGGGGCGGGGGCCGGGGGTTGGTCGGATGCGGCCGCGTCAGCGGAGGCCGGCGCCTTGCTGAAGTTGGGGCTGGGAGCGGGTGTGGGTGCGGGCGGGGGTGTGGGTGTGGAGTCGGGTCCGGGCGCGGGGTCCGCTGCCGGGCCCGACGGCGAGCCCTGGCCGGGTGCAGACGCCTGGCCGGGTGCAGACGCCTGACCGGACACCGGCGCCGGGTCGGACGGCGGGACCGGGCCGGACATCGACGCCGGGTCGGACGGTGGGACCGGGCCGGACAAGGGGGCCGGGCCGAACGGTGAAGGCGGGCCGAACGGTGAAGGCGGCCCGGGGGCGCCGGAGGTCGGTGTCTGGGCGGCACCCGGCATCGGTCCCCAGCCGGAAGCCGGTGCCTGGCCCGGCAGCGCCGGAAGCAGGGGCGGTACGGCGCCGGTGCTCAGGCCCGCCATCCGCATCAGGTACGGCACGAGGAACGCCGTGCCGGCCGTCCACAGCAGTCCGAACAGCAGCGCGTCCGGGACGCTCAGGCCCACGTCGATGTGGCCCGAGCCGCTGCCGAAGAAGTCGAGGTCCCCGGCGAACTCCGCGCCGAGGCCGCCGACCCCGGCGAGCAGCAGGAACAGGCCGAAGAAGAGCCCGGCGGAGAGGAGTTGTTCCCGCCGGTCGAGCGAGCGCCGCACGGTGAGCACGCCCACGAACAGGGCGCAGACCAGCCCGGCGGCGAGGACGTAGACGACGGCGCCCGAGCCGAGTTCGTCGCCGATCCGGGACAGCCCGAACGACTCCTTCTCGTAGCCACCGCCCCCGAGCGACGACGAGCCCCGGCCCTCGATCTCCAGCGGAGCGCCCCAGCACACGCCGAGCACGGCGAGGGCGGCGTTCGGCAGCAGCATCAGTCCGGCGCCGAGCGCCGCCGCGGCCGAACCGTCGAAGTCGGAGGAGTCACCGGCGTCGGAGGGGCCGGAAGAACCGTCCTCGCCGAAGATCGCGAGTCCGATCCAGCCGAGCGTCAGGGCGATCGGCAGCACCCAGCCCAGGGCACGCACCGCCGTACCGAAAGCGCGCACCGTCATCCGCACACCCGGCCGGGCGGTCGCCACCCGGTACTTCAGGTCGTCGCCGTGCAGCACTCCCCCGGCGACCGCGCAGGCGAGCAGCAGCGTCCACAGCGCGGTCAGGAACGGCGCCGTGGACAGCGACACCTCGTCGATCTCCGGCTGCCCGATCAGCGCGAGCACCAGCGTCGCGCCGGTCACCAACAGGGCGACCCGCACCGCCGCTTCGAGCCCCGCGCTCGCACCGGCCGCGCCACCGGGCGTGCCGGGCACGGTCCGCGCGTACAGGCGCGTGCGCAGCATCCGTACGCCGATGACGAGCGCCACGATCCACACCACGGTGACCAGGAGCGGTACGACGGAGAGCGACGCGGTGCCGGAGGAGCCGGAGTCGTAACCGCCGTACAGCGATCCGCCGGAGTCCGCTCCGGAGACCTCCAGGCTGCCGCCGAGCCCCTGGAGCAGTACGGCGAGGGCGATGCGCATCCGGTCCGCGAAGCCCACGGCGACGTCGCCGGAGTCCTGCCCGTAGGAGGGGATGGCGAGGGCGGACGCGGCGATCAGCAGCAGCCCGACCGGCCACAGCGCGGCCTGCGCCGCCCCGGCCCAGTCGCCGCGCAGCGCACGGCCGAGGAACTGCCCGACGGCCGAGGGCCGGTCGGGGCCCGGGGCGTGCGCGGGCGGCGGCGGGCCCAGGGGGGCAGGAACCGCGACGGGCGGGGCGCCGGGAGGGGGTGGGGGTGCGGACGGGGGCACGGGCGCGGCCGCGGACCGGTCCCGGCCGCATCTCATGCAGAAGCGGGCCTCTTCAGGAGCCTCGGCTCCACAGTGCGGGCAGGACGACGGCATCTGGTGGCTCCGTGATGGTCCAGGGGCGATCGGGTGACGTGCCGTCACCGGACGTCACCCCGTAATCACAGGACTCATCTTCGTCGTGCCCCGGTTCCCGTCAACTGCAATACCCAAAACGGGACTTACTTGATACCGCGGTGCAGCGCGACGATGCCGCCGGTGAGGTCGCGCCAGGCCACCCGCTGCCAGCCGGCGCCCTGGAGGCGGGCGGCCAGCTCGGGCTGGGTGGGCCAGGCCCGGATCGACTCGGCGAGGTAGACGTACGCGTCCGGGTTCGAGGAGACGGTGCGCGCGACCGGCGGCAGGGCCCGCATCAGGTACTCGGTGTAGACCGTGCGGAACGGGGCCCACGTGGGGTGGCTGAACTCGCAGATGACGACACGGCCGCCCGGCTTGGTCACGCGGTACAGCTCGCGCAGCGCCTGGTCGGTGTCCTGGATGTTGCGCAGCCCGAAGGAGATGGTCACCGCGTCGAACGTGTCGTCCTTGAACGGCAGCCGCATGCCGTCGCCCGCGGTGAACGGCATCCACGGGTGGCGCTTCTTGCCGACCCGGAGCATGCCGAGCGAGAAGTCGCAGGGCACGACGTACGCGCCGGCCCGCGCGAACGGCTGCGAGGACGTGGCGGTCCCGGCGGCCAGGTCGAGGATCTTCTGCGCCGGGCGCGCGTCGACCGCCTTGGCGACCTCCTTGCGCCACAGCCGCGCCTGCCCGAGGGAGAGCACGTCGTTGGTGAGGTCGTACTTCTCCGCCACGTCGTCGAACATCGAAGCGACTTCGTGCGGCTGCTTGTCCAGGGATGCGCGGGTCACCCGCCCATTGTGGCAGGGCGGCCCCTGCCATCGGGCAACCGGGATGCGTCTGCGGGGGGCGGGTCTGGCACCCGGGGCTGATCTCATCGCCGAGGGCGGGTCCGGCCACTCGGGGCGGATTCGTCGCCGAGGGCGGGTCCGGTCACTCGGGGCGGATTTGTCGCCGAGGGCGGGTCCGGTCACTCGGGGCGGATTTGTCGCCGAGGGCGGGAGGCGTCTGCCGGGGGGCGGTCTCGTCGCGGGCCGACGGCCGGTGGGGGCGGGCCGCGCAGTTCCCCGCGCCCCTGAGATGCGCACTTCGTGCGGCATCTCAACGGGCCGCTGGGGCTGCGGCGAAGCCGCATGCACCAGGGGCGCGGGGAACTGCGCGACCAGCCACGACGAGACACGTACGTACAAGACGGCCGAACCCGGCAGACGCCAAGGGGCCCGCGGAACCGCGCGGTCAGCGCCCCCGGTACACGAGCCGCCCACCCAGCACGGTCGCCACACAGGTCGCGGCCCCCCGCCGCACAAGCTCCGCGCGGTCCGCGACGTCGAACACCGCGAACCGGGCCGGGCCGCCCACGACCAGTCCGGGCAGCAGGACCAGCGGTTTCGGGGAGAGGGAGACGGGCCCGGACAGCCGGTCGGGGCGCGCGGCGAACAGGAGCCCGGACCGCTGCACAACCTCCAGGACCGGCCTGGCCCGCAACTCCCCGGCCAGGGCCACCGTGCCGTGCGCGAACAGCCGCTGCACACCCCGGCGGGCGCTGGCCCCGAGCCGTGCCGGGTCCGCGCGGAAGATCGCCCGCGCCCGCTCCCCGCCGATCGGCGTCGTGCCGTACGTGCCGGCCTCGCGCGGATCGGGGTGGTAGGTGTGCTC
This sequence comes from Streptomyces sp. NPDC030991, assembly GCF_055571235.1. Taxonomy (NCBI): domain Bacteria; kingdom Bacillati; phylum Actinomycetota; class Actinomycetes; order Kitasatosporales; family Streptomycetaceae; genus Streptomyces; species Streptomyces sp. NPDC030991. The sequence continues at coordinate 51,588 of NZ_JBVIFR010000014.1, forward strand.
CAGGATCTCCGGACCGTACGGGTTGAGCAGCCCGGGGGTGAGGATGCCGGGCCAGCGCCGCACCCGCGCCTGCGGGGCGGCGGCGGCCAGCTCCTCGTACGGGCCCACGGCCTTGACGTACTCGCCGTCGACGAGGACGGACGATCCGTCGGCGACGGTGTGGAGAGTCAGCAAGACGCCCTCAGTTGGTGGCGACGAGCTTCAGCTCGGGGTGGGCCGTCCCGCCGTCGATCGCGGTGGACGAGATGTGGGACATGACGCGCTCGTCGACCGGGTCGTTCGCCGGGTCGTCGTGCACGACGAGGTGCTCGTACGTGGTGGCGCGCTGCGCGGGGACGCGGCCGGCCTTGCGGATCAGCTCGATGATCTCCATGCGGTTCGAGCGGTGCTTGGCACCGGCCGAGGAGACGACGTTCTCCTCCAGCATGATCGAGCCGAGGTCGTCCGCGCCGTAGTGGAGCGAGAGCTGGCCGACCTCCTTGCCCGTGGTCAGCCAGGAGCCCTGGATGTGCTGGACGTTGTCGAGGAAGATCCGGGCGATCGCGATCATCCGCAGGTACTCGAAGAGCGTGGCCTGCGTGCGGCCCTTGAGGTGGTTGTTCTCCGGCTGGTACGTGTACGGGATGAAGGCGCGGAAGCCGCCCGTCCGGTCCTGTACGTCGCGGATCATGCTGAGGTGCTCGATGCGCTCGGCGTTGGTCTCGCCGGTGCCCATCAGCATGGTGGAGGTCGACTCGACGCCCAGGTTGTGGGCGGTCTCCATGATCTCCAGCCAGCGCTCGCCGGACTCCTTCAGCGGGGCGATCGCCTTGCGCGGGCGCGCGGGCAGCAGCTCGGCGCCGGCACCGGCGAAGGAGTCGAGGCCCGCGGCGTGGATGCGCTGGATCGCCTCCTCGACGGAGACCTTGGAGATCCGGGCCATGTGCTCGACCTCGGACGCGCCGAGGGAGTGGATGACCAGCTGCGGGTACGCCTTCTTGATCGCGGAGAAGTGCTCCTCGTAGTACTCGACCCCGTAGTCCGGGTGGTGGCCGCCCTGGAACATGATCTGCGTGCCGCCCAGCTCGATCGTCTCCGCGCAGCGGCGCAGGATGTCGTCGAGGTCGCGGGACCAGCCCTTCTTGGTGTCCTTCGGGGCCGCGTAGAAGGCACAGAACTTGCACGCCGTGACGCACACGTTCGTGTAGTTGATGTTCCGCTCGATGATGTACGTCGCGATGTGCTCGATGCCCGCGTACTTGCGGCGGCGGATCGCGTCGGCGGCGGCGCCGAGCGCGTGCAGCGGCGCGTCGCGGTAGAGCACCACGGCCTCTTCGGGGGTGATCCGCCCACCGGCGGCGGCACGGTCGAGGACGGACTGCTGAGCGGCCTTCTCGGTCACCGGGCGTGCCCCTTTCGGAGGATCTGAACAAATTCAGGGCGGACCGTCTCAGCGTACGTCAGGCCCCCAGGGCGCCCAGCAGAACCCCCACGCAGACCCCCGCCATCATGAAGGGCCCGAACGGCATCTCCGTGCGGCGGCCCGCCCGCCGGGTCACGATCAGCACCCCGGCGTACAGGCCGTTGAACAGCACCCCCGCGAACGCCCCGAGGAAGAGCACGCCCCACCCGTACCAGCCGAGCGCCGCCCCGAGCCCGAGCGCCAGCTTCACGTCCCCGAACCCCATCCCCTTCGGGTAGACGAGGAGCAGCAGCAGGTACCAGCCGCCCAGGCCGGCCGCGCCGAACAGCGCGCCGCGCCACGATCCGCCGGGCTCGGGCAGTACGGCGGCGGCGCCGAGCGCGAGCAGCGCGAGGGCGGCCAGCGGCAGCGTGAGCACGTCCGGCAGCCGGTGCACGGCGAAGTCGACGGTGGCCAGCAAGGTGCACACGGGCGCGAGCAGGAGCCAGGCGCCCAGCTCGGGCCGGGTGCCGGTGGCCGCCGCGAGCAGGGCGCAGACGAGGGCGGTGCAGAACGAGAGGACCAGGGTGCTCGGTCCGTAGCGCGCCGTGCCGAGCCAGCCGCGGATCGGCCGTCCGTCGGGGTCCTCGGCGCGCCACGGCTCCTCCGGCTCCACGGAGAGGCGGTAGGCGGGGCGCGGCAGCAGCAGCCCGGCGGCGGCGCCCCACAGGGCGGCGATGACGCTCAGCACGTCAGCCGATCCGGTCGAGGTCGGCCGTGGGGTTGCCCGCCTGCGGATACCGCGAGGTGTACTTCAGCCCGGCGCCGTCGCGGGTGAGGTGCACGGTGTGGGTGCCGGCGGCGCAGGTGCCCGGGTTGTCCGGCGCGGCCTTGCCGTCGGCCACGAGTTCCTTGTCGCCGACGGACTTCAGCGTCAGTACGTCGACACACTGGATGCCCAGCGGATCGGTCGACGTCACCTTGCCGACCTCCCGGCCGACGGCGGCCTGTTCCAGATCGACGCGGAACGTGCCGAAGGAGATGCCCGCCTGGACGGCCGGGCCGTCCCAGGCGCCGAGGTAGAACTTCGGCACGGCCGCCGCCCCCGTCGGCTGCGCCGACCCCGACGGCTGCGACCCCGTCGGCGGGGCCGAGCCCATGGGCGGGGCGCTCGTCGTGGGGGCGCCGCCGTCGGCCCCCACTCCCCCGTCACCCGAGTCGTCGGGGAGCATGTTCACCACGAGGACCCCGCCGACCGTGACCGCCGCCAGGGCGCCGGCCACCGCGAGCGCCACCGAGCAACTCACTCTGCGCCCGCGGCCGTTCGCGGACGTGGGCGCCGATGTCGCCGACACCGAGACGGAGAACCGGCCGGGCGCGGCGTCCCGCGGCGCGGCGGCCGCCTTCCCGCCCCCGGCCGCCGCCCCGCCCTCGCCCGGCACCTCGGCCCGTGCGCCCTCGGCCCGTACTCCTTCGGCCCGTGCTCCCTCGGCCGGTGCCTCTGTCCGCGGCACCGGCACCGGCACCGCCGCGTACGCCGGGTCCGGTGGCCCGAAGACCCCGGCCGGTACCGGGTTCCCCGTCACCGCGGGGCTGGAGAAGCCCACCGGGCCCGAGACCGGCGCGGGCGACGGGGTGCCCTCCAGGTCGAGGAGCTGTACCGCGCCCCGCGACATCTGCTCCACCAGCGCCCCGGGGAGCCAGCCCGCCGCGACAAGGCGCGCGGCGCCCTCGGGCGCGAGCCGCCGCGCCACCTCCCCGGGCGTGGGCCGCGCGGCCGCGTCCTTGGCCAGGCAGGCCTCCGCCACCGCACGCAGGTCGCCGGTGAGCGCGCCGAGTCGGGGTGCCTCGTGGACGACCTTGTAGAGCAGCGCCGCCGACGAGTCACCGGGGAACGGGGACTCTCCCGTCGCCGCGTACACCAGCACCGCGCCGAGCGAGAAGACGTCCGCGGCGCCCGTGACGCCCTTGCCGAGGATCTGCTCGGGCGCCATGTATCCGGGCGAGCCGACGGAGACGCCGGTGGATGTCAGCGACGCCGTGTTGTCGGTGGCCCGCGCGATCCCGAAGTCGATGAGCCGCGGCCCGTCCACCGTCAGCAGCACGTTGGAGGGCTTCACGTCCCGGTGCACGAGGCCGAGACCGTGCACGGCCGCCAGCGCCTCCGCCAGGCCCGCGCCGAGGACCCGCACCGAGTGCTCGGGCAGCGTCCTGGGAGGACCGTCGGCGCCGCCCGGCCCGGCACCGGCCGCCTGCGCGAGCGAGGGGCCCGCGACGTACCCCGTCGCCACCCACGGCACCCGCGCCCCTGGATCCGCGTCGAGCACCGGAGCGGTCCACGCCCCGCCGACCCGGCGCGCCGCTTCCACCTCGCGCCGGAACCGCGCCCGGAACTCCTCGTCGAGCGCGAAGTGCGGGTGCACCACCTTCACGGCGACGGTCCGGCCACCGGCGCTGCGGCCCAGATACACCCGGCCCATACCGCCGTGCCCGAGCCGGCCGAGGAGCCGGTAAGGACCCACTGTCGCCGGATCGTCCGCCTCGAGCGGCTGCATCCCGTGAACCTCCCCCGAGCTCTCCCCCCGTGCGGCCGGAACCAGCCGTACCGCGCGCGTGCCTCAGCAGCGTAGCCCCGTGGCACGAATGCCGGGAGTTCATGTTGATTTCGTCCCGGGAGGGTGGAATTCGGTTGCGGGGTGCGGCTTCCTTGCGGGGTGCGGCTGTCTTGTGGCTTACGGCTGTCTTGCGGGGTGCGGTTGCCTTGTGGCCTACGGCTGCCTTGCGGGGTGCGGTTGCCTTGTGGCCTACGGCTGTCTTGCCGGGTGCGGCTGTCTTGTGGCCTACGACTGTCTTGCGTTCGGCCTTATGGCCATCCCCGCCTTTACCTGAATTCCCCTGCGGACTTCGGTCCAATTCCGCGCAGGCCGGGCACGGGATCAGCGCGAGAGCAGTTCCACCGTCACGTCCGCGGGAAATCCGGTCGTCGGTCCCACCCGCCGCGCGAACTCCTTGACGCCGTCCAGCTGCGCCGCCCCGAACCGGAAGTCGAGCGTCGTGAAGTACTCCTCCAGAACGGCCTCGTCGAAGACCTCCCAGCGCGCCGCCTGCTCGGCGACCTTGGTGACCTCCTCCAACGACACGTCCCGCGACGTCAGGAACGCCTCGTGCACCTGGCGCGTGATCAGCGGCTCCCGCGCCGCGTACTCCTTGCGCGCCGCCCACACCGCGAAGACGAACGGCAGCCCCGTCCACTCCTTCCACATCGCCCCCAGATCGTGCACCTGGAGTCCGAGCCGCGGGGCGTCGTGCAGATTGGCCCGCAGCGCCGCGTCCCCGATGAGTACGGCCGCCTCCGCGTCCTGCATCATCAGTCCGAGGTCCGGCGGGCACGTGTAGTACTCGGGCTGTACGCCGACCCGCTCGGCGAGCAGCAACTGCGCCAGCCTGACCGACGTACGCGACGTGGAACCGAGCGCCACGCGCCGGCCGTCGAGCTGGTCGAGGGGCACCTGCGACACGATCACGCAGGACATCACGGGTCCGTCGCAGCCCACGGCCAGATCGGGGAAGGCGACCAGCTGGTCGGCAGCCTTCAGGAACTCGACCAGAGTGATCGGACCGATGTCCAGGCCACCCTCGACCAACTGCTCGCTGAGCTTCTCCGGGGTGTCCTTCGTGAGCTCGAAATCGAGGAGCGATCCCGTCCTGGCGAGGCCCCAGTACAGAGGCATGCAGTTCAGGAACTGGATGTGGCCGACGCGCGGCCTGGTGCGCCGCGCGGCCTGAGGAGTCTCGGGAGAATTGTCCACATCGGTGAGGCTAGACCCCATGAGGTACGGTGCATGCTCCGGGTCGCGCACACCGCGGTCCCGCTTCGGGCCTCCGTCAAACCTCCGGGTGACGTGATCTTGCCCCCTATTGCTTTCCGCTGCCTGCGTGCTAAGCTCGCCGCAAGTTGCAGTTTGGTTTCCCTTGCAGTACAGAGCCTGCGGAGCATGTAACCGCGGGCTCTCGTCGTATTCAGACTTTTGCAGTTGTTCGCAAGCGCATTTGCAGGTTCTGGAGCAGGGCGACCCTTTGGCCCATAGGAGGGCTTATGGCTACCGGAACCGTGAAGTGGTTCAACGCTGAAAAGGGCTTTGGTTTCATCGCCCAGGAAGGCGGCGGCCCGGACGTCTTCGTCCACTACTCGGCGATCAACGCGAACGGCTTCCGCTCCCTCGAGGAGAACCAGGCCGTGACCTTTGACGTCACGCAGGGTCCGAAGGGCCCGCAGGCGGAGAACGTCACCCCCGCCTAAATCCTTCGTGATCGCACGGCAGGTGCCGTGATCCGATCCGGAACCTAGCGCAGTACCCAAGGAGCCCCGCTCCTCCGTCGGCCTTGTCGACGGGGTGAGACGGGGCTCCTGCCCTTTTGTTTCCTCCCGGCCTTGCGGTTCCGCGGTGCGGTTCTGTGGGGTGGTTCTGCAGGTGGGTGTTCTGTCAGGCGTGCATGCGGGCGCCCTTCAAGGTCTTGTCCACCGCGTTGCGCGGCCCGTACACCGCCATCCCCACCAGATCCAGGTCGGCCGAGGCCACCGCCCTCACCGCCGCCCGGTTGTCCGTGTCGTTGCCGGTCGCGAACAGATCCGACGTGAACACCGCGCGCGGCAGCGCCCTCTGCAACGCCTTGCCGTGCGCCGCCGTCAGCACCTCCTTGCCGCCCTCGAAGACGAGCACCGGCTGCCGGAACATCGGCAGGTACGGGGTGTCGTCGGCGTCCGCGTACGGCTCCCCGACCACCTCCGGCACCTGGGTGCCCAGCCCGCTCACCAAGAACGCCGTCACGTTGAGCCGCTGCCACGTCTCCAGGTCGTCCCGGAGCAGGACCGCGATCTTGGTGTCGAAGCGGGATGGGCTCCGCGGGTGGTCCGTGTTCTTCGGGGTGGCCTCGTTGTCCGGGGTGGCCGGAATCGGGGTGGCCGTGTCGTTCGGCGTGGCTGCGGGCTCTGTGCTCATGCCTTGAGACTGCCGAACGGGTCGGCGCCCGGTCTTGTACGTTTTTTGCATGGCGGCCGGCGGCGCGCGGACCAGCGGGTCCGAGAAGATCACCGCGTGGCGCCCCGAGGTGAAGGGCGTCACGGAGGTCTTCCACGCCCACTTCACGCGGCACGCCTACCCCATGCACGTCCACGACACCTGGACCCTGCTGATCGTCGACGAGGGCGCCGTCCGCTACGACCTGGAGCGGCACCGGCACGGCACCCCGCTCGGCACGGTCTCCCTCCTCCCGCCCCAGGTCCCGCACAACGGTTCCGCGGCCACGCCGCTCGGCTTCCGTAAACGGGTGCTGTATCTGGACGCGGACCGCGGCCCCCTGGACGCCTCGTTCATCGGGCCCGCCGTCGACACGCCCGATCTCGCCGATCCCTTGCTGCGGCAGCGGATCAGCCGGCTCCACACGTCCCTGGCGCTGCCCGGGGACGAGTTGGAGGCGGCCGCGCGGCTCGCGCTCGTCGGGGAGCGGCTCCGGGAACGGTTGCGGCCGCGGCTCGCCGACATCGCGCGGCCGGGGCCTGATCGGCGTGTCGCCGGGGCGTTGCGGGAGCTGCTCGACGCGCGGGTCGTCGAGGGTGTCGAGCTCAACGAGGCCGCCGGGCTGGTGCATGCGCATCCCGCGCATCTCGTGCGGTCGTTCGGGGCGGCGTACGGGATCGCTCCGCATCAGTACCTGATGGCGCGGCGGGTGGATCGGGCTCGGGGGCTGCTGCTTGCGGGGCAGGCGCCGCGGGAGGTGGCGGTGGCGTGCGGGTTCTATGACCAGTCGCATCTGAACCGGCACTTCAAGCGGGTGGTCGGGGTGCCGCCTGGGCGGTATGCGCGCGGGCTGTGACGGGGGCTCCGTCGGTTGCGGGGTTCGCCTGTCGCTGTTTGTGGTGGCGGGGCGGCGTCGGGGTGCCTCCTCGGCCGGATCGGTTGCCGCGCCTGCTGTACGCCATAGGCGGGTCGTCCTGTGCTGGGTTCCCGCGGAGTCCTGCGGGGGCACCCCGACGCCGCCCCTCCCGTCCGATCGCGGGTGCGCGTTCGTGGGTGGTTCCTGTTCGGGCGGCCTGTGTTACTGCTTGCGCGGCAAGCGCCATGCTGCCAGAGCCGCTGTCACGCACAGTGTTGAACCGGCCACCACCAGGCTCAGTCGCATTCCGGGCAGCGAGAACAGCCCGTCCTCGCCGCCGGCCACCAGCGTTCCGAACAGGGCCACGGCCAGCGCGCCGCCGGTCTGCCGGAACGCGTTGAGCAGGCCGGATGCCGTGCCGACTCGCGGGCCGGGGACGGAGTCCATCAGCATCGCCGTGACCGCCGGGATCGCGAACGCCCCGCCCAGGCCCGTCGGGACGAGCAGGAGCAGGACCAGCCACAGCGGCGTATCGGCTCCCAGGGGCAGCAGTACGAACATGGCCAGCGCCAGGACGAGTTGGCCCGTCACGATCACCGGGCGGCGCCCGACCCGCTCGGCCATGCGCGGCGAGATCAGGTTCGTGCCGGTGATGATGGCGGCGAGCGGTACGAACATCAGGCCCGCTGTCAGCGCCGACATCCCGCGTTCCTGCTGGAGGTAGAGGCCCAGCAGGAAGACGAGCCCGTAGAACGCCACGTTGATCGCGAAGCCGACTGCGAGGGAGACCGCCACCGTACGGTCCCGCAGCATCGACAGCGGGACCATGGGCGCCCGGTGCCGCTTCTCCGTGACGTAGAAGGCGCACGCGGCGATCGCCGCGACCCCCGCCGAGAGCAGACCCGCGCTCCCGCCCTCGATCACCGCGAAGGTGAGCCCCGCCAGCGTGAGCACCGCCGTGATCTGCCCGGGCACGTCGATCGGTGCGGGGCGTCGCGGGGACGGCTCGACCCGGAGCAGGAGCAGGAGGATCGCCGCGCCCACCGGCAGGTTGAGGAAGAACACGGCCCGCCAGCCCACGGTCTGCATGAGGACACCGCCCAGCACCGGGCCCACCGCCATCGCGACCGAACCGCCCACGGTCCACAGCGCGACGGCCCGCGCCCTGCGCCGCGCGTCGTCATAGGACTGCCGGATCAGCGCGAGCGACGCGGGCATCAGGACCGCGGCCGCCCCGCCCTGCACGACCCGCGCCGCGACGAGCGCGCCGATGCTGGGCGCGAGGGCGCAGGCCAGCGAGGCGAGAGTGAACAGGCCCGTGCCCCACGCGTAGGCGCGGCGCGCCCCGGCCCGGTCGGAGAGCGCCCCCGCGGACAGCATCAGGCCCGCGAACATCAGCGTGTACGCGTCCACCACCCACTGGAGCCCCGTCATGCCGCCGTGCAGCGAGGCGCGGATGCCGGGCAGCGCGATGTTCACCGCGGACACGTCGACCGTGATGACGGTGAAGCCGAGCAGCGCGGCCACCAGCGCGGTGCCGCCGGACGCGGCGCGGCGGACCGGCGGCGCGGTGCGGGCTGCGGCGACCGGCGTAGCGGTGAGGGTCATTCGAGCCTCCAGGCGGAGAAGTGAGAAGGGGCTGCGGGCGGCCGGGCGCGGGCCGCGGACCGGTGTCGTGCACCCCCTGGGCCCGGGAGCCTCGGCCACCCGCAACGTGTTCCACTCTCCCGGGGTCCGCCGTGAAGTGGCAGGCCGCGCTCCACCGGGGTGCCGCGTTCCTGGCCCTGAGACAGCCCCCCACCGGACCCGCCGCCCAGGGACAATGGGCGTATGGCTGAGAGCAACGGCACGGGCGGCACCTCCACCGGCACCGAACTGGGCACCTACCTGCGCGCGCGCCGCGCCCAGGTCACCCCGGCCGAGGCGGGGCTGCCCGCCGGTATGGGGCTGCGCCGCACCCCGGGGCTGCGCCGGGAGGAGCTCGCGACCCTCGCCGGGGTCAGCGTCGACTACTACACGCGCCTGGAGCGGGGCCGCGAGACCAACCCGTCGGCCGGTGTGCTCGACGCCCTCAGCCGCGCCCTGCGGCTGCGCGGCGACGCCCATGAACGCCTGCACGAACTGGCCGAGCTGGCGTCCGGCCGGCTCACCGTGCCGCACCCCACGACGGACGACACGGTCCGCGACTCGGTGCTCCAGATGTTGGAGGCGCTGCGGCCGATGCCCGCGTACGTGGTCAGCCGGTACAGCTACATGCTGGCCGCCAACCCCGCGGGCCGCAGGCTGCTGCCGGGCATGTGGGACCTGCCGCCCGAGGAGCGCAACGTGACCCGCTACCTCTTCCTGCACCCCGTCGGCCGAACCTTGTACGTGCCGTGGGAGGACACCGTCGCCAAGTCGGTGGCCCACCTGCGCGCGGTGGGCGGCACCGACCCGGACGACCCCAGAATGGCCCGGCTCGTCGGCGAACTGCTGCTGAAGTCACCGGAGTTCGCCCGCATGTGGGACCGGTACGACGTGCAGGAGCGGGGCGGTGGCACGAAGACGTTCGACCACCCCAAGGCGGGCGGGATGACCCTCACGTACGAGGTGATGCAGCTGGCCCGGACGGGCGGCCAGCGCCTGGTCGCCTACCAGGCGCCCGCCGGTTCCGCGGACGAGGCGGCGCTGCTGACCCTGGATCCCGCCGCCCGCGCGTAGACCGGTCCGGGTTCAGGCCCGTTCCAGCACCGCCGTCACCCCCTGCCCGCCGGCGGCGCAGATCGAGACGAGGCCCCGCGCCGGGCCCTCGCGCTCCGCGAGCAGCGAGGCGAGCGTCGCGACGATCCGCGCCCCCGTCGCCGCGAAGGGGTGCCCGGTGGCGAGCGAGGAGCCCGCCACGTTCAGCCGTTCCCGGTCGACCGGCGCCAGGCCCTGCTTCTCCCATGCCGCGAGCGTCGCCAAAACCTGCGAGGCGAACGCCTCGTGCACCTCGATCAGGTCGAAGTCCTCGATCCCGAGACCGGTCCTCTCCAGCATGCGCGGCACGGCGTGGGCGGGGGCCATCAGCAGCCCGTCGCCGCCGCCCCCAGTGACGTCCCCGCCGACGAAGTCGACGGCCGCGGTCTCGTACGCCGTCAGATACGCCAGCGGTCGCAGCCCGCGCGCCTCGGCCCACTCCTCGCTCGCGAGCAGCACCACGGCCGCCCCGTCTGTCAGCGGCGTCGAATTGCCCGCGGTCATCGTGGGGTTGGGGTCCTTCGTACCGAAGACCGGTTTGAGCGTGGCGAGTTTGGCCGTCATCGAGCCCGGCCGCAGGTTCTGGTCGCGTTCAAGTCCCCGGTACGGGACGACCAGTTCGGCGAAGAAGTCGCGGTCGTACGCCGCCGCCAGCCGCTGATGGCTGGTGGCGGCGAGTTCGTCCTGGGCCTCTCGGGTGATGCCCCACTCGCGTGCGGTGACGGCGGCGTGCTCACCCATCGACAGGTCCGTGCGCGGCTCGGCGTTGCGCGGGATGTCGGGCGCCAGGTGGGACGGCCTGATCCGGGCCAGCGCCTTGAGCCGGTCCTTCGCCGACTTCGCGCGCCGCGCGGCCAGCAGGATCTTGCGCAGGTCGTCGTTGACCCCCAGCGGGGCGTCGCTCGCGGTGTCGGACCCGCCCGCGACGGCGCTCTCGGTCTGGCCGAGCGCGATCTTGTTGGCGGCGGCGATCACCGCTTGCAGGCCGGTGCCGCAGGCCTGCTGGATGTCGTACGCGGGTGTGCGCGCGTCCAGCGTCGAACCGAGCACGGTCTCGCGCGCGAGGTTGAAGTCCCGGCTGTGCTTCAGCACGGCGCCGGCCACGAACTCGCCCACCGCGTCCGGTTCGTGGAGCTCGAAGCGGCCGGCCAGGCCATCGAGGGCCGCGGTCAGCATCTCCTGGTTGGAGGCCGTCGCGTACGGGCCGTCGGAGCGGGCGAACGGGATGCGGCTGCCGCCGATGACGGCGACTCGGCGGGGCGGTGCCGGGGTTTTGGCAGGGCGTACCATCTCGACAACTCCTGACTACTGAGTAACCTTACTCCGAAGTAAATTTACGACCGCGCAGGGAGTTGGACAATGGCCGATCGCTATCTGAACTTCACCGGCACGGCCCCCGGCCGCTTCCTGACCCGTCGTCTGGGTCTGCCGCAGCCCGCGCCACTGCGCCGCCGGACCGCCGAACACCCCGCCTTCGAGGGCCGGTTGCTGCACTTCACCGCGGGCGCGTCCGCCTGCCGCGAGGAGCTGTCGGCGCTGCTCGCCCGCACCGGCCTCGACGTACGCGGCTCGCTCTCGGGCGGCGGCGCGACCACCAAGAACCCCGTCGGCGTCGTCGTGGACGCCACCGCCGTCACCGGACCGGACACCCTCGCCGAGGTGCACGCCGCGCTGCACCCGGTCGTCCGCTCCATCGCGGCGAGCGGGCGCGTCATCGTGCTCGGGGCGCCGCCGTCCGCCGACGACCACCACCAGGCGGCGGTGCAGCAGGCCCTCGAAGGGTTCGTACGCTCCCTCGGCAAGGAGATCGGGCGCGGCCGCACGGTCAACCTCGTGCGGATCGCCGGACCGGTGGCCGCCGCCGAGTCGACCCTGCGCTTCCTCCTCTCGCCCGGGTCGGCGTATGTGAGTGGACAGGTCGTGGAGGTCGGCCCGGGAGCGGTCGAGTCGGGCGTGCCCGACGACTGGTCGCTGCCCCTCGCCGGGCGTACCGCCCTCGTCACCGGCGCCGCGCGCGGTATCGGCGAGGCTGTCGCCGCGACTCTCGTACGGGACGGGGCGAAGGTCGTGCTGCTCGATGTGCCGTCGGCGAGAGGCGAGTTGGCGAAGGTCGCGGAACGGCTCGGCGGGCGCGCGCTGCCGCTGGACATCACCGCCGACGACGCGGGGGAGCACATCGCCGAGTTCACCTCCGGCGCCGCCGGCCACGATGGGCTCGACATAGTCGTCCACAACGCGGGCATCACCCGCGACCGGCGACTGGCCAACATGGACGCGGCCCGGTGGAGTTCGGTCCTCGACGTCAACCTGGCCAGTGTCCTGCGGACCACCGACACCCTGCTGAAGGCGGGAGCGGTACGGCGCGGCGGCAGCATCGTCGCCACCGCCTCCATCGCGGGCATCGCGGGCAACACCGGGCAGACCAACTACGCGGCCAGCAAGGCGGGCGTCATCGGCCTCGTCCGCTCCCTGGCACCGCGCGCCCTCGCCGAGCACGGTGTCACGGTGAACGCCGTGGCCCCCGGGTTCATCGAGACGAAGATGACGGCGGCCGTCCCCCTCTTCATCCGGGAGGCCGGGCGGCGGATGAACTCCCTCGGCCAGGGCGGACTCCCCGTGGACGTGGCGGAGACGACGGCGTGGCTCGCGTCGGCCGGTTCCGGGGCGGTGAACGGGCAGGTGGTCAGGGTCTGCGGGCAGAGCCTCCTCGGCGCCTGACCCGCTCCGGCCTGCCCACCCGCACCCCAGCGGACATCCGACCCCTCCTCCCCCAGGACCGCCATGACCGCCACGCCCCGGCCCGCCACCGTCACCCTCACCTCCCTGCCGCCCCTCCTGCCCCTCATGGCCCGCGGCGCCCTACTGTCCCCCCTGAAACGGCCCCGCCGCGACGCGGAGCTGCCCCGCACCCGGCTCGTACTGCCCGCCCTACGGGTCTCGCAGAGCCACCTCGCCGCCTACGAACGCGCCTGCGGCTTCCCCACCGGACGCGCCGAGCTGCCCGTCACCTATCCGCACATCCTGGGCTTCCCCCTGGCCATGCGGCTGATGTCGCAGCGCGCGTTCCCCCTGCCGCTGCTCGGGCTCGTCCACACCTCGATCGACATCACCCAGCGACGGAGCCCGGACCCGGAGGGCACATACGAACTAGCCGTGGCCGTCGAGGAGTTGAGGGCGCACCGGCGCGGCACGGAAGCCGTCGTCAGCACCGGGCTGCACGCCGGAGGCGCTCTCGTCTGGCAGTCGACCAGCACCTATCTGGCCCGCCACAGCACACCCGGCACCGCGGGGCCGAACCCCGGCCCGCCCGAGCCCGAGCCCGGCGAGCCGCTCCCCCCGCGGGCCCGGTGGACCCTGCACGGCGATCTCGGCCGCCGTTACGCCGCCGCCTCCGGTGACCGCAACCCGATCCATCTGCACCCGCTCACCGCCCGCCTCTTCGGCTTCCCGCGCGCCATCGCCCACGGCATGTGGAGCGTCGCCCGCTGCCTCGCGGAATCCGGCGCGAGCGGGCCGGTGCACGTACAGGCGCGGTTCAGGGCCCCCGTCCTGCTGCCGAGCACCGTGACCTACGCGGCGCGGGGCACCGCCTTCGAACTGCGGTCCGCGAAGGACGGCCGCGTGCACGTCACCGGGGACGTGCGGGCGGCCGGTCCGCTAACGGACTGACCAGCGCCGCCCGTCCATCAGGTTCCCCAGGCCCGACCACGCGAAGTTCATCATCGTCGTGGCGGCCTCCTTCGCGGAGACGGACGGGTCGGCGTTGGCCCACCCGGCGAGCGCCTCGGCCGCCCCGACCAGCGCCAGCGCGAGCCCCGCGGCCTCCCGCCCGGCCGGACCCGGGTCCTTGTGCGCCTCGCGTGCGGCCTCCGCGATCAGGGACGCCACGAACGCGACGATCTCCTCCCGCGCCGCCCCGACCTCCGCGACGAACGGCTCCCCGCCCGACCGCGCCTGGCTGTGCAGCACCGCCCACCCGTCGGGGCGCTCGGCGGTGTGCGTGAAGAAGGCGGCGAGCCCGTCCCACAGCTGCCGGTCGGCGGCCGCGTCCGTACGCACCCCGGCCCGCACCGCCGAGATCAGCGCCCGCGCCTCCCGCCGGATGCAGGCGGTGAACAGCTCTTCCTTCGAGTGGAGATACAGGTACACCAACGGCTTGGAGACACCGGCGAGTTCGGCGATCTCGTCCATCGACGCGGCCCGGTACCCACGCTCCCCGAACACCCGCACCGCGGCGTCCAGCATCTGCCGCTCCCGCTCGGCCCGCGGCATCCGCGCCACCCGAACCTTCATGCCACCACCCACCCCGGCCCCTTCCCTCCACACACGTGCCGCGCTCACCCTACGCAGGGCACCGTGCCCGTACACGACCGTGCCCCGCCCCCGGGGTCCGGGGACGGGGCGACGGCGGGGTACGAGCCGGGGGACGTCAGGCGGCGGCCGACACAGCCACCGGCTGCGGCTCGTCCACCGGGGAGGAGGACGCGTTCTCGTAGGCGTGGTGGTCGAGGATCTTCTCGCGGGCGGAGACGATCACCGGGACGAGAGCCTGGCCCGCGACGTTCGTGGCGGTCCTCATCATGTCCAGGATCGGGTCGATCGCGAGGAGCAGGCCGACGCCCTCCATCGGGAGGCCGAGCGTGGAGAGGGTCAGGGTCAGCATGACCGTGGCGCCGGTCAGACCCGCCGTGGCGGCGGAGCCGACGACCGAGACGAAGGCGATGAGCAGGTAGTCACCGATGCCCAGGTCGATGTCGAAGATCTGCGCGACGAAGATCGCGGCGATCGCCGGGTAGATCGCGGCGCAGCCGTCCATCTTGGTCGTGGCGCCGAACGGGACCGCGAAGGAGGCGTACTCCTTCGGGACGCCGAGGCGCTCGGTGACCTTCTGGGTCAGCGGCATGGTGCCGACCGAGGAGCGGGAGACGAAGGCCAGCTGGATCGCGGGCCAGGCGCCCTTGAAGAACTGGAGCGGGTTCAGCTTGGCGACGGTCGCGAGCAGCGTCGGGTAGACGACGAACATGACCAGGGCGCAGCCGACGTAGATGTCGGCGGTGAACGTCGCGTACTTGCTGATCAGGTCCCAGCCGTAGGTGGCGATCGCGTAGCCGATGAGGCCGATGGTGCCGATGGGCGCCAGCTTGATGACCCACCACAGGGCCTTCTGGAGCAGCTCGA
This sequence comes from Streptomyces sp. NPDC030991, assembly GCF_055571235.1. Taxonomy (NCBI): domain Bacteria; kingdom Bacillati; phylum Actinomycetota; class Actinomycetes; order Kitasatosporales; family Streptomycetaceae; genus Streptomyces; species Streptomyces sp. NPDC030991. The sequence continues at coordinate 66,739 of NZ_JBVIFR010000014.1, forward strand.
GGACCGACTCGGAGAGGGTGAGGATCGGCTTGGCCTTCTCGCCGATCTGGAGGATGGCGATGCCGGCGACGACGGCCATGAAGACGATCTGCAGGACGTTCAGCTCGGTGAACGGGGTGATGACGTCCGTCGGGACGATGCCGGTGAGGAAGTCGATCCAGGAGCCCGCGTGGTCCGGCTTGGCGCCGTCCTTCGGGGTGAGTCCGGTGCCCGCGCCCGGGTTGGTGAGCAGGCCGATGACGAGGCCGATGGCGACCGCGATCAGCGACGTGATCATGAACCAGAGGAGGGTGCGGGAGGCCAGCCGTGCGGCGTTGTTGACCTTGCGGAGGTTGGTGATGGAGACCAGGATCGCGAAGAAGACGAGCGGGGCGACCGCCAGCTTCAGCAGCTGGATGAAGATGCCGCCGACCTTCTCCAAGGTGGTGACCAGCCAGGATATGTCCTGGCTGCGGGCGAGCCAGCCGAGCAGCACGCCGAGGACGAGGCCGCCAAGGATCTGGGCCCAGAACGGGATCTTCGGTATGCGGGAGCCGGACTTCGGCTCGGCCGGCGTGGCGTCGGCCGGGGTGGTGTTCGCGGACACGGAGGCACTCCAGTGAAACGTGAGAACGCGCGGGGACAGGGCGGGGGACGTACGGGACGTACTGGAGCGGCGACCGTGGATGAGGTCAGCGGCGCCGCTGCATCGGGGATGGTCGCGTCAGGCGCGACAGGCCGCGGACATGCAGCGGCAGAGATCGACATGCAGGCGCGCCACGAGCGGGACGCCCGGGACAGTGCGATGCGCGGCTGATGTCTTCATGTCAGGAACGTTAACACCAGTGCTTTGGGAACATCAAAGGGTGTCTTTGGGGAAGCTGCGGGGGACGTACGCCTCGTAAGCCGCATCTGCCTTGAAAACGCAGGCGCCCCCGCCACCTGTGCGGTGGCGGGGCGGAGAGCCTGTGAGGTAACTTACGCGCCGTGGGCGCGGGCGGCGTCGTCCGCCTGGTCCTCCATGGAGCGGTTGGCGTCCATGTTGGCCTTGGCGCGGTCGACGCGGGCGATGATCTTCTCGGAGGCCCGGTCGCGCTCGCGGCGCAGCACCACGAAGCTGATGGGCGCGGAGACGACCAGGGCGAGGAGCGCGATCCAGAGGTAGTTGGAGCCGCCCAGGCCGCGCGGGACGATGCCGGTGGCGACGAGACCCCAGACGACGAGGAAGCAGCCCACGAAGATTCCGAGGCGCATCAGCGTGTAGCGGAGCATCTCAATCCACTCTTCCGTTGCGAAATGGTCCCTCCAGTGAAGCACGGGCTCCCGGAACCCTGTTGAGCGGACCCGCATGTAATGGTTACGGTCGCCCCATGCCTATTACTTCACCGCTTACTCCGCCTCTTGCTCCGTCTCTTGCTCCGCCGCTTGCCTTCACCCTTGACCCGCCGATCGGACCGGAGCTGCGCGACGGCCTCCTCGCGCTGTGGGCGGACGTCTCCAACGCGGGCGGGGCGGTGGGCTTCGTCCCGCCGGTCACCCCGGACGAGATCCGCCCCGAGCTGGTGAAGCATCTGGCGGGGATCGCCGAGGGCCGTACCCGCCTCCTCGTCGGCCACGACGCCCGGGGCACGGTCGCGGCGACGGCGTTCCTGACCCGCAACCAGCACCGCCTCATGCGCCACCACCTGTGGCTGTACACGGTGATGGTCCACCCCCGGCACCAGGGCAAGGGGTACGGGCGGGCGCTGATGTCCGCGGCGGAGAGCGCGGCGCGCGGTTTCGAGGGGATAGAGGCGCTGCGGCTCACGTGCCGGGGCGGCACGGGCGCGGACGCCTTCTACGCGGCGTGCGGCTACAAGGAGGTCGGGCGCATCCCCGGGGCGATCCGCGTGGCCCCGGGGGACGACCGCGACGACATCCACATGATGCTGCCGCTCGGCTGAGAGCCTGTCTTCGAACCGGTCTCAGACGCGCATGGCCTGCGGGGTGTCCCGGCGCGCCGGGTCCGGACCGTCGTACTCGCGGATGATCTCGTACCGCGTGTTGCGCTCGACGGGCTTGAACCCGGCGTCGCGGATGAGGTCGAGCAGGTCCTCGCGGGTCAGCTTGTTCGGCGTGCCGTAGTTGTCCGCGTCGTGCGTGATCTTGTACTCGACGACCGAGCCGTCCATGTCGTCGGCGCCGTGCTGGAGCGCGAGCTGCGTGGTGTGCAGGCCGTGCATGACCCAGAAGCACTTCACGTGCGGCACGTTGTCGAAGAGCAGGCGCGAGACCGCGAAGGTCTTCAGCGCCTCCGCGCCCGTCGCCATCGTGGTGCGCGCCTGGAGGCGGTTGCGGACCTTGCCGTCCTTCATGTCGACGAAGTCGTGCTGGTAGCGCAGCGGGATGAAGACCTGGAAGCCGCCGGTCTCGTCCTGGAGCTCACGCAGGCGCAGCACGTGGTCGACGCGGTGGCGCGGCTCCTCGATGTGCCCGTAGAGCATCGTCGCGGGGGTCTTGAGCCCCTTCTCGTGCGCCAGGCGGTGGATGCGCGACCAGTCCTCCCAGTGGGTGTCGTGGTCGACGATGTGCTGCCGGATCTCCCAGTCGAAGATCTCCGCGCCGCCGCCGGTCAGCGATTCGAGACCCGCGTCGATCAGCTCGTCGAGGATCTCGCTCGCCGGGAGGCCGGAGATCTTCTCGAAGTGGTGGATCTCGGTGGCCGTGAACGCCTTGAGTCCGACGTTCGGCAGGGCCTCCTTGAGCGCCTTCAGTGAGCGCGGGTAGTAGCGCCACGGAAGCGTCGGGTGCAGGCCGTTGACGATGTGCAGCTCGGTGAGGCTCTCCGACTCCATCGCCTTGGCGAGCTTGACGGCCTCCTCGATGCGCATCGTGTACGCGTCCTTCTCGCCCGGCTTGCGCTGGAACGAGCAGTAGGCGCACGAGGCGGTGCACACGTTGGTCATGTTGAGGTGGCGGTTGACGTTGAAGTGCACGACGTCGCCGTTCTTGCGCGTGCGCACCTCGTGGGCGAGACCGCCGAGCCAGGCCAGGTCGTCCGACTCGTAGAGCGCGACGCCGTCCTCGCGGGACAGCCGCTCACCGTCCCTGACCTTCTGCTCCAGCTCGCGCTTGAGCCCTGCGTCCATGCCCGTACCTCTCCTCACCAACACGACCCATAAGTCCGGTCCACCGTACGCCCACCCTCCGACAGGGCGGCGCTCACACCTCTTCGGGGAGCTCCCCCACCCTGTTCTCCCACTTCGTGGAGAGCACGATCGTGGTGCGGGTGCGGGAGACGCCCTTGGTGCCGCTGAGGCGGCGGATGGTCTTCTCCAGGCCGTCCACGTCACCGACCCGGACCTTGAGCATGTAGGAGTCGTCGCCCGCGATGAACCAGCAGTCCTCGATCTCGTGCAGGTCCTTCAGGCGGCGCGCGACGTCCTCGTGGTCGGCCGCGTCGGAGAGCGAGATGCCGATGAGGGCGGTCACGCCGAGGCCGAGCGAGGCGGAGTCGACGGTGGCGCGGTAGCCGGTGATGACGCCGGCCGCCTCCAGGCGGTTGATGCGGTCCGTCACGCTCGGTCCCGACAGGCCGACGAGGCGGCCCAACTCCGCATACGAGGCGCGGCCGTTCTCGCGCAGGGCCTGGATGAGCTGCCTGTCCACGGCGTCCATAGGTCCGAAGCCTTTCATTATTCAGCGTTGACGCGAGTTTATGTACTGAAACCAAGGCGCGCGGGGACAACGCCTCGAACCATCCAAGCCGGGAAGAGTGCTACGGCGTGCGAGAGCCTCCCCCCAGCTCTCCCTCCCAACGGCGGTACAGCGTGTGCGGCACCCCTGCCGCGTCCAGCGTCCGGCCCGCGACGAAGTCCACCAGGTCCTGGATGTGCGTCGCGCCCGCGTAGAACGCCGGGGACGCGGGCAGCACGACCGCGCCCGCCTCGTCCAGCGTCACCAGGTGCTTCAGCGTCTGCCCGGTCAGCGGTGTCTCCCGCACCGCGACCACGAGCCTGCGCCCCTCCTTGAGGGTCACACTCGCCGCGCGCTGCAACAGGTCCTTCGACAGGCCGAGCGCCACACCCGCCACGCACGCCGTCGAGGCGGGCACGATGATCATGCCCTTGACCGGGTACGAGCCGGAGGACGGCCCCGCCGCGAGATCACCGGCAGGCCAGTGCCGTACGCCGCTCAGATCGACGCCGGTGAACGTGCCCGGCTTGCCGTCCGCGCCCCGCGCCAGCCATTGCGCCAGGTCCTCGCGCCAGTGCCCGTCCCGGAACGCGATGCCCGTCTCGTCGAGCAGCGTGAGCCGCGAGGCCCGCGAGACGACCAGGTCCACGGCCTCGCCCGCGGCCAGGAGTGCGCGCAGCACGGCAGCGGCGTACGGGGTCCCTGATGCGCCGGACACCCCGACCACCCAGGGCCTGCGGCTCGGTGCGTTAACGTGCTCCACACCACGAGCCTATCCGGCGTGCCCGCAGGGGAACTTGAGCAGGGGCCGTGGTCGTTCTTCCCCGGGGGGTGGGGTTCGAGATGACGGACAGCACGAGCGCGGTACGAGGACCGGCGCGCGGGCGCGCGCTCGCGGCGGGCAAGCTCATGGTGGGGTGGGTCGCCCTGCTGTGGCTCCTCGAAGGGGTCGACGCCGCGTCGGGGCACGCGCTCGACCGTTTCGGCATACAGCCGCGCGACCCCGCCGAGCTGGTCGACGTCGTCCCGGCGTCGTTCATCCACTTCGGCTTCGACCACGTCGCGGCGAACTCGGTGCCGCTGCTGGTCCTCGGTTTCGTCGCGGCACTCTCCGGTCTGCGCCGCTTCCTGCTCGCCTGCGCCCTGATCGTCGTCGCGGACGGGCTCGGGGTGTGGCTGGTGGCCCCGGCCCACTCGAACACGGCGGGCGCGTCGGGCCTGATCTTCGGCCTGTTCGGCTTCGTCGTGCTCATCGGATTCGTCGAGCGCAGGCCGTTCGGCATCGTCGTGGGTGTGCTGATAGCGGCGTACTGGGGCACGACGATCCTGGCGGGCCTCTCCCCGGCCAACGAGGGCGTCAGCTGGCAGGGTCATCTCATCGGGCTGCTCGCGGGCGTGGCGGCGGCGTTCGCCGTCCGCGGCCGCCCGGCGCGGCGGCGCGCACAGCTCCCGCTCTGAGAGCCTGTCTTCGCACCCCGGCCCAGGAGAGGGCCGGCGGCCCCGCGGGCGCCTGCCCGTCCGCGCCGCGGCGCGGACGGGGGTTCGAAACACGCCCTAGACCGTGAGGCCGCGCACCAGTAGATCCAGCAGCGCGCACACGAACAGCGCGATCCCGATGAACCCGTTGACCTGGAAGAACGCCCGGTTCAGGCGGGACAGGTCGTGCGGCTTGACGATCGTGTGCTCGTAGAGGAAAGCGCCCGCGACGATGACGAGGCCGACCCAGAAGAAGATGCCGGCGCCGGTGGCCAGCGCGTACCAGACGAACAGGGCCGTCGTGACGGAGTGACAGACGCGGGCGCCCCGGATCGCCGCCGGGATGCCGAAGCGGGCCGGGACCGACATGACGCCGACCTCGCGGTCGGTCTCCACGTCCTGGCACGCGTAGATCAGGTCGAACCCGCCGATCCAGATGCCGACGGCGAGACCGAGGATCACCGCCTCCCACGACCAGGAGCCGGTGACCGCGATCCACGCGCCGATCGGGCCCATCGCCTGGGCGAGACCGAGGATGGCCTGCGGGAAGTTGGTGAACCGCTTGCCGTACGGATAGACGACCATCGGGATCACCGCGATGGGGGCGAGCGCCAGGCAGAGCGGGTTGAGGAGCGCGGCCGACGCCAGGAAGATCACCAGCGCGATCAGCGCGCCCGTCCACGCCGACTTCACCGACACGGCGCCCGTGACGAGTTCGCGGTGTGCGGTGCGGGGGTTGCGGGCGTCGATCTCGCGGTCGATGATCCGGTTCGCCGCCATCGCGAACGTGCGCAGGCCCACCATGCAGATGGTGACCAGGAGCAGCCGGCCCCAGTGGATGTTCTTGTCCAGCTCGAACATCGCGGTGAGCGCCGCGGTGTAGGCGAACGGCAGCGCGAAGACCGAGTGCTCGATCATGACCAGGCGCAGGAACGCCTTGGTGCGGCCCGGCTGCTGCGGGATCGCGGCGGATGCTGAGCTCACTTGAGTCCGTACTCCTTCCAGCGGCGGTCCACCAGGGCCGCCGTTCGGGGGTCGGAGACGACCATCTCGGGCCAGCCGCCGTCTCGTGTGTAGCCCTCCTCGGGCCACTTCCTCGTCGCGTCGATGCCCGCCTTGCCGCCCCAGAACTGCTGGTAGGAGGCGTGGTCGAGGTGGTCGACGGGTCCTTCGGTGATGGTCAGGTCTCGGGCGTAGTCCGTGTTCCCGAGCGCGCGCCACGACACTTCATGAAGATCGTGGACGTCGCAATCGGAGTCGACGACGACGATCAGCTTGGTCAGCGACATCATGTGGGCGCCCCAGATGGCGCTCATCACCTTCTGGGCGTGCTTGGGGTACTTCTTGTCGATCGAGACGATCGCGCAGTTGTGGAAGCCGCCCGACTCCGGCAGGTGGTAGTCGACGATGTCGGGGACGATCACCTTGAGCAGCGGCAGGAAGAACCGCTCCGTCGCCCGGCCCAGCGGCCCGTCCTCGGTCGGCGGGCGGCCGACGACGATCGACTGGAGCAGCGGGCGCCGGCGCATGGTGACGCAGTCGATGGTCAGCGCGGGGAAGGGTTCCTGCGGCGTGTAGAAGCCCGTGTGGTCACCGAAGGGGCCCTCGGGGAGCATCTCGCCCGGCTCCAGCCAGCCCTCGATGACGACCTCGGCGTGGGCGGGGACCTGGAGCGGGACCGTCTTGCAGTCGACCATCTCGACGCGCTTGCCCTGGATGAACCCGGCCAGCATGTACTCGTCCATGTCGCCCGGCAGCGGCGCCGTGGAGGCGTACGTGACGGCGGGCGGGCAGCCGAAGGCGATGGCGACGGGCAGCCTCTCGCCCTTGCGGGCGGCCACCTGGTAGTGGTTGCGGCTGTCCTTGTGGATCTGCCAGTGCATGCCGATGGTGCGCTTGTCGTGGCGCTGGAGGCGGTACAGGCCGAGGTTGCGGACGCCGGACTCGGGGTCCTTGGTGTGGGTCAGGCCCAGGTTGAAGAAGGAGCCGCCGTCCTCGGGCCACGTGAAGAGCGCCGGGAGACTGTCGAGGTCGACGTCGTCGCCGTGCAGCACGACCTCCTGCACGGGCGCGTCCTTGACCTTGCGCGGCGGCACGTGGGTCATCGCGCCGAGCTTGCCGAACGCCTCGCGGACCCCGACGAAGCCGTGCGGCAGTTCGGGTTTGAGCAGCCCGCCGATCTTCTCGCTGATGTCGTTGTACGACTTCAGGCCGAGCGCCTTGAGCAGGCGCCGGTCGGTTCCGTACACGTTCATCGCGAGGGGCATCGCCGAGCCCTTCACGTTCTCGAAGAGCAGGGCCGGGCCGCCGGACTTCTGTACGCGGTCGACGATCTCACCGACCTCCAGATAGGGGTCGACCTCGGCCTTGATGCGCTGCAGGTCGCCCTCGCGCTCCAGCGCCCGGAGCAGGGAGCGAAGATCGTCGTAAGCCATGCCTTCCAGTTTGTCATCCCTGATGACGGATCTTGTCGGGGGCCGGGCGCCGGACGCTACCCTGGCCCGGTCTTCGCTCACTCGGCGAACTCGTCGCACGTCCCGGGGGGACCACCACCGTCATGCTCAGGTATCTGCCGTTCCTCTTGGTCCTGGCGCTGTGGATCTACGCGTTCATCGACTGCCTGAACACCCCCGAGGAGGAGGTGCGCGGACTGCCGAAGGTGGTGTGGGTCATCATCATCCTGCTCTTCGGCGAGGTCCTCGTCGGCCCGGTCGCCTGGCTGGCGGCCGGCAAGCGACGGCGCGCTCCCGCCGGGGGCTCGACCCCGTCCGAGTGGCACCGCGACCACAGGACAGCCCCGTTCGTCGCGCCCGACGACAACCCGGAGTTCCTCGCCTCCCTCAAGGGAGACGGCAAGAACGACGAGGCGCTCCTGAAGGACTGGGAAGCGGACCTGCGCCGCCGCGAGGAGGAGCTCAAGCGCCGCGAGGACGAGCAGGACAAGGGCTGACCCGCGCCCGGCAGGCTGGGCACCCCCTTGCCGAGTGTTCGCTCACCGTCGTACAGTCACCACGGCTGTTCGTCGACCGACGAACACTGCCGGATGCGACGGAAGGCATGTGCCATGCGCGCGGTGCGGTTCGAGGAGTACGGCGGCCCGGAGGTCCTGACGACGGTGGAGGTGCCCGTCCCCGAACCGGCGCCCGGGCAGGTGACCATCGACGTCGCCTACGCCGGGGTGAACTTCGCGGACCTCAAGGCGCGCGCCGAGGGCTACCGGGTGACATCCCTGCCGTACGTCCCCGGGCTGGAGGTCTCGGGCCGGATCCGCGCGCTCGGCGCGGGGGTCGAGGGCCTCGCCGCCGGCCAGGAGGTCGCCGCGCTCACCGAGGGCGGGGCGTACGCGGAGGTGGCCGTGGCCGACGCCGTCACGGTCTTCCCGCTGCCGGCCGGGCTCGGCCTGCGCGCCGCCGCGACGCTGCCCACGGTGCTGCCGACGGCGTACGCGCTGCTGCACTCGGTGGGGCGGCTGCGGACCGGCGAGAGCGTGCTGGTGCAGGGCGCGGCGGGCGGGGTCGGCACGGTGGCCGGGCAGCTGGCGCGGGCCGCGGGCGCCGGAGCCGTGTACGGGGTCGTGTCGAGCGCGGCCAAGGCGGAGTACGCGCGCAAGTACGGGTACGACGAGGTGGTCCTGGCCGACGGGTTCGCCTCCTCCGTGCGGGAGCTGACGCGGGGCCGGGGCGTCGACCTGGCGCTCGACCCGGTCGGCGGCGACACGTTCCGCGAGACGCTCGGCGCGCTGGCGGCCTTCGGCCGGCTCGTCTCCTTCGGCAACGCCTCGGCCGCCCCCGCCTGGCAGGTCGGCCAGCCCGAGCTGTACCCGGCGTCCCTCTCGGTGGCCGGCTTCTCGATCCTGACCCTGGCGCGGACGGCGCCCCAGGAGCTGCGCGCCCTCACGGCACGGGCCTTCGCCGTACCCGGCATCGAACTCCCGATCACCGCGGAGTTCCCGTTGTCTCAGGCGCCGGAGGCGCACCGCCTGATGGGCTCACGCACCAGCACGGGAAAGCTCCTGCTCCGGGTGGCGGCCTGAGCCCTGCGGGCGGTGCCGCCCGAGCGGCCGGGGTTCAGGCCCGGTCCGCGTACCCGGCCCGTAGTGACTGCCAGCGCTCCGGGGTCCACCGGGCCCAGGACTCGGGGGTCATGGGCCGGCCGTCCAGCGCGTCGAGCAGGCACAGGAAGTGGTCGTGCCAGCCGGCCAGGCAGTCCAGGCGCAGCGCGTCGTCACCGTCGAACTCGTTCGTGAAGCGCAGGGTCGTGGCCGGTTCCAGGTGGCAGCGGATCCGGCCGTGCAGCCCGTCGAGGGTGTACTCGGCGACGCGCTCCACGTCCCAGGCGGTGACGCGCCCGGTGTGCGCGCCGCCCCCGTTGGGCCAGCGCAGCGTGACGGCGCCGCCGAGCCGCGGCTCCAGTCCATCGGCGGCGGCCAGCCACCCGGCGAGCCCTTCGGGGGTGGCCACGGCCCGCCAGACCCGCTCGACGGGGTCGGGCAGGCGCAGCGTGAACGACAGGGTGCGGGTCGTGCCCGCGGTACGGCTGGTGCCGGGCTCGATACGGGGATCGGTCATGACCCCAGCTTGCCTCGCCGCAGGGCGCGGACCGCCGACCCCGACGTGTCGGACTTCGGCGGATCGGACTGTGGCGGATCAGAGCCCGGCGTAGGAGTGCTTGCCGGTGACGAAGATGTTGACGCCGTAGTAGTTGAACAGCCAGCAGCCGAAGGCGATGAGCGCCAGGTAGGCGGCCTTGCGGCCCTTCCAGCCCGCGGTCGCCCGGGCGTGCAGGTAGGCGGCGTAGGCGACCCAGGTGATGAAGGACCAGGTCTCCTTGGGGTCCCAGCCCCAGTAGCGGCCCCACGCGTCGCCGGCCCAGATGGAGCCCGCGATGATCGTGAACGTCCACAGCGGGAAGAGGGCGGCGTTGACGCGGTAGGAGAACTTGTCGAGGGACTGCGAGGCGGGCAGCCGCTCCATGACGGAGGTCGCGAACCGGCCCGGGGTGCCGCCCTCCGCGAGCTTGTTCTCGTAGCTGTCCTTGAAGAGGTAGAGGACCGTGCCGACACCGGCGACGTAGAAGCAGGCGCCGCAGAAGATCGCCGTGGAGACGTGGATGTACAGCCAGTACGAGTGCAGGGCGGGGACCAGCTGGTCGCTGGCGGTGTACAGGACGGTGACGGCGAGCCCGAGGTCGAGGAGGACCGTGGTGACCAGCGGGAGGCCGAGCCAGCGGACGTTCTTCTTCAGCGCGAGCAGCGTGAGGTACACGCCGACGGCGACGGTGGAGAACGTGAGGTTGAACTCGTACATGTTGCCCCACGGCGCGCGCTGCACGGAGAGCGCGCGGGTGAGGACACCGGAGAACTCGACGAGGAACGCGAGCACGGTGAGCGAGATCGCGATACGTCCGTAGAGGTCGCCCTGTGCGTCACCGCCGGAGGCGCCGGGCCCGTCCGGCACGTCGCGGGAGCCCGCGGCGGCGCGGGTGACGACTTGGGGCCGCTCCAGTACGGCGGTGGAACCGTTCTCCTGCTTGACCTGGACCTGCACCCCGGGGGCGGCCTCGGTTCCGGCGGAGCCGGTGAGGGCGGCGGCGGTCCGGCCGACCTTGCTGCGGCTGCCGAAGATCCACTCGGCCATGTTCGCGAAGAACGCCAGCAGGTACACGGCCATGGACGAGTAGATGAGGACGTTACTCGTGTGCGCCAGGGATTCGTTGGTTGCGGCGGCGAGAGTCACTTCTCAGCCCCTTCGGCGGCAGGAACAGCAGTGGATGGTTCGGAGGTTGCTGGGGCGTCGGGGGCCCTGGGCGCCTGCGCGTGGAGCCGGCCGACGAGGTCGCCCAGCTCCTCGGGAAGCTTCGCGGACTCGCTGCGGCCGAGGCCCGCCATCTCGACGACAGTCACCCCGTCGGGGCCTTCGACGGCCCGGACCCAGACGCGGCGGCGCTGGATGAACAGGGAGCCGGCCAGGCCGAAGATCGCGGCGACCGCGCCGCCGAGCGCCCAGGTGTCACCGGGCTGGTGGGAGATCTGGAAGGTGACCCATTCGTTGATGTCCTTGTCGAAGGTGATGGAGCCCGCCCCGTTCGGCAGCTTCATCGTCTCCCCCGGCAGCAGGCGCGCCTTCAGCGCCTTGCCCTTGGAGTCCTTGAACGCCTTCATGTGCGAGGTGTCGAGCTGGTACACGTTCTGCGGCAGGCCCGCGTCGACACCGAGGTCGCCGTGGAGCGCGTTGAGCGCCAGGACGGGGAAGTCGAGCGCGGGGAACTGGGAGAACATCGTGCCCTTGCCGGCGCCCGCGAAGGTCGGCACGAACCAGGCGCTGAAACCGAGCTGCTCCTTCGCGCCCTTGGCATCGCGGTAGCCGTCCATCACCTTGATCGCGCCCTGCGACGAGATGTTGGAGTCGATCGGCAGCATCGGCACGGCCTGCTGCGAGACGACCTTGCCCTTGCCGTCGCGGACGGTGACGTTGACGGCGTAGCCGTGGCCGTTGAGGAAGATCTTGGTGCCGTCGATGTCCAGCGGGTGGTTGGACTTGATGGACGTCTTCTTGCTCGTGCCGTCGGCGCCCTCGCTGTAGCTGACGTCGGCGCGGAAGGTGCGGGGGGTGCCCTTCTCGGGGCCGGTGCGCGCGTAGGTCGCGGTGAAGTTGTCGAGCTTGAAGCTGAACGGCGACAGGTCGCGGTCGCTGTCGAAGAGGTTGCCGGACTTGAAGTCGTCGTACTGCGGCAGCACGTTGGAGAAGCCGTCGCCCTCGACGACGAGCTTGCCGCCCTCGAACTTGAAGAGCTGCCCCCAGGCGAAGGCGATCAGCATGACGATCAGCGCCATGTGGAAGGCGAGGTTGCCGACTTCGCGCAGATAGCCCTTCTCGGCGGCGACGGCGTTGCCCGCGAGGTGCGCGCGGAAGCGGCGCTTCTTCAGCAGCGAGAGCGCGGCGGTGCGCACTTCCTCGGCGTCGGTCCCGGTCCGCCAGGTCGCGTACGCGGGCAGCCGTTCGAGCCGTTTGGGGGCGCCCGGCGGGCGGCCGCGGAGCTGGCCGACGAACTGCCAGGTGCGGGGCACGATGCAGCCGATGAGGGAGATGAACAGCAGGAGGTAGATCGCGGAGAACCACACCGAGCCGTAGACGTGGAAGAGGCCGAGCTTCTCGTAGATCGGCCCGAGCGTGGTGTGCGCCTTCTGGAAGTCGGAGACCTTGAGCGGGTCCGTCCCGGCCTGCGGGATCAGGGAGCCGGGGATCGCGCCGAGCGATAGCAGGAAGAGCAGGATCAGGGCGACCCGCATCGAGGTGAGCTGCCGCCAGAACCAGCGGATCCAGCCGATGACACCGAGCCTGGGCAGGTTCGGGGAGCGGTCCTCCAGCGGAGCGGTGCTCAGCTGGGCCCCGGCCTCCTGCTCGGTGGTCTCCGGGCCCTCAGGGGTGTGCGTCTTGCTCATAAGTCAGATTCCCACCTGAAAGCCGGTGGACCAGGTCCGCATCTGTCCCACGAGGCTGTCCCAAGCGCCCGTGAGCAGGAGGAGTCCGGTCAGGATCATCATGATGCCGCCGATGCGCATCACCCATGTGTAGTGCTTCTTGACCCAGTCGAAAGCGCCGAGCGCCTTGCGGAAGGCGACCGCGGCGAGCACGAACGGCAGGCCGAGACCCAGGCAGTACGCGACCATCAGTATGGCGCCGCGGCCCGCGCTGCCCTGGTTGATGGCCAGGGTGTTCACCGAGGCGAGCGTGGGGCCGATGCACGGCGTCCAGCCGATGCCGAAGAGAGCGCCCAGCAGGGGAGCCCCGGCGAGGCCGGTCACGGGCCGCTTGTGGAAGCGGAATTCGCGCTGGGTCAGCCAGGGCATCAGGCCCAGGAAGAAGACACCCATCAGGACCATGAGGACACCGAGGACCTTGGTCAGGATGGACTGGTAGTCGAGGAGCGTGGACCCGAAGTAGCCGAACAGGGCGCCGCCGGAGACGAACACGGCGGTGAAGCCGAGCACGAACAGCCCGGCGCCCGCCACCATCCGGCCCCGGCGCTGCTCCATGAGGTCGGTGCCGGTGATCCCGGTCACGTAGGAGAGGTAACCGGGGACGAGCGGCAGCACGCAGGGCGAGAAGAACGAGACGAGACCGCCGATGAGCGCGACCGGGATGGCGAGGAGGAGCGCGCCGTCCGTGACGGTGTCACCGGCGGCGAGGGTGACGAGCGTGGGGGGCACCGTCGCTCACTTCTCCGCGACTACCGGGTCGAGCATGTCCCGCAGGCTCTCCTCGCTGAGCGGCTTCAGCGAGCGCGCGGCGATCTTGCCCTCCCGGTCGACGATGATCGTGGACGGGATGGCCTGCGGGTTGAGCGTGCCCTTCTCGAACTTGAGGAGCAGCTTGCCCGTCGGGTCGTAGTAGCTCGGGTAGGCGACGTCGAAGCTCTTCTCGAACTCCTTGGCCGGGCTCGTGCTGGTGTCACGGGTGTTGATGCCGAGGAACCGCACGTCCTGCTTCTCGGTGGCCTTGGCGACCTTCACGAAGTTGGGTGCTTCGGCGCGGCACGGCGGGCACCATGAGCCCCAGACGTTGAGGACGACGACCTTGCCCTTGTAGTCGGCGAGGTCCAGCGCCTTGCCCTCCAGGTCCTCGCCCGTCAGGTCGGGGGCGGCGTGCCGCTCACCCTTCTTGACGGTGGCGATGCCGCCGGAGCTGGTCACGAAGTTGGTGTTGTTGCCGCCGCCGGACGTGCCACCGGAGCCGCACGCTGTCAGCGCGAGGGCCAGGGCGGTGGCTCCTACGGTCAGCGTGGCGGCGCGACGCGGGGTCGCGACGTGGCTCGGGGTGCGGCGGGCGGCACTCATGTGAAAAGTTTCGCATGTCTGTTTAGGGGATCTTCCGCACCCCCCTCATGGACGGAAAAGCCCATTTCAGGAGGGGTTTGTCGCGGCTGTCGAGGACTTCGGGGGCTGCGCGAGGAATTCCGGCCAGCCCCCGGCCGGCTGCTGCCCGACGTCGAGCGTGCGGAGCTTGTCGAGCACCTTCGGGTCCTGCGCGTCCATCCAGTCGACGTACTGGCGGAAGGAGACGAGGCGTACGTCACCGTGGCGTTCGGCGGTCGCGGCGATGTGCTTGAGCGCTCCCTCGACGGCGTCCATGTAGATGCCGCCGTTCCACTCCTCGAAGTGGTTGCCGATGAAGAACGGCGCCCTGTTCGTCTCGTAGGCCCGGGTGAATCCGGATATGTACGCCTCGGTGGCCTGCTTGCGCCAGCCCGGGTAGTTGTGGGCGGGCGCCTTGGTGGAGTTGAGGGACTGGTTGGCGAGCATGTTGTAGTCCATCGACAGCACCTCGAAGCTGTGCCCGGGGAACGGCACCGCCTGCAACGGCAGGTCCCAGACACCGTGCTTCTTGTCCGGCCAGCGCTGCCGCCCGCCGGGCGAGGACGCGTCGTAGCGCCAGCCGAGCTCGCGCGCCGCGGGCAGCAGGTTGTCCTGCCCGAGCAGGCAGGGGGTGCGGCCGCCGACCAGCTCCTTGTCGTAGTCGAACGGGAGCGAGGGCAGTTCGTGCCAGCCCGAGTTGGTCCGCCACTGCTTGACGAAGGACGTGGCCTGGTCGATCTCGCTGCGCCACTGCCGGGGCGTCCAGTGGGCGACGGAGCCGGCGCCGGTGCAGAAGTGCCCGTTGAAGTGCGTGCCGATCTCGTGGCCGTCGAGCCAGGCCCGGCGCACGTTCTTCAGCGTCGCCTTGATGTGCTCGTCGGTGAGGTAGCCGATGTCGGAGGCGCCGACCGGGTTGTTCGGCCCGTGGTAGAGCCGCTTCTTCGACTCCGGCAGCAGGTACAGGCCCGACAGGAAGAAGGTCATGTGCGCGCCGTGGTCCTTGGCGAGGTCGAGGAAGCGCGGGAAGAGCCCGTTGCCCACCTCGCCCGCGCCGTCCCACGAGAAGACCACGAACTGCGGCGGCTTCTGCCCCGGTTCGAGCCGCTCGGGCGCGGCGGGCTGGTGGGGCTGTTTGCCGGTGTACGAGGTCGAGCCGTCCCCGATGGGCCGGGCGGCGGGCCGCTCCGGCTTCCCGGGGTGTTCGGCGTGACCCTGCCCGTCCGGCGCGACAGTCGGCGTACCGCCCGATCCGCACCCGGCGAGCGCCGCCGCGGCCGCCGCCCCGGCACTCAGACCGAGAAGTCCCCTACGACTGACATCGCGCATTCCATCCCCATTCGTCACGCCCTGTACCCGTTCATGGCGGGCACAGAGTGAGAGGGCGCGACGATCACCCGGGTTCCGGCAATGCGGAGGTATTTGCGGTGTTTCGTCAGGAAGTGCGTGGCAGGAGGGGGTGCGGGCCGCCGCACGACGGCGGCCCGCCACCAAACAGCGAGTGTCTAGGCGCCGAACGCCTTGCCGCCGCCCTGGGCGCCCTTGACGGGCTTGGCGCCCGCCAGCAGATGGGCGGGGACGAGGTCCCGGGCCGGCTCGGTGTAGCCGACCGAGACGATCTTGTCGCCCTGGTACGTGAACGTGGTGAGCGAAGCGAGCGTGCACTGCCGCTTGCGCGGATCGTGCCACAGCCGCCGCTTCTCGACGAAGCTGCGCACGGTCCAGATCGGCAGCTGGTGGCTGACGCAGACCGCCTCGTGCCCGCGCGCCGCGTCCTTGGCCGCGTCGAGCGCGCCCATCATCCGCACGACCTGCTCGACGTAGGGCTCGCCCCACGACGGCTTGAACGGGTTGACGAGGTGCTTCCAGTTGTCCGGGTTGCGCAGGGCACCGTCGCCGACGCCGAAGGTCTTGCCCTGGAAGACGTTGGCCGCCTCGATGAGCCGCCCGTCACTGTTCAGGTCCAGGCCGTGCACCTTGGCGATCGGCGTCGCCGTCTCCTGCGCCCGCTCCAGCGGGGAGGCGACGACGTGCGTGATGTCACGGGACGACAGGTGCTCGGCGACCCGGTCGGCCATCTGCCGCCCCAGCTCCGAGAGGTGGTAGTCGGGCAGCCGCCCGTAGAGGACCCCCTCGGGGTTCTCCACCTCGCCGTGGCGCATCAGATGGACGACCGTGATGTCGTCCCCGCTCTTGCCCACGCCGCTCTTCTCCGTGCTCTCGCTCATGCCGTGGCCTCCGCGGCCGCGCGCGCGGCGGCCGGGAGCGCGGCCGCGACGCGCTCGACGGCCCGCTCGTCGTGGGTGGTCGAGACGAACCAGGACTCGAAGGCCGACGGCGGGAGGTAGACCCCCTGCGCCAGCATCGAGTGGAAGAACGCGGTGAAGCGGAAGGACTCCTGCGCCTTCGCGTCCTCGTAGTCACGGACCGGCTCGTCGGGGGTCCGCGTGAAGAACACGGAGAACATGTTGGAGGCGTTCTGCACCCGGTGCGCGACGCCCTCCTTGGTCAACGCCTCCGTGACCAGCGCGCGCAGCTGCTCGCTGACCGCGTCGACCTTCGCGTACGCGGCGTCGTCGAGGAGGCGCAGCTGGGCGAGGCCCGCGGCGGTGGCGACCGGGTTCCCGGACAGGGTGCCCGCCTGGTAGACCGGTCCTGCCGGGGCGAGGTACGCCATGACGTCGGCGCGACCGCCGAACGCGGCGGCCGGGAAGCCGCCGCCCATGACCTTGCCGAAGGTGATCAGGTCGGGCACGACACCGTCGACACCGAACCAGCCGGCCTTCGACGTACGGAAGCCGGTCATCACCTCGTCGGAGATGTACAGCGCGCCGTTCTCCTGGCAGGCGGCCTTGAGGCCGGCGTTGAAGCCGTCCCGCGGCGGGACGACGCCCATGTTGCCGGGCGCGGCCTCGGTGATGACGCAGGCGATCTCGCCGGGGTGCGCGGCGAACGCGGCGCGTGCGGCGTCCAGGTCGTTGTAGGGCAGCACGATCGTGTCGCCGGCCTGGGCGCCGGTGACGCCGGGCGTGTCCGGCAGGCCGAGGGTGGCGACACCGGAGCCGGCGGCGGCCAGCAGCGCGTCGACGTGCCCGTGGTAGCAGCCGGCGAACTTCACGACCTTCGCCCGGCCGGTGAAGCCGCGGGCGAGCCGGATCGCGGACATCGTCGCCTCGGTGCCGGAGGAGACCAGGCGGACCTGCTCGACCGGTGCGATCCGCTCGACGATCTCCTCGGCGAGGGCGACCTCGCCCTCCCCCGGCGTGCCGAAGGAGGTGCCGCGGGCGACGGCCTCCTGGACGGCCGCGATGACCTCGGGGTGGGAGTGGCCGAGGATCATCGGACCCCACGAGCACACGAGGTCGACGTAGCTGCGGCCGTCGGCGTCCGTCAGATACGGGCCGGTACCGGACACCATGAAACGGGGCGTACCGCCCACGGCTCGGAACGCGCGCACCGGGGAGTTCACGCCGCCGGGCGTGACCTGGGCCGCACGGTCGAAGAGCCCCTGCGAAACAGGTGCCTCATAGGGATAGGGGGTGTTGTTCGCCTCTGCCATGCCTCTCAGCGTACGGCCCGCTTCCCGGGCCCCCCGCGCGCGGACCCCGGGCGCCCTAGACTCGGACTGTCAGGGCGCTGTACGGCATCTGTACGGCGGCCGGGGGCGGGCCGCTCGCGCAGTTGTCCCACTCGGACGTTTCGGCGGGTGACCGTGGGGGAGGTCACTGACACGATGATCGGGTTGCGCGTCGGCGGTCGCGCGTCCTAGAAAAGGGCCTGGCGCCCTGAGAACAGCAGTCGGGTGGAGATATGCATCGCGGTGGCGGCGGACTGGGCGAGGGGACCGACGATCTGGGCCCCCGGCGTGCCCGGCGGGGGAAGCACCGGCGCGAGGGCCGCGACGACACGGTGGCACGGGTACAGAGAGCGACAGGCGGCGGGGACAGCGGGAATGGTGGCCGGGTGGGGGTGACGTACAAATACTTCGGCGCGCCCGACGGCGCGACGGCGGCCCGCGTCCCGATCTCCATGCGCCCCGAGGAGCTCGGCGGTGACGAGCTGGGCATGGGCGGCATGTTCACCAAGATCAAGCCGGAGACGATGGCCGCGATGGTCCTCACCGGCATCGAGGGCATACCCCTGCACCGGGTCCCCCCGCTGGAGCTCGTCGTCCTGCACCCCGACTACGCGGTCGTGAAGCTGCCGATGACGGTCGTCGACCCGCTGCGCGGGGTCGGCGAGGAGGCCGTCGGCGCGGCGGCGTTCATCTGGTCCACGGTCCCCGACCGCGGCGGTCCGCGGGACGCGTTCAACGTGTACCAACTCCTCCACGAGTGGCAGGACTTCAGCCACCGGCTGCACGATGCGGGGCATCAGGCGTACTGCCTGGTGTGGCCGTGACGCCGGTCGGCTCCTGACCGGCGGCGGCCGGCTCTCGCCCGAGACCCGGGGCGCCGCCCCCGTCCCCGCCCCGCCCTGCCGCGTTCCCCTGATCAGCCGTCGGCCAAAGGGCTTCTTACCCGCCCGTCACCCGGCGCGGAGCAGTGGCTTACCCGCCCCCGGCGTCCGGTGCCGGTACATCAAGGGGTGTGCGGGCCCGTGCCGGGCGCCTGCCGGGGAAGGCACTACGTATGAAGATCGCGTTTCTGCTGCACAACGTGTACGCCGTCGGCGGCACGGTGCGCACCACACTCAACCTCGCCGCGGCCCTGGCGGAGCACGGCGGCCACGAGGTGGAGATCGTCTCGATGTCCCGCCACCGCGAGAAGCCCCGCTTCGCGGTCGACCGGCGGATCTCCCTCGTACCGCTGGTGGACACCCGGGCGGGCAGCGCGGACACCTGCCGGCCCGCGTACGGGGAGCCGTCCCAGGACTTCCCCGCCGCCGAGAAGCGGTACCGGCAGTACACGCTCCTGCACGACCAGCGGGTCCGCGCCTACCTCCAGGAGCGCTGCACCGCCGACGTCGTGGTGGGCACCCGGCCCGGCATCAACGTGTACCTCGCCACCTGGGGGCCGCGGCGGGCGCTGCTCGTCGGGCAGGAGCATCTGCGCCACGACGCGCACGGCAAGAAGCTGCGCGCCGCGCTCGCGCGGCACTACCGGCGCCTCGACGCGCTCGTGACGGTGACGGAGGCGGACGCGGCGGTGTACCGGTCGCGGATGGCGCTGCCGGGGGTGCGGGTGCTGGCCGTGCCGAACATCGTGCCGCCCGCCCCTGTGCCGCCCTCGGACGGCTCCTCGAAGATCATCGCGGCGGCGGGGCGGCTCGCCCCTGGCAAACGGTACGACCTGCTCCTGGAGGCGTTCGCCGAGGTCACCGGGCGGGCCCCCGACTGGGAGCTGCGGATCTACGGCGGCGGCGCCCAGGAGCCGCATCTGCGCGCGCTCGTCGGCGATCTCGGGCTGACGGGCCGGGCCCGGCTGATGGGCACGGTCTCACCGATCGAGCCGGAGTTCGCCGAGGCGGCGCTCGTGGTGAGCGCGTCCGACGCCGAGTCGTTCGGGATGACGCTGGTCGAGGCGATGCGCTGCGGCGCCCCTGTCATCAGCACGGACGCGCCGCTCGGCCCCGCCGAGATCATCACCGACGGGGTCGACGGGCGGCTCGTCCCCGTCGGCGACGCGCGGGCGCTCGCCGGGGCGATGCTGGAGCTGATCGAGGACCCCGCGCGCCGCGAGCGGATGGGGGCGGCGGCCCTCGCCTCGGCGCACCGCTACGACCCCGAGCCCATTGTGGCGCGATATGACTCCCTTTTCATGGAACTCCGGGCCTCCCGCCGCCGTCGAGCATGGCAGAGGTTCCGCGCCCGGGTGACCAACTGGGCGCGCAGGAAGGCCCGTTCGGTGCGTGGTGCGCGGCCGGGCGGTCCAGGGGGGACATCGAATGACCGACGACGCAGTCATGCCCGTGGCACCGCGCAGCCGGGACGCTCCTAAGGTGCGCGCGACGCCCATGCGGCCGCCCGCGCCATCGGAGCCCCCCGCCACCACCGGACTCCGCTGGTGGCGGCCCGGCCCGGGGGCGGAGGCGGACCGGCGGGGCCGATGGCCGCTCGCCGCGCGCTCCGCGCCGGGCGCCGACGCCTGGCTCGGAGTCGTCGCCGCCCTCTACTGCGTCTGCCAGCTCACCCTGGTCGTGACGCGGCTGGGGCACGGTCTCGGCTGGGACGAGTCGGTCTACGTGTCCCAGTACGACCCCCGCAACCCGACCGTCTTCTTCAGCGCCCCGCGCTCCCGCGGCACAAGCCTGCTGACGGCGCCGCTCGTCGCGGCGACCGGTTCCACGACCGTGCTCCGGATCGCCCTCGCCCTGCTCTCCTCGGCCGCGCTGTACGCCGCGTTCCGCGTGTGGCGGCCCCTGGTCGGGGCGCGTACGACGGCGTTCGCGGCGCTGCTCTTCGCCGGGCTGTGGATCAGCCTGCTCTCCGGCGCGATGGCCATGCCGAACCTGTGGGTGGCGTTCGGCGCGGTCGGCGCCGTGGGCTGGTTCCTGCGCGACGACGGCCGGGGCCGCCACTGGTGGCTGGCCGGATGCGTCGCGGCGGTGGCCCTCTTCCGGGCGCCGGACGCGGCCTGGCTGGTGCTGCCGCTGGCCGTCGCGGCGCTGCTGCTCCGCGAGCGCCGGCGGGCCCTGCCGTTCCTGGTGGCGGGGCTCGTGGCGGGGCTCGCCCAGTGGGTCGTGGAGGCGTACGTCCGCTGGGGCGGGGTGCCCGAGCGGCTGCGCGTGTCCAGCGCCACCGAGGGTGACATGGGCCTGCACCTGAATCTGGGGACGGCCTGGCGCGCGGTGAACGGTCCGCTGCTGTGCCGGCCCTGCACGGCGGGCAGTCCGGCCCACCCCGAACTCGCCCTGTGGTGGCTCGCCCTGCCCGTGCTGGCCGCGGCCGCCGTCTACACCGCGCGCCGCATGCGCCGCCCCGCCCCGGTCGTCCTGCCGGTGGTCTGCGCCGCCGCGCTGGCGGTCCCGTACCTCCTGCTCATCGGCTACTCGGCGCCGCGCTTCCTGCTGCCCACGTACGCGCTGCTGTCGCTGCCGGTGGCGGTGGTGCTGCGCCGGCTGCGCGGCCCGCGGCCCCTCGCGGTCGCGGCCGTCGCCGTCCTCGCGTTCCACCTGGCCTCGCAGTTCGCCGTGGTGGACCGCGTGGTCGGCTCGACCGCCAGGACCGACGCCCGGTACGTCGCCGCGGCCCGGGGCCTGCACGCGATGGGGGTGACACCGCCCTGCCTGGTCACGGGCCCGCGGGCGTTGCCCGTCGGCTACGCGGCGGGCTGCGCCTCGGCGCAGACGAAGGGCAACAACCGCTCCACGACCCGGGCCGCTCTGCTGCACCGGGCCGCGCGGGTCCCCACGGCCCTCCTCATGGAGTCCGGCCACCGGCCGCCGCAGTACGCCCGGGACTGGACCCCGTACGAACTGCCGCACACCGGTGGCTGGACGGCCTGGAAGGCGCCGGTGCCGTACAGGTCGCGGCTACTCGGGCCGTAGGGCGGCCAGCCGCTGCTCGAACGGGACCCCGTCGAACCCGTAGTTGTCCGTCGGGTCCACCGAGGTGATCGCCCCCGTCAGCGAGCGGGGCGCGATCGCGGCGGCCGTGTCGACGTCCGGCGCGGCGTCCGCGGCGACCGGGCCCATGAAGCGGGCCAGTTCGGCGCCCGCGCGGGCGATCCGTCGCTCAAGGCCCTCCTCGCCCCAGTCCTCCGACGCCGCGTAGACGGCGGTCGGCAGGACGAGGGCGCGCAGGTACGTGAAGAGCGGGCGCAGCGCGTGCTCGGTGACCAGGGAGTGCCGGGCGGTGCCGCCGGTCGCGGCGACGAGGACCGGTTTGCCGGTCAGCGCGTCCTTGTCGATGACGTCGAAGAACGACTTGAACAGGCCGCTGTACGACGCCGAGAACACCGGGGTGACGGCGATCAGGCCGTCCGCCGCGGCCACCGCGTCGAGCGCGGCGGCCAGGCGGGCGGGCGGGAACCCGGTGACGAAGTGCTGGGCGATCTCCGTGGCCAGGTCCCGGAGCTCGACGACCTCCACCTCGGCGGCGACGTGCCCGGCGGTGGCGGCGGCGAGCCGGTCGGCGAGCAGCCGGGTCGAGGACGGTGCGCTCAGCCCCGCCGAGACGACGACGAGCCTCATTCCGCACTCCCTTCCGCGGCGGCGGACTTGGCGGCCACGCGGGCCGTGTGGGTCGGCGCGTCCGGCACGTTCGCCGGGCGTTTGTTCGCGAACTCCTTGCGCAGGACCGGCACGACCTCCTCGCCGAGCAGGTCGAGCTGTTCGAGGACGGTCTTCAGCGGCAGGCCCGCGTGGTCCATCAGGAACAGCTGGCGCTGGTAGTCGCCGACGACGTCACGGAAGGCGAGGGTCCGCTCGATGACCTCCTGCGGCGAGCCGACGGTCAGCGGCGTCTCGCGGGTGAACTCCTCGAGGGACGGGCCGTGCCCGTAGACCGGCGCGTTGTCGAAGTAGGGGCGGAACTCGCGCACCGCGTCCTGGGAGTTCTTGCGCATGAACACCTGGCCGCCGAGGCCGACGATGGCCTGCTCGGGGGTGCCGTGCCCGTAGTGGGCGTAGCGCTGCCGGTACAGGTTCACCATCTGCTGGGTGTGGCTGGCGGGCCAGAAGATGTTGTTGTGGAA
The DNA here is from genome assembly GCF_055571235.1 of Streptomyces sp. NPDC030991. Lineage (NCBI taxonomy): Bacteria > Bacillati > Actinomycetota > Actinomycetes > Kitasatosporales > Streptomycetaceae > Streptomyces > Streptomyces sp. NPDC030991. Next base: position 89,356 of record NZ_JBVIFR010000014.1, read on the forward strand.
GAAGCCGTCGCCGTAGTACGCGGCCTGCTCGGCGATCTCCGGCGAGCGGATGGAGCCGTGCCACACGAAGGGCGCGACGCCGTCCAGCGGGCGCGGGGTCGAGGTGAAGGACTGCAACGGGGTGCGGAACTTGCCCTTCCAGGTGACGACGTCCTCGTCCCACAGACGGCGAAGGAGGGCGTAGTTCTCGACGGCGAGGTCGATGCCGTCGCGGATGTCCTTGCCGAACCAGGGGTAGACCGGGCCGGTGTTGCCGCGGCCCATCATCACGTCGACGCGACCGTCCGAGACGTGCTGGAGCATCGCGAAGTCCTCGGCGATCTTCACCGGGTCGTTGGTGGTGATCAGCGTCGTGGAGGTGGAGAGGATCAGGTTCTCGGTGCGCGCGGCGATGTAGCCGAGCATCGTCGTCGGCGAGGACGGGACGAACGGCGGGTTGTGGTGCTCACCGGTGGCGAAGACGTCGAGCCCGACCTCCTCGGCCTTCTGCGCGATGGCGAGCATCGCCTTGATGCGCTCGTGCTCGCTCGGCGCGCGTCCGGTCGTCGGATCGGTCGTGACGTCGCCGACAGTGAAGATCCCGAACTGCATGATGCTCACCCTCCCGGGGTTGTTGACTGTTCAACTATACCCCGGAACGGGCCGTGCTCCTGAGGTATTCCCCAGGTCGCGGGAGGCGTCGGGAGACGGCGGGAGGCGTCGGGAGACGGCGGGAGGCAAGGGGCCCGGCGGAGGGGCGCAGCAGGCGGCGGCCCTTACGCGGCGCCGCGGTACGGGTCCCGGCCCGTCGCCGCCAGCAGCGCCTCGAACGCCGGCGCGTCCGCGTCCACCGCCACCGGCTCCCCGAACACACCCATCGTCCTGGCCGTCGGCGACAGCTCCGCCACCGCCGCGGCCAGCCGCCCCACCACCTCAGGCGGAGCCTCGTACGACTGGCCCGTGGCCCGTGCCAGATCCCACGCGTGCACCGTCAGGTCCAGCAGCGCCATCGAGCCGACCAGCCGCGCCGGCATGTTCATCGTGCCGCTCGTCCCCTCCTCCGCGCCGGGCGCCGACCACGCGGCGACCAGCGCCCGCGCCTCGGCGGCGAACCGGCCCCGCCAGTCCCCGCCCTCCCCCACCCGGTCCACCGTCGCCGAGAAGTCGGAGTCCTCCTTCACCGCCAGCTTCTGGAACTCCACGACCACCTGGAAAAGGTGGTTGACCAGGGCCTTCACGTCGTAGTCCGCGCACGGTGTGGGCGCCGGGAGCGCCTCGTCGCCGATCCCGGCCACGACCGGCACGGCCCGCTCGGCCGCCATCCCCAGCAGCTCCCCGACCCCGTACGCCTTCTCCTGCTCGTCTGTGTCCATACTTCGACGCTACGAGCCCGCGCCCCGTACCGCTTGAACAAACGCGACGCCCGCCGGGCCTCTCCCCGGAACCCGCCGTACGATCCCGGCATGGATCGGGACCAGCCCGCGCCCCGCCGCGACACCCGCGGGATCGTCGACCCGGCCGCGCTGCTCACCCGGGTACGGTTCCGCCGCCACGCCCCCGCCGAGGCACTGCGCCCCTACGTCGAGACGTACTGGCTCATCGACTGGGACCTGCCCGCGCCCTACGCCTCGCACATCGTGCCGCACCCCTCGGTGAACCTCACGTTCCAGTGGGACGAGTACGACACGGGGACGGCGCCGTACGGGGAGCTCACCGGCGTCGCCGCGCCCGGCCTCTACACCCGCAAGATCGGCGGCCGCGGGAGGGTGTGCGGGGCGAAGTTCTGGCCGGGGGCGTTCCGGCCGTTCGTCCCGGACGTGCCGGTCGCCGAGTGGACAGGACGCGTGCTGCCGTACGAGGACGTCTTCCCCCGCGCCGACGTGGCCGCCGTCGTCTCCGCCGGGGACGACCACGTGAGGACCGCCGCCCTCGACGCCTACCTGCTGGCCCTCGCCCCGGCCGGGCCCGACCCGGCCGCCGACCTCGCCCGGGGCCTCGTCGCCCGGATCCGCGCCGACCGCGGTGTGCGCCGCGTCGCCGACCTGGCCAGGGCCGAGGGGATGACGGTGCGCTCGCTGCAACGCCTGTTCTCCGGATACGTCGGCGTCAGCCCCAAATGGTGCATCCTGCGCTACCGCATCCACGAGGCCGTCGAAGCGGCCGCCGCCCGCACGGACATCGACTGGGCCGCCCTCGCCGCCGACCTCGGCTACGCCGACCAGGCCCACCTGGTCCGCGACTTCACCGCGACGGTGGGCGTACCCCCGACGGCGTACCCGACGTCCTAGCGGACCGGCCGCCCCCGCGGTTCACTCCGGGCGCAGGGCGGCCTTAGCACAGCCGCACCGGCCGCCGCGTCACTGCTCGCGGTGGACCTTCGAGTTCGACGCCTGGGCGCGCGGCCGGACCACCAGCAGGTCGATGTTGACGTGGCTGGGGCGGGTGACCGCCCACGTGATGGTCTCCGCGACATCGTCCGCCGTCAGCGGCTCCGCGACACCCGCGTACACCTTCGCCGCCTTCTCGGTGTCCCCGCCGAACCGGGTCAGCGCGAACTCGTCCGTCTTCACCATGCCGGGCGCCACCTCGATGACCCGCACCGGCGTCCCCACGATCTCGAGGCGCAGCGTCTCGGCGAGCACGTGCTCGGCGTGCTTGGCCGCCACGTACCCGCCGCCGCCCTCGTACGTGCCGTGTCCGGCGGTCGAGGACAGCACGACGACCGTGCCGTCACCGGAGTCGGTGAGCGCGGGCAGCAGCGCCTGCGTGACGTTCAGCGTGCCGATGACGTTCGTCTCGTACATCTGCCGCCACTGCTCCGGGTCGGCGGAGGCCACGGGGTCCGCGCCGAGCGCGCCGCCCGCGTTGTTCACCAGCACGCCGACCGTCTTGAACGCGGTGGCGAACTCGTCGACGGCCGCCCGGTCCGTGATGTCCAGGGCGTACGCGGCGGCCTGGTGCCCCGCGCCGTTGATCTCCTCCGCCAGCGCCTCGATCCGGTCCTTGCGGCGGGCCGTGAGCACCACCCGGTACCCGGCCGCGGCCAGCTGCCGCGCGGTCGCGGCGCCGATACCGCTGCTCGCGCCGGTGACGACGGCGATACGGGAAGACGCTGCGGGGGCCATGAGCTACTCCTCGAACGGCAGGACTGCTGTGCGAACGATCGACACCGCCCAGCCTACGACCCGGGGCTCAGTCGCCCCGGGGCGCATACATGATCACGGCCATGCCCGCCAGACACACCAGTGCCCCCACGACGTCCCACCGGGTCGGCCGGTACCCGTCCGCGACCACGCCCCACGCGATCGAACCCGCCACGAACACCCCGCCGTACGCCGCCAGGATCCGCCCGAACTCGGCATCCGGCTGCAACGTCGCCACGAACCCGTACAGCCCCAGCGCGATCACCCCGGCCCCGATCCACACCCAGCCGCGATGCTCCCGCACCCCCTGCCAGACCAGCCACGCCCCGCCGATCTCGAAGAGGGCGGCCAGCACGAACAGCGACACGGAACGGGCGACGAACATGCGCCACAGGGTGCCACGCGGGGCCGGCGCGAAGGGCGGAGCCGGGCGGTTCAGCCCTTCACGCAGACGACCTGCTTGATCTTCGCCACGACCTCCACGAGGTCGCGCTGCTGGCCCATCACCTGGTCGATGTCCTTGTAGGCGCCGGGGATCTCGTCCAGGATCCCGGAGTCCTTGCGGCACTCCACGCCCCGGGTCTGGCTCTCCAGGTCGCGCACCGTGAACCGCCGCTTCGCCGCGTTGCGGCTCATGCGACGGCCCGCGCCGTGCGAGGCCGAGTTGAACGCCTTGTCGTTCCCGAGCCCCTTGACGATGTACGAGCTGGTCCCCATGGAGCCGGGGATGATGCCGAGATCGCCGGAGCCGGCCCGGATCGCTCCCTTGCGCGTCACGAGCAGGTCCATCCCGTCGTACCGCTCCTCGGAGACGTAGTTGTGGTGGCACGAGATATCGGGCTCGAAGGTCGGCCGGGCCTTCTTGAACTCCTTGCGGATCACGTCCTTGAAGAGCGCCATCATGATCGCCCGGTTGTGCTTCGCGTACTCCTGCGCCCAGTACAGGTCGTTGCGGTACGCGGCCATCTGCGGGGTGTCGGAGACGAAGACCGCGAGGTCCCGGTCGACCAGCCCCTGATTGTGCGACAGGTTCCGGGCGACCCCGATGTGGTGCTCGGCCAGCTCCTTGCCGATGTTGCGGGACCCCGAGTGCAGCATCAGCCAGACGGCGTCCGACTGGTCGACGCAGAGTTCGATCATGTGGTTTCCGCCGCCGAGCGTTCCCATCTGCTTCGTGGCCCGCTCCTGCCGAAACTTGACCGCGTCGGCGACGCCCCCGAACCGCCCCCAGAAGTCGTCCCATCCGGCGGTCCCGAAGCCGTGCAGGCGGCCCGGGTCGACCGGGTCGTCGTGCATGCCGCGGCCCACCGGGATCGCCTCCTCGATCTTCGAGCGGAGCCGGGAGAGGTCACCGGGGAGGTCGTTGGCGGTGAGGGAGGTCCTGACCGCGCTCATGCCGCAGCCGATGTCGACGCCGACCGCCGCCGGGCAGACCGCACCCCGCATCGCGATCACCGAGCCGACCGTCGCGCCCTTTCCGTAGTGCACGTCGGGCATGACGGCCAGGCCCTTGATCCACGGAAGGGTCGCCACATTGTGGAGCTGCCGCATCGCGACGTCCTCGACGGAGGCCGGGTCCGTCCACATGCGGATGGGGACCTTCGCCCCCGGAACCTCTACGTACGACATGAAATCCCCCGAATACAGGCGTGGTTGCTGCTATATGAGCCAGAGGTACTGAAGTGGGAAAACGCAAATACCGGGGCCAAGTCGACGAAACGGATGACGGACCGGCGTCCACGGCAGTGCGTGCGATAGACATTGTCAGCACTCGTCGCCCAGCGGCGGCAACCGAATAACCAGGCGTGACCCGCCGAGAGGAGCCCTTACGGTGCAGCGGAAGTCGTACGCGTACGTGCCGGGCATCACCGTCCTCGTGGCGGCGCTGCTCGCCGGCTGCACCGGGGGTTCCGGCTCCGGCGACGACGCGGGCGACCCGAAGCAGGGCGAGGCGAGCGCCTCCGTCTCCGCGGCGAAGCCCGGCAGGTACCGGACGCTTCCCGAGCCGTGCGCCCAGCCCGACCAGGGGACGCTGGACGCGATGCTCCCCGGCATCAAGGAGCTGACGGACGTGCGGCAGCGGGAGAAGGCGTACGAGGGCACGGCGACGGCCACGTACGACACGGCCCGGCGGGCCGGGTGCGGGTGGAAGGACGGTTCGGCGGCGGGTGGCACGCACCGGCTGACCCTGGACTTCGAACGGGTGGTGTCCTACGACGCGGCGGTCAGCGACGACTCGCGGGCGCAGGCCGTGTTCGACTCGAAGCTGGAGAAGGCGGATCTGCCCGTCCCGGCGCCGACGGGGTCCGTGACGCCGTCGAAGGGCGCCGACAGCGAACCCGGTGACGCCGGCACCGAACCCGGGGGCTCCGGCGGGTCCTCGAAGGAGAAGACGGCCTCGGGGGAGGCGGGGGACGGCGCGAAGTCTTCGCCGCCGGCCTCGCCCTCGTCGTCGGTGTCGTCCGCCGAGCTCCAGCCGCGACTGCTGGACGGCCTCGGGGACGAGGCGTTCATCGACGACGAGCTGACGGGCCCCGAGGCGGCCAGGAGCCGGACGGTGACTGTGGTGTTCCGCACGTCGAACGCGCTCGTGACCATCCAGTACGTGGCGCAGTCCGCGACGCCCGGAGAGGCGCCGGACAGCAAGGAATCGCAGGACACGGTGCAGGAACTGGCGCAGAAGCTGGTCGGCAAGTTCGACGAGTAGAGGGCGCGGGAGGGGCGCCGCGGCTGCGGGGAAGCCGAGGCGTGCGGGGCGGCTACCGCGTACGGTGGCCCATCGGACCCGGGTTCGTGGTGGCTCCGTGAAGAAGCCGCCGTGTTTCCGGGGTCGTGCTCCCGCCAGCGTCCTAGTGAAGGAACCATGCACCGTCCGACCAAGCGACTCACCCGCATCCTCGCCTGCGCAGCCGCCGTGCCGGTGGTTCTCGTCGTAGCCGGCTGCTCCTCCGACTCCGGCTCCGGTGACGGGGCGGAGAAGTCCCCCGAGGCGAAGGCGTCCGCGTCGGCCACCGGGGACACGGCGAAGAAGGTGGCCCCGGCGACGTACAAGTCGCTGCCGCAGGCGTGCTCCGCGCTCTCGAAGAAGACGCTGGGCGATCTGGTGCCGAAGGGCGAGAGCAAGTCGGGGGCGTCGGACGACGAGTCGACGCGGGCGAGCTGCTCCTGGTCGAGCCTGGAGAACAACGGGGTCAAGGGCTCCCAGTTCCGCTGGCTCAATGTCTCGATGGTCCGTTTCGAGTCGGATGTGAACCGGGGCAGCGGCGACAAGCTGGCGTCGGCGTACTACGCGAAGCAGATCAAGGACGCGCAGGCGACGGACGGCGCGAAGGCCGTGAAGACGCAGCCGGTGTCGGGTACGGGTGACGAGGCGACGCTGGTGCGCTTCGACAACACGTACAAGGAGAAGAAGAAGGACGTCACGTCCAAGCAGCAGACGGTCGTCTCACGCGTGGACAACGTGGTGGTGACGGTCAACTACAACGGCTCGGGTCTCGCGGGCGAGAAGGCGCCGGACGCCGAGGACCTGTCGAAGGACACGGAGAAGGCGGCGAAGGAGGCGGTGGCCTCGGTCGTGGACTCGGCGTCGTCGTCCGCGTCGTCGTCCGCGTCCTCCGCGTCAAAGAAGCCGTCGGCTTCCGCGTCCGCCACCAAGAAGGCTGACGACAAGGCAGACGACAAGGCCGTCGCCGACAAGGCCGGCGACAAGGACAAGTAACCGCTGTTTCCCGCGGTTTGAGGAGCCCGGCCCCTTTGGGGTGCCGGGCTCCGGGCGTACCGGCCCACGGCCGTCCGCACGCGTGTGCCAGTCTGTTGGGCGCAACATGCCGAACTGGGAGGGGAACTGGAGTGGCCGCGCCACTGAAGCTGACACGGACGCACCGGATACTCATCGGCCTGGTGGTGGCCGGTGCGGTCGTCATCGCGGGGATCGGCTTCGCCGGTTCGTACGCGGCCGTGCGCGAGCTGGCTCTGGAGAAGGGCTTCGGGAACTTCAGCTACGTCTTCCCGGTCGGCATCGACGCCGGCATCTGCGTGCTGCTCGCGCTCTTCCCTGTCAAGTTCTTCTGTTCAGATCTTCGTCTCTCCATGGGCAGCACCGCAAGAGCTTCATTGTTGTGGAACCAGCAGTGAAGCCGACACTCACCTTTTAGGCGGCGCGCTCTCGAGAGCCGTCGGCCTCGGGAACCCATGAGAGCTGTTCGAGACCCGGCACCTTCGAAGGAGACAGTGGCAGCAGGATGAAACACCCTCTTACGCTCCCGGTGAGCGCGGCGCGCTGTCGTGCGGGACCCGCTTGGTGACGCCGCTGCAATGGTGGCTGAGCGCGCCGTTCGGCCCGCGGCACGTGAACTGCTGCCTCGGCGCCGCCATATCTGGCCCAGAGCATGTTCTGCGGGGCCCTTGGACATAAGGTTCCTGTTCAAGAGGCATGGCAGGGGGAGGAGTTCGCAGTGGTCGAGGTGTCGATTCAGCCAGGGACCGGCAGGTACGGGGAGGGCAGTCAGGCATGGCGAGATCAGGTTGCAACCCTGTACGTGTTGCTCTCGGAAGAAGCTGGTGCGCTGGCTCGGGGCGGCGTGCCAGCCCCCGGGCAGAAGGGCGCAGTAGAAGCGACGGCGCTTGCGCTGGGGTCTTCGGGCGCCTTGACCGCAGCGGTGACATGCTTTCGGGCATGGCTGGCCCGGGACAAGACCAGAACACTCACCATCACATGGGCCGATGAGACCGGAGCTGAGCAGCGACTGCACGTCTCAGGCGACAACATTGACCAGGCATCATTCCAAGCACTCGTTGAGTCCCTCGAAAACCGCTTGGGCCACGACTGATGAGCGAGCAACGGCGCTACCGGGGACTGCTGGTCGGAAACGCCACCTACGTCCGCGACCCGCACGCACTGCCTGCAATCGACGGCCCCCTCACCGACATCGAGGAGCTGAACGTTGCGCTCACGGATCCAGAGGTCGGGCTCTTCAACCCCGCCGACCTCTCAGTCTTGGCCGACTGTGGCATCCAGGAACTGAGGGAGCGGATCGATGAACTCTTCACGACGGCCTCCCGGGAAGACGTGCTCTTGCTCTATTACAGCGGCCACGGTCAACTCGACGAACGTGGCACGCTTTACCTGGGAGCCACAGACACCAGAACCGGAGCGCTGCGTGCAACTGCCCTCAGCGCCATTGAGATCAACAACATCATCGACGGCTCGCCCGCCGGCACCACCATTCTGATTCTCGATTGCTGCTACAGCGGCGCTTTCAAAAGCACTGCACCCGCACTACTGGCCGAGGGGCGTGGGCGTTACGTACTCACAAGCAGTCGGTCCACTCAGCTCACCCAGGCAGCCATCGGATTCGGGCACCCCAGCCCCTTCACACAGCGACTCGTACAGGTGCTGCGTAACGCTCGACCCACTGGTTCCTCTGAGTACTTGACCCTTTCCGAGACATACCAGCAAGTGCATGACCGGATGACAGCCGACACGGTGATCACCCCACAACTAAACTTCCGTGGTGAGGGAGATGTGGCCATCGCGCGACGTCAGACCCCGTCGGACGTCGCGCCACCGAGGAAGGGGGAGGAGGCTCGTGAGCCGCAATCCTTCCCTGCAGCCGTGGAGCCCGGCGCGCCGGTGAGCGACTCTGCTCTCGGTGAGAGAAAGACGCGTGGAAGCCGACGGTTCCTACCTTGGGTTGGTTCCGTCTTCGCCGTCGCAGTCGTTCTCTGGTCCAGCTACCTCGGCTGGAAGTCGATGGAAGGCGAAAAATGGATCGACACGTCGCTGCTGGTTGTCATGCCTCCCCTGGTCTTCTTCGCGATCGTACGCCTCGACTTTGATTACCGAAGGCGCGGAATCAGTCTCCCAAAATACTCGTACATACTCTCGTCAGTAGTGCTCTCTTTGGGGCCGTTTCTCTATATTTGGCAGGTTACGGCTGGCCGGGACCTGCTGGTCAGGTCTTACGGAGTGGCGATGCTTCTGATGCCTATCTCCTTCGTTCCGTACCTATTCCGCGGAATGGTCGTGGATATCCTGTGCCCCGAGCTTCATCCTGATGTGAAGAGGATGATCCAGGCGAAACGCATGGAGGCTTTCATCTCGACAAAGAGGGATGCTGAAGAGGCGCACCTGGCCGACAGCCTGCGCCGGTACCGGGAGATTGAGGAAGAATAGAAGCCAGCCACCCGGTTTCGACTGAGGCCACCGACCCGTATACGCACGGTCTGATGCCCAGAGGCGGCCACCCGCGGATACGGGCCCCATCAGTCCCGTCCGGCGCACGGTGATGGCGCCGTCACCGTCGCCTGTCTGCTTGGAGAACCTCGTAGCCTCGTCGCGCGTCGCCATCGCAAGTGGTGATGGAAACCTCGTGCTTCTCGAAGTGCTTGAGGAAAGCGCCTTAAAGCAGGTGACTCATATCGCTACTCGCTCCGCCGGGGGTGCCCTCCAGCGCCACATCCATCCGTAGGACTCCCACATACGTCCACGCTCATGGATCCACGCGGCTTCCCTCCGCAGCGCTTCCTAGTAGGTGAGTTCGGGGTTGTCCAGTGTCCACAGGCGCATGCGTGGCGCCAGGAGGAAGTGAATGGCGCGGACCAGATTCTTCCTTGGCATCACACCCGAATCCTCGCGCCGAGAGTCGCCTGAACGGTCATACTCATGACGGTCCGTCCGGGGCGTTCTGTCCACTGCCATCCACCCCCAGACGGTCCAGGGTTCGGTTCATGACCTGAAGTGCGAGCGACAGAGATTCCTCGTCTTCAACGACGCTGAAAACCTCCTCGATCTTTCGGCGGACGAGGAGCTTCGTGTCCACGGTCTGATCGATCTTCGCGGTGTGGAGCGTTTCCTGAAACTGTTTGAAGGCACAGAGAACGGACTCAACCTTCGCCTTCGGATCGCCAGCTGCAAACTGGAGATCCGCATACCGGCTGACCCACCAGACAGGACCAAGTGCCGGATCCGTGAGACGTTCGAGTAGTAGATCAAGCTCAACTGTCTCCCGTGCATGTGCTGACCTAAGAGCCATCTCACCTTGCGCTCGCTGAAGCGCCACCTCTCTTGTCGGCTTGGAAACTCGAACTCGTACGTGCCCTTCCACTAGGATCCGCTTCTCGTGATCCCAAAGTTCTTGGTTGAGCACGGAGTTCATGGCGTCCTCTGCGGCGTCAGGTTGCAGCAGAGGATACGCGCAGGCCACGCTCCCTAGCTCTTCCCTGAGGAGATTCCGAGCCAGTGCGTCCGGAGCAAGGGGGAGAGGAGCAGGAGAGTCAGGATCTAGCCGCCATCGATAGCGAATCATGACGCGATGATGCAATCCGTAATCCTTACTTTCCAGGGATGCGGAGAAGGAGCGGCGATCAGAAATTCGCCGCTCCTTCAGCCAGTTGAGAATTCTGATCATTGTGCTGCAGAATCCGCCTCAGTCTGGTCCTGAGGACGCTGTTCTGCGGGGTCGGCTCCGGATGCCGCAGCAAGGGGATCGTGCTCTGCTTCGATGTCCTGGAGGAAATCGCTGAAGAGCGCGTCAATCAGGGCGTCCTGCAGCGGCCCCTTGGCCTTGACGACGGCCTTGATGAGGGGGCCGGAGATCCCCAGGGAGCGGCCAAGCCCGATGATGAGGTCGACCACCGGCTCCTGCGGCAGGCGTTCGAGTTCCGCGCCCTCTCGCCAGCTCAGCAGAATTCTTTGGGCACGGGCAGGGTCATCGCTGTGCTGGAAAACATGCTGCCAGGCTTCGAACACGCGTTGACGTATCGCTTCACCTGCTTCTCCGGGCTTTGTGAGTGCCACCACGAGTGGTGAATTCTCCAGCTGGTCCGCAGTCGACGGAACGCTGAAGATGTCGAAGAGGACCTCCTGGTCCGTTCCGGTCCGCTTTCCGGCGTTCATGATCCAGGTGACGACGGTGTCGGCTACAAGAGGTGCCAGGCTGTCGTCAACTGCCAGCTTGCGTACGGCATTTATTGCTGCCCTCCGCGCCTCGTCAGTACCGGGGGAGTTGAGGATGTAGCGTGCCCGGGTCAGCGCCTGGCTGGGATAGGCACTCCCGAAGGCACCCGAACAAGCTCGGGCGACAGCACACTGGCGCGCCGGCCACGACTTCCCGCCTGCCCACGTGGCGAGTTCGGCTCGCACCTGGCTTCCAAGGGCAGGGTGGACAGCGAGTTCAGACAGGAGATCGCCAACCAGTTCCTGCTGCTGTTTACCACCGTCGCGGAGCCATCCCTCGGCCAGGTCGAAGATCGGGGTGACACCGACGGTTCCTGCGAGCTGTGTCAGTGCTGCGGCAAGCGCGTCGAGGTGATCCTTAGCCGGGCCCTGACTGATGTCCCGGAGCCACTGTGTCAGCACCTCCTCTGTCAGTTGCCTGTGCTTCGTCCAGAGATACCGCAGGATTGCCGGCCCTTGAGATTTGTGTTCAAGAGATGCGGCACCGGTGGCCGTATCGAAGGACATTCCTGCTGGTCTCAGTCGCTTCGGTGCGTCCGGCATCGCGAGAAGCCCACCCTCGGGCCTTGGCAGGTTGATCTTCGGTGCGGCAAGCAGGAGGTCAGCGCTGTTCAGCACGACCTCAGCGGGTGCCGTATTCAAAAACGCGCCCGCGATACGGACAGCTCTGGTCTCCACCCCTTCCCGGCCACCAGCGAACCAGTCGCTCAAGTGAGTTTCCCAGCCGTGGTACTCGTCGAGGGCTTCCTTGTCTCCGCTGTTCTTGGCTGTCGCGATGATCGACGCGAGCCGAACCGCCTCACCGGGGGCACACTCGTGCGGCAGGAGACCGTGAAACACGCTCTCCTCGTCGTGAATCCACCCGGAGCGGTCTCGTGTCCTCTGATCACTTTGCAGGTACTTCTCGACGACGGCTGTGGGCCCAGGGCGTTCGAGGTCCACGACGAGGATCTCAGATCTAGGCCCACCAGTTCGCGCCTGGGCCCAAGAGGTCTCTGTCGCGATGATCACCATGCAACTACCAGCTTTTCGCAGGGTAGATGCATAGGTCGAGAGGCCGCTGAAGAAGGTCTCGGGAAGTGGCTGTGTGACACCACGCAGGTTGAGGAGATAGCCCGCGCCGCGCTCCTCAGGCAGGCATGCCACATCCGGTTCGTCCCAGTCGGGAAGCAGTTCGGCTATGCGGTCGTTCGCAACGTTCGAAGCCGCAAGTAGACGGAGCCCGGCGGACCTGCAGCCGTACTCCTCGGCTGCGAGCAAGACCACGATGTGGACGTTCGCTGTGCCGTCAAAGCGCAGCCGGACGGCTTGCGCGGCATTGTCGAAATTGTCTCCAGGGCTCACGAAGCGGTTCGCAGGCATCAGACTGTCCGGGTCCACCGGGCGAGGCCGGAGATGCCGCAAACCGGTGAGGTAGTTCGTGATGTTGTTGTCGCGGCCTGCGGTGTTGATGCTGCCGAGTGCGAAGTTTCCCGTCACGGTCTGCCCCGATGAAGGGTTGGCAGAGGACTGGATCGGCAACGACATCAGCGGGTACCTCCGATGTTGTTGTCGCGGCCTGCGGTGTTGATGCTGCCGAGTGCGAAGTTTCCCGTCACGGTCTGCTGCGCGACTACAGGGGCCTCAGCGCCTCGTTCCTTCAGAGCGTCGATGAGTTCCTGGAGCGCTTCCGGCTGATCGTCACCAATGCAGGTGGCAAGGATCTCCCGCACCGGTACCTGCACACCCTCGGCCATGGTCGCTCGCTGTTCAGGTTCGAGGGCCGCCACCGCCTGTTCCAAAGTGTCAAGCCGGGTTATTACTTCGGCTTCACCCTCGACGCCTTCGCCCTGGCCACGTCGCCAAAGCCCCAAGATGCGCTGGCGCGTGTAAGCGTAGAGGTCAGTTCCCATCGTTCCCGCCACAGCACCACTCGCTGCGGCCAGAAGCTCAACTGGTGTCGACACGGCAATCCCCCTGTGTGTCGGCCAGCCCAGCCCCACAGTGTTGTTGAGCCTGCTGGTCCCCGTTACTTAAGCGCTGATGATAGGACCACCATGCTTACCTAGTCCGTTGAGCCTTCGTGGTGGCTGGATTCCGTCCCGCGCTCAACGAGCGGCACCAGGAGTGCAGAGCTCTCAGCCAGTCGGTGATCGGAACGGCACGACGTTCTCTGATGCCGGAACGTCGGCCCGGACCGACGGGTCCCGCTGGGTAAGGACGGCACTGGCAAGGGTGAGCGTGGTGATCTGGCAGCGGAGTTGGTCGATCTCGGCCTTCTGGTTGGCAATGGTCTTCCTTAGCTTGATGACGGTCTCGCGGAGTCGTTTCTCGGTCTCGGGTACCTGCTGCGTCTCGTTCCGGACGCGTTCGTAGAACTCGTTCTTCAGGTCTGCGTGCCGCTTCATGAGGGCCATGCGGTGGACGCCGGCTTCGACAGCCAGGGCTGTGACGGTGAGGCTTCCGTTGGAGACGGTGGACTCACCGGCTAGGAGGCGGTCCATGGCCTCTCGGATGCGGATGCGCTCGTCCTGGTGCTGCTGGGTCATCTCAGAGCCTCGATGGTCTGGGCGGTGGCGTCGTGAGTGTCGGCCGTCCCGCGGAGCCGAGCGGCGTTAGCTTGGAGCTTCCGCGCGATGGGGCCGGGTGCATGGTCGGCGAGCTGGTCGATCTCGTCGGCTCGTGCGCGAAGTTGGCGGGCGTGGGTGTCGGTACGGACTGTGTTGCCGCAGCCGGAAGTGCAGGCGTACTGCCTTGGGGCGGTGGCGCCTGATTCGGGTTCGCAGAGCGCGTTGTCGTGCTTGAAGGCGCAGATGAGGAACGCGTCGGGGTTGTCGTAGAGGACGATGCCGTCCCGAGCCAGGAACGCGGTGGCCTTCTTCGCGAAGGTCTTGGGTACGAGGCGGCCTTCGAAGTGGGGTGCTTGTGCGGCGGCGGTGAAGGCTCGGCGGGCCGCGGGGCCGGAGATCTTCTCGCCGGCCGCGGTGCGGTCGCGGAAGCGGGCGGCGGTGTCGGCAGCCGCCAGGGCGGTCTCGACGTCGAGGACGCTGTGCAGGCCGCGGCGGCTTCGGGAGGCATAGCCGCTGGAGGTGCGGGTGTCCAGGACGGTGCGCATGTGGCCGTACTGGATGGCCAGGGCGACCAGTCCGCCGGGACGGCGGGCGACGTGCCAGGCCAGGGTGCGGCGGAACCGGGACATGCCGATCGCGCCGTGCGGGTCCTCGGGAACGGACTGGTCGGGGATCCCCTGGGCTTCGGCCTCGCGGTTTACCCAGACGATGAAGGACTCGATCCGCCGGTTCAGGGACGTTTTCCGGATCGCTCCCTGGTGCTGTTTGCCGCCGGGGCGATGCACGTCGTGGTGGGCGGCGCTGAGGAGGAGTTCCCCCTCGGGGACCATGCGTTCCAGGACCCGGATGGCGCGGACGACAGGAGTGATCGCGACCCACGGGACGTCGCGGACCTCACCGGCGGAGACGTGGTTGCCGTTGTCGTCGAGGACGTTCTTGAAGTGGTGGCTGCGGATCAGGTGCCGGCCAGTGGTGCCGTCGGCGGCCGCATCGGGGGCAGGGCAGCAGCCCGAGCGCAGAGCCTGAACTTCCTGGGGGCGCATGCCGGTGAGGTAGACGATCACCAGAGCGGCGGCGGTGCCCAACTGCTGCATCAGGGTGGGCGCTTCGCCAAAGAAGATGTGTTCGCGCCAGGGTCTGCCCTCAATCTCTCCGATGACCGGGATATTCAGCGGGCAGGGGGCCGGGCGCTCCAGGACGAGGTCCTGGACGCCGTGCAGCATGACGAGCCGCTCGATCTGGGCGTGCGTGGCTCCGGTGTGTGCGGCAACGTAGTCGCGGGCCAGGTAGAGCCTGCCCTTGACGTGCGCGGCAGGCAGCGGGGCACCCGAGTTGACGAGCGGGAGCAGGTACTCCTTGAGAGCGGCCCGGCTCGCCGAGGTGGCAGTGTTGCTCGCCGCCACCTCCATCAGGCGGCGCTGCTCGGTCCAGGCCGCCAGAATGTCGTCGGCAAAGTTGTCGACGAACCGCAGCGCCCAGATGAGCAGCGGGCCCAGGACCTGCGGGTCGAGCGGCTCGGTCGAGTTCTCCGCGTTGTCCGTGCCGTCGGCGGCAGGAAGGTAGTCGTCGATGCCCTCGGTCTCCCACGGCGGGCAGCTGATGCCTGCGGGCCGGGCGCTGAGCTGGTCGGACACCCACAGGTCCGTGAAGTAGCCGAGGACCATCTCGGCGTGCACCCGACTGATGCCCTCGTCCCGGCGCTCGCCTGCGTAGATCCGCCACTGGTCCTCGGTGCAGTCCGCGAGACGGGTGATGCCGCGCTGGTGCAGCCAGCGGGCCAGCCGGAACCACTCGCAGTACTTCTGCAGCATGGTCTGAGCCGCGCCCCGCCCCCGGGCCGAGAGCCCCTTGGTACGCAGAAAGGTAGGTCTCCGCTCACCGTTGATCAGGGCCCAGACCACGCGCTTCATCTCGTCCCGCAAGGGTGCCGGGCAGTTCTTCCAGTGGATCGAAATCAGGGTAGCGCCCGGGTTGTCGATGAGCGGGGCCAGAGACCAGACGGAGTCGCGGTAGCGGGTGTTGGGGTGGGTGTTGCCCGGGGCGATCCACTGGGGCAGCACCACGGGGCTGTCCGGGGCGGGTACCTGCAGGATGTACGGGTCGCTTTCGTGGGCGAGTGCGGTGGTCACGGTGCGAGGTCTCCCTTCACCAGGCGGTTGACCAGGGTGTGGTCGTCGCTGCCTGCGCGAGCCAGGGCCGCCTCCCAGGCTGCGGCGCCGACTTTGTCGCGCAGGTCTTGCAGCCGCAGCGAGTGGTCCTGCCAGCGCTCGCTCCACTCGCTGTCGTCCAGCACGGAACGCAGGCTTACGAGCTGCTGTTCCAGGAGCGCGAGGCGGGGGTGGTGTCCGGGGTGAACGTAGGCGTTCTTGCAGGCCAGGCAGAGCATGAGGTCGGCTCCGCAGCCGCCTTCCGGCGTGGGCCAGGGACTGGTCGTCTCGTCCTCGCAGTCCGCCGTCACGGTCTGTTCGTGGGCGGGATCCGGGGCGTCGGCGAAGTGTCCGCCGAAGACCACGGACTCGGCCTGTTCCAGGGCTTCCTCGGCCCCGTTCGTGAAGACGCTCCGTGAGGCGCGCTGAACGTTCTCGTCGGGCAGGACGTAGACGCGTTCGTTGGTGCTCTGGGAGTGCTGCCGGGGTTGGCCGTCACGGGTCACCGTGGTGCGGCGTACGCGCTGGAAGGGCGAGCCGCCCAGGTCGTGTTCCCGTTGCCAGCGCTGTGCGTCGTTGTAGCTGATACCGAAGCACAAGGGGCCGACCGGACGCGGGCGTTCGGTGTTCTGGTGGCGGTGGGCCGCCTTCGCCGGGGCGTACAGGCGCGCGACCATCAGCAGGGCGGTGCCCGGTGCCAGACGGGCGGCCAGGTCACGGCCGTGCGCGGTGACCTCCAACGCCTGCGTGATCAGCCGTCCCGGGGAGTCGGCACCGGAGTCGGTGATGTTCTCGGTGGAGAACCATCGTCCTTGGCCCGTACGGTGCTTCTCCACCTGCACCTGGTAGGTCGTCGTGGTCGACTCCCCAGCGGACGGGCCTGCCGTGGGAGCGGGCATCCGGTCGTAGATCTTCAGGTTCCAGGCGAACTGGTCGGTGAGGAGGACGGCCAGAGCCGTTAGCTCCATGCGCGACAGGAACAGCCGGCCCCAGGTCTGCTCGGTACCGGCCCCGCCGAGGAGATTTCGATCATCCACATGAGGCTGACCACTCGGCAAGATGGTGCGCGGGACGTCTCCCGTACGCGCGAGATGGTCCAGCACTTCCCCGAGCCGACCGTCCCGGCTGCCTTCCTCCAGCTCACCCGCCCGCCACACCCTCAACAGGCGGGTGTTCTCCTCGATCCGCAGCCGCGCCGCCCTGAACTGCCGCTGCGCAGCCAGCACGACGTGCTTGCGTTCGTCATCCTCATAGGACTGCTTGCTCGGCTTCGCGGCGGGAAAGCGCCGCAGCAGCTCCTCCGCCACGGGCCCACCGGAGAACCGCGGGTCCTGTTGCAGCAGCAGGCGAACCGTACTCAGCACAGCCTTTCCGGTGACCGTACTCACGTGCCGGGCACGCCAGCGCTTGAGCACCGCCACGGTCACGCCGTCTAGATCCTGCGGGGTGTTCTCCAGCTCGGACAGGAATGTGGCGAAGACCATCGTCCTGGACCAGCAGGTCTTGGCGGTGTCATGGCTGGTCCAGGCCCTCGACCGAGCCGCGTACAGACGGGCCAGCGAACGCTGCAAGGGCTCGGGGACCGGCAGCTCGGAGAAGTCGAACTCCTTCGCGTAGCCAGCCTTGTTGACCACGGTGACCGTCAGTCCGTCCGGCCCCAGCGGCGATTCGGTACGGTGATCCGCCGGAGGCAGCCCGGCCCGATGCCCACGCCGACTCACGACGCCTCCCCCAGGAGGGTGCCGATGTCCTGGATACCGGCAGACTCACGGGCAAGGCGGGCGAAGACGTCGTCCAGATTGCCGCGCTCCTCGTCCTGCTCGTCGCTGTTCTCGGCGGCGGCAAGAATCGACTCCAGCTGCAGATGCGCGACGGGCGCCAGATAGTGCCGCTTCGTCGTCTCCACATCCGCGTGCCCCAATAGCGTCTTCACCAGCCACCACGGGTCACCGAAGAGCAGCGCGAAGTCCCGCCGGTCCTTCTGCGAGAGCCCGTAGCGGTTCTCCATCAGCTCGTTCAGCACCACCAGCATGTAGAGCGCGTACGAGTGCCGGGCGGAGTGCGGCGTCGCGTACGGGCTCTTGCCTCGCACCTCCGCCAGCCGAAACTCCCGCCCCAACTCCCGCTCCTTTGGTGCGAGAAGAACCTCTTCGCAGCGCAAGTTCGCGGCTCGGAACACACCGTTCCACCGGTCAGGGGCCATCGGTAGACCCTGCTCGGACAGCCACAGCCAGGCCGGTTCCGGCCCCTCCGGCCCCTCCATGAACAGCCACTGCCGCTCACGCCACCCGAGCCGGCCCAGCTCCCGGCCGCCGACGACACCATCGTGGTCCACCCACTCCACCATCGGCTTCAACCCCCGCGTCACCTTCGTGACCAGCCTCATCACGGGCAGACGCTCATAGCGGCCCTCCGCCTGAGCACGCTGAACCGCCCACGCCCGCTCCGACTCGATGTATGCCTCGACCTGCCCGACGGCATCCACCGACGCGTAAAAGTTCCTCCCCTTCTTTGCCCTGGTCACCGCCCCGGCGATGGCTCCGTGGCAGTACCTGCCGCGCCGCAGCTGCTGCGTGGGCAACTCGAACGTCAGCAGCGATCCGCCCTCCTGGCGCCGCAGCCCGGAGCTGAGCAACAACTGCACGAAGGCCGTGTTCCGCAGCTCAGTCCGCGCGTCCCACCCCGGCACCGGTGCCCCAGCCCTGTCGTGGCCACGCAGCCCGACGTCCGACCACAGAGCCCAGGTGCGCGGCGTCAGCCACGACACCCGCGCGCTGACCGAATCCGCCGCCCGGTCCTCGCGCCGCGAGACGTCTACCGGCAACGGCCGGACCTTGCCCCACGTGAACAGCTTCGTGAACGCAGCCGCCTCGCGGTTCCACTTCGTCCCGCTGATCCGCTCGGGGTTCGCCGGCGCATCGCACCGCCAGTTCCGATAGTCGGCCAGGTCCTGTTCCGTGGCCTTCCGCCACGGCACTCGCCGCGAGGACAGGAACTCCAGCAGCAGCCGGATGTCCGTCGCGTAGTTCCGCTTCGTCTCCCGCTCCAGGTTCCGGAACTCCTTTGAGCGGACGAAGTCGAGTAGATCCGCATCCACCGCCCCGTCCGGCCGTACGTACACCGGATCACCGGGCCGTAGCCCGATCCGGGACACCGCATCCGGCAGGTCCCGCACCCCCAGCACCCCTTCCGACGGCAGGACGCCCCACCGACCCGGATCCGGCACCCACACCACGAACCACGAACCCACCAGACGCCTCCCTTGACGCTTGAACTCATTAAATCATCAGGGAAGCGCTCGACCTGCTGCTGACGTGGATCCGGATCCCGTTCCCGTTGCTGCGCCAGACGGCGTGGCTGCTGACGGCGGCGACGATCGCGTTCAACGGCGCGGCGGCCTGGCCGGACCCGCTCGGTACCGGGATGCACGCCGTCATCCCGATCCTGTTCGTGGTCTCGGTGGAGGCGGCCCGGCACGCGACCGGGCGGATCGCGGACATCACCGCGGACAAGCACATGGAGGGCGTGCGCATCACGCGCTGGCTGCTCTCGCCGTTCCCCACGTTCCTGCTGTGGCGCCGGATGAAGCTGTGGGAGCTGCGCAGCTACGAAGCGGTGATCAAGCTGGAGCAGGAGCGGCTCGTGTACCAGGCGCGGCTGCGTTCGCGGTTCGGGCGGGCGTGGCGGCGGAAGGCCCCGGTGGAGTCGTTGATGCCGCTCCGGCTGGCGCGGTACGGGGTGCCGCTCGCGGAGACCGCTCCCGCGGGGCTCGCCGCGGCCGGGATCGAGCCGCAGCTGCTGCCGCCCCAGCCGAAGCCCGGGGCCGGTCCCGGCCCGGCGGAGCTGGAGCGCGGCGCGCCGAAGGCCCCGGACGCGCCGGCGGCTCCGGAGGTCCAGGAGGCTGTGGAGGAGGCGGCTGTCGCCCAGGCGCCGAGCCAGTGGTTCGCGTCGCCGCCGCCGCAGGCGCAGCCGTACCAGGGCGGTTACGACCCGGATTTCGAGCCGCCCACGTTCGTGCCGGAGCAGGAGCACCAGGACTGGTACGAGGAGCAGCCGCAGCAGATTCCGGTGCCGGTGCCCCGGCCGCGGGCGGCGGAGCGGGTACGGCAGCCCGGGCCGGAGTTCACGGAGCCCGGGTTCCCGGTGCCGAACGGGGCCGGTGGGACACGGCCGTTGGGTGACGGGACCCAGGACGGGATCGAGGCCGGGGTCCAGGACGGAACCCAGGACGGGGTCGAGGCCGGGGTCCAGGACGGGGTCCAGGAGGTCGCGGGTCCGTCGTCGACGCCGTCGCCGTCACCGTCGCCGTCGCCCTCGGTAGAGGACCTGTACCGGGTCTACCGGCAGGCGATCGACGGTGAGATGCCGACGCCGGGGCGGTTCGCCGCGGACGTGGAGGACTCGTTCGGCATCCGGCTTGAGCCGCGCGACGTGAACCGCTTCGCGGAGCAGTTCTCCGTCCGGTACAACGCGGAGCTGATGGAGGACCACATCGCCTGAGAGCCGGTCTTCGAACCGCGGGCGGATGTGCGAGAGGGGCGGCACCGGGTTCCGGTGCCGCCCCTCTCGCGTCGGCTCAGGCGCCGAGCAGCTTGCGGACGCGGTCCGCGCCGACGGCGAGGAGTAGCGTGGGCAGGCGCGGGCCGGTGTCGCGGCCCACGAGCAGGTGGTACAGCAGCGCGAAGAACGAGCGCTGGGCCACCTTGATCTCGGCGGGCAGCTCCTTGGCGGTGGCGTCGGCGGGGAAGCCCGCCTGCACCTTCGGGACGCCGTAGACGAGGTGGGTGAGGCCGTCGAGCGACCAGTGCGAGTCGAGGCCGTCCAGGAGGAGCCGGAGCGAGGCGCGGCTCGGCTCGTCGAGCGCGGCCAGGGCGTCCGTGTCCGGCTCGGCGCGGACGATGGTGCGCGATTCGGCGGGCACGTACCGGGTGGCCCACGCCTCGGCCTTGTCGAGCCGGGGGCGGACGACGGACAGGTCCGTGACCGGGTTCTCCGGGTCGAGCTCGGCGAGGATGCGCAGGGTCTGCTCCGCGTCCCCGGCCGTCACGTCGGCGACGGAGGCCAGCGTGCGGTAGGGCAACGGGCGTTCGGTGCGCGGCAGGTCACCGGCGGCGGTGCCGACGGCGCGGCTGTACGCGGCGGCGTCGGCGGGCAGGACGGACCCGTCCGCGACCTTCCCGGCGAGCTTGTCCCACTCGTCGTAGAGCCGCTGGATCTCCTGGTCGAAGGCGATCTTGAAGGACTGGTTGGGGCGGCGGCGGGCGTAGAGCCAGCGCAGGATCTGCGGCTCCATGATCTCCAGCGCGTCGCCCGGAGTCGGGACGCCGCCCTTGGACGACGACATCTTCGCCATGCCGGAGATGCCGACGAAGGCGTACATCGGGCCGATGGGCCGCTCGCCGCCGAAGATGGTGACGATCTGGCCGCCGACCTGGAAGGACGAGCCCGGCGACGAGTGGTCGACGCCCGACGGCTCGAAGATCACGCCCTCGTACGCCCAGCGCATCGGCCAGTCGACCTTCCACACCAGCTTGCCGCGGTCGAACTCGCTCAGCCGGACGGTCTCGGCGAACCCGTCGAGGGTGCAGGTGTAGGAGAGCTCGGTCGTCTCGTCGTCGTACGAGGTGACGGTGGTGAGGTCCTTGCCGCACTGCCCGCAGAACGGCTTGTACGGGTAGTAGCCGGCGCCGCCGCTGCCGTCGTCCTCGGACGCGGCGCCGGAGCCCTCGGCGGCCTCCACCTCGGCCTCGTCCACCGGCTTCTGCTGCTTCTGCTGCTTGGCCGGGGCCTTCTTCGTGCGGTACTGGTCGAGGATCGCGTCGATGTCACCGCGGTGCTTCATGGCGTGCAGGATCTGCTCGCGGTAGACGCCCGAGGTGTACTGCGCGGTCTGGCTGATGCCGTCGAACTCCACGCCGAGGGCGCCGAGCGCCTCGACCATGGCGGCCTTGAAGTGCTCCGCCCAGTTCGGGTACGCCGAGCCGGCCGGGGCGGGCACGGAGGTGAGCGGCTTGCCGATGTGCTCGGCCCAGGACGCGTCGGTGCCGGGCACCCCGTTGGGGACCTTGCGGTAGCGGTCGTAGTCGTCCCAGGAGATCAGGTGCCTGACCTGGTACCCGCGGCGGCGGATCTCGTCGGCGACCAGGTGCGGGGTCATGACCTCGCGCAGGTTGCCCAGGTGGATCGGGCCGGACGGGGACAGGCCGGAGGCGACGACGACCGGTTTGCCCGGGGCACGCCGCTCGGACTCGGCGATGACATCGTCCGCGTAACGCGACACCCAGTCGGCCTGCTGGGCGCTCGGAGCGCTGCTGTCAGCCACGGTCGGCACGTCCTTCTCTCCTCGTTGTCTCATACGGAGTACATCTCGTTGTCTCCCACGGAGTACATCCGCCGGGCCGCGCCGGTGCGTCGGCGGGGCCCGCCCCATTGTCACCCGCGGTGGTTCGTGCCGGAAAACGGATAGGTCCGCCGTACAACCCCGGGGGCCCCGCGCAAGTCCTCTCTGCGTGATCACAGACAGATTCCGCGCAGGGCTGCGCGTGGGGGCCACCGGGCTCTCCATAGTCCTGCCGTCGGCCTGCGTCGTCCTCGCGGCGCCCTCCGCCGTGGCCGCCGTGACCTGCGGCGACACCACCTTCCAGCGGACCTTCTACAGCAATACCTCCTTCTCCGGGACTCCGAAGAAGACGGATTGCGACACCACCATCGACCAGAAGTGGACCGGCGCGCCGCTCTCCGGGATGGCGACCAACAACTTCTCGGTGCGCTGGTCGCTCACCCGTGACTTCGGCTCGGGCGGCTGCTTCACCTACCGCCTCTCCGGCACGGACGGCCTACGGCTGTACGTGGACGGCGTCCGCAAGGTCAACAAGTGGACGAACACCGGTGACGGCGGCAACAGCGTCCCGGGCACGTTCTGCGTCGGCTCGGGCAAGCACACCGTCCGCGTCGACCACACGAACTGGACGGGCCTTTCCCAGGTCAAGTTCACCTGGCCCGCCTCGTCGGACAGCAAGGCACCGCTCGCCCCGACCGGCATCAGTACCTCGTACGACGCGGCGACCGGCAAGGCGACCGCCCGCTGGACGAAGAACCGTGAGCTGGACATCGCGCGCTACGAGGTCCTGGTCGAGACCGCCGGGAGCGGTGTGTCGCGGTGGACGACCACCGGCACCAGCGCGACGTACGCGCTGCCGAAGGACGGCCGGAAGTACCGGTTCTGCATTCAGGCCGTGGACAAGTGGACCAACTACGGCAAGACCGCCTGCGGCCCCTACGTCACCCCGCCGGACAAGACGGCCCCGGCCGTCCCTGCCGTGCGCGCGTCGGACGTCTCGGTCTCCACCATTCTCGGCAGGCCGCGCGTCAACGTCTGGCTGGGCCAGGTGCAGCCGGCCGAGGGCCCCGTCTTCACGCTGTGGCGCGCCACCGCCGCGGCGGGCCCGTTCACCGCGGTCGCCACCATGGACCTGCGCGAGAGCCCGGGCGAGCAGTACCTGTACGACGAGACGCCCGGCGAGAGCAGGACGTACTACTACGCGGCGTCCGCGACCGACGCCGTCGGCAACACCTCGGCGCGCACCACCCCCGTCAAGGTGAGCACGCCGGACACGACGGCGCCGGGTGCGGTGGCGGGGCTCGTGGCCACGGCGGACACCGACAAGACCGTCCTGACGTGGAACGCGTCGTCCGACGGCGCCGTGCGCTGGGAGGTGTACGGCGCGGACGGCGGCGCGGCCCCGGCCCTGCTCGGCACCACCACGGCCGCCGAGTACCGGGACACCACGGCGAAGCCGGGCGTGCGGCGCACCTACACGGTGTACGCGTCCGACGCGGCGGGCAACCGGTCGAAGCCGGCGACCGTGACCGCGACG
The DNA here is from genome assembly GCF_055571235.1 of Streptomyces sp. NPDC030991. Lineage (NCBI taxonomy): Bacteria > Bacillati > Actinomycetota > Actinomycetes > Kitasatosporales > Streptomycetaceae > Streptomyces > Streptomyces sp. NPDC030991. The sequence goes on from NZ_JBVIFR010000014.1 coordinate 113,008, forward strand.
CGGCAGGTGGCGCCCCCGACGCTTGTGAGCCTGAAGCCCGACGCGCAGGGCCGCCCGGAGCTGCGCATCAGAGTGGCCGCGGACAACGACCACAGCGGCGGCTTCAAGGTCTACTCGGGCACCAGCGCGTCCACGGTGCGCACCACGCAGCGCGCCTGCGCGCCCGACGAGGTCTCCCGGACGTCCCTGGACGTCGAGTACGTGTGCGCGCTCACCGACTTCGGTGGCTCGACGGACCGCTACATGACGGTCGCCGCCGTCGCCGGGAACGGCGTGACGTCCAGCTACGCCAAGGCGGTGCGGTACGACGACACGGTCGCGCCGCCGGTCCCCTCCGGCTTCGCGGCGACGCCCGAGCAGTGGGGCACGACCCTGCGCTGGGACGCCGCCGACGTCGCCGACCTGCACTCCTACTGGCTGCGCGCCGGGCGCCCCGAGACGGTCGGCGGCGTGCGCAGCTGCGCGGGCGGGAACACCGAGGTCCTCGCGGGCGACGCCACCTCCTACCAGGACACGGAGGGCCTGCCGGACGGCGAGGAGCGCTGCTGGGAACTGCGTGCCGTGGACGGGGCGAACAACTACAGCGAGGCGGTCACCGTCTACGCGGCCGAGCAGGACACCCGGCCCGCGGAGGCGACCGCGCCGGGCTCCCCGGTGACCGGCCTCGACGCCTCGGTCAACGCCGGTGACACCGTCCTGAACTGGGACACGCTCGACGGCGCCACCGGCTACCGGGTCTACCGCTGGGACCGGGTCTCTGGCGCGTACGAGCGGATCGCCGACGGCGCGCTGGAGAACCCGAACACGGAGGAGTTCCGGCACTTCCGTGACGAGCGGGCACCGTCGGGCACCACCGTCTACTACCGCGTGAGCGCGGTGTACGCGGACGGCACCGAGTCGGCCCCGGCCCTCGCGGCCGTGGCGCTGGCGCCCACGGTCTGACGTGGCGGCCCACGGGGGCGGGCGGGAATCCAGGCGACCACCCGTTCGCCCCCGTGGGAGACTGGTGGCGTTTTCTGTACTCCTACGAGCGGAACGGCACCCACTCCATGGCCCCGGTCACGTCCCTCACGTCCTCCGTCAACCAGCGTCTCGCCGACGCCCTCAGCGCCGCCCTCCCCGAGGCCGGTGCGGGCGCGGACCCGCTGCTGCGACGTAGCGACCGGGCCGACTACCAGGCCAACGGGATCCTGGCCCTCGCCAAGAAGGCGAAGGCGAACCCGCGGGAGCTGGCCGCCCAGGTCCTGGAGAAGGTCACGAACGGCGATCTCCTGAAGGAGGTCGAGGTCTCGGGCCCCGGCTTCCTGAACATCACGGTCACCGACCGGGCGATCACCGGGACGCTCGCCGCCCGTGCCGCGGACGGCGACCGGCTCGGCGTGCCGCTGAAGGAGAAGCCGGGCGTCACGGTCATCGACTACGCGCAGCCGAACGTCGCGAAGGAGATGCACGTCGGCCACCTGCGTTCGGCGGTCATCGGCGACGCGCTGCGCTCCATGCTCGACTTCACCGGCGAGCGGACGATCGGCCGGCACCACATCGGCGACTGGGGCACCCAGTTCGGCATGCTCATCCAGTACCTGATCGAGAACCCCGGCGAGCTGGCCCCGGCCGCCGACGTGGCCGCCGCCGACGGCGAGCAGGCGATGTCGAACCTGAACCGGGTGTACAAGGCGTCGCGCGCGGTCTTCGACACGGACGAGCAGTTCAAGGAGCGGGCCCGCAAGCGGGTCGTGGCGCTCCAGTCCGGTGACAAGGAGACCCTCGACCTGTGGCAGCGGTTCGTCGACGAGTCGAAGGTCTACTTCTACTCGGTCTTCGAGAAGCTCGACATGGAGATCCGCGACGACGAGATCGTCGGTGAGTCGGCGTACAACGACATGATGCCGGAGACGGCGCGGCTCCTGGAGGAGTCGGGGGTCGCCGTGCGGTCCGACGGCGCGCTCGTCGTGTTCTTCGAGGAGATCCGCGGCAAGGACGGCGAGCCGGTGCCGCTGATCGTGCAGAAGGCGGACGGCGGCTTCGGCTACGCGGCCTCCGACCTGTCGGCGATCCGCGACCGCGTCCAGCACCTGGACGCGACGACGCTGCTGTACGTGGTGGACGTACGGCAGTCGCTGCACTTCAAGATGGTCTTCGAGGCGGCCCGCCGGATGGGCTGGCTCGGTGACGACGTCACCGCCCACAACATGGGCTACGGCACGGTCCTCGGCGCGGACGGCAAGCCGTTCAAGACGCGTGCGGGCGAGACGGTGAAGCTGGAGGACCTGCTCGACGAGGCCGTCGAGCGGGCCACGGCGGTGGTGCGGGAGAAGGCCGAGAAGGTGGGCCTGTCCGAGGAGGAGATCGCGGAGAACGGACGGTACGTCGGGATCGGCGCCGTGAAGTACGCGGACCTGTCGACGTCGGCGAACCGGGACTACAAGTTCGACCTGGACCAGATGGTGTCGCTGAACGGCGACACGTCCGTCTACCTCCAGTACGCGTACGCGCGGATCAAGTCGATCCTGCGCAAGGCGGACGGTGTGGGCCCCGCCGCGCACCCCGAGGTCGAACTGGCCCCGGCGGAGCGGGCGCTGGGCCTGCACCTGGACGCGTTCGGCGACCTGGTCTACGAGGCGTCGGCCGAGTACGCGCCGCACAAGCTGGCCGCGTACCTGTACCAGCTGGCGTCGCTGTACACGACGTTCTACGACCAGTGCCCGGTGCTGAAGGCGGACACGGCGGAGCAGATCGAGAACCGGCTGTTCCTGTGCGACCTGACGGCCCGGACGCTCCACCAGGGCATGGCCCTGCTGGGCATCCGGACCCCCGAGCGCCTCTAACCGTTCAGGGCCCGGCCCAGGCGCCGCAGCCCTTCCGTGATCTCCTCCGGCGTCTGGGTCACGAAGCAGAGCCGCAGGGTCGTGGGGTCGGGGTCGGCGGCGTGGAACGGGGCGCCGGGGACGTACGCCACTTCGCATTCGACCGCCTTGCTCAGCAGGGCGGTCGAGTCGTATCCGCCGGTGGACGGCAGGCGCGCCCACAGGAACATGCCGCCTTCGGGGCGGGACCAGGTGGAGCCCTCGGGCAGCGCGCCGGGCAGCCCCGCGAGCATGGCGTCGCGGCGCGTCCCGTACTCCGCCGCGACCTTCGCGACGTGGGCGTCGAGGTCGCTGACGGCCAGGTAGCGGGCGGCGGCGAGCTGGTTGACGGTCGAGGTGTGCAGGTCGGCGGCCTGTTTGGCGACGGCGCAGGCGCGGCGCAGCGCGGCGGGGGCGCGCAGCCAGCCCAGGCGCAGGCCGGGCGCCATGACCTTGGAGAAGGAGCCGAGCAGGACGGTGCGGTCGCGGGCGTCTTCGTGCGCGGCGATCCACGGCAGCCGCTCGCCCTCGAAGCGGAGTTCGCCGTACGGGTCGTCCTCCACGATCCACAGCCCGCGGCGGGCCGCGACCCCGGCGACGGCGGCGCGGCGGTCGGCGGGCAGGGTGCGGCCGGTCGGGTTCTGGAACGTCGGCACCGTGTAGAGGAGCTTGGGCCGGTGCGCGGTGACGAGCGCGTCGAGAGCGTCCGGGTCCATGCCGTCGTCGTCGCAGGGGACGGGGACGACGTGGGCACCGGCGAGGCCGAAGGTCTGGAGCGCCGCCAGGTAACAGGGGTTCTCGACGAGGACGGTGTCGCCGGGTTCGACGAGGGCGGTGGCGAGGAGGGAGAGGGCCTGCTGGGAGCCGGTGGTGATCAGCAGGTCGTCGGCGGCCGTGGGCAGGGAGCGGGCCGTCGTACGGGCGGCGAGCGCCTCGCGCAGGGCCGGTTCGCCCTCGGTGGTGGAGTACTGGAGGGCGCGCCGCGGGTCGTCGGCCAGGACGTGCGCGAAGGCGGCGGCGATGCCGTCGGTGTCGAAGAGTTCCGGCGCCGGGAGGCCGCCCGCGAAGTTGATGACCTCGGGGCGGGCGGTCACCGCCAGGATGGCCCGGATCGGTGAACCGCCGGTGGCGGCGGTGCGGGCGGCGAGCGGGGCGGGGGGCACGGTGGCGGTCATGGACGGCGACTCCTTCGCGGCGGGCGGCTTTCCGTGACCCTAAAGAGGTGCGTGCCCGGTGCACCCGCTGTTTCGCGATACGGACGACGGGCCACCGCTCGGAGGGGGTCGCGCGGCTCAACCCCCGCTCTGCTCCTCACGCTTGATCCATTCGCCGCCGCCCAGCGGGTAGTCGTAGCCGGGGCGGCCGGTGTTCGCGCTGGTGCGGAACGCTGTGCCGTTGTTGTCGATGTGCACGGTGCCGTGGCGGCTGCCGCTCGACCATTCCAGGCTGAGGTCCCAGCGGACGTCGCGGGCCCTGGTGCGCGCGGTGACGTAGAAGACCTCGGGGTCGGACTCGCTGACCTTGTACGGGAAGTCGCGCTGACCGTGGGCGGCGCCGGCGGCCGGGCTGCCCGCGTCCAGGTTCACGTCGAACGACTTGGTCCCGACGCCGCCGCCGCAGCCGACGCCCATCGAGTAGTCGTTCCAGGCGAGCGGGGCGGCGCTGCTGACGACGCGGACGTGCAGCGCCTCCAGGACGACGGTGTCGTGCCCGGTGCCCTGCACGGTGAGGGCCACACGCTGCTCGCCGGAGGAGACCGCGCCGTACGCGGACGCCCAGCGCGGGGCGTCCTGTTCGGAGGCGGGCGGGCCGACCTGGGCGGGCTCGCTGTCGACGAGGAAGTGCTGGCTGCACGGGCTCTCGTAGACGTAGGGCCGGGTGGCGACGGTGAGCGGGGTGCCGGCGGGCGCGCCGGTGGAGCCCGGGGAGGCGGCCGGCGGGGCGTGCTTGCCCGCGGACGCGGAGGGCGTGGCACTCCGGGCGGCCGATTCGGAGGCGGACGGGGACACGGACGCGGACGCGGATGCGGTCGGCGTCCGGGACGGCGCCCGGTCCGCCGCGTCCCGCCCGGCCGGGGCCGTCGCTCCGGCCACCTGCTGAGCGCCGCCCTTGTCGCTCCCCGACGGCAGGCTGACGGCGAGCACGGCGGCCCCGACCACGGCGACGGCGGCGACCCCGGCCGCCACCACGGTGACCCGGCGCCGCCGCCCCACCGACTCGACGGAACCGGGCAGTTCGGCGGGGGCATCGCCGGGGCCGGGCGTGACGGCAGGCGCGGGCGCATCCCCGGACGCGGGCGTGACGGTAGGCTCGGACCCACCCCCGGCCACGGGCGTGACGGCAGGCTCGGACCCATCCCCGGACGCGGGCGTGACGGTAGGCGCGGGCGCATCTCCGGACGCGGGCGCCGCGCCCCCGCCCCGCGCCGCGTCAGCCCCCTCCGGCGAACCACCCGAACCGGCCGGGCCATCCGCATCACCCGAGCCGGCCAAGTCACCCGAGCCAGCCGAGCCGGCCAAGCCACCCGAACCAGCCGAGCCCCCCAGCTCGACCGAGTCGGCTGAGTCACCCGAACCCCCCGATCCCCCCGCCCCGGCGGCAGCCGCTCTGCGGCCGCGGCCCGCGTCCGCCAGGATCCAGTGGCGGTGCAGTTCGACGAACTCCTGCGGGGCCGCCTTGCAGAGCCGCGCGAGCCGCTCCACCGGGGCGTAGTCCGTGGGCACGGCCGTGCCGTTGCAGTAGCGGTGCAGCGTGGACGTGCTCATGTGCAGCCGCTTGGCCAGCGTCCCGTAGCTGAGCCCCGAGCGGTCCTTCAGCTCGCGCAGCCGCGCCGCGAACGCGTCCCCTGCACCTTCCGTCGACTCCCCTGACACCGTTCCTCCGTTCCCCCGCGTCCCGCCCGAGCGTTCCAGGCCGGTCGCGTTTCCCCTGGTCAAAGCCTGTCTCAGCGTTCCAGCATCCCGTACTGCGGGTGGATCGTGGCGGCTGGGACAGATCCGCGCACAAGCTCTGGTCATCCAAGCACCACACCGACCGCAGCACCGAAGGGGATCTCCCTCATGTCCAGCATCCGTACCTCCCGCGCCGCCCGTCTCTCCCGCACCCCGCGTCTTCGCCGGGCCCGTCTCGCCACCGCCGCCGCGGGTGTCGCTCTCGCCGCGTTCTCGCTGACGGCGTGCAACGACGGATCGGGCGTCAAGGACGAGGGCGCGTCGGCGGGGGCCGCCGGTTCCGCTTCCCCCGGGTCCGCCTCCCCCGGGTCGGACGCGAAGCCCACCCCGGACGGCTCGGGGCCGGCCACGTCCACGCCGGACGCGGCGAACTCCGCCGACCCCGAGCCCGCCGCCGCGGCCCCGGCCGCACCGAAGCCCGCCGCGTCGAAGCCGGCGGCGGCCAGGCCCGCGGCCCCCGGCGGGCGCGCCGTCTGCGACGGCTCCAACACGCGGACCACCGCCGCGCCGGTCAACCGTCCCGTGAACCACATGCTCCTCACCGTCACGAACACCGGCACGACCGGCTGCGACCTGTACTACTACCCGGCGGCGCGGTTCACCGGGGCCCAGTCGGTGCCACCGGTCATCGAGGACTCCCAGCCGCAGGCCGTGGTCTCCCTGGCACCCGGCCAGTCCGGTTACGCGGGTGTCGCCCTCGCCTCGGCGGACGGCAGCGGTTCCCACGGCTACACGGCGAAGTCCCTCACCGTCTACTTCGCGGGCGCCAAGGGCCACTCCGGCTACGACGGGAAGGCGGCGACGCCCGCACTCCCCGCCAAGGGCGTCTACCTGGACGACTCCGTCAAGGTCACGTACTGGCAGTCGTCGATGGACGCCGCGCTGACCTGGTGAGGCGGGCAGCCGGCACGGGGCGTGGTGCAGGCTGGGAACCATGCAGTCGTATGCCGACATCGATGAACTGGCCGCCCGCGCCCGCGCCCTGGCCGCCGCGGGCCCCCGCCGGGTGCTGGGCATCGCGGGCCCGCCGGGCGCGGGCAAGTCCACCCTCGCGGAGTCCCTCGTACGCGCCCTGGACAAAATGGCGGTGCTCGTCCCCATGGACGGCTTCCACCTCGCCGACGCGGAACTGGCCCGGTTGGACCGCGCCGGCCGCAAGGGCGCCCCGGACACGTTCGACGCGTACGGGTACGCGGCGCTGCTCGCGCGGCTGCGGGCGCCGCGCCACGGGGAGACGGTGTACGCGCCGTCCTTCGAGCGGGAGCTTGAGCAGCCGGTGGCCGGGGCGCTGCCGGTGGAGCCGGACGTGCCGCTGATCGTGACCGAGGGCAATTACCTGCTCCTGGACGAGGAGCCGTGGTCCACGGCGGTGCGTCCGCTGCTCGACGAGGTGTGGTGGGTGGCCGTGGACGACGCATCGCGCGTCGAGCGGCTGACGGCCCGGCACGTCGCGTTCGGCAAGTCCCCGGCCGCCGCCCGCGACTGGGTACTGCGCTCGGACGAGGCGAACGCCCGCCGGGTGGCCTCCGGCCGTGCGCGCGCCGACAGGGTCGTCCACCTGGGGTGAAGCACGGTCGTGGGCGCGCACGCGGAGCGGGTGGCGCGGGTCATGCCTTCTTCCGGGGTTCGTCAGGGACGTGTAACAGAGCTTGGCGATCTTTGAAGCAACGGTTGCTTGCGTGATCACATGGCACATGCCCGGGGAACCCCCGAGGCGCACGAGTACCCGGTCCCGGTCGCAACCCCCCACGGCCGCGACGGGTGCGAGACGCGTCATCCGCGTCGTCCCGCCCGGTCCGGTCTCCGCACGGACCCGCGGACCGGAGCGGTGTGACGGAATCGCGTGGTGTTCCCGCGTCCGTCACCCAGCAACGGGCCTACGCGCCTTCCGGCGTACGTGCCCGCAGACGAAGCCTCAGACGAAAGCGAGCGAGATATGCGCAAGACCCTGAAGAAGGCCGCGGTCGTCGGCGCCACTGTCCTGGCGTTCTCCGGTATAGCCGCCGGCGCGGCCCAGGCGGCCACCCGGCAGGGCGAGGACATCAAGGGGACCGGCAGCCTCCAGGACTGCACCAACTGGGGCAAGGCCCTCAAGAGCAACGGCACGATCGTCGACTACGCCTGCATGGTGGGCTCCGCGCCCAACACGTACGAGCTGACCCCCTTCTACGCCGCCTGATCGTCCGGCGTTCCTGAGTTCCTGACGCCCCCGGCGGAGCGCGCCCGCCGGGGGCGCCGCCTGTTCCCGGTCACCGCTCCCGCAGCTCCCCCTTCACGACCTTCCCGCTCGCGTTGCGCGGTAGTTCGGCGACGAAGGCGACCTGCCGGGGCACTTTGTAGTTGGCCATCTCGCGGCGGGCCCAGGCGATCAGGTCGTCGGCGGTGAGGAGCGCCCCGGGGCGCCGGACCACGTACGCCTTGCCGACCTCGCCGAGCCGGGCGTCCGGCACGCCGACCACGGCCACGTCGGCGACGTCCGGGTGCAGGCCGAGCAGTTGCTCCAGCTCCGCCGGGTACGCGTTGAAGCCGCCCACGATGAACATGTCCTTGATGCGGTCGGTGATCCTCAGGTAGCCGTCCGCGTCCAGCACGCCGATGTCGCCCGTGCGCAGCCAGCCGTCCGCGGTGATCGCCTCCGCCGTCGCCGCCGGGTCCTCGAAGTACCCGCGCATGACGTGGAAGCCGCGGACCAGCACCTCGCCGGGCTCCCCGGGCCCCGCCGACTCCACCCGGAGCTCGGTGCCGGGGATCGCCCGCCCGGAGGTGGCCGCGATCAGTTCGGCGGGGTCGCCGCGGCGGCACATGGTGACGATGCCGCTCGCCTCCGACAGCCCGTACGCGGTGAGCACCGTGTCGATGCGCAGTTCGCCGCGCAACCGCTCGACCAGGCGCAGCGGCACCACGGCCGCGCCCGTCACGACGAGCCGCAGCGCCGACAGGTCGTGGGTGTCTCGGCCCGGGTGGTCGAGCAGGGACTGGTGGAGGGTGGGCGGGCCGGGCAGGACGGAGATGCGTTCGGCGGCGATGTTGGCGAGCACGGTGTCGACGTCGAAGACGGGCTGCGGGACCATCGTCGCGCCGCGCATCAGGCAGGCGATGATCCCCGCCTTGTAGCCGAAGGTGTGGAAGAAGGGGTTCACGATCAGGTAGCGGTCGCCCTCGCGCAGGCCCGCCAGGTCCGACCAGATCTCGTAGCCGCGCAGGGTCTGCGTGTGGGTGATGACCGCGCCCTTGGGCCGCCCGGTCGTCCCCGAGGTGAAGATGATGTCCGACGCCGACGTGGGGGCGATCGCGTCGGAGCGGGCCCGCACCTCCTCCTCCGCCACCGTGTCCCCGGCCGCGAGGAACTCCTTCCAGGTGCGGTATCCGGGTACGTCGGGCGCGGTGTCGCCAAGCACCACCACCTGCTCCAGGCAAGGGAGTTCAGCGCCCGCACCGTGGGCGCGGCGCAGTGCGGCCACGTACGAGGTGCCGAGGAAGGTGCCGGTGACGAAGAGGAGGCGGGCCCGGGAGCGGGCCAGGACGTCGGCGGCCTCGGCGCCCTTGAAGCGGGTGTTGAGGGGGACGAGGACGGCGCCCGCGCCGACCGCGCCGAGTGCGGAGACGATCCAGTCGAGGGTGTTCGGGGCCCAGATCGCGACGCGGTCACCGGGTTCCACGCCGGCGGCCAGGCAGGCCGCGGCGGCCCGTTCGACCCGCTCGCCCAGCTCCGCGTAGGTGATCCGGGTGCGTCCCTCGACGACGGCCTCCCTCTCCGCGTACCGCCCGGCGGCGTCCCGCACCAGCTCCGGGATCGTCCGCCAGGCCCGGTCCGCTCCCGCTCCGCCGTCCCCGTGCGCCCCGCCGCCCGCACGCGCTCCGCCGTCCGTACGCATCGCACGACCTCCCACGATCACCGCAGCACCGTAGCTGACTATCCGTCAGATTAGCTGTAGCCTGACGCGCTGTCAGCACACCGGGATTCCAGGCAGGGGTGCCCATGGCGCACGCGACGGCAGGCATCAAGGACACGACAGCCATCGTCGGCATAGGCCAGACAGGCTTCGCGAAACAACTCCCCGAATCCGAGAAGACGTTGGCGTGCAGGGCGATCATCGCCGCCCTGGACGACGCGGGCATATCGCCGTCCGAGGTCGACGCCTTCGCCTCGTACACGATGGAGGAGACGGACGAGGTCGAGATCGCGAAGGCCATCGGCGCCGGCGATGTCACCTACTTCAGCAAGGTCGGTTACGGCGGCGGCGGTTCGTGCGCGACGCTCACCCATCTCGCCGCCGCGATCACCACGGGCCAGGCCACTGTCGGCATCGCCTGGCGCTCCCGGAAGCGGGGCAGCGGGCCCCGCCCGTGGAAGAACACCGCCGTCCAACTCCCCACCCCCGCCCAGTGGACCCGCCCGTTCGGACTGCTGCGCCCCGCGGACGAGATCGGCATGCTGGCCCGGCGCTACATGCACGAGTACGGCGCGACCCGGGACCACCTCTTCAACGTCGCGCTCGCCTGCCGCAACCGGGCCAACCAGAACCCCGCCGCGATGATGTACGAGCGCCCCCTCACCCGGGACATGTATATGACGTCCCGCTGGATCAGCGAGCCGCTCTGCCTCTACGACAACTGCCTGGAGACGGACGGCGCGCTGGCCTGCGTCATGGTCTCCGCGGAGCGGGCCCGCGACTGCCGTCAGAAGCCGGTCTATGTGCACTCCGCCGCCCAGGGCCTGCCCGCACAGCACCACGGCATGGTCAACTACTGGAACGACGACCCGCTGACGGGCCCCGCCTGGACGGCCGCCCGCCACCTGTGGAAACACGCCGACCTCACCCCCGAGGACGTCGACGTGGCCCAGATCTACGATGCGTTCACCCCGCTCGTCCCGCTGTCCCTGGAGGGCTACGGCTTCTGCGGGCGCGGCGAGGGCGGCGCGTTCACCGAGGGCGGCGCCCTGGAGATCGGCGGCCGGCTGCCGGTCAACACCGGCGGCGGCGGCCTCTCGGAGGCGTACGTCCACGGCTTCAACCTCATCAACGAGGGCGTGAAACAACTGCGCGGCACCAGCACCGCCCAAGTACCCGGCGCCCGAACGTGTCTGGTGACGGCGGGCGAGGGGGTCCCCACGTCCGCCGTGCTGCTGAGAGCCCCGTAGCGGTGCCGGGAACCGCGCGAGCGACCAGCCGAACGGCCCGCCCCGGAAGGAGATCCCCCATGGCAGACGTGACCGGACCAGCCCTGCTGGCCCCCACCCCCGACGACGACGGCGCCCCCTTCTGGGAGTACGCCGCGCGAGGCGAGCTGCGCGTCCAGGCGTGCGCAGGACCCGAATGCGGCGAACTCCGCTTCCCGCCCCGCCCCTGCTGCCCGAACTGCCGGTCCTTCGACAGCGAATGGCGTGCGATGAGCGGCCGCGGGCGGATCTGGTCCTACGTCGTCCCGCACCCGCCGCTGCTCCCCGCCTACGCCGCGCAGGCCCCCTACAACGCGATCGTCGTCGAGCTGGCGGAGGCCCCGCGCATCCGCCTCGTCGGCAATCTGGTCACCGCCGCCGACGCCCGTCTCGACTCGGTCGACCCGGACCGCATCCGGATCGGCGCGCGGGTCCAGGCCGTCTTCGCCCGGGTCGACGGCGTCACGCTGCCCCGCTGGGTCCTGGAGCGGCCGTGACCCTGCGCACGGAGACCGACAAGGAGACCGGGGTGGCCGTGGTCACCCTGGACCGCCCGCACCGCCTCAACGCCATCGACACCGCGACCGCACTCGAACTCGCCGCGGCCTGGCGGAAGTTCCGCCTCGACGACAACGTACGGGCCATCGTCCTGACCGGCGCGGGGGACCGCGCGTTCTGCACGGGGATCGACCGCTCCACCGACACGCCCCAGCCGAACTCCCCCTTCTCCGCGGACGATCCGCTGCTCACGATCGGCCCGAAGGCCAACGACCTGTGGAAGCCGGTGATCGCCGCGGTCCGGGGCATGGCCTGCGGCGGGGCGTTCTACCTGCTGGGCGAGGCGGAGTTCGTGGTCGCGGACGAGACGGCCACGTTCTTCGACCCGCACACCACCTACGGCATGGTCAACGCGTACGAGGTGATGTACCTCGCGCAGCGCATGCCCCCCGGCGAGGTGGCGCGGCTCGCCCTCATGGGGGCGGCCGAGCGGATGTCGGCGCGGCGGGCGCGGGAGACCGGCCTGGTCAGCGAAGTCACCGCGCCCGGCGGGGCGTTGGCGGCGGCGCTCGCCTGCGCCTGCACGATCGCCGGACACCCGACGGAGGCGGTGCAGGGCACGGTGCGGGCGGTGTGGGCGGCCACGGAGTCCGCCCGCGCCCACGCCTTCGCCCAGGCCCCGCACCTGATCGCCCTCGGCAGCCTGCCACCCGCCCGGCAGGCCGAACTGTTCAACTCCCGTACGGGAAAAGGGTTCCAGGTCCGGTGAGCGGACGTACCAGCCCTAGTTCGACGGCCACGCCTCGGGGTCGACCTTGCAGCGGGCGACATCGCTGACGAGCCCTTCCCCGGCGTCGACCGGCACCTTCACGGTCGCCTTGCCCTTGCCGCGCACCTTGACCCGCGCCATGGCCTCGTCCAGCACGCTGTCCTGCGCGTCGTAGAAGGTCATGGAGACCGTGTAGGTGTCCGCCCGGCTGCCCGGGCTGGTGACCTCGACCGTGGCGTACGGGCGCCCCGCGCTCGCGCAGCGCACCAGCCGTGCCTTGCCGTACTGCCGGGACGCTCCGCCGCCGGTCGCGGAGGACGTCGGCGTGGACCGGTAGCCGGGGCGCGTACGGCTGCTGCCGCCCGAGGACGAACCGGCCGTCGTCGACGAACCGCTGCCGTACAGGTCGTCGTCGTACGTGGACCCGGAGGAGCCGGAAGTACCCCCGGACGACGACGAGTTCGAGGAGCCGCCGTGGTTCTGCGAGGAGCTGCTGCACCCGCCCCCGCCGCTGCTGTGCCCGCGCGAATGCCCATGTCCCCGGCCGGTCGAGAAGCCCGTGAGGGCCAGCACCACCATCGCCGCGACCGCTGTCAGTCTCATTCCCCGTTTCATCACGCCGGGACCCTACCCCGTACGCCGCATGGCACCCCGCGCGCACCCGGCGTAGCGTCGGAGGTCAGACCGAGGAGGCTGTTGATGCTACGCAACATCGTCGGATCGGTCCTGGCTCTCGTCGGAGCGGCCGCCACCGTCTGGAGCCCGTTCCGGGCCTGGTACGACGGGCGCCACGGCCGTCACTACCGCCTTGGCGACCTGTTCTCGGGCGGCGGGGTCACGGACGCCCGGGCCGAACTGTTCGGCTCCGTGTTCCTGCCCTTCGTCGTCCTGGCGCTGCTCGCGCTCGTGGGCATCGTGCTGCGGTCCCGGCTGCTGGTGGCCCTGACCGGTCTCCTCGTGCTGGCGCTGACCGTGCTGTGGATGGTGCGTGTGGCGCAGGCCGAGGACCAGCTGGTGCTGACGGCGAACGGCAACGGCCTCGGCGTCGGTGTGGCCGGTGCCCTCGGCGGCGGGCTGCTGCTCCTCGTGGGCGCGCTGGTCATGAGCGGCCGGCGCCGGCACAGGAACCGCGCGCCCGCCCCGGCCGAGGAGTACGCCCCGGAGCACGACCCGCGGGCATGGGCCGGCGCCGAGGAGGACCGCACCCCCACCCAGACCTTCGAGACCCTGGGCGACGGGCGGCCGCCGGCGCAGGCCCCGCAGCAGACGTGGAGCGGCCAGGAACAGACCCGCCCGCCGGTGCGGTGGGGCCCGGACGACGGCCCGACCCAGTCCTTCGAACGGCCTCCCGCCTGGGAGGACGGCCGGCCGGGCACCGGTCGGGCGGACGAGCCCCGGGCCACCGACGACGGCTCCGGCCTGCCCGGCAGCTCCCGGCGCGACGGGCCCGCCTGATCCACCTTGGGCGGCCCGCCCGCCCGGGCTAACGGCTGGTCCCGGTCCCCTTCTCCGCGTCCAGGGCGTACACGCACCGGTCCTTGCTGCACGCGTACACCACCCCGTCCCGTACGACCGGGGTGCCGGTGATCTCGCCGCCGGTGGCGAGCTTCCAGCGCAGCCGCCCGTCGTCCGCCTTCAGCGTGTACAGCAGGTGGTCGGACGAGCCGAAGTGCACCCGGCCGTCGGCGACCACCGGCGAACCGACGATCTCCCCGCCGGCCTGGAAGCGCCACTTCGGCGTCCCCGTCACGGCGTCCAGGGTGTACAGGCCGTGGCCGCTGCCGACGTGCACGTGGCCGTGGGCGACCAGCACCGGGTCGGTCGCCGCGGGCCGCGACTCCGTCGCGATGCGCCAGCGGTCGCGGCCGTCCGTGGCGTCGAGCGCGTACACCGTGCCGAGGTGGTCGGCGAGGTACACGCCGCCGCCGGCCACCGCGGGCCCAGGCGCGAAGGCGGGCGGGGACAGGAAGACCGCGGGCGCCTCGAAGTGCCAGCGGACGCGCCCCGAGCCGGCCTCGATGGCCAGGACCCGCGTGCCCGCCGCGACGTACACACAGCCGTCGGGGGCCGGTGTCAGCCGGACGGGGACGCCGCCGCAGGACGCCGCGTCGCCGACCGGGTACGACCAGCGTTCCTCGCCCGTGCGGGCCTCCAGGGCGCGCAGCCGCGCGTCCTGCCACACGTACACCGTGCCGTCGTGGACGACGGGCCCCGCCTCGGGCGCCTCGAAGTCGGTCTGGCAGCCGGTGATCTCCCACAGCTTGTCGCCGCTCGCGGCCTCGCGGGCCTGGACGCCGCCGCCGCGGGTGCCGGTGACGACGGTGCCGCGGTCGGCCTGGAGCGCGTAGACCCAGGCATCGGTCTGGAGGCGCCACAGGTCGCCGCCCTCGCGGGCGTCGAGCGCCCACAGCGTCGGGCCGTCGGAGGCGTGGATGCGGCCGTCGGCGACCGCCATGGACCAGGCGACGTCGCGGGTCTTGAACCGGCGCCGCCCGGTGGCCACGTCGAGCGCGTGGACCTCGAAGGACGTGACGTAGACGAGGTCACCGGCGACGTTCGGCGTGCCCCACACGTCGTTGGACATACGGAACCGCCAGGGTCGCCAGGCCGCGCCCTCGGCCTGGGCGGGCGCGGGCACCACGGGGTCCTGCGTGCCGTTCACGACGGGTCTTGCGCGGGACCAGGAGGCGACAAGCCCCGACTCCGCAGGAGGCGCCTTCACGGCGGCGGCGCGCGCGTCGGCGACCCGCGGCCCGGGGCCGATCGGCACCCGCGCCCCGGCCAGCCGGACCGGGCCGTCGGCGCCGAACCCGGTGCCCGACAAGGCGGGCGCGGGGTGCCGGTGCGCAGCCGGGGCGGGGCCCGGCGGCCGGGCCGGCATCGCGGGGACCCGGGCGCCGTGCCCCGGGGTGCGGCCGGCCGGGGGCTTGACGACGGTACGGCCGCCGCGGCGCGCCTCGATCAGCGCGACGGACCGCTCGGGCAGCCACGCGGACGCCGTGCCGCTGTCGTCGCTGCCGGAGCCGAACAGATGCGGGGCGAGCTGCGCCTGGAGGTCGGCGGGCGAGGGCCGCAGCGTCGCGTCCATCTGCATGCACGACTCGATGAGCGGCCGCAGCTCCGCGGGCAGGCCCTCCACGTCGGGGCCTTCGCGCAGCAGCATGAAGACCGTCTCGACGGGGTTCGCGCCGTGGAAGGGGGCGTGCCCGGTGGCGGCGAACACCAGGGTCGAGCCGAGCGAGAACACATCGCTGGCGCCGGTGACGCTGCGCGAGTCCTTCGCCTGCTCGGGCGACATGTACGCGGGGGTGCCCACGGCCACGTTCGTCATGGTCAGGCGGGTGTTGGAGACGCCGGACGCGATGCCGAAGTCGATGACGCGCGGCCCGTCCTCGACGACCAGGACGTTCGACGGTTTCAGGTCGCGGTGGACCAGGCCCGCGCCGTGGATGGACTGCAACGCCTCGGCGACGCCCGCCGCGAGCCAGCGCACCGCCTGGGCCGGCAGCGGCCCGCACTCATTCACTATTTCCTCGAGGGAGGGCGCCGGCACGTACGCGGTGGCCAGCCACGGCACGGCCGCGCGCGGGTCGGCGTCGACGACGGCGGCCGTGTAGAACCCGGACACCGCGCGGGCCGCCTCGACCTCGCGGGTGAAGCGCACCCGGAACAGCTGGTCCTCGGCCAGCTCCGTGCGCACCGTCTTGATGGCCACGCGCCGGCCGGACGCCGAGCGTGCCAGATAGACCAGACCCATGCCGCCCGCACCGAGCCGTCCCAGGACCTCGAACGGGCCGATCCTCCTCGGATCGTGCTGCGTCAGCTGATCCATCACTTCGCCTGCCACCTCCCCGTGCGATGCCGGAACCCCCGGGTTCCAGGTCGCTCGCACATACGGCCCCCGTCAGCGTCTCACCACCGCAGCACTACGGCGGCACGCACCCTGATTCTTCCTGTCCGGAGCGCCGCTGGCGAACCTGGGGGCATATCGGGGTGTCCCGGGCCCTCCCGGGCCGGGCCGGGGTGGCGTCAGGCGGTGCACAGGGCGAAATCCGCGCCCTGGTCGTCGCTGAGGACCGCGATCCGCCCGTACGGGGTCGTGTGCGGCGCCTCCCGGACGTGCCCGCCGAGCCGGACCGCCTCGGCGCAGCTGCCGGGCAGGTCGGCCGAGCCGAAGTGCGGGAGGAAGCGGGCGGCCCGGCCCGGGACCCGGCGGCGACTCGCCTCCGGGACCCCGGGGCCGGCGGGGTCTCCGGGGCCGGCGGCCCGCCATACCCGCAGGTCAGGCAGGTCAGGCAGGTCAGACTGGTCTACGCGGCTGGGCGCGGCCGGTGGTCCGAACACCGCCGCATAGAAGGTGTCGCTGCCGGCCGCGTCGGGGGTCCGCAGTTCGGCACGGCAGAGCGCGCCCGGCGCCCCGGTCCGCTCGAAGCCCTGGTGGCTGCCCGCCTGCCACAGCCCGAACACCGCTCCGTCGGGGCCCGCGGCGAGCGCCACGGTGGCCACGGCGCCGTCCGAGACCGGCCCGGACACGAGGTGCCCGCCGGCCGCGGTGACCCGCTCCGCGGCGGCATACGTGTCCCGTACAGCGAAGTGCACGGTCCAGGCCGGGCGCCCGGGGGCGAGGGCGGCGACGGCCCGGTCCTCGCTGTACGCCGCCGTGTAGTAGCCGCGCTCGGCGCCCGCGCCCTCGTCGAAGGCCCACCCGAAGAGGTCGCCGTAGAAGCGCTTGCCCACCTCGACGTCGGGCAGCCGGGCGTCGGCCCAGCACGGGGCGCCTTCGGGGAAGTCCGGGTGCATGGCGTCACGCTAGCCACGGCCGCTCCGGGCCGGTGGTTCGGATGTGAACGTCTGGCCGGATCGCGACGCCCCGGTCGCCGCTTTTGTCCGGCGGGCAGGGGCCTCAACCCCATTTGCAGTCGGCCAGATCGCGCTCCGATCACCCCTCGGTAAGCTGACGGCATGACAGGACAAGTACGTACCGTCGACGGCCGTGTGGCCGGACGGCGTGGTCAGGCGACACGTCAGAAGCTGCTCGACTGCCTCGGCGAGATGCTCAGCTCCTCGCCCTATCGGGACGTCAAAGTCATTGATGTGGCGCGAAAGGCGGGCACTTCACCCGCGACGTTCTACCAGTATTTCCCGGACGTCGAGGGCGCCGTCCTGGAGATCGCCGAGCAAATGGCCACCGAGGGTGCGGGGTTGACCGAACTGGTCGCCGACCGCTCCTGGGTCGGCAAGGCCGGCTGGGCCACCGCCCAGGAGCTCGTGGACGGGTTCCTGGAGTTCTGGCGCCGCAATGACGCGATCCTGCGCGTCGTCGACCTCGGTGCGGCCGAGGGCGACAAGCGTTTCTACAAGCTCCGCATGAAGATTCTGAACTCGGTGAACAACTCCCTTGCGGACGCGGTCAAGGAGCTCCAGGACAAGGGCAAGGTCGACAAGGACGTGAGCCCGGCGGCGGTGGCCGGTTCGCTGGTCGCGATGCTCGCGGCGGTCGCCTCGCACCAGAAGGGGTTCCAGACCTGGGGTGTGAAGCAGGCCGAACTCAAGCCCAACCTTGCTCTGTTGGTCTACCTGGGCGTGACGGGAAAGAAGCCGACGAAGTAGCCCCAGCCCTCTTTATGGTCCTGTCGCGCGGCGGCGGTTCACGTGTGCACCGTGAACCGCCGCCGTTGCAGTTCTCCCCCGTTATCGGAGCCTGTCAGCGCCTGTCAGCGCCGCTCAGCGCCTCACCAGCCGGAACAGCCTGATCTCGCGGTCCACCCGCTCCTGGTACGCCGCGTACGGCGGCCAGAACTCCAGCGCGGCCGCCCACGCCTCCTCCCGCTCGGCGGAGCCGAGCAGCCGGGCCGTCACCGGCACGTCCTCACCCCGCCAGCTGATCTCGGCGTCGGGGTGCGTCAGCAGATTCGCCGTCCAGGCCGGATGGCCGGGACGCCCGAAGTTCGACCCGATCAGCAGCCACGTCCCCCTGCCCTCCTCGGGCATGCAGGCGAGCGGGGTGCGCCGCAGGACCCCGCTCCGCGCGCCGCGCACGCTCAGCACCACGCCCGGCAGCAGCTGCGCGCTGAGCAGCACCTTCCCCCGGGTGAGCCGGTGGACAGCGCGGTCGAGGGCGGGCACGACGTGCGGGGCGACGCGGGCGAAGGCCCTGGTCGACGACACTTTCTGGACGAGCCGGACGCCGGGCGGGGCCATCAGGCGGTCACCTCCGCGGCCCGCGCGAACAGCTCGGCGGCCTGGGCCGCGCGCGCCCGCAGCAGATGGACGGGCCCGAAGAGCAGCTCGTCGCCGGTGGCCCGCTTGAGGTAGAGGTGCGCGTCGTGCTCCCAGGTGAAGCCGATGCCGCCGTGCAGCTGGACCGCTTCGGCGGCGGCCGTGCGCAGGGCTTCGAGGCCCTGGGCGAGCGCGAGGCCGCCGACCCGTTCGCCGCCCGGCACGCTCGCGGCCCAGGCCGCGTAGTAGGCGGCCGACCGCGCCGCCTGCACCTGTACGTACACGTCGGCGAGCCGGTGCTTGACCGCCTGGAAGGAGCCGATGGGCCGCCCGAACTGTTCGCGTTCCTTGACGTGGTCGACCGTCCGCTCCAGGGCCCGGCCGGCGGCGCCGACGGCCTCGGCGGCGAGCAGGGTGGCGACGGTGTCACCGGTGGCGGCGAGCGCCCCCCGCACGTCGCCGTCCTCGTCGCCCAGCAACTCGGCGCTCACGTCCCGGAGTTCGACGCGGGCCTGCGGCCTGGTCCCGTCGAGGGACGTCTGCCGGGTGCGTACGAGGCCGGGGGCGTCGTCGCGGACGAGGAAGAGCAGCGTCCGGGAGCGGGCGAAGCCGCCGGTGTGCGCGGCGACGAGGAGCAGGCCGGCGCTGTGCCCGTCGAGGACCTGCGCGGCCTGCCCGTACAACCGCCAGCCGTCGCCCCGGCGCGTGGCCTGCACCCCGCCCGCGCGGCCGCCGCCCGCCCAGTCGCCCGCGTTGTCGGCGACCAGGCCGAGGGCGGTGGCGAGGCCGGTGCCCGGTACGGCGAGGGTCGCGGTCAGGCTTCCGCCGGCGATCCGCGGCAGCAGCGCCGCCTGCTGCCCCTCGGCGCCGAGGGCCGTGATCAGCGGGGCGGCGAGGCCGCTGGTGGCGAGGAGCGGGGTGGGGGCCAGCGCCCGCCCCAGCTCCTCCTCGGCGAGCGCGAGTTCGGTCACGGTGGCGCCGACGCCGCCGCGCTCCTCGGGCAGCGCGAGCCCCGGCAGCCCCAGCTCCGTACCGAGGGCGGCCCACAGGGCGCGGTCATGGCCGGACGGGGTGCCGGCCGCGGCCTTGACGTCGTCCGGGGTGCAGCGTTTGGTGGTGAGTTCGCGCAGGGTGCGGCGGATCTCCTGCTGTTCCTCGGTGAACCTGGCGTCCATGCGAGCCCCTTCCTGACGGGCCGTCATATTAGGGCCGGAGGTCACGGATGCCCAGAGGCGGACACACCCGTTACCCGGCCGCATAACTGATGTACCGTCAGATTCATGACTGGCCCCCACCGTAAGGCCGCCATCACGGGCATCGCCCTCTCCGACTGCGGCCGCGTCGACGAAGCCACCCCCTACACGCTGCACGCCCAGGCCGCGCGCCGCGCACTCGCCGACGCCGGGCTCACCCCGGACGCCGTCGACGGCTTCGCGAGCGCGGGCCTCGGCACGCTCGCCCCGGCCGAGGTCGCCGAGTACCTGGGGCTGCGGCCCCGCTGGGTCGACTCCACCTCGGTCGGCGGCGCCACCTGGGAGGTCATGGCGGCCCACGCGGCGGACGCCATCGCCGCCGGGCACGCCCGCGCCGTCCTGCTGGTCTACGGCTCGACGGCCCGCGCCGACATCAAGGCCGGGCGGCGCACGTCGAACCTGTCGTTCGGGGCGCGGGGCCCGCTGCAGTTCGAGGTCCCCTACGGCCACACCCTCATCGCCAAGTACGCGATGGCGGCCCGCCGCCACATGCACGAGTACGGCACCACGCTCGACCAGCTCGCCCAGGTCGCCGTCCAGGCCCGGCAGAACGCGGCCCGCAACCCGGACGCCCTGTACCGCGACCCCGTCACCGTCGACGACGTCCTGTCGGGACCGATGATCGCCGACCCGTTCACCAGACTGCACTGCTGCATACGCTCCGACGGCGGCGCGGCCGTCCTCATGGTCGCCGACGACCTCGTACCCGACTGCGCCAAGTCCCCTGTCTGGCTGCTCGGTTCGGGCGAGTACGTCTCCCACACGTCGATGTCGCAGTGGGACGACTTCACCGTCTCGCCCGCCGCCGTCAGCGGCCGCCTGGCCTTCGAACGGGCCGGTGTCACCCCGGACGAGATCGACATCGCCGAGATCTACGACGCCTTCACGTACATGACACTGGTGACGCTGGAGGACCTCGGCTTCTGCGCCAAGGGCGAGGGCGGCTCCTTCGTCGAGAAGGGCCGGCTGCGCCACGACGGCGAGCTGCCGACCAACACGGACGGCGGCGGGCTCTCCGCCCAGCACCCCGGCATGCGCGGCCTGTTCCTGCTGGTCGAGGCGGTACGGCAGCTGCGCGGCGAGGCGGGCGGGCACCAGGTGCGGCGCCCCGACGGCTCCCCGCCCGCGCTGGCGGTGGCCTCCGGCACGGGCGGCTGGTTCTGCTCGGCGGGAACCGTGGTGCTGGGGCGGGACTGACCCCGGCCGCCGGAAGCCCTGGCAGGTGCCGGGCACGGTGGCGGGCCCGATCCGCGACCGACCGCCTCCCGCACGGGCCCGGCGCGGCGCCCCGGCCGGGCCGGGCCCGGCGCGGCCGACGGGCGACAATCACCTCATGGAACCCGAGCCCTCCGACCAGCCCGAGCCGCCCGACCGCTCCGAGCCGCCCGCCCCGCCGGACCTCCAGGCACTCCTGCGGTCCCTGCGCGTCTGGGACACCGAACTGCCCGCCTTCGACCCGGCCGCCGCACCGGACGCGCCGCTGCCGCTGTTCGTCCAGTGGTTCGCGGCGGCCGTGGCGGCCGGGCAGCCCGAGCCGCACACCCCGTCGCTGGCGACCACGGACGCCGGGGGCCGCGCCGACATCCGTACGGTGATGCTGCACGGCGCCGACGAGTCCGGCTGGCACTTCGCCTCGCACGCGGGCAGCGCGAAGGGCCGCCAACTGGCCGCGTGCCCGTACGCCGCGCTCGGCTTCTACTGGCCGGTGCAGGGCCGCCAGGTCCGGGTGCGCGGCCCCGTCCGTACGGCGCCCGCCGGGATCGCGCACGCCGATCTGCACGCCCGCTCGACCGGTGCCCTCGCCTCGGCCCTCGTCGGCCACCAGAGCGAACCCCTCTCCTCCATCGAGGAGTTGGAGCGCGCCTCCGACGCCGCGTGGGAACGGGCGCGGCGCGAGCCCGACGCCGCGGCCCCCAGCTGGACGGTGTACGAACTGGACGCGGAGGAGGTGGAGTTCTTCCAGGGCGACACCCGCCGCCGACACGTACGCCTCAAGTACAGCCGCAGGCAGGGAAGTTGGGCCAGGGAGCTGCTGTGGCCGTGACGCCGGCGCCGCCCGCTGAACCTCCATCGCCTCCCTGCACCCCCTCCCCGTCCGCCTAGTCGTGCCGTCTCATGACACCGGTTCCTCGCTGTCAGGCGGGGCGGGCACTTGGCGGGCACCGGACGTGAGGCGATCGGCGAGCGCGAGGACGAGGTCGCGCAGTTCAGCGGGGCGCTCGATGACGAACGGCCGGTCGATCGAGGCGAGCGTCCGGGGCAACCAGTCGAGCCGCTGCGCCCGTAGCTCGACGCGCAGCCAGTGCTCGGCCGCCGGGTCCTGGCCGGCCACGGGCTCGTACGCCGCCACGCTCGCGACGTGGGCGGGAAGGAGGGCGCGGATCTGCTCCACCGTCCCGTGGATCCGCAAGGTCACCTCATGCCGGTACTCGGCCGTGGCGAATCCTGACAACACGCGCTGTGCCGGGTCAGGACCCGCGGGCGCTTCGAACGAACCGGGCAGGGCCCTCGCGGCTGCGATGCGATCGAGCCGGAAGGTCCGGTCCTCGTCGGCCCCGGCGTCCTTGCCCGTCACGTACCACCGGCCCGCGTGGGCGACGATCCCGTATGCGTGCAGTGTGCGTTCGCTGCGCCGTCCTTCGCGGTCGGTGTAGCGGATCGAGACCGGTCGGCGGTGGCGCACCGCATCGGCGACGGTGAGCAGGAGCCCGGCGTCCGGGTGGCCCAACTCGCCGGGCTGGTCCGTGAAGGCGAGCGCTTCCAGGAGTGCGTCGAGCCGGCGGGCGATGTGCTTGGGCAGCACCCGGCGGATCTTCGCCGACGCCGTCTCGTTCGCCGTGCGCTCCGCCGTCGTCAGCTCCGCGCGGCGGCCGGTGACCAGGCCGAGCAGCACGGCAAGCGCCTCGTCGTCGCTGAGCATGAGCGGAGGCAGGCGGTACCCGGGAGCCAGCCGGTAACCGCCGTAGCGGCCGCGCACCGACTCCACGGGCACGTCCAGGTCGATCAGCTGGTGCACATAGCGCCGCACGGTGCGCCCTTCGACGCCGAGACGGTCGGCGAGCTCGGCGACCGTCCGGGTGCCGCCCGACTGCAACAGCTCCAGGAGCGTCAGCACGCGGCCGGTGGGTCGTGGCATGTTCGCAGCCTAACGCGAATACAGGACCGATTCTGTCCTCTATTTCTCCTAGCCTGCGACGTGCACGCCACCGGCACAGCCAAGGAGATTCCCATGGACTTCGTCTCGATCCGCATCATCACCAGCGACGTCGCGCGCCTCGTCGAGTTCTACGAGCGAGCCACGGGGATGCAGGCGATATGGGCCACGGAGGACTTCGCCGAACTCAGGAGCGCGGGCGCGACCCTCGCGATCGCCGGCACCCGCACCGTCCCGCTCTTCGCCCCGGGCTCCGCCCGCCCGGCGGACAACCACAGCGTGATCACCGAGTTCCTCGTCGACGACGTGGACCGCGTGCACCAGAACCTGACCGGCTTCGTCACCGACTTCGTCACCGAGCCCACCACGATGCCCTGGGGCAACCGGTCGCTGCTGTTCCGCGACCCCGACGGCAACCTCGTCAACTTCTTCACCCCCGTCACCCCGGCGGCCATCGAGAAGTTCGCACGCTGACACCGCGCACGCCACGTACGCCACTCCTAGCCCACCGTCAGCTCCAGGACCGTGAAGTCGCGCACGGGCCGGTAGCCCAGCCGCTGGTACAGGGCGTTCGACGTGGCGTTGGCGAGGTCGGTGAAGAGCAGCACCTCGGTGCTGCCGGCGGCGCGTGCGGCCCTGCTGACCTCGGCGGTGACCGCTGCCGCGTAGCCGTTGCCGCGCAGCGGGCCGGGGGTGTAGACGGGGCCGACCCGGACCGTTCCGGCGGACCTGCGGGTGACCCCGGCCATCGACACGGGCCTGCCGTCCGGTGTCTCCCACAGCGTGACGCCGCCGTAGGACACGCGGCTGTCGCCCCACCGTTGTGCCCAGTCCCGGTCGGTGACGGGTTCGCCGATGTCCGCCTGGAAACCCTGGACCCAGTCCGCGAGGAGTTCGCGGTCGGCCTCGCACGCCACGCGGGCCCGTCCGGGCGGCGGCGGGTCGGGCGGGACGAGGCCCCCGAGCCGGTACAGGCGCTGCGCCTCGGTCTCCGCGATCCGGAGCCCGGGCCGGCGCCGCCGCCAGGCGCGGGCCACGGCCCGGGCGCCCTCGACGGTTCCGGCGATCTCCCGCGGCGGTTCCTCACCGAGCCCGCCGAGCGCGGCGACGAGCCCCTCGGCCGCGTCCGCACCGAGCGGACTCACGTACGGGCGTTGCGGCGGCGTCCACATGAGGTACCCGGCCGGGCGGCCCGCCTCGTCCGACCACACGCCGAAACGGGGCGTCACCCCCGCCCACCGCGCCTCACCCGCCCGCATCCCCTCCAGGATGCCCAGGACGACGGTGTGCGGGGCCGGGTCGTCGCGCAGGAAGGGCCCGGCCCGGTCGGCGAACTCGCCGTGGTCCGACGTGAAGTACCACTCCCCCGGGCCACCGTCCGCGCCGGTCCCGCCACCCGCGCCGGCCTGCCCGGTCGCGCCGTCCGCGCTGCCCCTCCCGGTCTCGCCACCCGCGCCGGCCTCACCGGTCTCGCCACCCGCGCTGCCCCTCCCGGCCTCGCCACCCGCGCCGGCCTGCCCGGTCGCGCCATCCGCGCCGGCCTCACCGGTCTCGCCACCCGCGCCGGTCTCACTGCTCTCGTCGGCCTCACCGGCCTCGTCGGTCTCGCTGCCCTCGGTCGTCGTGCTTCCGGTGGTCGTCATGCTCCCGATCGTGACGGGGCGCACGCCTCCTCTGCCACACATTTCTCCGGCCACCCGGCCACCTGGCTACCCGGCCACCCGGCCACCCAGCGCCTCGGCCACCCGGCCACCCGGCGCCCCGGCCCACCCTCCGCACGGCCCCGCACGGCCCCGCCCATCCCCCGCCGCCGGCGCCTACGCCCCTGCCGCCCCGACCGGACGGAACACCGGCACGGCGAACCCGGCGCTGTCCTGGCGGAAGGCGACCCGGAGGTCCATCCCCATCCGCAGATCACCCTCCGCGCACTCCACGACCTCGGTCATCATCCGGGGCCCCTCGGCGAGGTCGACGACGGCGGCGACGTACGGGGTGCGCGCGCCGAACGGCGGGAGGTCGTTGCGGTGCACCACGGACCACGTGTAGAGCACGGCCCGCCCGCTCGCGGCCCGCCACCGCACGGTTTCGGGGGCGTCGCTCCAGCAGTACGGGCAGAACTCGCGCGGGTAGTGATGGGCGCGCCCGCAAGCGGTGCACTGCCGCAGCAGCAGCCGCCCCTCGGCGGCCGCGTCCCAGTAGGCGCGGGTGAAGGCGTCGGGCTCGGGCACGTCGAAGGCCACGTCTGCGTCGCCGGTCGTGGCCATCAGAACAGTCCGATCGCGTGGTCGAGGGACCAGGTCTGCCAGGACATGGCGAAGAGCGCGACGAGGGAGATCAGCCCCATCATCGCGTTCTGCCCCTGCTCGGCCCAGTCGTGGATCATGAGGATGAAGTACAGGAGGTTGAGCAGCAGCCCGCCCACGAGCGCGACCGGTGTCAGGAGACCGGCGACCAGGCCAAGTCCCAGGGCGAGTTCGGCGTACACGACGACGTACGCCATGACCTTCGGCCGGGGCCCGACGACGGTGTCGAAGCCGCTTCGCACGGCGTTCCAGCGGTGTTTTCCCGCCACGTCCGCGGCCCACGCGATGCCGGTGCCGCGCTCGAACCAGCCCTTCTTGTCCTTGTGCCGCCAGCTCTCCAGCCACCACAGGCCGAGTCCGATGCGCAGCACGGCGAGCCATTCGGCGCCGCTGAGCCCTATCGCGTCCATGCGCGTCAGCCGCCTCCCATCGGTGTGTGCCCACCGTCGGTGTATGCCCGACACAGTTTCTGACGGTACGTCAGTTCAGCGCATGCGGCGCCGGATGCGCAAGGGCCCGTACGGCGTACGCGGCGCCGAACGCACGAGGGTCCGTACGACCGCGGCGCGCGCCACGACCGCCCGCGTGATCAATTCGCAATCGATTCCGGTCTTGACCGAGACCCATCAAGTAACCACGCGATTACGCTCCCGCACATGACCGCCCCCACTCCTCCACCGGCCGCCCGCAGCCATGAACGCCCGCCCGTGTACGTCATCGGCGGCGGACCCGGCGGCCTCGCGGCGGCCGCGCGGCTGAAGGCACACGGCGTACGGGCCGTCGTCCTGGAGAGGTCCGACCGGGTCGGCGCCTCCTGGCGCGGCCACTACGACCGCCTCCGCCTGCACACCACGCGCCGCCTCTCGGGCCTGCCGGGGCTGCCGATACCGCGCCGCTTCGGCCGCTGGGTCGCACGTGACGACGTCGTGCGCTACCTGGAGAAGTACGCCGAGTACCACGACCTGGAAGTGGCCACCGGGGTCGAGGTGACCCGCGTCGACCGGGCGCCCGACGGCGCGGGATGGCTGCTGCGGGCCACCGGCGGACGGGAGTTGACGGCCGCCGCGGTCGTCGTCGCCACCGGCTACAACCACACCCCGCGGCTGCCCGACTGGCCGGGCGCCGCCTCGTACACCGGCACGCTGCTGCACGCGGGCGATTACCGCTCCCCCGGCCCCTACACCGGCCAGGACGTCCTCGTCGTCGGCGCCGGCAACACCGGGGCCGAGATCGCCGTCGACCTGATCGAGGGCGGCGCCGCGCGCGTACGGCTCGCGGTGCGCACCGCCCCGCACCTCGTGCGCCGCTCCACGATGGGGTGGCCTGCCCAGCTCACCGGCATCCTCTGCCGCCGCCTGCCGGTGGCGCTCGTCGACCGGCTGGCCGTGCCGCTCGGCAGGCTGAGCGTGCCGGACCTGACGGCCCGGGGGCTGCCGCGCCCCGACACGGGCCTCTACACGCGGGCGCGCCAGGGTTCCATCCCGGTGCAGGACGTCGGGCTCATCGACGCGGTGCGCTCGGGCAGGGTCGAGCCGGTGGCGGCGGTCGCGTCCTTCGAGGGCGCCGAGGTCGTCCTCGCCGACGGCGCTCGCCTGACCCCGGACACGGTGATCGCGGCGACCGGGTACCGGCAGGGCCTGGAGGAGCTGGTCGGCCACCTCGACGTGCTCGACCCGGCGACGGGCAGCCCCCGCCCGCACGGCGCCCGCACCCTGCCGTCCGCGCCCGGCCTCTACTTCTCGGGGTACACGAACCCGATCAGCGGCATGCTGCGCGAGATGGCGCTGGACGCGGACCGGATCGGCAAGGCCCTGGCGAAGTCCTCCTGACGGGCACGGGACGGGCACGGGACGGGCACGGACGGCGGAACCCGGCACCCGGCACCCGGCACCCGGCACCCGGCACCCGGCACCCGGCACCCGCACCCGTACCCGGCGCCCACACCCGTAGTTACGCGCTCGCGCCCACACCACTACCGTGCCGTCCTCGGCTTCAGTTCAGCACGACCTTCGCGTGGTTGTTGCCCGGCTTCGGGTCGAACGGGAAGGCGGCGCCGTACTCCGGCTGGAGCGTGACCGCACCGGTCGCGCCCGGGACCACCCTGTCGACGCGCAGTGTGAAGGCGAAGGCGCGCGCCGCGTCCGGGGTGACCCAGGACGGCAGCAGGCACCCGTAGCGCGGGGCGCCCGTCGTCCCCTCGTAGTACCCGCCGTCCAGGGTGGTGGGGTAGCACTCCTCGGGGTAGGCGGTGACGGTCGCGCCCTTCGGCACGACGAAGCCGACTACGGCGACCGCGTCGCCCGTGCCCAGGTTCGCCACCCACGCCGGGCCCAGGTTGCGGAAGCGCAGGCGCGCGGTGACGCTCTTGCCCGCCGCCGCCCGGAGTTCGGCGCCGCGGACGCGGAAGTCCGCGGTGTTGTCTGCGGTGATGCCCGCGTACGCGTAGTCGTTCTCGGTGTCGATGTCGGTGGCCCCGCCGCCCGGTGCGATGTGCAGGTCAAGCCGCTCGTACAAGGCGTGCTCGCGCACCGCGAGCTGTACCCCGCCGGGCAGCGCGAAGGACTCGCCGGGCGCCACGGTCCGGTCGAAGACACAGGTGGCGAACGTCAGCGGCGTGGCGCCTGCGTCCGAGGTCCGGTACCGGCACTCGGCCGGCCGGGCGGCGAAGTCGAGGCCGTAGGGCGCGGTCATCTCCAGCGTGAACCCCTCGGCGGGCTCGGTGCCGCGGTTCACGACGGCCACCGGCTGCGTGAGGGTGGAACCGGGCACGGCGTGCTCGACCGGGCTCACCCCGGTCAGCGCGAGGTCAGGACCCGCGGCCACGGAGACGGCGGTCTCCTCGTCGAACGCCGTCAGAGCGCCCTCGGGGCCGGTCGCCGTGGCGGAGTAACGGATCTTGCCCTGTGCCCCGGCCGCCGTGCCCGGCAGCGCCCGTACCGAGAACCGCACGTCGTCACGGTCGGCGGTGTCGCTGACGACGGGCACCGTACACACGGCGGTCGTGCCGGTGGGCGCGCAGTTCGCGGGCCAGTCGACCTGCGCGAAGGCGGCGATCTCCGTGACGTCGACGCTCACGCGGCCGTCGGTCACCTCGATGCCGGCGTTGTCGTGGGAGAGACCGAGGTCCAACTCCCGTGGTTCGCCCGGGCTCTGGGCACTCGCGGCGGGAAGCGGGAGTTCGTAGGGGGTGCTCAGCCACAGCTGGTCGATCTGCGGCTCGTCGGCGAACGCGGGAGTGCCCGCCGGGCCGAGCGCGACCAGTCCGGTCACCGCGGCCGCGACCGCGGCGCGAGCGGAGAATCTCATGTCGTCCCCAAGGGTGGGTGGGCCGCGGCCGGGCAATGGCCGCACGCCTGCCAGACAGCTCGGGCGGCCCGAGGGTTGTACGCCCCGCCCCCGTTCCGGCCGCCCCGGAAATGGGCAGAAGAGGACCACGGTCCCGGTAGTTGCGTACAGCGGTCCCGGAATTCGCGTGCGGCGGTCCCGGTCTTTGCGTGCAGCCCTGTTCCTGACGGAGCGTCAGTTAAGTAATCTGACTACGCGTCAGTTAGGTCTCGGTACTCCGAGGCACACCGCACGGGCAAGAGTTGTCGCTGTCACACAGGAGCGGGCGGACCGATGCTTGGATCGACTTACGGCACCCTGACCACCGACTCCCGCCGGGCCCGCGTGATCGCCTGCGGCGAGCAGCAGCCCGGTCCTGCCGTGCACGGCAGGACCGGCACCGGCGAGCGGGACGTCAGCGGACGCCCGCTGCACGCCGACGTAGCGGATCTCGACCGGTTCTTCCGGCCCGAGTCCGTGGCCGTCGTCGGGGCGT
Organism: Streptomyces sp. NPDC030991; assembly: GCF_055571235.1. Lineage (NCBI taxonomy): Bacteria > Bacillati > Actinomycetota > Actinomycetes > Kitasatosporales > Streptomycetaceae > Streptomyces > Streptomyces sp. NPDC030991. Next base: position 141,979 of record NZ_JBVIFR010000014.1, read on the forward strand.
CGGACGCCGAGGGGCGGCCCAACACCGGGATCACCCGCCAGCTGATGGAGTGGGCGGAGCGGGTCGGTGCGCGCCTGTATCCGGTGCATCCGACACGCGAGAAGGTCTTCGGCCTGCCGTGCGTCCCGTCCGTCCGCGATCTCCCCGAAGAGGTCGACCTCGCCGTCCTCCTGGTCGCCGACCCGCTCCCGGTCATCGAGCAACTGGCCGACACCAAGGTGAGGTTCGCGGTCGCGTTCGCCTCCGGGTTCGCCGAGACCGGGGACGCGGGCGCCGCCGCGCAGCGACGGCTCGCCGACGCCGTGGAGCGCGCCGGGCTGCGGCTGCTCGGCCCGAACACCAACCTCAACGCCTTCGAGCGCTTCCGCGACGACCTCGACGGGCCCGCCATCGCGCTCATCACGCAATCCGGCCACCAGGGCCGCCCGGTCTTCGCCCTCCAGGAGCTGGGCATCCGGCTCTCGCACTGGGCGCCGACCGGCAACGAGGCAGACCTGGAGACCGCCGACTTCATCTCGTACTTCGCCCAGCGCCCCGAGGTCGGCGCCATCGCCGCCTACGTCGAAGGGCTCAAGGACGGCCGCTCCTTCCTGCTCGCCGCCGACCGGGCCGCGCGCGAGGGCGTGCCCGTCGTCGCGGTGAAGGTGGGGCGGACCGAGACCGGCGCACGGACCGCCGCCTCGCACACCGGGAAGCTGACCGGCGCCGACGCCGTCGTGGACGCGGCGATGCGGCAGTTCGGCGTGGTGCGCGTGGACGGGCTCGACGAACTCCAGGACACCGCGGCCCTGTTGGCGCGGGCCAGGCCGCCCAAGGCCGAGGGCGTCGCCGTGTACTCCATATCCGGCGGCACCGGCGCGCACTTCTCGGACCTGGCGACGGCGGCGGGCCTGACCCTGCCCGTCCTGTCCGAGGCCAGGCAGGCCGAACTGCACCAGTGGATCCCCGGCTATCTGAACGTCGCCAACCCGGTCGACAACGGCGGCCATCCCGTCGGCGACTGGCGCGGCGAGAAGATCATCGAGTCGATCCTCGCCGACCCGTCCGTCGGCGTGCTCATCTGCCCCATCACCGGCCCCTTCCCGCCGATGAGCGACAAGCTCGCGCGGGACCTGGTGGACGCCGCCGAGCGGACGGACAAGCTGGTGTGCGTGGTGTGGGGCTCGCCGGTCGGCACCGAGGCCGCGTACCGCGAGACGCTCCTCGGCTCCTCCCGCGTGGCCACCTTCCGCACCTTCGCCAACTGCGTCACCGCCGTCCGCGCCTACCTCGGCCACCACCGCTTCACCGCCTCCTACCGCTCGCCCTTCGACGAGGCGCCGCGCACCCCGTCGCCCTCCTACCGCAAGGCGCAGGCACTGATGCGCCCCGGCAAGCAGCTGAGCGAGCACGCGGCGAAGCAACTGCTGCGGGCCTACGGCATCCGCGTACCGCGCGAGCAGCTGGTGACCAGCGCCGCGGCGGCGGTGCGCGCCGCGTCGCTCGTCGGCTACCCCGTCGTCATGAAGGCGTCGGCGCCCCAGCTCGCCCACAAGACCGAACTCGGCCTGGTCAAGGTGGGACTGACGTCGGCGAGCCAGGTAAGGGACGCCTACCGGGAGCTCACCGACATCGCCCGCTACGAGGAGATCGACCTGGACGGCGTCCTCGTCTGCCAGATGGTCGAGCGGGGGGTGGAGATGGTCGTGGGCGTCACGCACGACGACCTGTTCGGGCCGACCGTGACCGTGGGCCTCGGCGGCGTACTCGTCGAGGTGCTGCGGGACACCGCCGTGTGCGTGCCCCCCTTCGGCGAGGAGCAGGCCCGCGCCGCCGTCGAAGGACTGCGCGGCCGCCCCCTGCTCGACGGGGTCAGGGGGGCGCCCCCCGCGGACATCGACGCGCTGGTCGAAGTGGTCCTGCGGGTCCAGCGCATGGCGCTCGAACTCGGCGACGACCTCGCCGAGCTGGACATCAACCCGCTGATGGTGCTCGGCCGCGGCCAGGGCGCCGTCGCCCTCGACGCGCTGGCCGTCTGCCGCTGACCCGCCCCCGGAACGGAGCCGCTTCCCCCATGACACCGCCACCACCCCCATCCCCCACCCCGGGGAACGCCCCCGGGCCCCCCGAGAACCCTCTGGAGTCATTGGTACTGCACGCCACTGACAACGGCGTCTCGTGGATCACCCTCAACCGCCCCGACGCCATGAACGCGGTCACCTGGGACCAGCGCGAACGCGTGATCGCGCTGCTCGCCGACGCCTCCGCGGACCCGGACGTACGCGCCGTCGTCCTCACGGCGACCGGCAAGGGTTTCTGCGCGGGCGCGGACCTGCGCGGCGCGCCCGCCACCGGGGAGCGGGTCGCGGGCGATGTCTCCCGTACGATCCGGCTCGGCGCCCAGCGCCTGATCGCCGCGGTACTGGACTGCGAGAAGCCGGTGATCGCGGCGGTCAACGGCACGGCGGCCGGCCTCGGCGCGCACCTCGCCCTCGCCTGCGACCTGGTGCTGGCGGCGGAGTCGGCCCGCTTCATCGAGGTGTTCGTCCGCCGCGGCCTGGTCCCCGACGGTGGCGGCGCCTACCTGCTGCCGCGCCTGGTGGGCCCGCAGCGTGCGAAGGAGCTGATGTTCTTCGGCGACGCGCTGCCCGCGGCCGACGCGGTGCGCCTAGGGCTGGTCAACAGGGTCGTACCGGACGCGGAGCTGGCCAGGACGGCGCGGGAGTGGGCCGAGCGTCTCGCCACCGGTCCGACCCGCGCCCTGGCCCTCACCAAACAGCTGGTGAACGCGGCGCTGGACACGGACCGTGCCACCGCGTTCGCGGCGGAGGCGGCGGCGCAGGAGCTGAACATGGCCACGCACGACGCGCACGAGGGCGTCGCCGGTTTCCGGGAACGCCGCTATCCGCAGTACCTGGGCCGCTGACGGAGGCGAGCGGGGCCGTACGGCCCTTCCCATCTGACGAGGCGTCAGCTTCACTGGGGACATGATGGGACACGCAGGGATGGCGGCCACCGTCGTCCGGTACCTCAGGTCGGTCGGCGCCCCCACCACGGCGGGGCCGGTGGAGCCGCTCCCGCGCCCCGAGCTGCGGGCGGTCGGCGACGACGAGCGCGCCCCGGTCGACCCGGCCGAGTTCCGCCGCGTGCTCGGCACCTTCGCGACCGGCGTCACGGTCGTCACGGCCCCGCCCGCCGCGCCCGGCGAGAGCCCCGCCGGCTTCGCCTGCCAGTCCTTCGCCTCGCTCTCCCTCGACCCGCCGCTCGTCGCGTTCATGGTGGCCCGTACGTCGACGACGTGGCCCCGCATCGCGCGCGCGGGGGTCTTCTGCGTGAACGTACTCGGCGCGGACCAGGCCGAGTTGTGCCGCGGCTTCGCCGTCAGCGGCGCCGACAAGTTCGCGGGGGTCGGCTACGCCGCGGCGCCGGTGTCCGGCGCGCCCCGGCTCGACGGCGCCGCCGCGTGGGTCGACTGCGCCGTCCACGCCGTCCACACCGGCGGCGACCACCTGATCGTGGTGGGCCGGGTCACGGCCCTGGACACCCACGAAGACGAGCGCCCCCCGCTCCTCTTCCACCGGGGCCGCTTCGCGCGGCTCGGCGACTGAGGTCCGGGCTCAGCCCGCGACGGCGGGGACGGAGACCGCGCCGCCCTCGGAGCCTGTCTTCGAACCCCGCCGGGTCACCAGTGACATCAGCGCGGCAACGGCGCACAGCGCCCCGGACGCGTACCACATCAGGTCGTACGAGCCGGTGACGTCCCGCACCACACCGCCCAGGAAGGCGACGACCGCGGCCCCCACCTGGTGCGAGGCGAGAACCCACCCGAAGACGATGGCGCTGTCCTCGCCGTAGTGCTCACGGCACAGGGCGATGGTCGGCGGCACGGTGGCGACCCAGTCCAAGCCGTAGAACACGATGAACAGGATCATCGGCGGATGCACTGTCGGGAAGAGCAGGACCGGCAGGAAGAGCAGCGAGATCCCGCGGAGCGCGTAGTACACGGCGAGCAGCCGCCGCGCTTCGAACCGGTCGGTGAACCACCCGGACGCGATCGTCCCGACCACGTCGAAGACGCCGATGACCGCGAGCAGCGACGCGGCGGCCTGGACCGGCATGTGGTGGTCGTGGGCGGCGGGCACGAAGTGCGTCTTGACGAGCCCGTTCGTCGAGGCGCCGCAGATGGCGAACGTGCCGGCGAGCAGCCAGAAGGGCCCGGTCCGAGCGGCCTTGAACAACACCCCGACCGCGCGCCTCGCCGCGCCGGGCACCGGAGCGGGCTTGGCCACGAACTCGGCGGCGCCGTAGGCCTTCACCCCCACGTCAGCGGGGTGGTCGCGCAACAGCAACCACACGAAGGGCACCACGGCCAGCGCCGACAGGGCCACGGTCACCGCGGCGGGCTCCCAGCCGTGCCGGTCCACGATCCACGACAGGAGGGGCAGGAACACCAGCTGGCCCGAGGCCCCGGCCGCGGTCAGGATGCCGGTGACGAGGCCGCGCCTGGCCACGAACCACCGGTTGGTGACGGTGGCCGCGAAGGCGAGCGCCATGGACCCGCTGCCGAGGCCGACCAACACGCCCCAGTACAGGACCAGTTGCCAGGCAGCGGTCATCCACACGGTCAGCAGCGATCCGACGGCGATGACCGTCAGGGCGACGGCGACCACCTTCCGTATCCCGAACCGGTCCATGAGGGCGGCGGCGAACGGCGCGGTGACCCCGTACAGGGCGAGGTTGACGGAGACGGCGAACCCGATGGTGCCGTGCGACCAGCCGAAGTCGTGGTTGAGCGGTTCGATGAGGAGGCCGGGCAGCGACGCGAAGGCGGCGGCGCCGATGATCGTCACGAAGGTGACCGCGGCCACGGACCAGGCCCGGTGGGGTGCTGTCCGGCCACGCCGACCACGGGTGTCGGGGAGGTCATGCGTCGGTGTCGTAGTCACATCCCAGAGCTTCGGCCACCCGCACGCTGCCGGACGAGTGGCCCGAGTGACAGCATTCGCTAGGATCGGGCCATGGACGTTCCCCGGCATCGTGTGGCCGTACTGGCACTGGACGGCCTGATCCCCTTCGAACTGGGCATCCCCCAGCGCATTTTCGGCAAGGCGCGCACGGCTGCCCTGGAGCCGCTCTACGAGGTCGTGACGGTCGCGGTCCGCGAGGCGGGCCCGGTGCAGACCGACGCCGACTTCGCGATCCTGGTGGAGAACGGCCCGGAGGCCCTCGCCACCGCGGACACGGTGATCGTCCCCGCGTCCTACGAACTGGGCCCGGTCTACGAGGAGGGCCGCCTCGACCCCGACCTGGCGGCGGCCTTCTCCCACATCCGGCCCGGCACCCGCATGGTCTCCATCTGCACCGGCAGTTACGTTCTCGCCGCCGCGGGTTACCTGGAGGGGCGACCCGCGACGACGCACTGGGCGGAGGCGGCCCACTTCCAGGAACTCTTCCCCTCGGTCCGGGTCGACGCGGACGTCCTCTTCATCGACGACGGCGACGTCCTCACCTCGGCCGGTGTCGCCGCGGGCCTCGACCTCTGCCTCCACCTGGTGCGCCGCGACCACGGCACGGCGGTCGCCAACGATGTCGCCCGCCGCACCGTAGTCCCCCCTCACCGCGACGGCGGCCAGGCACAGTTCATCCAACGCCCGGTACCCGAGCCACAGTTGGCGACGACAACGGCCGCCCGCGCCTGGGCCCTGGCCCGCCTCCACGAGCCGATCCAGCTCCGTGACATGGCCGAGCAGGAATCCATGTCCGTACGCACTTTCACGCGCCGCTTCCGCGAAGAGGCGGGCATCAGCCCCGGCCAGTGGCTCACCCAGCAACGCGTCGAGCGGGCCCGCCACCTCCTGGAGACCTCGGCCCTCTCCATCGACCAGGTCGCCCGAGACGCCGGCTTCGGCACGGCCCAGTCCATGCGCCAGCACCTCCAATCGGCCCTCGGCGTAACCCCGACGACCTACCGCCGAACGTTCCGCTCCACGAGCTGACCGACCACCCCGAGCCCCTGCTCCTGCCCGACAACCGCCCCCGGCACTGCCCTCACCCCCTGGGGCGCCGCCCCAGACCCCGCTCCTCAATCGCCGGAGGGGCTGAAGGAGACCGGCGCTCACCCGCGTACGAGACGGAGCAGGGGCCGAAGGAACGAGCGGAGGACCGCAGAGGTGATCCGGCGATCAGCCCGGCGGGCGGCGGGCGACAGGTGTCGAGCGGCGACCGGCGAACCGCAGAGGTGATCCGGCGATCAGACGGATACGAGACGGGAGGGGCCGACCGGGGTATGTGCGCGCGCAGCACAGCAACACGCGGTAGCGGCAGCCGAAGCAAGCAACGAGGCCATCAAGATGGCGAGCACGCACATACCCCGGTCGGCACCGTACCCACCCACACACCGATCGGAACGAACGGGAAACCCGCCAACGCACCCCAAACGGCCACCCTCCCTTCAACGCACACCGAGCGCTAAAACGTCAGCACCCCCCGAGCAACCCGCCCCCCTTCCGCATCCTCGACCGCCTTCCCGAAGTCCTCCACCGGATAAGTCCGCGTCACCAACTCGTCCAGCAACAACCGCCCCTCCCCATAAAGATCGGCGTACAGCCGAATATCCCGCTGCGGCCGGGACGACCCGTACCGACACCCCAGCACCGACTTGTCGAGAAACAGCGCGGCCGGCACAAAGGACGCCTCCGCATCAGCCGCCGGCATCCCGAGCAGCACCGCCTGCCCATGCCGATCCAGCAGATCGATCGCGGCCCGCACCAGCTCCACCCGCCCCACGCACTCGAAGACGTGATCGGCCCCCTCCGGCAGAACCCCCCGAACCTCCCCCACGTCCCCCAAGAACTCCGTGGCCCCGAACTGCCGAGCCACCCCCTCCTTCCCCGGATTCGAATCAACGGCGACAATCCGCAGGGCCCCGGCGATCCGCGCCCCCTGCAAGACGTTCAGCCCCACCCCACCCGTCCCGATGACAACAACGGAATCCCCCCGGTCGACCCGAGCCCGATTGAGCACGGCCCCCACCCCGGTCAACACCCCGCACCCGATCAACGCGGCCGAAGTCAACGGAATCCCGGCAGGAATCCGCACGGCCTGCACGGCTTTCACCACGGTCCGCTCGGCGAAGGCGGAGTTCGAAGCGAACTGATACACGGGCTCACCGCCGCGCGAGAAGGGCCGCCCCGGCATCCCGATGGCTTTGCGGCACATGGTCGGCCGCCCCCGGTCACACTCCCCGCAGGTGCCACAGTTGGCCAGCGTGGAGAGCGCCACATGATCCCCGGGGACCACATGCGTCACCCCGTCCCCCACGGCCTCGACGACCCCCGCCCCCTCGTGCCCGAGCACCACGGGCCGCGGAAACGGAATGGTCCCGTCGATCACGGAGAGATCGGAGTGGCAGAGCCCGGCGGCGGCGACGGCGACCAGCACTTCACCGGCTCCGGGCGCCCGCACCTCCAGGTCATCGACCACGACAGCCTGCTGCCCGTCGAACAGAACACCCCTCATGACCTACGCCTCCCTGGGCAGGCCGAGCACGCGCTCGGCGATGATGGTGCGCTGGATCTCGTCAGAACCGCCGTAGATGGTGTCGGCCCGGCTGAAGAGGAAGAGCCGCTGAAGCTGATCGAGTTCGTAGGCGGAGGCGGAGGCGGAGGCGGCGGACCAGTCCCGGGGCCCGACGGCACCACGCGCCCCCCGCACCCGCACGGCGAGCTCCCCGAGCCGCTGATGCCAGCCCCCCCACAACAACTTGGCAACGCTGGCCCCCCCACCCAAACCCCCACCCGCACCCGCACCCGCACCCGCACCCCAGCCCCCACCCCCACCCAAACCCAAACCCCCAAACCCACTCCCCCCCAAAGTCCGCAACGCATTCCACCGCATAACCCGCAACTCACTCCACAACCTAACGATCTCCCCACCCACCACGGGATCGGCCACCGCCCCCGACTCCACCGCGCACCGCACAACGTCCCGCAACTCCGCCTCGAACCCGACCTGTTGGGCAAGGGTCGACACTCCGCGCTCGACTCCGAGCAGCCCCATGGCGACCTTCCACCCATCCCCCACCTCCCCCACGCAGTCCACGGCGACGGCCCCGTCGAAGAACACCTCGTTGAACTCGCTGGTCCCGGTCAGCTGCCGGATGGGCCGTACGTCGATACGCCCGGGCTGATCCATCGGCACGAGCAGGAACGACAACCCCCGGTGCCGCGACGACCCCGGCTCCGTCCGGGCGAGTACGAAGCACCAGTCGGCCTCGTGCGCCAGTGACGTCCACACTTTCTGCCCGGTGACCCGCCACCGCCCGTCGCCATCCGCTGCGGCGGCGGTCCGCAGGGAGGCGAGGTCGGAGCCGGCGCCGGGTTCGCTGTAGCCCTGGCACCACAGTTCCTCACCCAGGGCGATGGGAGGGAGGTACCGCCGCCGCTGCTCCTCGCTGCCGTGGGCGAGGAGGGTGGGGGCCAGCAGTTTCTCGCCGATGTGCCCGCAGCGGCCAGGGGCCCGCACCCGCGCGTACTCCTCGGCCCACACGACCTGCTGGGTCAATGTGCCCACGCGATTGCCGTACGCGCTGTCACCCCACCCGAGCCCGATCCACCCGCCGCGCCCCAGCTCCCGCTCCCAGGCGCGCCGCTCCCCGGCGTCCTGGTGCTCGCTGCCGGGCCCACCCCGCCCCACGGCGTCGGCGAACCGCCCGACGAGATGCGTCTGGAGCCACGCCCTGACTTCTCGCCGGAACGCGACATCCTCAGCGCCGAACGCGAACTCCACGCCACCACCCCCCACTTGAGTCGAGCGAAACCTTCAAGCCGAAGCGCAACCTTCAAACCCAAGCGCAACCTTCAAGCCGAACAGGAACCTTCAAGCCGAAGCGCAACCTTCAAGCCGAACAGGACCCGATCAAAGATTGGGCCGCTCCTGGGCCCCGGCGGCCCGAGCCATCTCCTCCACGACCGCGAGCATCGGCATCGGATCGACCCCCACCGTCCCCGGCAGAAAGTCGGCGATCCGCTCGGGCGTCCAGCCCCCCTCGGCGTACCCGGCGCGCAACTCCCGCGGCTGCGCCCACACGGCGATCTTCGGCCCGGCCACGGTGTAGACCTGCCCGGTGATCTTCTCGGCGCGGGCCCGCTCGCTCAGCAGGTAGACGACGAGCGCGGCGACGTCCTCCGGCTCCCCGATCTCCTTGAGCTCCATGGGCACGTTGGCCGACATCCGCGTACGGGCGACGGGCGCCACGGCGTTGGCGCTGACCCCGTACTTGTGCAGCCCGAGGGCGGCGCTGCGCACCAGGGAGATGATCCCGCCCTTGGCGGCGCTGTAGTTGGCCTGGGCGACGGACCCCTGGTGGTTGCCGCTGGTGAACCCGATCAGGGTGCCGCTCCGCTGCTTCCGCATGATGGCGGAGGCGGCGCGGAAGACGGTGAACGTCCCTTTCAGATGGGTGGCGAGCACGGGGTCCCACTCCTCCTCCGACATGTTGAAGAGCATCCGTTCCCGCAGGATCCCGGCGACGCACACCACCCCGTCGATCCGCCCGAACTCCTCCACGGCCGTGTCGACGACGCGCTGCCCGCCCGTCATGGTCGACACGTCGTCGGCGACGGCGACGGCCGCGCCGCCCGCGGCCTCGATCTCCTTCACCACGCCGAGTGCGACCTCGGAGGCGGGCCCGGCGCCCTCCATGGAGACCCCGTAGTCGTTGACGACGACCTTCGCTCCCTCGGCGGCGCACGCGAGCGCGACCGCGCGGCCGATGCCGCGCCCCGCTCCCGTCACGGCGATGACCTTGCCTGCCAAGAAGTTCCCCACGCCCGGCCCCTTCCCGCGGTTTCTGACGGCCCGTTAGATTTCCTCTGGGTTCGGATTCTACGACCCGTCAGATACCGGAACACAAGACCCGGGAGGCCCCGATGCCGCTGCCCGCCGAGTTCCACGACATCGCCAAACGCGTGAACAACTGGGGGCGCTGGGGGGAGGCCGACGAGATCGGCACGCTGAACCTGGTCACGGATGCGGTGGTGCGCGAGGCCGCGGCCGAGGCCCGAAGGGGCCGCCGGGTCCCCCTCGCGCTGCCGCTCAAGCAGGACGGCGTGCAGGCCGGTCTGATCCCCGGCCGCGTCAACCCGCTGCACACGATGGTCCAGATCAACCAGCAGATCTTCGGCCCCGAGACGGTCGCCACCAGCGACGACGCGGTGACGATGGGCCTACAGGCGGCCACCCACTGGGACGCGCTGACCCATGTCTCGCACTCGGGCCGCCTCTACAACGGCCGCCCCGCGGACACCATCACGGCGCACGGTGGCTCCGAGTTCAGCGGCATCGACAAGATCCCGCACCTCGTCTCGCGCGGCGTCCTGCTCGACGTGGCGGCGGCGAAGGGCCTCGACCGGCTGCCGGGGGACCACGCGGTGACGCCCGAAGACCTGGACGAGGCGGCGGAGTTCGGCCGCGTCACGGTCCGCGCGGGCGACATCGTGCTGGTCCGTACGGGCCAGGTCCAGGTGTATCTGGCGGGCTACAAGCACGCGTACGGGTATCCGTCACCGGGCCTGTCGGTCCGTACTCCGGAGTGGTTCCACGCCCACGACGTGGCGGCCGTCGCGAACGACACCCTGACCTTCGAGATCTTCCCCCCGGAGATCGAGAACCTGTGGCTGCCGGTGCACGCCCTGGACCTGGTGGAGATGGGCATGTTGCAGGGCCAGAACTGGGATCTGGAAGGTTTGTCCACAGCCTGTGGAGAAGAAAGCCGCTATACGTTCCTGCTCTCGGCGATGCCCGAGCCGTTCAGCGGCGCGACAGGCACCCCGGTGGCACCGGTGGCCGTGCTCTGAGCGACGGGGGGAAGCCCTCGGGCGGCTGCGAAGGACCCGCCTGCCTCACGACGCGACCCACCCTCCGGGCGGTCGGGCGGCGGGACTTACCCGACACGTCCTGGGCCGCGGGGGGTGCGGGACGGCGCGCCCGGCACCCCCGCGGCGGCGATCCAGCCTCTCGTCGAGGGCCCCCGTCACAAGGGCCCTCGACGTCCCCTCGCCGTGAATCGCTGACCACAATCGTGATCAAACGGGCACTCCGCGTCAACACCCGTACGGCTATTTGCCGTTAATGCTCCTATTGCTCTGGGCGCGCACGGAAGCATGCGGCAGGGGCGGGCCCGGCGCGTCCACTCCTGGGTCCCAGCGGTCTCACACCGCTTCGAAGGCCACCCCGCCGTAGGAGCTCACGCCCCCTGGGGTGCCGGCCGCGGGGCACCGGTCGAGCTCGCACCAGATGGCCTTGCCCGTGCCCTCGGGCCGCCAGCCCCAGCGGTCGGCGAGCCCGTCGACGAGCTCAAGACCGCGGCCGTTCGTCTCCTCGCCGTCCGCGTGCCGGGGCGCCGGGGGCCGGTCGCTGGAGTCGGCCACCTCCACCCGCACCATGCCGGGACACTCGCCCTGCACGCCGGGCAGCACCATCCGGAGCACCGCCGGACGGCCGGTGTGCACCACGGCGTTGGTGACGAGTTCGGAGACGAGCAGGATCAGCGTCTCGGCCAACGGTTCGTCGTCCTGTATCCCCGAACCGGCGAGGCGCGAACGCACCCACCTCCGGGCCCGTCCCACCTCTGCGGGGTCGGCCCCGACCTCCAACTGAACCTGAAGCACCTGCACCGCTCACACCATCCGAATCCGGCGGGACCGTTGGAGTTCTGCCTCGCGCCACTGAGCATCCTGGACACTGCCGGAGATCACGGACTGTGATCTCCTTGCTGCACAGCATGGTTGACGTACAGTCACGTCAACAAGGGCTTCGGGCATATTCCCGCGCGAAGGAGTACGCGTGCGGCATACTGTGCGACGCGCATCGAGGGGGGTCGAACAGGCGGGCGTGACGCCCTGCCCTGCGCTGCGAGCGGCGCACATCCCGGGTCCCGGGGCCGCCTCGGAGGCAACACCGGCACCTTCGCCCGGGTTCAGCACCACTCGCATCTGCCACAAGGTACCGGAGCCGGACGCCGACTCCGCGCCGTGACGAGCCTCCCGAAGGACACAACCCGGTATCGGCGCACGGTCACTCTCCGTACACCCTTTGCTCAGGGCGTCCGCCGGGTGTTCACAGGGCGGCGGCGAGCACCTCCTCGGCGGCCCGCGCGCCGCCGCCCAACTCGCTCCGCACCCAGGCCCGCTTCAGGTGCAGGTGCACGTCGGCCTCCCAGGTGAAGCCCATGCCACCGTGCACCTGGAGGCAGTCGCGGGCCCCCTGGACGGCGGCCTCGTCGGCGAGGAGTTCGGCCGCGGCGATCTCCACCGGGTCCCGGGTGACGGCGGCCGCGTACACCGCGGCGCGGGCCACCTCGGTCCGTACGAGCATCTCGGCGCAGAGGTGCTTGACGGCCTGGAAGGCGCCGACGGGTCGCCCGAACTGATGGCGGTCCCGGGCGTGTTGGACGGCCATGTCGAGCGTGCGGCCGGCCGAGCCGAGCTGTTCGGCGGCGTACAGGAGGGTGGCTTCGGGCGGGGGTGGCGCCCCGCCGCCGGGCACCGTGTGCAGCGGCGTCAGCGGGTCGACCGAGGCGAGCGCGGCGGCGCCCGCGCTCTGCCCGAGCACCACGTCGGCACCGTCGAGCCAGGGCACGAGAGCGCCGGACGGTGCTGTCACGACCACGTCGCCCGAGGCCGCGCCCGGTACGTCCCCGACGGCCAGGAAGGTCGCGACGAGCGGCCCGGGCAGCAGCGCACGCCCGCACTCCTCGAAGACCACGACGGCCTCCGGAAGGCCGAGCCCGGGGCCGCCCGCGGACTCCGGCAGGCGGAGCGAGAACAGCCCCGTATCGCCGAGCCGCCGCCACAGCGCCCGGTCGATCGCGGGCCGCTCCACCGTCCGGCGCAGCGCGTCCCGGTCGAACCAGCGGGCGAGCAGGTCCCGGGTGCCCGTCCGCAACGCCCGTTGTTCAGCCGTCAATTGAAAGTGCATGGTCACCGGCCTCCGGTCGGCTCTCTGGGCAGCCCGAGGATGCGCTCGGCGACGATGTTGCGCTGGATCTGCGAGGTGCCGGCCGCGATCGTGTAGGAGAGCGAGGACAGCCGGTCGAGCGTCCACTCGTGGCCGGTGTCCAGCGCCCCGGCGCCGCCGAGGACCCGCGCCGCGGCGTCGTAGAGCCGCTGCCGCGCGTGCGAGTAGCGCAGCTTGAAGACGGACCCGCCCACCCCGGGCGCCCCGTCACCGGCCTGCGCCTCGCTCACGTTCCACTGGACGAGCCGCCACAGCGCGCCGAACTCGGCGGAGAGCAGCGCGAGTTCGCGGCGCAGCACCGCGTCGTCCCAGCGTCCGCTCTTGCGTGCGTGGGCGGCCAGCTCGCCGAGGGTGCGACGGCAGGCGACGACCTCGCCGACGAAGGCGGTGCCGCGTTCGAAGGACAGGGTCACCATGGTGACGCGCCAGCCGTCGTTCTCCTCGCCGACCCGGTGGGCGACCGGCACCCGTACGTCATCGAGGAACATCTCCGCGAACTCCGTCGATCCGGCGAGGGTGCGCAGCGGGCGCACGGTGACCCCGGGGGTGTCCATCGGCATGGCGAGCCAGGAGATGCCGCGGTGCTTGGGGGCGGCCGGGTCGGTGCGTACGAGCAGTTCGCACCAGTCGGCGGCCTCGGCGTGCGAGGTCCAGATCTTCGAGCCGTTGATCACGTAGGTGTCGCCGTCGCGTACCGCGCGCGTGCGGAGGGCCGCGAGATCGGAGCCGGCGTCCGGCTCGCTGAACCCCTGGCACCACACCTCGTCGCCGCGCAGGATCGGCGAGAGCCAGCGGGCCCGCTGCTGTTCGGTGCCCTCGGCGGCGATGGTCGGCCCGGCGTGCAGCAGGCCGACGAAGTTGGCGCCGACGTACGGGGCGCCCGCTCTCTCCGTCTCCTCCAGGAAGATGAGCCGGGTGGTGGGCGAGGCGTCCCAGTGCACCTCTCCGTACCCGGCGTCGTGGAGCCTGCGCTGCCAGCCTGTGTCGTACGCGCGCCGGCCGGGCCAGTCGCCGGGGGACGGTTTCCCGGGCAGCGTCGGCAGGACGGCCGCGAGCCACTCCCGCAGCCTGGCCCGGAACTCCTCTTCCTCGTCGGTGTAGGTGAGGTCCATGAGGCGGGCCTACTTGTCCAGGTCCAGACCGAGCATGCGGATGGCGTTGCCGCGCATCAGCTTGTACACGGTCTCGTCGTCGAGGCCCTTCATGTGGTCGAGGGCGACCTCCTTGGTGTGCGGGAAGGTCGAGTCGACGTGCGGGTAGTCGGTCTCGAAGGTGGCGTTGTCGCGTCCGACCACGTCCAGCGAGGCGACGCCGTGCTTGTCGCGGAAGAAGCAGCAGAACATCTGCCGGTAGTAGTACGTGGAGGGGGGCTCGGGGACGATGTCCCGGACGCCGCCCCACGCGCGGTGCTCCTCCCAGACGTCGTCGGCGCGCTCCAGGGCGTACGGGATCCAGCCCATCTGGCCCTCGCTGTAGGCGAGTTTGAGCGTCGGGAACTTCACGAGCACGCCGCTGAACAGGAAGTCCATCATCGACGCCATGGCGTTGTTGAAGCTGAGCGCGGCCTGCACGGCGGGCGGTGCGTCGGGGGACGCGGCGGGCATCTGGGAGGAGGAGCCGATGTGCATGTTGACGACGGTCCCGGTCTCCTGGCACACGGCGAAGAACGGGTCCCAGTACCCGGAGTGGATCGACGGGAGGCCGAGGTAGGTGGGGATCTCGGAGAAGGTGACGGCCCGGACGCCGCGTGCCGCGTTGCGCCGGATCTCGGCGACGGCGAGGCCCACGTCCCACAGCGGGATGATGCAGAGCGGGATCAGCCGGCCGCCGCTGTCGCCGCACCACTCCTCGACCATCCAGTCGTTGTAGGCGCGTACGCAGGCGAGGGCGACCTCCTTGTCGTGCGCCTCTGCGAACGTCTGGCCGCAGAAGCGCGGGAAGGTGGGGAAGCAGAGGCTGGCCTCGACGTGGTTGAGGTCCATGTCGTCGAGGCGTGCCTTGGGGTCCCAGCAGCCGCGCCGCATCTCGGCCCGGGTGATGCCTTCGAGGGTCATGTCGTCCCGGTCGAAGCCGACGGCGGCGATGTTGCGCTTGTACGGGAACTTGAGGTCCTCGTAGATCCACCAGTCGGTGGGCGGCCCGTCGGGGTCCATGGTGATCTGATACTTGCCCGCCACGTAGGCGAGTTCACCGATCCCGGCGGTGAGCGGCCGGGGTCCGCGGTCGCGGTACTTGGCCGGCAGCCAGGTGTCGAAGAGATGGGCCGGTTCGATCACATGGTCGTCGACGCTGACGATGCGCGGCAGTTCCGTCATGAGTGCTGAGCCCCTCCGCGTTACCTGATGACCCGTCAGATGCAGGCTAGCCCCGCACCCCTGGACCGACAAGGAGCACGGACTTACGCTTCCCTCGGATTCTGACGCCCCGTCAGTTAGGCGTGGCGGCCGGGCACGGGCACCCATGGGGGTCACGGCAATGACGCAGAGCACCGCACACGCCCTCGGCGCCTCCCGCACGCTCTGGGAGCTGGTCGAGCGCCGCGCCGCGCTCACCCCGGGCCACCCGGTCCTGCTCCAGGGCGACCGGCGGCTCACCTTCGGCGAGCTGCGGGACCGCGCCGAGCGGGTGGCGGCGGCCCTGTACGAACGCGGCGTCCGCCCGGGCACCGTCGTCGCCTGGCAACTGCCCACCCGCATCGAGACGGCCCTGCTCACCTTCGCGCTGGCCCGTATCGGCGCCGTGCAGTCCCCGGTCATCCCGTTCTACCGGGACCGTGAAGTCGGTTTCGCGCTGGGGGAGTCCAAGGCCGACTTCTTCGCGACCCCCGGCGTGTGGCGCGGCTTCGACCACACCGCCATGGCGCACCGGCTGGGCGCCCGCGGCGTCTTCGAGGCGTACGAGAACCTGCCCGAGGCCGACCCGTCCGTCCTCCCGCCCCCGCCGGCCGACGGCGGGTCGGTCCGGTGGATCTACTGGACCTCCGGCACCACCTCCGACCCCAAGGGCGTGCTGCACAGCGACCGTTCACTCATCGCGGGCGGCTCCTGCCTGGCCCACGCGCTGCGCCTGTCCGCCTCCGACGTCGGCTCCATGGCCTTCCCCTACGCGCACATCGCGGGCCCCGACTACACGGTGATGCTGCTCCTGTACGGGTTCCCGGCGGTGATGTTCGAGCAGTTCGCCCTGCCCGACGCGCTGGCGGAGTACCGGCGCCACGGCGTCACCGTGGCGGGCGGCTCGACCGCGTTCTACTCGATGTTCCTGGCCGAGCAACGCAAGGACCCGGGGCGGAGGTTGATCCCGACGCTGCGCCTCCTCGCGGGCGGCGGAGCGCCCAAACCGCCCGAGATCTACCACTCCGTGGTGCGCGAGATGGGCGTCCAGCTCACCCACGGGTACGGCATGACCGAGGTGCCCATGATCACGATGGGGGCGCCGGACGATACCGCGCACCACCTGGCGACGACGGAGGGGCGCCCGCCGGACGGCATGGAGATCCGGATCGTCGACACGGACGGCAAACAGCTCCCCGCCGGGACCGACGGCGAGGTCAGGCTGCGCGGGGAGGCCGTCTGCCAGGGCTACGTGGACCCGCGTCAGAGTGCGGACGCCTTCGACGCGGACGGCTTCCTGATCACCGGCGATCTGGGCCACGTCCTGCCCAGCGGCCACCTGGTCCTCACCGGGCGGGCCAAGGACATCATCATCCGCAAGGGCGAGAACATCTCCGCCAAGGAGATCGAGGACCTGCTGCACCAGCACCCCGCGGTCCAGGACGCGGCCGTCGTCGGCCTGCCCGACGCCGAGCGCGGGGAGCGGGTGTGCGCGGTCCTCGAACTCCGGGCGCCGGGAGCCCCGTTGACCCTGGAGGAGGTCACGGCGTACCTGCGCGGCCAGGGCCTGACCACGTTCAAGCTGCCCGAACAGCTGGAGATCCTGGACGCCCTCCCCCGCAACGAGACGCTCCGCAAGGTCCTCAAGTACAAGCTGCGGGAGCGGTTCGGAGGCGAGGGAGGGGGCGCTGCGCCTACTCGGGGACGGTGAAGTACCGCGCGAATCCCTGGACGACCTCGTCCTCGGAGATCCGCCCGTCCCCGTCCGCGTCCAGCGCGGCGGCCGCCGCCGATGCGGTCCCGGCCTCGACCCCCAGGGCCTTCAGCGCCCGCTCGGCCGCCTCCGGTCCGATCCCGGCGCCGTCCGGGCCCGCGAGGGCGATGGCGCCCCGCAGGAACGGCCGCGCGATCTCGGCGAACCGCTCCGGGCTGTCCCGCAGCCGCTTCACGGCCCCGGTCACGAACTCGCCCCGGGTCACCCGCTGGTCCCCGTCCACGTCCGCGATCCCGGCCATGCCCTGCCAGAACGCCTCGGCCCCTGCGAACAGCGCCTGCCCCTTGTCGCAGCGGGCCGTCGCGCCGAACTCGGCGAGCAGCGCCTTCGCCGCGGCGTAGAAGTCCTCGCGGTCGATGTATCCGTTGCCGTCCTGGTCGAAGCCGGCGAACCGGTCCGCGATCCTCCGCTCGTCCATGCTCATGAGCCGCCTCTCACATCGATGGGTCCTACGCCCCGGAGCGTACGTCCGACGCGCGCGGGCAGGTCCGGAAGTGGAGCGGTTGTGTCAGGACCGGAGGAATTCCGGGACAAGGGAGCCCCTCCTCAGGCCGACAGCGGCTCCGCCTCGTCGTCCACGGCCGCGGTGACGTCCGGGTACACCTCGAAGAGGCGGCGGACGCCGAGCGCGCCGAGCACCCGGTTCACGTGCGAGCCGTCGACGGCGCCCTGGGCCGGCAGGATCAGCCGGAGCCGGCCCTGGCAGGAGCGCATCAGACGGCGTGCGGCGATGAGGACGCCGACGCCGCTGGAGTCGCAGAACAGCACGTCGGAGAGGTCGAGCACGAGACTGTGGCGGCCGTCGGCGACCGCTTCGTGGACCTGTTGCCGCAACGCGGGCGAGGTCACGAGGTCCATCTCGCCCGACACCCGTACGACGGCCCAGTCGCCCCGTCCCGTCTCGCTCATCCTGAGCGTCACGCGCCACCCCTCCTCTCGCTCACCCGATGGTCCACATTCGGAACCTGTCACTACGCTTGCACTGCGCGGCTGCCCCAGCCGCAACGCACTGAAACAACCCTCGCAGACCTATCACATATGACCCGGTCAAGACCCTCCCGGCCACAATCGATCGCTTACGGTCAACGACCTGCGCCGTTCTTTACCATCCGCTACTGCCCCACCGCGCACAATGCGGTAAAGGAGCGTGGGTTGTCGGTGCCGCCCACTACATTCGAGTACAGAGACGAACAGTTCAGCAGCTGAGCAGCACGGGCGGTCGGTGAGGGGGCCCCATGCCCAAGGAGACTCCGTCCCGCTGGGACCGGAGGATGCAGCAGCGCCTCGCGCACGGTGAGGCCGCCGCGCTCGGCGAGCTGTACGACCGCTTCGCGTCCCTGGTGCACAACCTCGCCCACCGCGTCCTGGACGACGAGGACGCCGCCGACCAGATCACCCGCGAGGTCTTCACGCACATCTGGGAGAACCCCGAGGCGTACGAACCCAAGCAGGGTCCGCTGCGCTCGTTCATCGCCACACTCGCCCACCACCGGGCCGTCCAGCGGCTGCGCCAGACCGAGTCCGCCGCCCTCGTGCGCACCGGCCTCGGCACCACCGAGGACCTGGAGCGCAAGGTGCGCCACGCCTCCGCCGCGGCCCGCGCCGACTACATCGTGACGTCGATGCCCGCCCCGCTCAGGGCCGCCCTGGAGCTCGCCTACTTCCAGCGCCGTGACTACCGCCAGACCGCCGCCGACCTCGGCGTCACCGAGGACGAGGCGCGCCGCCGCCTCCGCCTCGGCCTGCAACTGCTCTCCACGGCGCACGACAGCGGCACCCCGCCCGGCCGCCATGGGAGGCCCGCATGAGCGGGACCCCAGGACCGGGCCGCTTCGACCCCTTCGGCGACGGGCCCGAGGACGGGCAGCACCCCGGCGGCGCGGCGGGCGTGCCCCGGATACCGCCACCGCGCACCTCCGTCGAGGACACCGGACGCCCGCTCCCCGCGGCCCCCGCGCCCCGGCCCCTCGCCCTGGACCACCGCGTCCTCACCTCGCTCCTCGGCGCCTGGGCGCTCGCCGCCTGCTCGCCCGAGGAGGCCACCGCCGTCGACGACCACCTGGGCGGCTGCGGCACCTGCGCCGAAGAAGCGCTGCGGCTGCGCGACGCCGTCGGCCTGCTGCACCCCGAGGAGTCCCTCGACCTCGACCCGACGCTCCGCTCCCGCGTCCTGGAGGGCTGCCTCTCCCGCCGCCCGGCCCGCGTCCCGGTCCCCGGCTGGGCCGCCCCCTACGACGCCGAGACCGCCCGCCTCGACGCGCTGCTCAAGGACATCGGCGAGAGCGAGTGGCACGCGCCGGTACGGCTCCGCTGGTACGAGCGGGAGGAGCAGGTCAGCCGCCGGACCACCGTCGCCGGGGTGATCGCCCACCTCACCGGCGTCGACGGCCTCGTCGCCCGCGCCCTCGGCCTCGACGACCCCGCCCCCGGCTCCGCGCTCCACCCGGCGGAGGGCGACCCGGCGGCCGTCTTCGCCGCCCTGGACGGTCTCGGCCCCGCCGAGCGCACGGAGGCGTACTGGCAGGCGTCCCCCCATCCGTTGACCCGGGCCGTGCGCGCGCCCTGGCGGGACCAGTCGCACGCCCTGATCCGGACGGTGTCCTTCGCCGGATCGGACGCCGGCGGCCCCGGCGGCTCGGGCCGGCTCCCGGTCTCGTACGGCGCGTTCGAGCTGCCCCTGCGGGACGCCATGATCGACCGGGCCTTCGAGTGCTGGATCCACGCCGGTGACATCGCCGACGCGGTGGACTACCCGTACGAGCCGCCCTCGCCGCGCCACCTCAACCGCATGATCGACCTCGCGGCGCGGATGCTGCCCGCCTCCCTCGCCGCCCGCCGCGGCACCGGGCCCGCCGCGCCCGCCGCAGGGCCCGGCCGCAGTCTGCGTCTGGAGGTCGAGGGCGCGGGTGGCGGCGAGTGGCTGATCGCCCTGGACGCCGCGGCGGACGGCTCCGCGGGGCGGCAGGTGGCTCATCTGGCGCTGGACGGGGTGGAGTTCTGCCGCCTGGCCGCGGGGCACGTGCCGCCGGACGAGGCGGCGGCGGGCCGGGTGGGCGACCGGGAGGCCATCCGCGAGGTCCTGTCGGCGACGGCGGCGCTGAGCCGCCTGTGACAGGGCCTCGCGTCAGCGGGACCGGGGCCTCGCCGTCACCGGGTGCGGCGGGCCCCGCCGGGCCCGCGACCGGGTTCTAGGCGAAGACGACGGTCCGCCGCCCGTTCAGCAGGATGCGCCGCTCCGCGTGCCACTTGACGGCCCGCGCCAGCGCCTGGCACTCCACGTCCCGTCCGATCGCCACCAGCTGGTCGGGCGTGACGTCGTGCCCGACCCGCTCGACCTCCTGCTCGATGATCGGCCCCTCGTCGAGGTCGGCGGTCACGTAGTGCGCGGTCGCCCCGATCAGCTTCACCCCCCGCGCGTGCGCCTGGTGGTACGGCTTCGCGCCCTTGAAGCTCGGCAGGAACGAGTGGTGGATGTTGATGATCCGCCCGCTCAGCTGCTTGCACAGGTCGTCCGAGAGCACCTGCATGTACCGGGCGAGCACGACCAGCTCGACGCCCTCCGCCCGCACCAGGTCGAGGACCTGCTGCTCGGCCTGGGCCTTGGTGTCCTTGGTGACCGGGATGTGGTGGAAGGGGAGGTCGTACGAGCCGACGAGCTCAGCGAAGTCCCCGTGGTTGGAGATCACAGCGGCGATGTCGACGGGCAGCGCGCCGATCCGGGCCCGGAAGAGGAGGTCGTTCAGGCAGTGCCCGAACTTGCTGACCATCAGGACGACCTTCATCCGGTCCGAGGCCCGGTGGATCTGCCAGTCCATCTGGAACGAGTCCCCGATCGCGGCGAAGCTGGCGCGCAGCTTCTCCACGGTGACGGGCGCGTCCGCGCTGAAGTGGACGCGCATGAAGAAGAGTCCCGTGTCGTGGTCTCCGAACTGCTGGCTGTCCTCGATGTTGCAGCCGGTCATGAAGAGGTAGCTCGACACGGCGTGCACGATGCCCTGCTTGTCGGGGCAGGAGAGGGTGAGGACGTACTGCTCGGAGCCGGTGGGGACAGGTGCGGGCGCGTTCATGCGAAAAGGTTCGCACATCGGCGGCGTCCGGGGCCCGCGTGTCCTGGAAACCGGACAACCCGGGAACCGGACGGCCGATGCGCGCGGAGCGCCCGCGCTACGCGGCCCTGGTCATGATCCGCAGCACTTCGAGGGTCCGGGGTTCCTCGTCCGGGTCATCGCCGTCGCTGGTGGCGAGGAGCACATGGGCGTCCCGGGCCGAGCGCACGGCCTCCGGCCACCCCGGGTCGTTCAGATAGGCGGAGACGGGCGCGTCGGGCCCGACCTGGTGCATGATCCGCAGGACCCGCAGGACGGCGGTGTCGACCAGGGCCGCCTCCTGCGCGTCCCTGAATATCGTCCCGACGTATTTCTCGGCCGACCAGTTGTCCAGCCAGGTGTCCTCGACGAGGCGGTACACGGCGTCGGTCACGTCCCCGTACCCGTCGACACCGGCGAGCCAGACGTTCCGCTGGAAGGACGGGTCGGAGAGCATGTGCAGCGCGGAGCGCACATTGCTGCGCCAGCGCCACCACGGCATGTCGTTGAGTGGCATGCCGTCCAGTTTCGTGGAGCGACGGCCACGGCGGGAAGACTTCTCCGAGCTTTGCACGGTCATCGATCGTACGTCCCGCTCCCCGGACCGCCGACCTCCCCCCGCGACGCACCTCCCTGTCACCACGCGCTGACCGCGGGTCACACACCGGGCGGGGACGCGGGGGAACCGTGCGGTTCCGTGGCGCGGGTCCTACAGCTGCACGGCCGTCCGCTGGGTCAGCCCGTACTTAGAGGCGATCGTGTTCCACAGCCCGGCGGCCTTCGACTTCAGGGTGGAGGCCGTACCGCTGGCCGTGTCGCCCGCGTGCCGCTGCGACGTCACCTTGGCCCGCCCCTTGTGGCAGCCCTTCTTCCCGGCGACCTGGTCGCCCCAGGCCGCGTAGTGGCTGTCCGCCGACGCGGAGGCCTTCCACGCCCGGGTGAGCGCGTCCTTCAGCGCGGCGTTGTCGGGGAGCTGGTCCACGGCGAGGGCGTCGAGGCGCGTCACGAGGCCGTTGCGCTGGGTCGCGGCGTCCCGCAGCGCCTGGGAGGCCGGGCCGAGCTCCTTGCAGGCGCCGATGTCGGCGACGGCCCCGACGACCGCTTCCCGGCTGTTGTTGGAGTCGGCGAGCAGCTTGTCGAGGGCGACGGCCTGCGCCTGGGCGGGGTCGGCGGCCGGTGACGACTCCGTGGCCGCGGGCGAGGAGTCGGAGACGGGCTGGGTCGCGTCCGACTTCTTGTCGTCGTCGCCACCGCTGAGCATGGCGCCCGCGCCGACACCGACGACGAGGAGGGCGACACCGATCGCGGCGATCACCGGCACCTTCGAACCGGTGCGGGTCTTGCGGCGCGACGGCTCCGGCTCGTACGCCTGCTGCTGCGGCGGGTACTGGGGCCCGCGCCCCGCCGGAGCCTGCTGGGCCTGCTGCTGCGCGTGCGGGTCGAAGCGCGGCATCTGCTGGGTCGAGGCGGCCACGCTCTCCGGTTCCGTACGGAACAGGGCGTCGAACTCGGCCGGCGGCTGCCGCTCGCCCGGCGCGCCCGGGCGGACGTCGTAGGCGGCGCGCTGCGGCGACGGCGGCGACGGCTGCGACGGCTCCGCGGGCACCGGGGGTATGTACTGGGTCGCCTCGCTGTCCGGGCCGCCCGGTACCGCGTCCGGCAGCGCCCCCGGCATCGGCTGCCGCACCGCGCGCCCGAGGAACTGCGTGGCGTCCGGGGCGGGTGCCTCGGGCGGCAGCGGCGCCGCGGCGTGCCGCCGGGGCTGCTGCGGCTGCTGGGCCTGCTGGTACGGATCCGGCTGGGGGACCGGCGCGATGTACTGCGTGGCGTCACCGTCGAAGGAGCCGCCGTACGGGGCCTGGTAGGCGCCGCCCTGCGGGCCGTCGTAGCCGGTGGGCGCGGCGGGCGGCAGCGGCGCCGCGTGGCCGCGGTGCGGCGGCAGCGGCTGGGCCGGTGCCTGCGGCGGCAGCGGGGCGCCCGCCTGCGGCTGCGCGGCCGGCTGCCCCCACTCGTACGTCGGCATCGGCCCGGCGGCCTGCGCCTGCTGGGACTCGGGCCCCCACGGCTGGCCCCACGGGGAGGCGCCCGTGGGTCCTGCCTGGTCGCCGAACGTGCCCGGCAACAGAGGCTCTCCGCCGTCGGCGGGCAGCACGACGCCTTCGTGTGCCTGCCGTGCCGCGGGAAGATGCGGATCTTCACCCTGTCCGCGCTGCTGCGTCACCGGGACTCCTACGTATGGGGGACCTTCGGAATCGTCGGCTCACGCTACCGGGTTCTCGCACGCCCGTGCTACGCACCTC
Organism: Streptomyces sp. NPDC030991; assembly: GCF_055571235.1. Taxonomy (NCBI): domain Bacteria; kingdom Bacillati; phylum Actinomycetota; class Actinomycetes; order Kitasatosporales; family Streptomycetaceae; genus Streptomyces; species Streptomyces sp. NPDC030991. Next base: position 165,467 of record NZ_JBVIFR010000014.1, read on the forward strand.
AAACTCCGGGAGCCTCCCCCGTGGCAGGAGTAACAAAACAAGGCGGCCGGGCGCTGATTACCCGCCCGGCCGACCCGGCTCACGCGGCCTGCAACTCCACGCGCGCCCCGAACTCCCGTACCACCGGCTCCTCCCGGAAGGGTTCGAGCCGTTCCTTGAAGTCCTCCAGGTACTCCGCGCCCCGGTTGGAACGCACCGTGCCCAGCAGCTCGGCGGCCTGGAGCCCGGTGGCGCAGCCCTGTTCCACCTCGCGCTGCTGCACCTGCGCCGTGGCCAGCAGGACGAGCCCGATGGCGCGCCGCCTGGCCCGCGACTCCGGATGCCCGTCGAGCGCTTCCCGCGCACACCGTGCCGCGTCCCGCGCCTGACCCAAGTCCCGGTGACAATGGGCGAGTTCGTCGGCGAGGTAGGCGGGGCCGAAGTGTCCGATCCAGTCCGGGTCGTCCCCGGAGCCGGCCTGCCCCTCGGCCCGCTCCATCGCGCCGAGCGCCGCGCCGGACGCGGCCTGCGCGGCCCGCGCGTCCCCGAGGAGGGCGTGGCCGCGCGCCTCCGCGGCGTGGAACATCGCCTCCGCACGCGGTGTCACGCGCCCGCGCGCCCCCTCCTGCGCGGCGCGGGCGAGCTGGGCGATCTCGCGCGGATTGCCGAGCTGCGCCGCCAAGTGGCTCATGGACGCGGCCAGTACGTACCCGCCGTACCCGCGGTCCCCCGCGGCCTGGGCCAGCCTGAGCGCCTGGATGTAGTAGCGCTGGGCGAGGCCGGGCTGCCCGGTGTCGATCGCCGTGTACCCGGCGAGCTCCGTCAACCGGGCGACGGCGGCGAAGAGTTCCCGCCCCACGGCCTCCCGGTAGGACCCGGCGAGCAGCCCGCTCACCACACTGTTCAGGTAGTGCACCAGCACGGGGCGCACATGCCCGCTGCCGTACTGGTGGTCGAGGTCGGTCAGCGCCCGTGTCATCGCCCGCACCGCCGCCACGTCCGACGGGCCGACCCGCGGCCCCGCGGCCCGCGCGACCTGCGAGTCGGGCACGGAGATCAGCCAGTCCCGGCTCGGCTCGACGAGCGCCGACGACGCCACCGACGACCCGGAGAGGAAGTCCCTGCGCCCCACGTCGCTCCGCCACAGCTCACACACCTGCTCGATGGCGCCGAGCACGGTCGGTGAGAACTGGAGTCCCACGCCCGAGGCGAGGTTCTTGCCGTTGGCCATGCCGATCTCGTCGATCGTCACGGTGCGGCCGAGCTTGCGGCCCAGCGCCTCGGCGATGATCCCCGGGGCCCGTCCCCGCGGCTGCTGACCGCGCAGCCAGCGCGCCACGGACGTCTTGTCGTAGCGCAGGTCGAGGCCGTGCTCCGCCCCGCACATGTTGACGCGGCGGGCGAGGCCGGCGTTCGAGCAGCCCGCCTCCTGGATGAGTGCCTGCAGTCGTTCGTTGGGCTGTCGCGCGACGAGTGGCCGTGCGGCCATGGCGTACCCCCTGCTGTGCCCGTCTCCCGGTGGCCGGCTGCGAGGGCAGCCGGTTCGATGGATCAATGCCCGGCGAAGAAACGGAAGATGCACCACATTTGGGTAGCAAACCACGCACTCGGCGTGTCGCCCTCCGCCGCGGCTCCGTCCTCGGTCTCCTCCTCGGTCTCCCACCGCACTACCCATCCCCCGCCGCCGCCTCGCGTGCGCGCCCCCACCCATGCATCGGTGCGCCCCACATGCGGGAACGATGCTCCTGCCCCGCCCCCGTGTACGCCCGTAACCCCGGGTGACGGCGGGAGTTGAGAACGTCGTGGAAGAGACCATCGCAGGCACCTCGGACGTCACCTCACCCGCCACCGCCGCCGGACAGATCCCCCATCAGCGCGGCGAATCCCTTCTCGACACGGCCGTGCGCTACGCGGAAGAACGGCACTGGGACGTGTTTCCGGGCACCTGGCTGGAGTGCGACGACGGCGTCCAGCGCTGCTCGTGCGGCGACGTCAGGTGCCCGGCGCCCGGCTCCCACCCCGCGCGCCCCGACTGGGCGTCGCAGGCGACCGGCAGCGCGACGGCCGCCCGCCGCCTGTGGGCGAAGCAGCCGACGGCGGCGATCCTGCTGCCCACGGGCCGCACGTTCGACGCGCTCGACGTACCGGAGACCGCCGGGTTCCTCGCGCTCGCCCGCATGGAGCGCATGGAGCTGACCCTCGGCCCGGTCACCCGCACCCCCGACCGCCGCATGCAGTTCTTCGTGCTGCCCGGCGCGAGCCTCAAGGTCCCCGACCTCGTCCGCAAGCTGGGCTGGCCCCCGGCCTCCCTCGACCTGGTCACCCTCGGCGAGGGCGGCTACGTGGCGGCGCCGCCGACCCGCTTCGGCAGCCAGGGCGCCGCCCAGTGGGCCTGCCGCCCCACCGCCGCGAACCGCTGGCTCCCCGACGCGGAGGAGCTCATCTCCCCGCTCGCCTACGCCTGCGGACGCGAGGGGCGGCGCGGTTAGGGGGTGACTGTGCGGGAGCGTCGGCCGACGTATCGTGCGCAGACGCACGCCACCGCCGACGAAGGGACGCACCGAGTTGACCCCGGCCGAGGAGACAGCAGCCGTACGCGTCCACGACCTCTGGAAGTCCTTCGGGCAGCACACCGCGGTCGCGGGGATCGAACTCACGCTGCCCGCGGGCAAGTTCATCGGTCTCGTCGGCCCGAACGGCGCAGGCAAGACCACCACCCTCTCCATGGCCACCGGGCTGCTGCGCCCCGACCGCGGCACCGTGCACGTGGCGGGCCACGACGTCTGGGCCGACCCGGCCGAGGTCAAGGCCCGCATCGGCGTCCTCCCCGAGGGCCTGCGCCTCTTCGAGCGCCTCTCGGGCCGTGAACTCCTCGCGTACACCGGCCGGTTGCGCGGCCTGCCCGGCGAGGAGGTCGACACCCGCGCGGCCCAGCTCCTGGACGTGCTCGACCTCGCCCCGGCCCAGCACAGACTCGTCGTCGACTACTCGACCGGCATGCGCAAGAAGATCGGCCTCGCCGCGGCCCTCCTCCACAACCCCGAAGTCCTCTTCCTGGACGAACCGTTCGAGGGCGTCGACCCCGTCTCCGCGCAGACGATCCGCGGCGTCCTGGAACGCTTCACCCGCGGCGGCGCGACGGTCGTCTTCTCCTCCCACGTCATGGAGCTCGTGGAATCGCTCTGCGACTGGGTCGCCGTCATGGCCGCCGGCCGCATCCGGGCCCAGGGCCCCCTGGCGGACGTCAAGGGCGACGCGGCCTCCTTGCAGGAAGCCTTCCTGCACCTCGTCGGCGCGAACGGGCGGGACGGCGGCGGCACCCTCGACTGGCTGGGCGGCAAGCGATGACCCGCGTCCTCGTCCAGCTCAAACTCGCCCTGCTCCGCAACGGCCTGCGCCAGTCCGCCGGACGCCGCGCCGCCTACATCGCCTCGGTCACCGCCGCCCTGCTGGTCGCGGCGCTCCAGCTCCTCGGCCTCGTCCTCCTGCACGGGAACGCGCACGCCGCCACCGTCGGCATCCTCCTCACGGCCCTGCTCGCGCTCGGCTGGGCGGTGCTCCCCCTCTTCTTCCCGAGCGGTGACGAGACCCTCGACCCGACCCGGCTCGTGATGCTGCCGCTGCGCCCCGACCCGCTGGTGCGCGGGCTGCTCGTGGCCTCCCTCGTCGGCATCGGCCCGCTGTTCACGCTCTGCCTCGCGACCGGCGCGGCGTACGCGTCCGCGCGCGGCCCCGCCGCCGCGGCCGTCGCCGTGCTCGCGGTGCCGCTCACCGTCCTCACCTGCGTCGCGCTCGCCCGGGCCGTCGCCGCCGCCAACATCCGGCTGCTCACCAGCCGCAAGGGCCGCGACCTCGCCGTCCTCAGCGGCCTCGTCGTCGCCGTCGGCGCCCAGCTCGTCAACTTCGGTGTGCAGCGCCTGGGTTCGGCGGGCGGTGTGGGGGCGCTCGACCCGCTCGCGGACGTACTGCGCTGGGTGCCCCCGGCGTCGGCGATCGGCGCCGTCCACGCGGCGGGCAGCGGCTCGTACGCCGTCGCGGCCGCCCAACTCGCGCTCTCCGCAGCCGGGTTCGTCGCCCTGCTCATCATCTGGCGGCGCGCCCTGACCCGCCTGATGACCTCCCCCGACGGGTCGACGATCCAGGCCGCGGAGCCGGGCCGCCGCGGCCGCCGCTCCGGCGCCGGACGCCGGGTGCTCCCCAACGGCCGTACCGGCACCGTCATGGGCCGCACCCTGCGCTACGTGTGGCGCGACCCCAAGACCAAGGCCGCCTGGGTCACGTCCCTCGCCATCGGCCTGATCGTCCCGGTCTTCAACGCCCTCCAGGGCACCGGCTCCGTCTACTTCGCGTGCTTCGCCTCCGGCATGCTCGGCATCCAGATGTACAACCAGTTCGGGCAGGACACGTCCGCGTTCTGGATAGTGGCCATGTCGATCGCCTCGCCCCGCGACGCGTACCTGGAGATGCGCGCCCGGGCCCTGGCGCTGCTCCTCATCACGCTGCCCTACGCCACTCTCGTCACCGTCGTCACCACGGCGATGCTCGGCGCCTGGGCGGACCTCGCGGAGGTCCTGGGCCTCTCCTTCGCGCTGCTCGGCGCGATGCTGGCGACGGGCGCCTGGTCCTCGGCCCGGTTCCCGTACTCGATCCCGCAGGAGGGCTACAAGAACGTCGCCCCCGGTCAGGCCGGCCTCGCCTGGATCTCCATCTTCGGCGGCATGGTGGCCGCGGCCCTGCTCTGCGCCCCCGTCCTCGCGCTCACCGTCGCCCTGCACGCGACGGGCGCCGACGCCTGGTCCTGGACCCTCCTGCCGGTCGGCGCGGTCTACGGCGCGGCGGTGACCGCCCTCGGCCTGCGGCTGGCGGCCCCCCGCACGGCGTCGCGGCTGCCGGAGATCCTCACGGCGGTGAGCAAGGGCTAGGAAGCCCGGAAAAGCAGGCCACCGGAAACGGCCCCGGAAACGCGGGCGACCCGCGAGCCATGGTTCCTCCCGTACGAGACGGTCGGAAGCCGGCCGGACGTACCGGCGGCTCGCGGGTCGGGTGACTGCTTGGGAATAGGGCCGGCTGCACGCACAACACACGTGCTGGTCCGGCGCCGAATTCGAGTCGCGACGACGGGCCGCTAGCCCGCAGTCACCTCAGACGTCCGGCATTCATACATGCTCCGAACCACCTCCTCTCCTCTGTGCGACACAGCCTACGAACCGGTGCCACGGCGCTCAACCGGTTTTTCCAGACCGTGGGAAACCGGCCCGGGCCGAGGGTCGTGACCGGGGTGGCCCTCGGACTCCGGCCGGGCAGGGGGCATGCTGGGGGTGTGCTGGTATGGGATTTCGCGAAGTTGACCGAACTCCGTGTGGGATGCGTCACGTTCGAGTTGAATGATCTGGAGCAGTACGAGGATGTCGTCGCGCCGACACAGCCCGCAGGGGGTGCCAGGTGAGTGCTTCCCGGCGTAGTGGGACCGCCGATGCGCTCGGGCCCGATGAGCCCGGGCGGGACGGGGCCGATCTGCTGGCCGCGTTGCTGGACGGGATGGACGCCGCGTTGTGCGCTTTCGACGCCGACGGGGTCGTGACCCATTGGAACCGGGAGGCCGAGCGGATTCTGGGCTGGTCCGCGGCGGAGGCCGTGGGGCGTACCGGGTTCGCGGGGTGGGCCGTGCGGTCGGCCGACGCGGACGAGGTGCAGGGGCGGCTGCTGGCGGCGATGCACGCGCCGGGCCGACAGGTGAACGAGTTCGCGCTGCTGACCAAGGACGGGGGGCGCGTTCTCGTACGTACGCAGTCCGCCGCGGTCCCGGGGCCCGACGGCAAGCCCGCCGGGGTGTACTGCGCCTTCAGCGAGGTGCACGCGCAGATCGATCTGGAGCGGTCCATCGCCTTGAGCGAGGCGCTGTTCGAGGACGCGGTGTGGGGTGTGGTGCTGGTCGACGCCGATCTGCGGCCGGCCGTGGTCAACGCGCATGCCGCGCGGGCGCTGGGTTCCGGGCGGACGGCTCTCCTCGGGCGCCCGCTCGGCGATCTGATCTCCCAGGGCGTGGAGGAGCTGGAGAGCGCGCTCAACCACGTGCTGTCGGAGGGTGAGCCGCCGGCGCCGATCGAGGTGTGGGTGACGTTGCGGCTGCCGGAGGGCGGCCAGGAGCGCAGGTGCTGGCGGAGCGGCTTCGTGCGGCTGGCGTCGCCGCTGGCCGAGGAGCCGGTGCCGCTCGGGGTCGGCTGGCTCTTCCAGGACGTGACCGACGCCAAGCTGGTCGAGCAGGACGCCGCTCAACTCCGGTTCCGGGCCAACCAGTTGCACCGCGCCGCGCGCGCCGCCGCCGAGTGCGAGGAGCCTGCCGAGGCGGCGACCGTGCATCTGGACTTCGCGCTGGCCGGGTTCGCCGACCACGCGGTGATCGACCTGGTGGTGAGCGAGGAGCCGCCGCGGCTCGTGCGCGCCGCCGAGACGCCGTCGGGTGCGCCCGGGGCGAGTCTGCTGGTGACGCGGGGCGCGCTGCCCGTGCGGTACGCGGACGGGCATCCCGCGTTGCAGTGCGTGGACCGGGCGGGTTCGGTGCGGGCCGGGGCGCCGGAGCCGGGCGGGGCCGGCGCGGCGCAGTGGGCGGCGGCCCGGCAGTGGCCGGAGGGGTCGGTGTACGCGCTGTGCGCGGTACTGCGCAGCCGGGGGCGGACGCTCGGGGTGGTGACGTTCCTGCGGGGGGTCAGCCGGGCCCGGTTCGAGCGGGGCGACGCGATGTACGCGGAGAGCGTGGCGGTACGGATCGCCGCCGCGGTGGATCTCGCGGGCCTGGGTCCGGCGAAGGGCTGAGGTCCGGGCGCGCCTTCGGGTTCAGTGCTGGTAGAAGATGCGGTCGCGGTACTCGGCGAAGACCTTGGCGTTCCAGGCGTGGCCCCCGTCCACGTTGCCCGAGCGGAGCAGCGGCGGCTGGATGCCGCGGTCGGCGAGGGTGGTGGCGCAGGTGGCCAGGGTGGCCTGCATGAGGGCGCTGGTGGTGACCGTGGAGGCGGAGGCGAAGGGGGCGTCGATGCCGTCGTGGCCGAGCTCCGCGTCACCGACCTCGATCTTGGAGTCCAGAACGAGGTCGCAGTGGTCGCGCAGGTACGTGCCGGAGGCGTGGCGGGACTTGGGGGCGTCGGGGCCGGTCGCGTAGGCGAGGGAGGTCACGCCGATCACCTTCAGGCCGAGGGCCCGGGCGTTCATGGCCATCTCCACGGGCAGGGCGTTGCGGCCGGAGAGGGAGATGATGACGAGGGCGTCGCCCGCGGTGGCGGGGCTGGAGTCCAGGACGGCGGCGGCCAGGCCGTCGACGCGCTCAAGGGCGGAGCCGAGGGTGGCCGGCATGACGTCCACGCCGACGGCGCCGGGGACGGCCAGCAGGTTCATCAGGGCGAGGCTGCCCGCGCGGTAGACGACGTCCTGGGCGGCGAGCGAGGAGTGGCCGGCGCCGAAGGCGAAGAGGCGGCCGCCCGCGAGCACGGTGTCGGCGAGCAGGGTGCCGGCGGCGGTGATGTTCTCCGTCTCCTCGTCGCGGACCCGCTGGAGCAGGCCGATCGCGGTGTCGAGGTACTGCGTGGCCGGCTTGCTCTCGCGCATCGGCGTAGCCCCTTGCGTCGTGGTGTCGCGGATCACGGTGCGGTCTGGACCAGGGCTGTGTCAATACGCTTCCGGGCGCTGTCGGGCCGCTGTTTCCCCGGCGCGGGACGGTTGTCAGCGGTATGCGTCAGAATTGGGGGCAGGGCCAGCGCACGAGCGACGCGGCGAGCCAGCGGGGCCGGCGCCGAGCAGAGAGCTACACGAGGGGCACGTATGTCCGGACTGATCGACACCACGGAGATGTACCTCCGCACCATCCTCGAGCTCGAAGAGGAAGGTGTGGTCCCCATGCGCGCCCGGATCGCCGAGCGGCTCGACCAGAGCGGCCCGACGGTCAGCCAGACCGTGGCCCGTATGGAGCGGGACGGCCTGGTCGCCGTCGCCGCCGACCGGCACCTGGAGCTGACGGACGAGGGCCGCCGGCTCGCCACGCGCGTGATGCGCAAGCACCGGCTCGCCGAGTGTCTGCTGGTCGACGTGATCGGCCTGGAGTGGGAGCAGGTGCACGCGGAGGCGTGCCGCTGGGAGCACGTGATGAGTGAGGCCGTCGAGCGGCGCGTCCTGGAGCTGCTGCGGCACCCGACGGAGTCGCCGTACGGGAACCCCATCCCGGGCCTGGAGGAGCTGGGCGAGAAGGACGGGGCGGACCCGTTCCTGGACGAGGGCATGGTCTCGCTCTCGGAGCTGGACGCGGGCGCGGACGGCAAGACGGTCGTCGTGCGGCGTATCGGTGAGCCGATCCAGACGGACGCGCAGTTGATGTACACGCTGCGCCGTGCGGGCGTGCAGCCCGGTTCGGTGGTCAGCGTGACGCAGTCGCCGGGTGGCGTGCTGGTGGGCAGCAGCGGTGAGGCGGCGGAGCTGGCTCTGGACATCGCCTCGCACGTCTTCGTCGCCAAGCGCTGAGCGCGGGTCCGCGCGGGACCCTCCTGCCCGGCGCTTCCTCCGCGCGCTGACCAGCGGCTGCAACTGCCGTGACGGGCGAGGCAGTTGAATTGTTTTCAGGCGCGCGGCACCTTCGCGCAGAAAGCAAGATTCACTGCACGGAATCGCAGCGGCGGGACGCCGCACGTGCAAGGCTGTCGCCGTGAGGCATATGACCGGAGGGGGCCTGGTATGGACCTGCCGCTTGAGGTTGAGGGCCCCGGCGCCTGGCGGCGCCGGGGCCTGTCCTCCCCCGTGCTGACCCGGAGCCCCGAGCTCCCAGGGTCATCCCCTGCGGACCCCTTTCCCCGAGCGGTCCGCCTCCCGAGGAAGAGATCCCCTCGGGAGCGCAGGTCATTCCTTGAGCGATGTCACTCGAACGAGGGGTGTTTTCCGACAGCACCAGGAAGACCGCACTTTCGAAAGAATGTTCGATAGCGTGCGGGGGTACGCGACTGCAGGCGCGACCACAAGGAGGTGCCGGGGCCTATGGCACGGCGCATCGACGTGATGGGAGCGGGCGGGATCCGGCTGGCCGCCTGGGAGTTCGCCGATCCGCCCAAGACCGGCGACGGCGGGCGGACGCCGGGAGTCCTGTTGCTGCACGGCCTGATGGGCCGGGCCTCCCACTGGGCGGGGACCGCGCGCTGGCTGGCCGAGCGGCACCGGGCGGTCGCCCTGGACCAGCGCGGGCACGGCCAGAGCGACAAGCCCCCGCAGGGCCCCTACGACCGGGAGGCGTACGTACTGGACGCGGAGGCCGCCCTGGTGCAGCTGGGTCTCGAACCCGCCGTGCTGATCGGGCACTCCATGGGCGCGCTGACGGCCTGGCAGCTCGCCGCCCGCCGCCCCGACCTGGTGCGGGGCCTGGTCATCTGCGATATGCGGGCCTCGGCGCTCGGGGCCGCCTCCCAGCGCGAATGGGAGGACTGGTTCAGGGCGTGGCCGCTGCCGTTCGCGACCCTCGCGGACGTGCGGAAGTGGTTCGGCGAGGACGACCCCTGGGTGGAGCGGCCGAACCCCGCGCGCGGGGAGTTCTACGCCGAGGTGATGACCGAGTCCACGGACGGCTGGCGGCCGGTGTTCTCCCGGCGCCAGATGCTCCAGGCCCGCTCCACCTGGGTGTTCGACGCGCACTGGGAGGAGCTGGCCGCCGTGCAGTGCCCGACGCTCGTCGTGCGCGGCCTCGACGGGGAGCTCGGCCGGGCCGAGTCGCAGGAGATGGTGCGGGTGCTGCCCCGGGGGGAGTACGCGGAGGTGGCCGACGCCGGTCATCTGGTCCACTACGACCAGCCCGAGGCGTGGCGCGCGGCGATCGAGCCGTTCCTGGACGGGGTGCTCGCCGAGTGGTGAGAGTGGTGAGCGGGGCGGCCCGGGGCAGACGCGAATGTGCAGACCAGCCCTAGGGGCTCAGCCGTTCGACGCGCCAGGCACCGGTCTCTGCGCCTGCCCCCGCTCCGACGTACCGCAGTCGGTCGTGGAGCCGGTTCTCGCGGCCCTGCCAGAACTCGACCGTCCGCGGGGTGACCCGGAAGCCGCCCCAGTGCGGCGGCACCGGGATCGCCGAGCCCGCCGGGTAGCGGCTCTGCAACTGCGCGTAGGAGGCGTCGAGTTCGGAGCGGTCCGGCAGGACGGTCGACTGGGCGCTGGCCCAGGCCCCCAGTTGGGACCCGTACGGCCGCGAGTGGAAGTACGCCGCCGTCTCCCCGGGCGACGTACGCGCCGCGGTCCCGGTGACGAGGACCTGGCGGCCCATCGGGTGCCAGGGGAACAGCAGCGCGATGTGCGGGTTGACGGCGAGGTCGCGGGCCTTGCGGGAGCCGTAGTTGGTGTAGAAGACGAAGCCCTCGTCGTCGTACGACTTCAGCAGCACGGTGCGGGAGCTGGGGCGGCCCTCGGCGTCGGCGGTGGAGACGACCATCGCGTTCGGTTCGGCGGGCAGCGCGCCCGGAGCGGCCGCCTCCTTGAACCAGCGGGTGAACTGCTCCATGGGGTGCGCGGCGACGCCGGCCTCCAGGAGACCGCCGTCGCGGGGGCGGTACTGCCTTCGCATCGTGGCGGGATCGGGCACCGGGCCGTCGTCCTCCATGCGACCGGCTACGCGGTCGGCGTCACCGGCCCGGTCCCTGCGATCTGCGTGGTCCGTGCGGTGCGTGCGGTCTGTGCCGTCGTCGTGGGCGCTCACGGCGCCATCCTGCCGCACCCGGGGCCCGTCGGGTGAGACGTGGCACTCAGTGCCGTGAACTCTCGCCAAGCGTGGCACCGAGGGTTATCGTCCAGAGGCCGAAACGATGCCGAAACACATCCTGGATCGGTTGGATGACCCCGCGCCGTACGGGGCATCACGGGGTTGACCCAGCACAGTTGCAGTCCTGCTTCCCGTCCACGCATCAAGAGGAGCCGCCCGATGTCTGACCCCGGTTTTGTACCCGGCCTCGAGGGAGTCGTCGCGTTCGAGACGGAGATCGCCGAACCGGACAAGGAGGGCGGCGCCCTGCGGTACCGGGGCGTCGACATCGAGGATCTCGTCGGCCACGTCTCGTTCGGCAACGTCTGGGGGCTGCTCGTCGACGGGGCCTTCGACCCCGGCCTGCCGCCCGCCGAGCCGTTCCCGATCCCCGTCCACTCCGGCGACATCCGCGTGGACGTCCAGTCCGCGCTCGCCATGCTGGCGCCCGTCTGGGGCCTGAAGCCGCTGCTCGACATCGACGAGAAGCAGGCCCGCGACGACCTCGCCCGGGCCGCCGTCATGGCCCTCTCCTACGTCGCGCAGTCCGCGCGCGGGCAGGGCGTGGCGATGGTGCCGCAGAGCGAGATCGACAAGGCGCGGTCCGTCGTCGAACGGTTCATGATCCGCTGGCGCGGCGAGCCGGACCCCAAGCACGTCGCGGCCGTCGACGCGTACTGGACGAGCGCCGCCGAACACGGCATGAACGCCTCGACGTTCACCGCCCGGGTCATCGCCTCGACCGGCGCGGACGTCGCCGCGGCGCTGTCCGGCGCCGTCGGTGCCATGTCCGGGCCGCTGCACGGCGGGGCGCCCTCGCGCGTCCTCGGCATGATCGAGGAGATCGAGCGGACCGGTGACGCCGACGCTTTCGTCCGCAAGACGCTCGACAAGGGCGAGCGGCTGATGGGCTTCGGGCACCGGGTGTACCGGGCCGAGGACCCGCGTGCGCGGGTGCTCCGCAGGACCGCCCGCGACCTGGGCGCACCGCGGTTCGAGGTGGCCGAGGCGCTGGAGAAGGCCGCGCTGGCCGAGCTGCACGCGCGCAGGCCCGACCGGGTGCTGGCCACGAACGTGGAGTTCTGGGCGGCGATCGTGCTGGACTTCGCCGAGGTGCCGGCGCACATGTTCACGTCGATGTTCACGTGTGCGCGGACCGCGGGGTGGAGCGCGCACATTCTTGAGCAGAAGCGGACGGGGCGGCTTGTTCGTCCCTCGGCGCGGTATGTGGGGCCGGGTTCGCGTGCCCCGCACGACATCAGCGGCTTCGCCGGGATCGCGGAGTAGTTCGGTCTCGTTCGGTTCGGTGGCGGGTGCGGGCCGGTGGGGCTTCTCGCGCAGTTCCCCGCGCCCCTGAAATGCGCACTACGTGCGCCATTTCAGGAAGGCGCGTGGAACGCGCCCTCATGGGGCTGCGGCGAAGCCGCATGCCTCAGGGGCGCGGGGAACTGCGCGACCAGCCACGACGCGACCGCACCCGGCGACGGGACACCCGCCGCTACGGCGAGAGCACCCGGTCCACGATCCCCGCCCACTCGGCGACGACCCGCTCGCGCCGCGCCCCGTCGTCCGTCAGCAGATGGGCGAGGCCCAGCCCCCGCGCCATGTCGAGCAGGCCCTGCACGACCTCCCGCTCCCCGGGCACGGACTCGTCCGCGTCGAGGAGCCGGACGGCGATCCGGTGGGTCTCGCGGCCGACCCGGGCCTCCAGCTCCGCGACCCGGCCGCCGAGCGCGGGCTCGTTCGAGGCGGCGACCCACAGGTGGAGCGCCGCCCGGAACAGCGGGCCCGTGTAGAGGTCGACGAGCGCCGCGACCGCCTCGGCCCGGCCCTGGGGGCGCAGGCCGCGCAGGGCCACGGAGCGTTCCTCGGCGACGTACTCGACGGCCGCGGTGAACAGGTCCTCGCGGGTCGGGAAGTGGTGCTGGGCCGCGCCGCGCGACACTCCGGCGTGTTCGGCGACGACGGCGACCGTCGATCCGGACCAGCCGTGTTCGGCGAGGCACGCCACGGCGGACTCCAGGAGCTTCTGCCGGGTGGCGCGCGAGCGGTCCTGCTTCGGCGACGTCACAGCGCGCGCGCCTGTTGCACGTGGGGTCACCACACCCATGCGGGGTCCCGTCGTTCGAGGAAGGCGGTCATCCCTTCGCGGGCCTGGGAGGAGGCGAACAGCCGCGCCGACAGCGCCGTCAGCGTCTCCGCGTCCCGGTCGAAGGCTTCCAGGACCTTAACCGTGAGCAGTCGCTTCGTCTCGGCCAGGCCCTGCGGGGAGGCCCTGCGCAGCCCGTCGAGGACCGGTTCGAGGGCCTGGTCGGCGTCGTCCGCCGCCACCGTCACGAGTCCGATGCGGGCCGCTTCCGCCGCGTCGAACCGCTCGCCCGTCAGGTAGTAGCGGGCCACGGCGCGCGGGTCCAGGCGGGGCAGCAGCGGCAGGGAGATCACGGCGGGGGCGACCCCGATGCGTACCTCGGTGAAGGCGAACGACGAGGCCGTGGAGGCCGCCGCGATGTCGCAGGCGCCCAGCAGGCCAAGGCCCCCGGCGCGTACGTGCCCGTCGACGCGCGCGACCACGGGTCTGCGGAGTTCGACGATGCGCCGGAGCAGCCCGACGAGGGCGTCGGGGTGCGGCGGGTCGCGCAGGTCGGCGCCGGCCGAGAAGGTGGTGCCGGTGTGGGTGAGGAGGACGGCGCGGGTGTCGTCGTCCTTGTCGGCGTGGTCGAGGTGTCCGGCGAGTTCGCCGACGAGGGCCGACGACAGGGCGTTGCGGTTGGCGGGCGAGTCGAGGGTGAGGGTGGTGAGGCCGCGCGCGTGGGCGCGGTGGACCAGGTTCGCGGCGGGCATCAGCTCTGCTTCTCCCTCAGCTCGCGGCGCAGGATCTTCCCCGATGCCGCGCGCGGCACTCCGTCGATGAAGTCGACGCGGCGGACCTTCTTGTACGGGGCGACGCGTCCGGCGACGTAGGCCATGACGTCCTCGGCGGTGAGCGCCGGGTCGGAGCGCACGACGAACGCCTTCGGGATCTCGTTGCCGTCGTCGTCGGGCACCCCGATGACGGCCGCGTCCGCGATGCCGTCGTGGGTGAGCAGGAGCGCTTCCAGGTCGGCGGGGGCGACCTGGAACCCCTTGTACTTGATGAGTTCCTTGACCCGGTCGACGACGAACAGCCAGCCGTCGGCGTCGACCCGGCCGACGTCACCGGTGTGCAGCCAGCCGTCGCCGTCGATCATGTCGGCGGTGGCCTGGGGGCGGCCGAGGTAGCCCTTCATGACCTGCGGGCCGCGGATGAGGACCTCGCCGGGTTCGCCGGGGGCGACGTCCTTCGCCGGGTCGTCGAGGGAGAGCAGCCGCATCTCGGTGGCGGCGATGAGCTTGCCGACGGTGCCCGGCGGCGGGTTTTCGGCGTTCAGGGGGACGACGTGGGTGCCGGGCGAGAGCTCGGTCATGCCGTACGCCTGGCCGACGGGCGGCAGGCCGAGGCGGCGCGAGCAGGCCAGCGCGAGTTCGGCGTCCAGGGGCGCGGCCGCGCTGATGACGTACTCCAGCGACGACAGGTCGTACCCCTCGACGGCCGGGTGTTTGGCGAGGGCGAGGACGATCGGCGGGGCCACGTAGAGGGCATTGATGCGGTGTTTCTCGATGGCCGCGAGGAACGTGTCGAGTGCGAAGCGGGGCAGGACGACGACGGTGGCGCCCTGGCGGAGCGGGGCGTTCATGAGCGCGGTGAGGCCGTATATGTGGAAGAAGGGCAGGACGGCGAGGATGCGGTCGCCGGGGCCCATCGGGACGAGGGGTTCGAGCTGGGCGAGGTTGGTGGCGATGTTGTGGTGGGTGAGCATGACGCCTTTGGGGACGCCGGTGGTGCCCGAGGAGTAGGGCAGCGCGGCCACGTCCTCGGCCGGGTCGAGCGCGACCGAGGGTTCGGGGGCGCTGGTGCCGAGCATGTCGAGCAGCGAGCGGTGGCCGCTCTCGCCCGCCGGGTCGCAGACGAAGGTCTCCCGTACGCCGCCCGCGAGTTCGGCGGCGGCGACGGCCGGGGCGAGGAGCGGGGTGACGGTGACGATCCAGCGCGCCGCGGAGTCCCGCAGCTGCTTCGCGAACTCCTCGGGCGTGGCCAGCGGGTGCACCGTCGTCACGGAGGCGCCCGCGCGGGTGGCGCCGTAGAACGCCACCGGGTAGGCGACGGTGTTGGGGCTGTGCAGGGCGACGACGTCACCCTTGCGGACGCCCGCGTCGGCGAGTCCTGCGGCCACCTTGCGGTGGAAGGCGTCGAGTTGGGCGTAGGTGATCGTCGTACCGGCCACCCCGTCGATGAGGGCGGGGGCGTCGCCGCGGGCGGCCGCGCCTCCGAGCACGACGTCGTGAATGGGTTCGTCGACGACGGCCGTGTCCTCGTACTCGCTCCGGTACACCATGCTGAACTCCTCGTCCGCGGAGGGAAATCGGGCAGGCGGGTCTCAGTACGACTCAGGCGGGTCTCAGTACGACTCAGGCGGGTCTCAGTACGACTCAGGCGGGTCTCAGTACGACTTGGGCAGTCCCAGGGTCTGGTGGGACACGTAGTTGAGGATCATTTCCCGGCTCACCGGGGCGATACGCGCCACGCGTGAGCCGGTGATGAGGGAGGCGAGGCCGAACTCGCGGGTGAGGCCGTTGCCGCCGAGGGTGTGCACGGCCTGGTCGACGGCGCGCACGCACGCCTCGGCGGCCGCGTACTTGGCCATGTTGGCGGCCTCACCGGCGCCGGCGTCGTCGCCCATGTCGTAGAGGCGGGCCGCTTTCTGCATCATCAGGCGGGCCAGTTCCAGCTCGATGTGGACCTGGGCGAGGGGGTGGGCCATGGCCTGGTGGGCGCCGATGGGGGCCCGCCAGACGGTGCGCTCACGGGCGTACTCGACGGCGCGGTTCAGGGCGTAGCGGCCCATGCCGATGGCGAACGCGGCGGTCATCACGCGCTCCGGGTTGAGTCCTGCGAACAGCTGGAGCAGGCCCGCGTCCTCGTCGCCGACGAGCGCGTCGGCGGGCAGCCGCACCTCGTCGAGGGTCAGCTCGAACTGCTTCTCCGCGGCTTGCAGCTCCATGTCGATCCGGCGGCGTTCGAAGCCCGGGGTGTCGCGGTCCACGATGAAGAGGCAGGGTTTGAGGCTGCCGGTGCGGGCGTCCGACGTGCGGCCGACGATGAGGGTGGCGTCGGCGATGTCGACGCCCGAGATGAAGACCTTGCGGCCGGTCAGCACCCAGGTGCCGTCGTCGTCCTTGCGGGCGGTGGTGGTGATCCGGTGCGAGTTGGAGCCGGCGTCGGGTTCGGTGATGCCGAAGGCCATGGTGCGGCTGCCGTCGGCGAGCCCCGGCAGCCAGGCCCGCTTCTGCTCCTCGGTGCCGAAGCGGGAGATCACGGTGCCGCAGATCGCCGGTGACACGACCATCATGAGGAGCGGCGACCCGGCCGCCCCCAACTCCTCCAGGACGATGGAGAGTTCGGCGATGCCGCCGCCTCCGCCGCCGTACTCCTCGGGGAGGTTGACGCCGAGGTAGCCGAGCTTGGCGGCCTCCGCCCACAGCTCGTCGGGGTGGGCACCGGCTGCGGTGACCCGGGCCATGTAGTCGCGGCCGAACCGCTTGCCGAGTGCGGCGACGGCGGCGCGCAGCGCCTGGTGCTCTTCGGTTTCGAGAACGGTGCCGACAGTGCTCATGCGGGCGTTTCCTCCACGACGACGGCCAACAGGGAACCGACCTCGACCTGGCGGCCGACGGCGGCGTGCAGAGCGGTGAGCGTTCCGGTGGCGGGAGCGGAGATGCGGTGCTCCATCTTCATGGCCTCCAGCCAGACGAGGGGCTGCCCGGCGGTGACGGTCGCGCCCTCGGCGAGCCCGTCGGCGACGCGGACGACGGTGCCGGGCATCGGTGCGAGCAGGGAGCCGGGGGCGCGCTGCTCGCTCGGGTCGGTGAAGCGGGGCAGGGCGGTGAGGGTGGTGCCGTTGACGTACACCCGGTCGCCGTAGGTGGCCACGGTGAACTTCCGCCGCAGCCCGGCCACTTCGAGGACGACGTGGTGCGGTGAGGCGTGCACGACGCGTACGCCGCCGTCGGCTTCGAGTCCGGTGCGGGTGTGCCGGTAGTGGACCTCGTGCTCGGCACCGTCCGGTTCGCTGCGGTAGCGCTTGGCCAGGGGCTGCGAGGGCACGTTGCGAAAGCCCCCGAACCGGTGGCCGCGGGCGCTCGCGAGGGCGGCGGCGAGCGGTGCGTACGGGTCGGGTTCCGGAGCCGTCAGCTCGGCGAGATGCCGCTCGTAGAACCCGGTGTCCATGCGGCCGCCCGCGTACTCGGGGTGGCGCAGGGAGCGGACGAGGAGGTCGCGGTTGGTGACCGGGCCGTGCACCTCGGCGCGGTCCAGAGCCCCGGCGAGGGCGCGGACGGCCGCGGCGCGGGTGGGCGCGTGGGCGACGACCTTGGCGAGCATGGCGTCGTAGTGCACGCCGATGGTGTCGCCGTCGGCGTACCCGGCATCGAGCCGTACCCCCGGCGGCAGGGACAGGCGGTGCAGGGTGCCGGTCTGCGGGGCGAACCCGGCGGCCGGGTCCTCCGCGTACAGGCGGGCCTCGACGGCGTGCCCGCGCGGGTCCGGCGGAGCCTTGTCGAGCGCCTCGCCCTCGGCGATCCGCAGTTGCAGGGCGACCAGGTCGATGCCGAACACGGCCTCGGTGACGGGGTGTTCGACCTGGAGGCGGGTGTTCATCTCCAGGAAGTGCGCCGCGCGGTCCGTGACGAGGAACTCGACCGTCCCCGCGCCGACGTAGGTGACGGCGCGCACGGCCCGCTCGGCCAGCTCGTGGAGCTGTCGCTCGACTTCGGGGGCGAGGCCGGGCGCGGGTGCCTCCTCGATCACCTTCTGGTGGCGGCGCTGGAGGGAGCAGTCGCGCGTCCCGAGCGTCCACACGGTGCCGTGGGTGTCGGCGAGGACCTGCACCTCGACGTGGCGCCCGCCCTCGACATACGGCTCGACGAACACCTCGCCGTCCCCGAACGCGGAGAGCGCCTCGGCCCGCGCCGCCTCCAACTCCGCTTCCAAAGCGCCGAGTTCGCGTACGACACGCATGCCGCGGCCGCCGCCGCCCGCGGCGGCCTTCACCAGGACCGGCAGATCGTCCTCGGTGACCTCGCCGAGCGGGGCGATGCCCATGAGCTGCTTGGCGCGCGTCTTGGACGCCATCGCCTCGATCGCCTCGGGCGGCGGCCCGATCCAGAGGAGCCCGGCGTCGGTGACGGCGCGCGCGAATCCGGCGTTCTCGGAGAGGAACCCGTAGCCGGGGTGGACGGCGTCGGCGCCCGCGTCCAGGGCGGCCTTCACCACGAGGTCGGCGCGCAGATAGGTCTCGGCGGGCGTGGCGCCGGGGAGGCGGACGGCGAGGTCGGCCGCGCGGACGTGCAGGGCGCCGGCGTCCGGGTCCGAGTGCAGGGCGACGGTACGGATGCCCAGGTCACGGCAGGTGCGGAAGACGCGACAGGCGATCTCGCCACGGTTGGCGACAAGTACGGAGGAGATCACGTGAGGCTCACATCCTGAAGACGCCGAAGCCGCCGCGGGCGCCCTCGTACGGTGCGGTGTGCAGGGCGGAGAGGCAGATGCCGAGGACGGTGCGGGTGTCGCGCGGGTCGATGACGCCGTCGTCGTAGAGCCGTCCGGAGAGGAACGTCGGCAGCGACTCCGACTCGATCTGCTGCTCCACCATGGCGCGCAGCGCGGCGTCCGCGTCGTCGTCGTAGGGCTGCCCCTTGGCGGCGGCGGACTGCCGGGCCACGATCGACAGGACACCCGCGAGCTGCTGGGGCCCCATGACGGCGGACTTGGCGCTGGGCCAGGCGAAGAGGAAGCGGGGATCGTAGGCGCGTCCGCACATGCCGTAGTGCCCGGCGCCGTACGAGGCGCCCATGAGGACGGACAGGTGCGGGACCCGCGAGTTGGAGACGGCGTTGATCATCATGGAGCCGTGTTTGATGATGCCGCCCTGCTCGTACTCCTTGCCGACCATGTAGCCGGTGGTGTTGTGCAGGAACAGCAGCGGGATGTCGCGCTGGTTGGCCAGCTGGATGAACTGCGCGGCCTTCTGCGACTCCTCGCTGAAGAGGACGCCCCGGGCGTTGGCGAGGATGCCGACGGGATAGCCGTGCAGGGTGGCCCAGCCGGTGACGAGGCTGGCGCCGTACAGCGGCTTGAACTCGTCGAAGTCGGAGCCGTCGACGATCCGGGCGACGACCTCGCGCGGGTCGAAGGGCACCTTCAGATCGTCCGGCACGATCCCGAGCAGCTCCTCGGGGTCGTACTTGGGGGCCTGCGCCACCGGTGGATCGGCGTACGCCTTGCGGTGGTTGAGGCGGGCGACGACGCGCCGCGCCTGCCGGATCGCGTCCTGCTCGTCGAGCGCGAAGTAGTCGGCGAGCCCGGAGGTGCGGGCGTGCATCTCGGCGCCGCCGAGCGATTCGTCGTCGCTCTCCTCGCCGGTCGCCATCTTCACCAGCGGTGGTCCGCCGAGGAAGACCTTGGCCTTCTCCTTCACCATGATCACGTGGTCGGACATGCCGGGGATGTACGCGCCGCCGGCCGTGGAGTTGCCGAAGACGACGGCAACCGTCGGGATGCCCGCGGCGGAGAGCCGCGTGATGTCGCGGAAGATCGCGCCGCCGGGGATGAAGATCTCCTTCTGCGACGGCAGGTCGGCGCCGCCGGACTCCAGCAGCGAGATACAGGGCAGCCGGTTGGCGAAGGCGATCTCGTTCGCCCGCAGGGCCTTCTTCAGGGACCACGGGTTGCTGGCGCCGCCGCGCACGGTCGGATCGTTGGCGGTGACCAGGCACTCCACGCCCTCGACGACACCGATGCCGGTGACGAGGGAGGCGCCCACGGTGTAATCGCTGCCCCAGGCGGCGAGCGGCGACAGCTCCAGGAAGGGCGTGTCCGGGTCGAGGAGCAGCTCGATCCGTTCGCGGGCCAGCAACTTGCCGCGCTCGCGGTGGCGTCGTACGTACTTCTCGCCGCCCCCGGCCAGCGCCTTCGCGTGCTCGGCGTCGAGCGCGGCGAGCTTGTCGAGGAGGGCCGCGCGGTGGGCGGCGTACTCGTCGGACCGGGTGTCCAGGGCGCTGGCCAGGACGGTCACAGCAGAGCCTCCGGTATGTCGAGGTGGCGGGAGCGGAGCCATTCGCCGAGCCCCTTGGCCTGCGGGTCGAAGCGGGCCTGTGCGGCGACGCCCTCGCCGAGGAGGCCCTCGACGGTGAAGTTGAGGGCGCGGAGGTTCGGCAGCACGTGCCGGGTGACGGCCAGGCCCCGGGCCTCCGGCAGGAGTTGTTCGATCCGCTCGACGGTGAGGGTGTGGGCCAGCCAGGGCCAGGCGGCCTCGTCCACGGCCCATACGCCGATGTTGGCGTCCCCGCCCTTGTCGCCGCTGCGGGCCCCGGCGACCAGGCCGAGGGGCGCGCGGCGGGTGGGACCGGGCGGCGGCTCGGCGGGCAGGGCGGGCTCGTCGACCGGGGCCAGGGCCAGGGTGGCGCCCTCGTACGGCGGCAGGGCGCGGCGCTCCCCGTCCGGCAGGACGGCGAGGTGCGGGACGTCGCCGCGCGCCACGTACGCGGCCTCGAAGACGCCGTACGGGGAGCCCTTGCCGGGCGGGGCGGTGACGTGGAACCCGGGGTAGGAGCCGAGTGCCAGCTCGACGGCGGCCCCGCTCAGCGCCCGGCCGACCGCGTCCTGGTCCTGGTCCCGGACGACGAGCCGCAGCAGGGCGCTCGCGGTCTCCTCGGTGCCGGCGTCACGCCGGTCGGTCCTGGCCAGCTCCCAACGGACGTCGCCCGGGGCGGACTTGGCCCGGGCGAACGCCTCCTCCATCTGGCGTCGCACGAGAGCGGCCTTGGCCTCGATGTCGAGTCCGGTGAGCACGAAGACGACCTCGTTGCGGAAGCCGCCGAGCCGGTTCAGGCCGACCTTGAGGGTGGGCGGCGGCGCCTCCCCGCGTACGCCGTGGACGCGGACGCGGTCGGGCCCGTCCTGCGCCAGCCGGACGGTGTCGAGGCGGGCGGTGACGTCGGGTCCGGCGTAGCGGGCGCCCGCGGTCTCGTACAGCAGTTGCGCGGTGACCGTGCCGGTGTCGACGAGACCGCCGGTGCCGGGGTGTTTGCCGATGACGGCGGACCCGTCCTCGTGGATCTCGGCGAGGGGGAACCCCGGGCGCGCCAGGCGGTCGGCGTGGGCGGCGAACGAGGAGTAGTTGCCGCCGGTCGCCTGCGTCCCGCACTCCAGGACGTGTCCGGCGACGACGGCTCCGGCGAGCTGGTCGTAGGCGTCGGGCGCCCAGCCGAAGTGCCAGGCGGCGGGGCCGCTCACGAGGGCGGCGTCGGTGACGCGCCCGGTGACCACGATGTCGGCGCCGGCCCCCAGGCAGGCGGCGATGCCCGCGCCGCCGAGGTAGGCGTTGGCGGTGAGCGCGCCGGGGAAGCGGCCGGTGCCGAGCAGGTCGTCGCCCTCGACGTGGGCGACGCGGACGGGAAGGCCCAGTTCGGTGGCGAGCGCCCGGACGGCGGCGGCGAGTCCTGCGGGGTTGAGCCCGCCCGCGTTGGTGACGATCCTGGTGCCGCGTTCGACGGCGAGCCCGAGGCACTCCTCCAGCTGCCGCAGAAAGGTACGGGCGTAGCCGCGCCCGGGGTCCTTGAGCCGGTCCCGGCCCAGGATCAGCAGGGTCAGCTCGGCGAGGTAGTCCCCGGTGAGCACGTCGAGCGGCCCGTCGCCGAGCATCTCCTTCATGGCGTCGAACCGGTCGCCGTAGAACCCGGAGGCGTTGCCGATCCGCAGGGGCGCCCGGCTCATCCGGCCTGCCCCTTCGGCGCCCTGCCCCGCCCCGGCGGCCCGGCGAAGGCCTGTGCGATGTCCAGCCAGCGGTCGGCGTCGGGCCCTTCGGCGCGTACGGCGAGGTCGTCGCGGTGGGCGCGCTGGGTGACGAGGAGGCAGAAGTCGAGAGCCGGCCCAGTGACGCGCTGTGCGGCGTCCTCGGGGCCGTAGGCCCACAACTCACCACTGGGCGCGACGAGTTCGACGCGGAACTCGGCGCCGGGGGCGGGGACGCCGTGCACGGCGAAGGCGAAGTCCCGGGCGCGTACGCCGATCCGGGCGACGTGCCGCAGCCGGTCGGTGGGCGGGCGCGGAACCCCGAGCGCGTCGGCGACGTCCTGCCCGTGCGCCCAGGTCTCCATGAGGCGCCCCGTGGCCATGGACGCGGCGGACATGGGCGGCCCGTACCAGGGAAATTTGGTGCGGCTCGCGGCCGCCGCCCGCAGCGTCTTCTGCAACTCCTCGCGCCCGTCCCGCCATCGGGCGAGCAGCACGGCGGGCTCCTGGGCGGCGCCCTCCTCGGCCCCGTCGTCCACGAACGACTCGGGCGCGGCGACCGCCTTCTCCACTTCCCCGGCGAACGCGTCGGCGTCGTTCATGGCGAGCAGCGCGGCGCGGTCGGTCCAGGCGAGATGAGCGATCTGGTGGGCGACGCTCCAGCGCGGCGCGGGGGTCGCGGCGGCCCACTCCTCGGGGCTCAACCCCTGCACAAGTGCGTCGAGTTGCTGACTCTCGTCCCGCAAGTCGTCGAACACGGACAGCGTTTCGGACACGGTGCGCTCCCCTCGGGGCACGGCGGTGTGCGGCGTGAGGGGAGCATGGCAGCGGTCCTGGAAACAATCAAGCGTGCTTGCATGGAAAGTTCCCCGTACCGCTGTGCTCATGAGCCACTACTCTCCGCTACAGGACAATCGGAACGGGGCTCCTCCGCATGGCCAACATCCGCTCGCTCGATCCCAGCGCCTCCCCCCTCGACTTCTACGGTTCCGAGCTGCGTCGGCTACGTGAGGAAGCGGGGCTCAGTCAGGAGGAGTTGGGCGCCTGCATCTTCTGTACCGGCTCACTCGTAGGTCAGGTCGAGACGACCAAGCGGATCCCGACCCGGGATTTCAGCGAGCGGGCCGACGCGGCGCTCGGCACGGGGGGCACGTTTTCCCGCCTGCTCGGCCTGGTGCTGCGCAGTCGGTTGCCCGCGTGGTTCCAGCCTTACGCAGAGCTGGAGGCGCGGGCTTCGTACATCTCCACGTACCAGTGCCAGTTGGTGTATGGGCTGTTGCAGACCGAGGAGTACGCGCGGGCATTGATCGGCGCGGATCACCCCGAGCAGGTCGACGAGCAGGTGGCGGCGCGCATGGAACGCCAGCGCATCCTCGACCGCGACACTCCGCCCGCTCTGTGGGTGGTACTCACCGAAGCGGTGTTGCACCAGACGGTCGGCGGCCACGGGGTCATGACGAGGCAACTGCGGCACTTGGCGGGCTTCGCCCGGGACCCCTGGGTGAAGATCCAGGTACTGCCGTTCACGGTAGGCCAACATGCGGGATTGTTGGGGTCGTTCAATCTGCTGCGCTTCGACGAGGACCCCGACCTTTTCTACGCGGAGAGCTACGACCAAGGGCTCATGACCGCCAACCCGCAAGTAATCAGGGAACGTTCGGTCGGCTACGCTCGGTTGCAGGCCTGCGCCCTCTCCCCCGAGGAGTCGGCCCAGTTGATCGTTCGTGTGACGGAGGAACGCTATGGGCAGGAACCCGGTCCCGACGGAGGCACAGTGGCGTAAGTCGTCCTACAGCGGACCCAACGGTGGTGACTGCGTCGAGGTCGCCGCGCCGTGGCGCAAATCGTCCTACAGCGGCACCAGCGGAGGCGAGTGCGTCGAGGTCGCCGCACTGGCCGCGACGGTGGCGGTGCGGGACTCCAAGGACCCGGGTGCCGGCCTCTTCCGCGTCACGCCGAAGGCGTTCACCGCGTTCGTGGCGGCGGCCTCGCTCGGGCGCGTCTGAGCATCGAGGGACTTGCCGCCGTACGGGTACGTACCCGTACCCTGAGCGCAGGAGGTCCCACCATGACTGACGCCAACGTCCGCATCCCCACGGAGGCCCGCGACCGGCTCGCGCAGATAGCAGCCGAGGAAGGGATGTCGCTGCGCGCCTATCTCGCCCACCTCGCCGAGACCCTCCTGACCCCGGCCGAGCGTGCGGAGCGCGCCGCGCGGGCCCGTGCGGTGCTGCGGGAGTGGAACGGATACGACCCCACCCGGGCCGAGGAGGCCCGCATCGACGCCGAGCTCGACCGGCGGCTCTCCCAGGCGGGTGCGCCGTGACCGACGCCCTGCACATCGTCCTCGACGGATCGGCGCTGGTGGCCGCGGGGAAGGGCAATGCCTTGGCTTCCCGGCTCATCGACCGCGCTCATTCCACGGCCGGTTTCCACCTGTACGCTCCCGTCTGCGCCCTGATCGAGGCCGACCGGGCGCGGCGGGGCACCGCCGAACACATCGCGGCCCTGCCTGGCATCACGCTGCTCGAACTCGACCTGTCCACCGCGCTCGCCATGATCCAGGATGACACCTGGGCCTGGTCGCACTGCCGTCACGCGGTGCAGCCGACGCCGGACCGGCCGGACGGCGCCTTCGTCGCCACGGTCGAGCCCGATCGCTGGAAGGGCTACAGGATGATCGACCTCACCCCCTGAACCCCGCACTCCGCACTCCGCCGCGTCAGCCCCTTCCCTGCCCATCAAGACGGGCAAGGCCGACCACCTGCTGTGCTGCTGCTGTGCTGCCGGACGGCTTCGGTTCGGCCAGGTCAAGCGGCGGAGTGCGCCTCCGGTGCCGGATCGCCGCCTCGGCCCGGGCTCGGGTGGGCAGTGAAGACGAACGTGGAGTCGTCGCCGTCCAAGTCGATGCTGAGAGAGGCGTCCAGCGCTTTGGCGAGCCGGGAGAGCAGCGGGAGGGTCGGCACCGCGTCGCCGCCTTCGATGGTGGAGATCTGCGGCTGGGACATGTCCGCTCGACGTGCCAGTTCACTCTGCGAGAGGCCGAGTTCGGTACGCCGGTCGTAGACCGCCTGACCCAGCGCGAACGCGTGCCCGGCCTCTCGGTAGGCCGGGGACTCCTCGGCCGTCTCGCCCAGCAGCTTCCTGGCGCGGCGGGCCTTCCATTGGGAGTGGTTCATGGCTTGTCCTCCTCGGTCCGCTCATCACTGTGCTCGGCGGGACCCTGATCCGCCTCGCACAGCTTCAACCCCTCACGCGCCGATCTCCCCACCCCGCCGCCCCACCTGCGTCCGCACCGCGCCCATGCTCGCCGCGATGACGAGGGCGATCGCCAGGGCCTGGAG
This sequence comes from Streptomyces sp. NPDC030991, assembly GCF_055571235.1. Lineage (NCBI taxonomy): Bacteria > Bacillati > Actinomycetota > Actinomycetes > Kitasatosporales > Streptomycetaceae > Streptomyces > Streptomyces sp. NPDC030991. The sequence goes on from NZ_JBVIFR010000014.1 coordinate 190,407, forward strand.
CCAGGAGAGGGCCTGGCTCAGGACGAGGAAGCCGGCCAGGGCCGCGATGGCCGGTTCGAGGCTCATCATCACGGCGAACGTGGACGCGGGCAGGCGGCGCAGGGCGATGAGTTCGAGGGTGTAGGGCAGGACGGAGGAGAGGACGGCGACGGCCGCGCCGAGGCCGATCGTCACCGGGTCGAGGAGCCGGCTGCCCGAGGCGGCGACGCCCAGCGGCAGGCAGAGCACCGCCGCGACCGCCATGGCGAGGGCGAGCCCGTCGGCCTGGGGGAAGCGGCGGCCCGTACGGGCGCTGAAGATGATGTACGCCGCCCACATGGCCCCCGCGGCGACCGCGAAGGCGACGCCGACGAGGTCGAGGCCGCCGAGTCCGTCGCCCGCGCCGCCGAGCAGGAACACGCCGCACAGCGCCAGGCCCGCCCAGACGAAGTTGACCGCGCGGCGCGAGGCCACGACGGACAGGGCGAGGGGGCCGAGCACCTCGAAGGTGACCGCGAGGCCGAGCGGGATACGGGCCGCGGCCTGGTAGAAGAGCAGGTTCATGCCGCCCATGGCGATGCCGAACGCGACGACCGTGCCCCAGTCGGCGCGCGAGTGCCCGCGCAGCCGCGGTCGGCACGCCACCAGCAGCACGAGCGCCGCCACGACCAGGCGCAGCGTCACCACGCCGACCGCTCCGGCACGCGGCATCAGGCTCACCGCGAGCGCGCCGCCGAACTGCACCGAGACGCAGCCCGCGAGCACCAGGCCGACCGGGCCGAGGGCGCCCCGGCGCGAGCCGTCGGCGGGCGCCGGGTCGTCGCCCAGCGCGAGGACCGCGGCCTCGGGCGCGGCCGGCTGGTGCTGTTCGGTGCGCGAGCCGTTCACAGGTCCTCGTTTCCTTGACTCTCGATACCCTCGATCCGAAGTCCATTATTTTGGACTGCCACGTGCACGGTACTGCACTAGACGTTCGGCGGGGAACCTCCACGCTAGATCCGCCGGACGCGGCTCGTGAAATGCCCGGCACGGCACGGGCGAAAGAGGGGTGCGTACGGCGGCGCCGCCGGGGGGCGCCGTCAGACCTGCCGCGGCGGCCGGCCCGTGGAACCCCGCGGCGTGAGCGTCGGCGTCGGGACCTGTCGGGTCACGGTCCGCCCGCCCGCCAGGACCTCGTACAGCGCGCGGGCGACATCGGCCCCGAAGGCGTGGATGTCGTGCGTCATCGCGGAGAGGGCCGGATGGGTCAGCCGGCAGAGCTGTGAGTCGTCCCAGGCAAGGAGGGAGAGGTCGGCGGGGACCCGCAGCCCCATCTCCGCCGCGACCGAGAGACCGGCGACGGCCATCAGGTCGTTGTCGTAGACGATCGCCGTGGGCCGCCGGTCGGCGGTCAGCAGCGAGCGCGTGGCGCGCGCCCCCGCCTCGCCGGAGAAGTCCGTGGCGAACTGCCGCCCTTCGGGGAGGCCGAGCCCGGCCATGGCCGCGGTGAAGGCGGCGCGCCGGATCGCGCTGTGCCCCAGTTCGGCCGTGCCGCCCACCCGGGCGATGGACCGGTGCCCGAGCGCCGCGAGATAGCGCACGGCCTCGGTGACGGCGGTCGTGTCATCGGTCCAGAGCGAGGGGAACGGCCCGGTCAGCGAGGGGTGGGCGACGGCCACCGCGGGCAGCCCGAGCCGGCCGAGGACGGGCACCCGCGGGTCGTGCTCACGGAAGTCGACCAGGATCGAGCCCGCTGTCTGCCCCGAGCGCCACCAGTGGCGCTGAAGCTCGATCTCCTCGTCCAGGTTCCTCACCAGGCGGAGCAGCAGCGCGCTCGACCGGTCGGAGAGGACACTCTCCAGGCCCGAGATGAACTCCATGTAGAAGGGTTCGAGGCCGAGTTGGCGTGCGGGCCGGCTGACCGCGAGCCCGATCGTGCCCGCGCCCTGCCGGTCGAGCGCCCGCGCCGAGACGTTCCGCTCCCAGCCCATGGACCGGGCGACCTCCAGGATGCGGACCCTGGTGGCCTCGGAGACGCCCGGCCTGTTGTTGAAGGCCAGGGACACAGCGGCCCGCGAGACCCCCGCGCGGGCCGCCACGTCTGCGAGCGTCAGCCGCCCCCCGCTCTTCATCCGCGTGGCCTCCAAGGAGTTCCGGGCGCCCCGTCGCGCCCCGCGCCTGCCGCACAAAGTAGAGGGCGGTTCAGCGCCGTGTCCATAGACCGGTTCAGCTCATTCCTGCCGGGCAAAGCCCACCGACCACCGGCCTTTACTGAACCATTGCTTAATTTGCCGCACTTCTAGACAACGTTGTCCCGCATGGGCAGAGTGAGCGCCCGACCGCTCCAGAGCCTTCGGAGGTCTCATGTCATGTTCCGGGCAAAAATGGCTGCGCCGCTTCGGGCGGGGCGGCGCTGCCGCGCTCCTCGCGATGGTGTGCGCCCCGGCGGCTCTCCCCGCCGCGGCGGCCGACACCCCGGCCACGGGCGCTCGGGCCGGCACGTCCCGGGCGGCCTGCCTCCGCTCCGCCGCCGCGGCGGGCGACGTCACGCTCCCGGTCACCTACGGCGGACGCTCGTACGACGTGCTCGTGCACCTCCCCCGCGCGCCCCGTGCCGGCCGGCTGCCGCTGGTGGTCAACCTGCACGGCAGCCAGTCCCGGGGCGCCCGGCAGCTCGACTACTCGGAGCTGCGGACCACCGCCGACCGCGAACGGTTCATCGTGGCCGCGCCGGACGGCGTCATTCCGGCGGGCGACGGCTTCTCCTGGAACGTGCCCGGGGTGACCACGGGCCCCCGGGACGATGTGGGCTTCCTCGGACAGGTCATCGACACGCTCGGCACGCGCCTGTGCGCCGACCCGGCCCGGGTCTACGTCACCGGGTACTCCGGCGGCGGCCGGATGGCCTCGGCGCTGGCCTGCCGTACAGCCGGGCGGATCGCCGCCGTCGCCCCTGTGGCGGGTCTGCGCGCGGGCTCCCCCGACCCGGCGGACGACACCGGGCCGGCCCCGGAGTCCTGCCGCCCGGCGCGCGCCATGCCGGTGATCACCTTCCACGGGGAGCAGGACGCCACCAACCCGTACTGGGGCGGCGGCGGCGCCGCGTGGCGCTACTCGGTACCGACGGCACTGCGCCGCTGGTCGGAGCTGAACGGCTGCGCCTCCGCCGCCAGGACCGGCCAACTCGCCCCGCACGTACGCCGCATCACCTACGGCGGCTGCCGGGGCGGCGCGGACGTCGTGCTGCACGACATCAGCGACGGCGGCCACACCTGGCCGGGCTCGTCCCAGGAATCCACCGGCAACGGCCGCACCAACCGGGAGATCAGCGCCAACGACCTGATGTGGTCCTTCTTCGAACGCCACGCGCTGCCCGCCGCCCACTGACACCGGAACGCAGGGAACCGCACCGAACCAGCTCCACCAACACAGCACCTACACCAGCACCAGCACCAGCACCACAAACCCGTAGCGAACGAACCGGCAAGGAGACACCCATGCGCAGAACACGCCTCACCGCGCTCTGCATGACCTCGCTGGCCGCGGTGGCCGCGCTGCTGGCCATGCCCTCCGCCACCCCGGAGGCCCAGGCGTTCCCCAGCGGCAACAAGCAGCAGGTCCTGAACTACCTCCGTTCCGTCACGGGCTCGCACATCGTGTCCGGGCAGCACAACAAGGAGCCCGCGTCCAACCCCGGCCAGTACACCCAGCAGGTCAAGGACGTCACCGGGCAGTACCCGGGCCTGTGGGGCGGCGACCTGATGTTCAACGCGGCGGACGTCGCCAACCGGCAGCGGGTGATCGACCAGGCGAGGACGGAGTGGACCAACGGCTCCCTCGTGGCGCTGACCTGGCACGTCTGCCCGCCGACCCAGGGCAGCTCCTGCGCGTTCGAGGGCGGCGTCAAGTCGCGGATCAGCGATGCGCAGTTCTCCCAGGTCGCCACCGGCGGCACGGCGCTGAACACCGCGTGGAAGCGCCGCCTCGACGAGGTGGTCCCGTACCTCCAGCAGCTCAAGTCGGCGGGCGTGCCCGTCCTGTTCCGCCCGCTGCACGAGATGAACGAGTCGTGGAACTGGTGGGGCAACCGTCCCGGCGCGAACGGCAGCCGCAAGCTGTACCAGATCACGCACGACTACCTCGTCGGCAAGGGCCTGGACAACCTCATCTGGGTCTGGAACGTCCAGGACAACCCCGCGGGCGGCTGGGCGAACTACTACCCCGGCGACACCTACGTCGACGTGGCCTCGCTCGACGTCTGGTACAAGAACCACCCGAGTACCGCCGACTACACGCAGCTCCGCTCCCTCGCGGGCAGCAAGCCGATGGCCCTGGCGGAGATGGGCAAGGTCCCCACGGCGTCCCTGCTCGACAGCCAGCCGAACTGGGCGTACTTCATGCTCTGGTCGGAGCAGTTGCGCGGCAACAACACCAACGCCGAGATCCAGTCCGCCTACTTCCTTCCGCGCGTTCTCAACCAGGGTGAGGTGAAACTCCCGGCTGGCGTGGCGAGTTCACGCGCCGCCGCCCGCCCCTGAGAGCCTGTCTCTGAGCACCACCGGCACTCGTCGGTGAACGCGGGCGCCGCCCGGTGGAGGATCCACCGGGCGGCGCTCCACCCTGCCGTCAGGCCCCCGTCCGCCCCGGCGGGAGCGCGTCCGCCAGCACCTCCGCGAGATGCCGGGCCCGCGCCCCCGCCAACTGCTCCACCTGCGTCCGGCACGAGAACCCGTCGGCCAGCACCAGCGCCCCGTCCCCGGCCGCCCGCACCGAGGGCAGCAGCGACTCCTCCGCGCAGGCAACCGACACCTCGTAATGCCCCTTCTCGAAGCCGAAGTTGCCCGCGAGGCCGCAACACCCGCCGCTCAACTCACCGAGTAGACCCGCCCGTTCGCGCAGCCGGCGCTCGGCCGCGTCGCCGAGCACCGCGTGCTGATGGCAGTGCGTCTGCCCCACGACGGGCCGGTCGATCCGCGGCGGCTCCCAGTGCGGTGCGAACCGTTCCAGCGCCTCCGCGAACGTCACCACCCGGTCCGCGAGCAGCCGCGCCCGCGGATCGTCCGGCAGCAGCTCCGGCAGGTCCGAGCGGAGCGCCGCCGCGCACGACGGCTCCAGGACCACGACCGGCGGGCCCTCGTCGAGCACCGGCCCCAGGAGATCGAGGGTGCGGCGCTGCACGGCGCGGGCCCGGTCGAGCTGCCCGGTGGAGACATAGGTCAGGCCGCAGCAGACCCGCCCCCGCCGCACGGGACCACGGCCGTACGTCCGCGTCGGCGGCAGCACCACGCCCATCCCGGCCGCCTCCAGGACCCGTACGGCGGCGTGCGCGACCTGGGGCGCCAGGTGGTCGGTGAACGTGTCCGGCCACAGCAGCACCTCGGGCTTCCCGGCGGGGAGCGTCACCTCCTCGCCGCGCCGCACCGCCGCACCCGGCCGGGCGATCCCGCGGCGCCACGACCGCGCGATCCCGCGGCGCCACGACCGGCTGTACGTCTCCCCGGCCACCCGCGGGATGTCCCGCTCCCCCGCGACCCCACCGATCCGCTTCGCCACGCCCGCCAACGCCCGTACGCCGCCGAGGTAGTTGACGATCCCCGCCGTCCGTGTCCGCTCGACCAGGCGCAGCCAGCGCGGCAGCCACCCCATCGCGTAGTGCGCCATCGGCCGGCGCCGCCCCGCGTAGTGGTGGTGCAGGAACTCCGCCTTGTACGTGGCCATGTCGACGCCGACCGGGCAGTCGCTCCGGCACCCCTTGCAGGACAGGCAGAGGTCGAGCGCGTCCCGCACCTCCGTCGACCGCCAGCCGTCGGTGACGACCTCACCGGCCAGCATCTCGTGCAGCAGCCGCGCCCGCCCGCGCGTGGAGTGCGCCTCCTCACCGGTCGCCCGGAACGAGGGACACATCACGCCACCGCCCGAACCCGCGCTCTCCGTACGGCACTTGGCGACCCCGACGCAGCGGCGCACGGCGGCCGAGAAGTCCCCGCCGTCGTGCGGATAGCCGAAGGCGACGTCCACCGGTTCGCGCGGCAGCACGGCGAACCGCAGGTTCTCGTCCAGCCGGGCGGGCCGCACCAGCATCCCCGGATTCAGCACGTCCGCCGGGTCCCACACGCCCTTGACCCGCTCGAAGAGGCCGACCAGCCCGGCGCCGTACATCGTCGGCAGCAGCTCGGCCCGCGCCTGCCCGTCCCCGTGCTCACCCGACAGCGACCCGCCGTGCGCGACGACCAGTACGGCCAGCTCCTCGGAGAACCGCCGGAACCGCCCGATCCCCGCCTCCGACAGCAGATCGAAGTCGATCCGCACATGAATGCAGCCGTCACCGAAGTGCCCGTACGGGGTCCCGCGCAGCCCGTGCTCCCGCAGCAGCCCCCTGAACTCCCGCAGGTACGGGCCGAGTCGGGCGGGCGGCACCGCGCAGTCCTCCCAGCCGGGCCACGCCTCGCTGCCGTCCGGCATCCGCGTCGCCGTCCCGCTGGCGTCCTCCCGGATCCGCCACAGCGTCCGCTGTCCCGCCGGATCGTCGACGACCAGCGCGTCGCGCACGTCCGCCGCCCGCACGATCCGCTCGGCGGCGGCCCGCGCCTCGCCCGCCGTCGCGCCCCCGGTCTCCACGAACAGCCACGCCCCGCCCCGCGGCAGACCCGAGTCCGCCGGTACGAGGTCGGCGGCCATGCCCTCGACGGTCAGCGGCCCGTACGGCAGCAGGCCCGCGGCGGCCTCCGCGGCCGCGCTCTCGTCCGCGTAGGCAAGGACGGCGAGGGCCTTCGCACGCGGCGCCTCCACGAGCTTGACGGTCGCCTCGGTGACGAGGCCGAGGGTGCCCTCGGTGCCGCAGAAGAAGCGGGCCAGGTCGGTGCCGTGCTCGGGCAGCAGCGCGTCGACGGCGTACCCGGAGATCCGGCGGGGCAGCCCGGCGAACGGGGCGAACCCGGTCCTGATCGCCGCCAACTCCCCCTCCACCAGGGCCCGCAGCCCGTCCGGCGCGCCGCCCCAGCCCTGCCCGAGCCGGTACGCGGCGCCGCCCGCGCCCGCGACCTCCAGCGCGGCGACGCTGTCGGCCGTCGTGCCCCAGGCCACGGAGTGCGAACCGCACGAGTTGTTGCCGATCATCCCGCCGAGCGTGCAGCGGCTGTGCGTCGAGGGGTCGGGGCCGAACCGGAGCCCGTGCGGGGCGGCTGCCGCCTGGAGCCGGTCCAGTACGAGGCCGGGCTGGACGACGGCGGTGCGCGCCACCGGGTCGAGGTCCAGGACGCGGTCCATGTACCGGGTGAAGTCGACGACGACGCCCGTGCCCGTCGCCTGGCCGGCGATGGAGGTGCCGCCGCCGCGACCCACCACGGGGATGCCGCGTTCGGCGCAGAGGGTGAGGACGGCGCGGACGTCGGCGGCGTCCTTCGGGGCGACGACGCCGAGCGGGACTCTTCGGTAGTTGGACGCGTCCATGGTGTGCAGCGCGCGGGCCGTGGTGCTGAAGTCGACGTCGCCGCGGATGGCGTTCTGCAGGGCCTTACCGATGTCGTCAGCCATGCCTCTAGCGTGCCCGCGATCACCTGGTCGATGGGGGGCGGCGCGCGAACGGGGCCGGCGGGGGCCGGGGGGTGGGGGCTGGGGGGCTGGGGGGCTGGGGGGGCGTTCGCGCAGTTCCCCGCGCCCCTGAGATGCGCACTTCGCGCGCCCGTGTCCGCCTGCGGCCCGGTGGGGGCTGATCGCGCAGTTCCCCGCGCCCCTGAGATGCGCACTTCGTGCGCCATCTCGTCGGGCCGCTGGGGCTGCGGCGAAGCCACTTGCTCCAGGGGCGCGGGGAACTGCGCGAGAAGCCCCACCGAGCCCGCGGCCGAATCGCAACCTCTCAAGGGGCGCGGGGAACTGCGCGAACAACCCCCACCGGACCCGCGGCCGAAGAACGACCCGCCCAGGGGCGCGGGGAACTGCGCAGGGCCGGCCCAGCCGAGGCGCACCCCCCGTAACGCCGTCAGGCAAGATCAGCCATCTCAGCCGCCGGACAGCGCCCAGCCCCGCCAAACCGACCCGCTACCCTCCAGGACGTGGCTGAGATCCAGATTCCCGCTGACATCAAGCCCGCCGACGGACGTTTCGGCGCTGGCCCCTCCAAGGTGCGTACGGAGGCGTTGGACGCCCTGGCCGCCACCGGTACCTCCCTGCTCGGCACCTCCCACCGCCAGGCCCCGGTCAAGAACCTGGTCGGCCGGGTGCGCGACGGTGTGAAGGACCTGTTCTCCCTCCCCGAGGGGTACGAGGTCATCCTGGGCAACGGCGGCTCCACCGCCTTCTGGGACGTGGCGACGCACGGGCTGATCGACAACAAGTCGCAGCACCTGAACTTCGGCGAGTTCTCCTCCAAGTTCGCGAAGGCGTCCAAGCTGGCCCCGTGGCTGGCCGAGCCGACCGTGATCTCCTCGGACCCGGGCACGCACCCGGAGCCGAAGGCGGAGTCCGGCGTCGACGTCTACGGCCTGACGCACAACGAGACCTCGACGGGTGTCGCCGCCCCGATCAAGCGCGTCGCCGGCGCCGACGAGGGCGCCCTCGTCCTGGTCGACGCCACGTCCGGCGCGGGCGGCCTGCCCGTCGACATCGCCGAGACGGACGTCTACTACTTCGCCCCGCAGAAGTCCTTCGCCTCCGACGGCGGCCTGTGGATCGGCGTCTTCTCCCCGGCCGCGATCGAGCGCGCCGAGCGCATCCACGCGTCCGGCCGGCACGTCCCGGAGTTCTTCTCGCTGCCGACGGCGATCGACAACTCCCGCAAGAACCAGACGTACAACACCCCGGCCCTCGCGACCCTCTTCCTGCTCGCCGAGCAGCTGGACTGGATCAACGGGCAGGGCGGCCTCGCCTGGTCGACGGCGCGGACGAAGGACAGCTCGTCCCGTCTGTACTCGTGGGCCGAGGAGTCGAAGTACGCGACGCCGTTCGTGACGGACGCGGCCAAGCGCTCGCAGGTCATCGGCACGATCGACTTCGCCGACGAGATCGACGCCGCCGCTGTGGCGAAGGTTCTCCGCGCCAACGGCATCGTCGACACCGAGCCGTACCGCAAGCTGGGCCGCAACCAGCTGCGCGTCGCCATGTTCCCGGCGATCGACCCGGCCGACGTGCAGGCGCTGACCGCCTGCGTCGACTACGTCATCGGCCAGCTCTGACCGCTCGGCCGAACCCGTGACCCCGGATCGGTGACCCGGGGCCCGGGGCCCGGAGCCGGACCCGCGACGTATGACGTGTGACGTATCACGTGTGACCCGTGGCCGCCGGAGGGCAGGACTCCCTCCGGCGGCCACGGGTCACTTCGCTGTGACGGCCTCTTCCGCCGTGCCAGTCACTTCCCCTGTCACCGTCGCTTCCGCCATGACCGTCACTTCGCCTTGGGCCGCCGCAACAGCCGCCCGGCCCCGAGCACCGCGATCAGTACGACGGCCGCGCCGACCGCCCCGGCCTTGCCGGTGATCCCGCCGCCGTCGCCACCGCCGTCGCCGGAGCTGCCGCCCTGTCCGCCGGAGCCGCTGCCGCCGTCCGCGCCCTCGACCTCCACGGCCTTGACCGAACTGCCCTGCCCCTCGCTGCCGTAGAGCAGCGTCCTGCCGTCGACGGTGTACGTCACCGACTCGCCCTGCGGCTGCATCGGCACGCTCAACTGGCCCTGCCGCTTGGGCTTCCCGTTGTTCCAGGAGTACGCGACGCCGCCGAAGTAGCCGCGCAGGGCGAGCTGTTTCCCGTCGGGCGAGAAGGCGCCGTCCGTCACCCACAGGTCGATGTCGGCGACCCGCTCGAAGACGTTCGTGGCGGCGGGGTCCAGCGGGTCAGGGCCCGCGTAGAGGCCGCCCCCGTCCTCGTCCTTCTCGACGATGTAGACCCGCCCGGTCTTCGGGTGGACCATCATCGCCTCCGCGTTGCGCGGCCCGTCCGCGTACTTCACGACGTACTGCGTGGCCCGTACGGTCTGGTCGCGCAGCTCCTTCGGCTCGGGCAGCTTGTAGATCCACACGTGGTCCCACCTGCCGCCGAGGTTGTCGCCGATGTCCCCCACGTAGAGGTCGCCGTCGGGGCCGACGGAGACCGCCTCGACGTCGCGCGGGGCGCCGATCCCGGTGAGGGTGAGCGTGGCGACGGTCTTCCCGGTCCGGCCGTCGACGGCGTAGAGGTACGCGCCGTCGTCGCTGTCGTTGTGGGTCCAGTAGACGCCGGGGTGGGCGCGGGAGGCCGCCAGGCCGCTGGACTCGGTGATCCGGGGGTCCTCGATGGTGAACCCGTCGGAGCCGGCCGGCCGGTCGGCGGCCGCGGCGGGACCTGCCACCGAGCCCCACACCAGCACGGCGGCGGCCGCGACCCCACCCACACGCGACGACGCCTTGTACGAACGCATGCCCCCAGCTTGCCAGGCGTGTTCGGTCTCACACGCACGCGGCCCGGGTGATCAACGATGATGAGCGGATGCTCAGGTTCATCTTCGTCGGCGACTCCATGACGATAGGCAGCGCGGGCGAGCACACCTGGCGCCACCGCATGTGGCAGCACCTGCGCGCGACCGGCACCGACTGCGCCTTCGTCGGCCCGCGCACCGCGCTCCACGGCGGCAGCCACGACTACGCCGACCCGGACTTCCCGCAGCACCACTTCGCCGGCTGGGGCGAGGGCTGGCTGCACATGGCGCCGGCCATCGCGGACGCCGTCACCGAGGCCCGCGCCGATGTCCTCCTCATCTCCCTCGGCCTGATCGACCTGGGTTTCTACACGGATGCCGACCAGACCGCGGAGAACGTCCGCCGCTTCATCGCCGGGGCCCGCGCCGCCAACCCGGCCCTGCGCATGGTCGTGCTCCCCGTGATCCCGAACATCCGGGCCGAGTCCGACGCGCCCTTCGCGGCGCAGGTCGCCCACTTCAACACCCTGCTGGCGAAGGCGGTCGCGGACCTCGACGAAGCCCGCTCGCCGCTCCTGCTCGCCTCGGTCCCGGAGTCGTACGACATCCACGCCGACACCTACGACGGCACGCACCCGAACGCCTCCGGCGAGCACAAGCTGGCCTCGGCCTTCGCGGACGCCCTGCACCAGGCGTGGGGCATCGGCGGCCCCTACCGCGCCCCGCTCGCGCCCGCCGTCGTCCGGCCTCGCCCCCGCACGGCTGACGCCCCGTCAATGTCCTGAAACGCTTGCCTAGAGCGCACTCCACGTCCTTGGCTAGGGCCTCATGAAGTACACGCAGCTCGGACGCACAGGACTCAAGGTCAGCCGCCTCGTCCTCGGCACCATGAACTTCGGTCCCGAGACCGACGAGGCCGCCAGCCACGCCATCATGGACGCGGCGCTGGCCGGCGGCATCAACTACTTCGACACCGCGAACGTGTACGGCAGGGCCGAGAACCGGGGCCGTACCGAGGAGATCATCGGCAGCTGGTTCGCGCAGGGCGGCGGCCGGCGCGACAAGACGGTCCTCGCCACCAAGGTCTACGGCAACATGGGGCCCGCCGGCGAAGACGTCTGGCCCAACCACGACCGGCTCAGCGCGGTGAACATCCGCCGCGCCGTCGACGCCAGCCTCCAGCGGCTGCGCACCGACCACATCGACATCTACCAGTTCCACCACATCGACCGGGCCACCCCGTTCGAGGAGATCTGGCAGGCCATCGACGTCCTGATCCAGCAGGGCAAGATCCTCTACGCCGGGTCGTCCAACTTCCCCGGCTACAAGATCGCCCAGGCCAACGAGGCCGCCGCCCGCCACGGCCGCGTCGGCCTCGTCAGCGAGCAGTGCCTCTACAACCTGGCCGAGCGGCGCGCCGAGATGGAGGTCATTCCGGCCGCCCAGGAGTACGGCGTCGGCGTCATCCCGTGGTCCCCGCTCCACGGCGGCCTGCTCGGCGGCGTGCTCAAGAAGGAGAGCGAGGGCAAGCGGCGCAAGGGCGGGCGCAGCGCGAGCTCGCTGGAGAACACAGCGGTGCGCGAGCAGGTCCAGCGCTACGAGGACCTGCTCGACAAGCACGGCATCGAGCCCGGCGAGGCGGCCCTGGCGTGGCTGCTGACCCGGCCCGGGATCACCGGCCCGATCGTCGGCCCGCGCACCCAGGAGCAGCTGGACTCGGCGCTGCGCGCGGTCGACCTCGAACTCGGCGAGGAGGTCCTGACGGAGCTGGACGCGATCTTCCCGGGTCCGGGTCCTTCGCCGGAGGCGTTCGCCTGGTAGAGCGCGCCGGACGCGCGTGCGTGGCGGCGGGTGCGGCCTACGAGCCGACGGCCGCCGCCACGGCCACCACGACGAACATCAGCACAAGCACCCCGGCCATGATCAGGTTCCGCGTCTTCGGGTCCACACTCCGAGCCTAACGCGCGCCCACCGGCATCCGGGCGGCGACCTTCTCGTACGACGGGCGCCACCTCGGCGGGCCGGCCTGCGAGAGAAGGGCCGGACGGAGAACCGTCCGGCCCTTTCGAGGAGCCCGTGCTCGGGCGAGACCGTGCTCAGGCCACCGCGGCGAGCCGCTGCGGGTCGCGCGGCACGAACTGGAGGTGGCGCTCGCCGCGCCGCAGGTCGACCTTGAGGCGCAGGTTCGCCGCGCGGGCCAGCATCAGGCCGACGCCGGCCGCCGCCGCGGCGCAGATCACCCCGCCCAGCATGAAGCTGACGCGCACCCCGTACTGGTCGGCCAGCCAGCCGAAGAGCGGGCCGCCCAGCGGCGTACCGCCGGTGAAGACCATCATGAACAGGGACATGACGCGGCCGCGCATCTCCGGGTCCGTACCCATCTGGACCGTGGAGTTGGCCGTCACGTTGACCGTCAGGCCGAGGATGCCGAGGAGCACGATCAGCGGCGCGAACGCCCAGACACCCGGCGCCCACGCGGCCAGGATCTCCAGGACGCCGAAGCCGATCGCCGCGCCGGCCAGGACCCGCAGGCGGGTCGAGCGACGGCGGGCCGCGAGCAGCGCGCCGGCCAGCGAACCGATCGCCATGAGCGTGTTGAACAGGCCGTACTGGCCGACCCCGCCGTGGAACACGTCATCGGCGTACGCGCTCAGCCAGATCGGGAAGTTGAAGCCGAAGGTGCCGACGAAACCGACGAGCACGATCGGCCAGATCAGTTCGGGGTGGAGCGACACGTACCGCAGCCCCTCCCGGAGCTGGCCCTTGCCGCGCGGGGCCCGCTTGATCTCGTGCAGCTCGCGGGTGCGCATCAGCATCAGGCCGGTGAGCGGCGCGAGGAAGGAGAGGCCGTTGGCGAGGAACGCCCAGCCGGGGCCGACGGCCGCGGTCAGCGCGGAGGCGACGGCGGGGCCGATGAGCCGGGCGGACTGGAAGTTCGCGGAGTTCAGGGAGACGGCGTTGCGGACCTGGTCCGGGCCGACCATCTCGGAGACGAAGGACTGCCGCGTCGGGTTGTCGACGACGGTGACCAGGCCGGTGAAGAACGCGGCTACGTAGACGTGCCACACCTGCACGTTGCCGGAGAGCGTGAGCGCGGCCAGGAACAGACCGGAGAGGCTCATCGCGCCCTGCGTGCAGAAGAGCAGGCTGCGCTTGGCGAAGCGGTCGGCGATGACGCCGCCGTAGAGACCGAAGAGCAGCATCGGCAGGAACTGCATCGCCGTGGTGACACCGACGGCGGTGGAGGAGCCCGTGATGGACAGGACCAGCCAGTCCTGGGTGATGCGGGCCATCCAGGTGCCGGTGTTGGAGACGACTGCCCCGGTCGCGAAGAGGCGGTAGTTGCGTACCTTCAGGCTCGCGAACATCGAGGTCTTGCCGGGACCGTCCTTACGGCGCCTGCGCAGCAGGCCCCGCCAGGGGCGGCGGCTGGGTGACGGGCTGGAGTCGTGGGCGGTTGGTGCGGGGGCGGAGTCTGCTCCGGATCCCGTACTCAAAGTAGGTTCGCCTCCTCGGCGGTCGTCGTGCTCGGTGCTCGGTGCTCGGTCAGAGGTGCGCCAGCTTCTCCAGGACGGGGGCGGCCGCGCGCAGCTTGGCCCAGTCGTCCTCGTCGAGTCCGGCGGTGAGCTCGGCCAGCCACGCGTTCCGCTTGCGGCGGGACTCGGCGAGCATGGCCTCGGCCCGCTCGGTCGACGTGACGACCTTCTGCCGGCGGTCCTCGGGGTGAGGTTCGAGGCCGACCAGTCCCTTGGCTTCCAGGAGGGCGACGATGCGGGTCATCGACGGCGGCTGCACATGCTCCTTGCGGGCCAGCTCGCCCGGGGTCGCCGAGCCACATCCGGCCAGGGTGCCGAGCACCGACATCTCGGTGGGGCTCAGCGATTCGTCGACCCGCTGGTGCTTGAGTCGACGCGACAGGCGCATCACGGCGGAGCGCAGAGAGTTCACGGCGGCTACGTCATCGCCATGGGAGAGGTCCGGCATGTTCGTTAGCGTAACTCATTACTGTGTCTAACTACTACCGGGCGGGCGCACGGTGCCCGTGATTCGCGCCACCGAACCTCTTCGTCACTCGTACGAGTGAGTCGGCTCAAGAAAGTGACGCGCCGGGCGCGGCGTGGCCGCGACCCTATCCGCATGGGATCGACAGTGCTCAGCCTGCGGATAGACGGTGAGCTGCTCGACCGGCTCAAGGGGCATGCCGCGAAAAGGGGAATGAGCGTCCAGGACTATGTGGCCCGGACGCTCGTTCGAGACGACTTCGACGAACGGTTCAAGACATCCGTCGAGGAGACGGAGAGGTTCTACGGGGCGGTCTGAACCCTCAGGACCGCCCCGTGGAGCCGGATCACGTCAGACCGAGAGCCGGCATGAGGTAGTAGAAGGCGAAGACCGCCGCGACCGCGTACATCGCGACCGGCACCTCCTTGGCCCGGCCGGCCACGACGCGCAGCACGGTGAAGGTGATGAAGCCCATGCCGATGCCGTTGGTGATCGAGTACGTGAACGGCATCATCAGCATCGTCACGAACGCCGGGATCGCGATCGTGTAGTCGCTCCAGTCGATGGCGCGGATGCCGCCGGACAGGATCAGGAAGCCGACCGCGAGCAGCGCCGGGGTGGCCGCCTGGGAGGGGACCATCGTGGCGATCGGCGTGAGGAACAGCGCGACCGCGAAGAGGCCGCCGGTGATGACGTTGGCGAAGCCCGTGCGGGCGCCCTCGCCGACGCCGGCCGTGGACTCCACGAAGCAGGTGGTGGCGGAGGCCGAGGAGGCGCCGCCGGCGGCGACGGCGATGCCGTCGATGAAGAGGACCTTGTTCATGCCGGGCATCTGACCGCGCTCGTCGGTCAGGTGCGCCTCGTCGCTGATGCCCATGATCGTGCCCATCGCGTCGAAGAAGCACGACAGCAGCACGGTGAAGACGAAGAGGATGCCGGTCAGCACGCCGACCTTGTGGAAGCCGCCGAACAGGCTGACGTCGCCGACGAGCCCGAAGTCCGGGGTGGAGACCGGGTTGCCGGGCCACTTCGGGGAGGTCAGACCCCACGAGCCCACCTTGGTGACGGCCTCCACGATCACCGCGAGGACGGTCATCACGACGATGGAGATGAGGATGGCGCCCGGCACCTTGCGCACGAGGAGCGCCAGCGTCAGCAGCACACCGAGGACGAAGATCAGCACGGGCCAGCCGTTGAGGTGGCCGTCGGCGCCGAGCTGGAGCGGCACGGTGGTCTGCGCGACGTCCGGCATCCGGGAGACGAAGCCGGAGTCGACGAGGCCGATCAGCATGATGAAGAGGCCGATGCCGATCGCGATGCCCTTGCGCAGGCCGAGCGGCACGGCGTTCATGACGCGCTCGCGCAGACCGGTGGCGACGAGGAGCATCACCACGAAGCCCGCGAGGACGACCATGCCCATCGCGTCCGGCCACGACATGCGCGGCGCGAGCTGGAGGGCGACGACCGTGTTGACCCCGAGGCCGGCTGCGAGCGCGATCGGGACGTTGCCGATGACGCCCATGAGCAGCGTGGTGAACGCGGCGGTCAGCGCGGTCGCGGTGACCAGCTGGCCGTTGTCGAGCTGATGCCCGTACATGTCCTTCGCGCTGCCGAGGATGATCGGGTTCAGCACGATGATGTAGGCCATCGCGAAGAACGTGGCGAAGCCGCCTCGCACCTCACGGCCGACCGTCGAGCCGCGCTCGGAGATCTTGAAGTAACGGTCGAAGCCGTTCTTCGGCGCCGACGGCGGCTGTTCGTTGGCATCGACCGGGGCGGTGGCCGAAGTGGACATGGGTGACCTCAGCGGATTCGGAGCGGTGGTTCTGCGGACGGGAACGCGATCGAGTCTGGGCCTCGTGTGATCACGAACCGGTTTCCCCGATGTTTCCGTTGGCATTTCGTACGAACAGAAGTGGCCAGACTCAGGCCGTTTCAGTATGAACATATGAGGCCGAAATCGCTATCTCCGCGCGTAGACCCTTGCGGCACTTGGGTGAGGAGGGGGCCGGGCGGGTTCCGGCGGGCCCCGGATCCGCGCACTCGTAAACTGTGCACATGGCTGCGTCTTCCACGGGATTCCCGAAGCACGAGGCACCCGAACCCCTGGAGGGTCCCGTGGTCGCCACCATCACCGGCGGAACGATCCTGTGGTTCGTCCTCTTCCTCGTCCAGCTGCCGTTCTACGGCTGGTTCGCCGACCACGACCGGACCTGGTGGGTGTGGACGTGCCTGGCCGGGGCCGGACTGGGCCTCATCGGCATCTGGTACGTCCGGGGGCGCGACGCCGCGATCAAACGTTCCGCCGCGGCGGACCCCTCCTAGCGGACCCGGCGGGCGCCTTCCAGGGCCGGACGGACTCCTCCTAGGGGATCCGCGGCCTCCTCCTGGGGGGGCTTCTCCGGGGCTCCCGAGGGGATTTCCGGGGCGCCGCACGCCGGTATCGCCCTTAGTGTCGGTTCCATGACGCACATCGACGCGGGTGCCGAACTGGATCCGGTGCACCCGGTGCCCGTTCCGGAGCGGGCGAGGGGGCTCACCGGCGCCGAGGTCGCGGAGCGCGTCGCCCGCGGCGAGGTCAACGACGTACCCGTGCGCAGCTCGCGCTCGCTCACCGAGATCGTCCGCGCGAACGTCTTCACCCGGTTCAACGCGATCATCGGCGTGCTCTGGGTGATCATGCTCTGCGTCGCGCCGATCCAGGACAGCCTCTTCGGCTTCGTGATCCTCGCCAACACCGGCATCGGCATCATCCAGGAATGGCGCGCCAAGCAGACCCTGGACGCGCTCGCCGTGGTCGGCGAGGTCCGGCCGACGGTACGCCGCGACGGGGCCGCCACCGAGGTCGCCACCTCCGACATCGTGCTCGGCGACCTGATCGAGGTCGGCCCCGGCGACCGCGTCGTCGTCGACGGCACCTGCGCCGAGGCCGACGGCCTGGAGATCGACGAATCGCTGCTGACCGGTGAGGCCGACCCGGTCGTGAAACGCCCCGGCGACCCGGTCATGTCGGGCTCGTTCGTGGTCGCGGGCGGCGGCGCGTTCACCGCGACGAAGGTCGGGCGCGAGGCGTACGCCGCGCAACTCGCCGAAGAGGCCAGCCGGTTCACCCTCGTCCACTCCGAGCTGCGCTCCGGCATCTCCACCATCCTCAAGTACGTGCAGTGGATGATGATCCCGACCGCGATCGGCCTGGTCATCAGCCAGCTCGTCGTCAAGGAACACGGGTTCAAGGACTCCATCGCCCGCACCGTCGGCGGCATCGTACCGATGGTCCCCGAGGGCCTCGTCCTGCTCACCTCCGTCGCCTTCGCCATCGGCGTCATCCGCCTCGGCCGCAAGCAGTGCCTCGTGCAGGAACTGCCCGCCATCGAGGGGCTGGCCCGCGTCGACACGGTCTGCCTCGACAAGACGGGCACGCTCACCGAGGGCGGTATGGACATCGCCGGGCTGCGCACGCTCGGCGGCGCCGACGAGGAGTACGTCCACCAGGTCCTCGGCGCGCTCGGCGGATCCGACCCGCGCCCCAACGCCTCGCTCCAAGCCGTCATCGACGCCTACCCGGACAGCGGGCAGTGGCGCTGCACCCAGGCGCTGCCCTTCTCCTCCGCCCGCAAGTACAGCGGCGCCGCCTTCGCGGAGGGCGACGGGACCAGCAGCGCCTGGCTGCTCGGCGCCCCCGACGTGCTGCTGCCCGACGGCGACCCGGCCCTCGCCGAGACCGAGGAGCTCAACCAGCGGGGCCTGCGCGTGCTGCTCCTCGCCCGCGTCGACAAGGACCTGGACGACCCGCGCGTGAAGGAGGGCGCCGAGCCGGCCGCCCTCGTCGTCCTGGAGCAGCGGCTGCGCCCCGACGCGGCCGACACGCTGCGTTACTTCGCCGAGCAGGACGTCAGCGCCAAGGTCGTCTCCGGCGACAACGCCGTCTCCGTCGGCGCGGTCGCCGCCAAGCTCGGCCTGAGCGGCGCGGAGCACACCGTCGACGCCCGGACGCTGCCCGAGGACCGGTCGGAGATGGCCGACGCGCTGGACGCGGGCACGGTCTTCGGCCGGGTCACCCCGCAGCAGAAGCGGGACATGGTGGGTGCGCTCCAGTCCCACGGGCACACCGTCGCGATGACCGGCGACGGCGTCAACGACGTGCTCGCCCTCAAGGACGCCGACATCGGTGTCTCGATGGGCTCGGGCTCGGAGGCGACCCGGGCCGTCGCCCAGATCGTGCTGCTCGACAACAGCTTCGCGACCCTGCCCTCGGTCGTCGCCGAGGGCCGGCGCGTCATCGGCAACATCACCCGCGTGGCGACGCTGTTCCTGGTCAAGACCGTCTACTCGGTGATCCTGGCGCTGCTCGTGGTCTGCTGCCAGGTCGAGTACCCGTTCCTGCCGCGGCACTTGACGCTGCTGTCGACGCTGACGATCGGCGTCCCCGCGTTCTTCCTGGCCCTCGCGCCGAACAAGGAACGCGCCGAGCCGCACTTCGTGAGACGGGTCATGCGGTACGCGATCCCGGGCGGGGCCGTCGCGGGGCTCGCCACCTTCGCGATGTACATGATCGCCCGGCACTTCTACCGGGGCTCGGGGGCGCTGGACGCGGAGACCAGTTCGGCGACGCTGACCCTGTTCCTGATCTCGATGTGGGTACTCGCCATCATCGCCCGCCCGTACACCTGGTGGCGGGTGTGTCTGGTGGTGGCGATGGGGCTCGGGTTCCTGCTGGTCCTGGTGGTGCCGTGGCTCCAGGACTTCTTCGCGCTGAAACTGGTGGGCTCCACCATGCCGTGGACGGCGGTGGGGGTCGCGGCGGTCGCGGCGGTCGTCCTGGAACTCCTGTGGAGGTGGATCGGCCGCCGCTTCGCCGTCTGACGTCGCTGCTCCCGGGGCAGGCGAGACTTTCGAAACACGCCCTAGTCGAACCAGCGGTCCCGCGCCAGCTCCGCCGTGCGGGACGGGTCCTCCAGGAGGGCCGCCACCTCGAACCGCCGCGGCCACTGCCCCGCCGCCCACGCGAGCCCGGCGGCGACGCCCTCCAGGGTCGCCGCGTGCACGGTGCCGTCGGGGGCGCGGCGCCAGTCGACCTCGGTCCCGGCGGCGTACAGCTCCTCGTGCTCGACGTACGAGTCCGGGGTCGCGGGCCCGAGGAGGGTGCGCACGGGGTCGGGCACCGGGTGCGTGATCCCGTCGCCCGTCACCTCGGCGTCGACGACGGCGCTCAGGCGGTGCACCTGGAAGAGCTCGGCGAGGTCCGCGGCCCCGGCCGGGGCGACCGGCAGCAGCGCCCGTCCGGCGGCGAGCGGGAGCAGGTCGGGGGCGTCGGCGACGTACGCGTCCCGGGCGTCCACGACGACCACGGCGCCGTCCCGCACCGCGCGCACCTCGTCCGGCAGTGTGACCTGTTCGGGGTCGAGCCCGGCCAGGGCGCCGTAGATGGCGTGGAGTTGGGCCTGGGTCACCTCACGGTCCGGGTCGGCGAGGCGGTCGAGGAGTTCGGCGGCGCCGCCGGGCTCGTCGAGCAGCGCGGCGACGGAGGTGCGTACCCCCAGGGAGCGCAGCACCTGCTCGTCGTCGAAGCCGCCGGCGTCGGCGGACTCGTACAGGCCGACGAGGAGCGGGTCCGTGCCCTCGGCGCGCAGTCCGGCGGGGCGGCGGCCGTCCAGGACCGGATTGCCGCGCAGCCACCAGGCCGTGTACGGGCGGACGAGTTCGTGGGTGCCGTCGGGCAGCAGGACCCGGACGGGCTGGGTGAGGGCGTCGCGCAGCGGCGGCCGTGACAGCAGGGCGAGCGCCTGCGGCCAGCGGTCCTCGTCGACCAGGTCGAGGTCGCGGACGGCGACCAGTTCGGTGGCGACGGGCGGCACGGGCGTGTCGGGCAGCTGGTCGAGGACGTCCTCGCACCACACGTCGACGGCGTCGAGCAGGCCGGGGTCGTCGGGCTCGGGGAAGTCGCTGTCGCGCGGGTCGAGTTCATCGGGGTCGAGGACCACATCGGTGGCGCGGACCAGGGCGAAGGTGGCGAGCACCCCGCAGGCGGCGAGCGGCTGTTCACCCCACCGCCCGGCCAGCTCCTCGTCGACGTAGGGGAGTTCGCCCTCGCGGACGACGGAGGCGAGCGGGCCGTTCGGCAGCAGGAGTTCGGCGGCGGGCGCGAGTTCGCCGTTCTCGTCGGGCAGCGCGAGGGCGCCGAGCCACGGTTCGTCGCCGGGGCCGAGGTGGGCGTCGCGCACCAGGGTGAGGACGACGTCGGCGAGTTCGTCGACGCTCAGGGTGCCTTCGTCGTCCCAGGCGGGCTCGTCGTCCAGGGACGCGGCGACGGCGGCCCGCAGCTGCGGGGTGAGCAGGACGGCGCGGGGCGTGGCGGGCAGCGCGCCCAGCTTCTCCAGGAGGGGGTGGACGGCGTCGGGGTGGGCGACCTTGAGGCCGAGCCGGGCGAGGGCGTCGCCGGGCACCGCCGACGCCTCGCCGGTGGGCAGCAGCACCTGGCGCGGCCCGATGACGGTCCGGCCGCCGGCGAGCGGCACGGGGAGCCCGGTGAGCCGGTCGGGGTCGACCCCGGCCAGCGAGTCGTAGAGCCGCCGCCACCAGCCGGGGTCCTTCTCCAAGCCGGCCAGCCGGTCGATCGCCTCGGTCAGCGGGACCCGCGCGACGCCCACCGTGCGCAGCTCCGCGCGGCGTTCGAGCCCGGCGGGCAGCAGGCTGGGCAGCACCTCGGCGAGGACGCGCACGGTGTCGGCGCCGACCCCCTCGACGACCTCGGCGTCGCGTGGCCTGAGGGCGACGGGCCGCTCGTCGTCCTCGTCACCGCCGTCGGCGGCGGCGGGTTCGAGCGCGGGCGGCAGGAACGCGGTGCGGGGCAGGCGTTGCAGGATCGCGGCCCGCAGCACACCGTCCAGCTCGCTCTTGCCGAGCGGCCCGGGCACGAGGTCGAGGATGCCGGTCCCCACGGGCCGCCAGTCGCCGAGGAGTTCGGCGTACGCGTCGGCGGCCCGCTCGGTGAGGAACCCGGTGAGCGGCCCCGGCGCGACGTGCCGCCGCGCGGTGTCGAGCGGGAACGAGCCGATGAGCAGCGCGGGCACGCCGAGGGCCTCGTCGCTCGGGGTGGGGGCGTAGAGCACGGGCGCGCTGCGGGGCCGTCGCGGGGCGCCCTCGTCGTCGACGGGCACGGCCCAGGTGACGGACCAGTGGGGGCGCAGCCGCTCCTCGACGGGCCGGTCGGCGAGGAGGTCGGGGGTGAGGGCGCCGGACCGGGTGACGGTGCGCCAGCGCAGGTCGGCGGGGTCACGGGCGTCGTCGGAGATCACCGTGTACGTGTCCACGGTGCGGCGGCGCAGCAGGCGCGTCCCCGCGTCCGTGGTGACGCTGACCTCCGCGAGGCCGGGCAGGGCGAGCAGCAGCGTGTCGTCCACGTCGTCGAGCAGCCGGGCCGCGAGCGCCTCCGCCGCCTCGTCGCGCAGCGGCATGATCACGACGGTGTCGTACGACTCGGGGGCCTGTCCCTCGGCGGCGAACGGCAGGCGCAGCAGCGGGACGTGGCCGTCCCTGCGGCGCAGTTCGTCACCGAGCGCGGGGCTGTGCCGGGCGGCGTCGGCGGCGGCGACGCGCGCCTCCCCGAGGGACCACCGCACTCCCCCGGTACGCCCGACGACGGCCGGCTCGTCGCTGACGGCGAGCACGGCGGCGAACCCGACACCGAACCGGCCCACGGCGCCCACAGCCCCGGCAGTCCCCGCAGCCTCTTCGGCAGAGTCCCGCTTCGCGGACGCCCGCAGCGTGGACAGCGACTCGACCCCGGCGGCGTCCAGCGGCGCCCCCGTGTTCGCGGCCGCCAGGACCCCGCCGCGCAGGGTGAGCGCGAGCCGTCCCTCGACGCCAGCGCGGGCGGCGGCGTCGGCGGCGTTCTGCGCCAGCTCGATAACGAGCCTGTCCCGGTAGCCGCCGAGCGCGAGGTCCTCCTCGGCGTTGGCGTCCTCCCGGAACCGCGCCGCGCTCCCGGTCCAGGCGTCCAGCACCCCGCGCCGCAATCTGGCGGTGCCGAACGGGTCGATGCCCTCCGGTGCCGGCCACGCGATCTTGCTGACGCTCACGGGTGTCTCCTCTGGGGGGCGGCTGATCGATCGGCCCGAACGGTATCGCGGCGCTCGCGGGGGCCCGTCCGGCGCGTCGCCGGGTGCGGCCCGGTGGGGGCTGATCCGGCGCGTCGCCGGGTGCGGCCCGGTGGGGGCTGATCCGGCGCGTCGCCGGGTGCGGCCCGGTGGGGGCTGGTCCGGCGCATCGCCGGGTGCGGGTTTCGACGGGGCTGGTCGCGCAGTTCCCCGCGCCCCTGAAAGGCGCACTGCGCGCGCCCTCATGCGGCTCCGCCGCGTGGGCGCGATCTGCCCCCACCGGGCCGCACCCGGTACACGACGGCCGGGCTACGAGTGGCCCAGATCCTCCGCGCCGTCGGTCGGGGCCGCACCGACCGACCCCGCGTCCGCCTCCGGGCGGAGCGGGAACGCGTCGACGCGCGTCTCGTCGATCACCGGCGGAGCGGGTCGCGGCGCCTTCGGCATGACCGCGGCCTCCGAGTGCCCGCCGCACCCGTACGCCAGGGAGACCACATGCCCGTCGGCCGGCGAGAACTCGTTCGCGCAGGCCCCGAACGCCTGGCCGAGCGAACCGCCGATCGGGGCGAGGAACCCGCACGAGACACACGTCGCCGGGGCGGCCTGCGCCATCGGGGTCTTCGCGCCGAACGACTCCTCCCAGCGGTCGGCCGCGATGTGCAGGCCGTAGCGCGAGAGAACCCGCGCCCGGCGCATGCCCAGCTCCTCCGCCACCGCGGCGATCGAGCCGCGGGTCGGGACGACGGGCAGCTCCGACACCGGCCCCGCGGTCACCTCGACGTCCTCGGCCTCGACCAGCTCGGCCAGCTCGTCGGAGTAGAGCGCGTTCGGCGGTGGCGCGTCCTCGCCGGAGTAGCCCGGCTCCAGCCGCAGATCGTCGGCCTCGGTGGGCAGCAGATCGCCCGGGCCCATGTCGCCGGGGCGCAGCCGCTCGCTCCACGGCACCCATTCGGGGGCGAGGAGGGAGTCGGGTCCTGGCAGCAGCACCGTCTCGTCGAGCGTGACGTGCTTGGCCCGCGAGGCCCGGGCCACGGTCACGGCCCAGCGCCATCCGCGGTAGCCGAACTCCTTGCACTCGAAAAGGTGGGTGACGACACGGTCACCCTCGACGACGATCTCGACGTGCTCGCCGACCACACCGGGCGCGGCGGCCTCCTCGGCCGCTGTCCGGGCGAGGTCGACCGCCTCGGCGCACAGGCGGTCGGGGGTGCGGCTTCGCGTTGTCGCTGCGCTCACAGGTATCGCTTCTCTCCTACGCCGTCTCTCGAGTGCGCCATCCTGTGTGCGGGAGCGCGGACGGAGCGGACCGGAGGGCCGCGTCGACGTCCGCACCCGACGTTCCGGGCGCACCTACGTCATCCATTCTGCGGGATGGCCGAGAGGCGCGCGGCCGATAACAACCGCCGCGGGCGCGCTACGCACGCTACCTCCTTCGGCGCCTCGCGCCCACACCGACGTACGAGCCGCACGTGACGCGAAAGCAGACCCGCGCACCCATATCGGCACTAGGCCGTTTCTGATGGCTCTTGGTGTGCTGGGTGGATCTTTTGGTCGGGTGGGAAGTGGCTTCGTATGGTGCGACGACATGAACTCACCGACG